>NZ_CAJYOJ010000071.1 GCF_913776295.1 uncultured Pedobacter sp.
TTTTTGAATTGTGCTGAACTTTGTATCTTAGCCATAGTAAATTTCTTTCGCAATTAAATTTACTAAACAGCCGCTGCTTTTTAAAGCAACGGCTGTAATTTTTATACCCTTTTTAGTCAGCCCCAGCGCGCGCATACGAAGCAAAAAAAAATCCCGTTCAGCATGGCCGAACAGGATTCAAATTTATTTTAGTTAATGATTATTCGTTTACTACACCCATTTCGCAGAATTTCTCAATCCGCTGCTCAATCATCTTATCTGTTTTCAATTTACCCAAAGCGGCTAAATCTTTCACGATATACTCTTTTAATGTTTTACCCATTAACTCCGGATCCTGATGCGCACCACCAAGCGGCTCAGGAATAATGCCATCGATTAGTTTGTTGCCAAACATATCATCAGAAGTCAATTTTAAGCATTCAGCAGCTTTTTCTTTGAAGTCCCAGCTTCTCCATAAAATAGAAGAACATGACTCAGGAGAAATTACTGAATACCAGGTGTGTTCTAACATATAAACTTTATCACCTATCCCTATACCCAATGCACCGCCAGAAGCACCTTCACCTACTACAATGCAAATAATCGGCACACGCAGAGCCGACATTTCCAATAAATTTCTGGCAATAGCTTCACCTTGTCCACGCTCCTCGGCCTCTAAACCAGGGTAAGCACCCATTGTATCGATAAAAGAGATCACCGGCTTGTTAAATTTTTCAGCCAAACGCATTAAACGCAACGCTTTGCGGTAACCTTCCGGATTGGCCATACCAAAATTGCGGAACTGGCGCTCTTTGGTATTTTTACCTTTCTGATGACCGATAATCATTACCGTTTGACCATTTATAGAAGCAAAACCGCCAACAATAGCTTTATCATCTTTAACCGTTCTGTCGCCGTGCATTTCAATAAAATCATCACAGATCATATTGATATAATCAAGGGTTTGCGGGCGATCTGGATGACGGCTCATCTGAACCTTGTTCCAACCAGTTAAATTTTTATATAAATTATTGGTAGTTTCATCTAATTTACCATCAAGCTCGTCCAAAGTGGCAGACATATCTACCTTGGTTTTTTCGGCAACTTGCTTAACCTTTTCTATCTGCTGAACTAAATCGGCAATAGGTTTTTCAAAATCGAATGATGTTTTTATTTGCTGCATAATGAACCACAAAAATAGGTAATTATTTTTAGTTTGTAACCAACAGTTTTTTGTTTACATTTTTGGAGGTAAACTACTTTTGCCTTACAGGTAAAATAACGCTGTAAATACGGTTTATTTCTTTTTTTGGAAAGCAATTGCAGTAGTGCTTTGGTTTGGTTCCGTCCTGCTCTCCCCCCTGCCGCGAAGGGCGGCATCCTTCCGATCAGGTTTAGCTTACATGAGTTTCTGCTACTATGAGAGGTTTCCCTGCCACCGCCCTGTTAACACCAAACGTGCCTACGGAACGTAAACGCCAACTATAAATTGGCTACCGAGGAATCGTCCCGATGGGACGCACTGGCGATATTAGCAACCACGCAGGATTTCCATGCGACAGGCCGATCCATTTAGCCCTGATTGCAATGGAAAGCACGCAAGCGAGGTACGAGTGCGGACTTGCAATGGAAAGCAGGACGAACAATAATTATTACACTACAACTGCGCTCCTGTAAACCCAAAAGCGTTGACAAATAATTTGCTTAAAGATTTCTCCATTCCGTTGCACTTCAGTCGAAATGACGACCGATTTTTAGAACTTAGCGGCCTCGCCTGCCTTTGGCAAAGCTTTTTTAATAAACTCACGGATATGATTATTTGCCGTTTTCAGATCATCTTTACGCAGGTACATCATATGCCCACTACGGTAGCCCTCCCAGCTCATACGATCTTGAAGTTTACCCGCAGCATCTAATTGCCACATGCTATATTTGGCATTGAAATAATCGCAGGCACCATCATAATAGCCCGATTGCACCAATAAATGCAAATATGGGTTTTGCGCCATGGCCTGGCGGAGATTATCGCCGGTCTGATCTCCGGATTTATCCCAGGGATAAACCGAACCGAACATATTATATTTCAAATCCGTTTTATAATTCAATTCGTTGCGGATATACATATTAATGGCTGGTGTAAATGAATGCAGCCAGGAGGTAAGTTCAGCATTATAATCAGGTCCTTCTCCTGCACTCATTTTATCTATGCCCCGGTAACGCGAATCTAAGCGCCCAACGGTAAATCCTTTATCTCTCAGTAACTCTTTCCAAAAGAAATCGGTTGGCACGTTGAGGTTATAATCTAAGATTACTTTCTCAGAAAGCCCCGAATAGCGCGACATTTTTACGGCAATGGCTTTCCTTTTATCAGCACTTAACATCCCTCCTTGCGAAATGGCCGGAATGAGCTCGTTAAGGGTAAAGCTTTCTACTTCAGGAAGCATAGCCGTTAAGTCTTTGTTCTGTAAATCAGCTGCCAAAGCTTTGTGATACCATGCCGTTGCTGCAAAATATGGTAAACGCAAGGCAGCGTCGACCGGGCCACTACGTTCAATCCCCAATTCGGTTGGCGAAACCAATACCACGCCATTCAGATACATCCATTGACTGTTCTGTAGTTCCAATGCCAAGCCCGAAACACGTGTAGTGCCGTAGCTTTCTCCAATTAGAAACTTAGGTGAGGCCCATCGGTTATTGCGGGTTACAAAGGTGTTGATCCACTCGGCCAGGTATTTAATATCGGCGCGAACCCCAAAAAATTTGTTAGTTGGGATATCTTTGCTTATCGCTCTTGAATAACCTGTGTTAACCGGATCGATGTACACAATATCGGCTACATCTAAAATGGAATACGGATTTTCTTTATAACCGTAAGGTTGCACAGGATAACCTTCATCATCAATATTCAAAACCACCGGGCCGGTATAGGCAATGTGCATCCACACCGAAGCAGAACCCGGGCCACCGTTAAACGAGATGACCAAAGGCCGTCTATCCCGGTTTTGTACATCGCTGCGTTCGTAATAGGTATAAAATAAACCGGCAATCGGTTTCCCATCTTCATCCCAAACCGGTAAGGTACCCGCGGTAGCCCTATACGGAATGGACTTTCCATCAATGTTAACCGAATGATTAGTCACCACCGTACTCTCCACTTTAATATTCCTTTCATTAGCCGAAGATTTAGGCTCGTCTTTAATGGTTACCAGTGGAGTGGTTACGGGTTCTTTAGATTGTTTTTTTCCAGGACCTTGTTGTGCATATGCGAAAATGCCGATGCTTAAAAATGTAGCAAGTATAAATCTGAATTTCATTGAGTTTGGTTTGAACCCTAAATATCAAATTATTATGGCGCTAATCAAAAAAGCTTATTAGAAATGTTACCATAAAAAACCCTTGATGGAAAATGTCTATTTACCATAAGCTTTTATCAATGATAACAAACCGGGCAGTTTGTGATCCTGCACGGTTTGCCTGTAAGTTTACTTTAGGGCTGTTTTGCTAAAGATATGGTATTCTCCAGGCGCCAAAGTTTGCGTATAACTGCTGGTGCTTAAATTAATACCATTACCAACCGCATCGATCCAGGCTCCGGCTGTACCGAAATCAATATTGGCTGTCTGACTCACCACATCAAAATTACCTACTACCACAACGGTATTCGTGCGTTCTGTTAACTTGATATATTTAATGCCACCTGCAAGATTATAAGTTGAATTGGTTGAATTAAAAATACTGTTATTCTTTTTCAACCTGATGAATTTGGCATAAGCATCATATAATGCCTTGCGGTTCGGATCGCTGTAATAATCCCATTTAATGGGTTTTTCACCTGTCCGCCCATTAAAATCAATGTTGATATCGTAGCCCAATTCTCCAAATTGCCATACCAGTTTAGGTCCGGGGATGCTAAATAAAAAGGCTGCGATGAGTTCTTCTCTTTTTAGCGAAGTAGCCAGGTTTCCTTTAATTACATAATTGCCAAAAGCGTTGCCGTAGGTAATATTCTTGAAATTTAACCGCTCCTCGTCGTGACTTTCGCCATAACCAACTAAATTTTCCGATTTAGCAAAGCCATGGTTGGCATAAAAACCCCATTGAAAATTAGAATTATCCAGCCAGCCCATCGTAGCCTCATTCATGGTATAATTCATATTGTTCCAGAGCATCATGCCCTCATCAGCTAGTACCTTCTCTTCTGATTCTTCTGCAAAATGTTCCAAAATCACATAAAAATTAGGGTCTAAACTTTTAATAAAGCCATTGTAATCTTTCCAGATGGCCACACGGCCAGCATCATATAACCTAAACTGTGCATCATCTGCTGATTGTTTCTGTGTAAACCCCTTCGAAAGATCGAAACGGAAACCATCAATTTTATATTGTTGCATCCAAAACTTCATCACATCTTTCGAGAATTTTTTGGTGGCCGCACTTTCATGGTTAAAATCATAGCCTACATTAAAGGGATGTTTGGCATCCACATTAAACCATGGGCTATTTGCTGTAGGTTTTGAGCCATCAAAATACAACTGCACCATCGGCGACTGACCAAAAGAATGATTTAACACCATATCCATAATTACTGCAATCCCGCGGCCATGGCATTCGTCGATAAAATTCTGCAATGCGGTTTTGGTGCCATAATATTTATCGGGCGCAAAGTAGAATGATGGATTATAGCCCCAGCTTAAATTTCCTTCAAATTCGTTTACCGGCATTAACTCGATTGCGTTAATCCCCAAACCAGTTAAATAATCAAGTTTGGCCAAAGTAGATGCATAGTTATGATCGGCAGTAAAATCGCGCACCAATAATTCATAAATCACCAGGTTATTCTTTTCAGGACGGTTAAAACTGGCATTTTTCCAGGTATACACGGGCTGATTAGCCTGCATTACACTTACAATTCCAGTTGTTTTACCTGTTGGATAGGCCTTTAAATTGGGGTACGTTGCTGCTGAAATGTATTTATCATTATCAGGATCGAGTATTTTCTCGCAATAAGGGTCGGCAACTTTTAAATTTCCATCTACATAAAACTGATAGGCATACTCTGCAGATGGATTTAAATTATCTACCTGAGTCCACCAATAATTTCCATCTGTTGTATTTTTCATGGTCAGGGTAGTAGTAGACCAATTGTTAAATTCGCCAGTAAGCGATACGTACTTTTTACCGGGCGCATAAAGGGTTACAATAGCCGATGTGCCATTGTTGATAAATACCACGCCATCTTTCGCACCTGCTGGTAGATCAGCTTTCTGATCAGTTTGCATGGGGCTATCGGTCGCTACTTTTTTGCAGGCGGTATGCGTTGCTGTAATTATCAGCAGGAAATAAAATACTTTTTTCATCAGAATTTTTATTGCAGGCTTAAAAATTAGCCTAAGGTTAAGATTCCTTTTTTGTTTGGATGTACAATACGGAGATAGCGCCCAATACCATAAATATCCCGGCCAAAACGATTGCATAAATGGCCTGATCGTGATAGAGGTGTTTTACAATTAAACCACCAAAAAATCCGTTTACGATTTGCGGCATCGTGATAAAAAAGTTAAAAATCCCCATGTAAACACCCATTTTTTTTGCAGGAATGGAACCCGATAAAATGGCATATGGCATTGCCAAAATACTTCCCCAGGCCAGGCCTATCCCAATCATCGAATAGATTAAATAATGCGGATCGGAAATAAAATAGATAGATAGTAAACCAATACCTCCTGCAGTTAAAGAGATGGCGTGTGCAACTTTTTTACTGGTTGCTTTTGCAATGGCAGGCAGAATTAAAGCGTAAATAGCAGAAACTCCATTGTAAATTCCAAATAAAACCCCTACCCAGTTTCCTGCGTCGGCAAATTTAATGGAAGAAGTATCTCCCGGTGCTACCTTGTATATATGTTGAGCAATGGCTGGAGTGGTAAAAACCCACATCGAAAACAATGCAAACCAGGAGAAAAACTGAACTAAACCCAATTGTCTCATGGTTGCAGGCATTTTAGAAAAATCCTTGAAAATATCTTTCAAGGCGTTACTTTCCTCTGCTTCCTGGGTATGTTCATAATAATCGGCCATTTCTTCCGGACTATATTCATTAGTGGTAAAAATGGTATAAAGAATTGTTCCTAAAAGAATAGCAGCACCAAAATAAAATGAGTAAATCACGTTAGCAGGTACCTGCCCGGCTGGCGCCACTTTCCCTACACCGAAATATTCGGATAAAATATAGGGCAGCCAGGAACCCGCAATAGCCCCAGCCCCAATCAGAAATGTTTGTACAGAAAAGCCGAAACTACGTTGCTCGTCGGGTAATTTATCAGCAACCAAAGCCCTGAAAGGTTCCATAGCAACATTAATTGAAGCATCCATAATCATCAGCATACCTGCACCGATTATAATCGGAGGAAGTAAACTTGCCATTACAGCTGAGTTCGGCATTAAAATTAAAGCCAGTGCAGTGAGAATTGCTCCCACCAGAAAATAGGGCCGCCGCCTTCCTAACCGATTCCAGGTCTTATCGCTATAATGCCCGATAATCGGCTGTACAATCATGCCGGTTATCGGCGCGGCTAACCAAAAGAGGGATAAGTGCTCCACATCGGCACCAAAGGTTTGAAGAATGCGGCTGGCATTACCATTTTGTAAAGCAAAACCAAACTGTATTCCAAAAAAACCAACGCTCATGTTAATGATCTGAAGGTTTGATAACCTTGGTTTTAATTTTAAATGTCCCATTATTCAATTTTAAAATTCAATTATCTGCGCCGAAACCGGACCAAGCTTGATAGGGATAGCCGTTCCCGCAGGAATATTTAATCTTCTATCAGTTAAAAGTTCTATGACCGGAACGGAAGATTTCACTTTTAATATCTGCTCCGGAATTTCAATGTTGGCGGTTAACGTTTGGATTCGGTCAAAATTGGCCACAACCAATAAGCGCTGCTTGCCAGAGTAACGGATAAAAGCATACATCCGGTTGTTCATATTGCCGGTAACGGGTACTTCATAAATTTTCCCATTTAACACGGCATCACTTGTTGAGGTTACCTTTAACAGTTCCTTGTAATAAGCTCTTAAATGCTGTTGAGCAGTACTCAGCTTGTGACCGTCAAACAGACCTCCGTTCATCCATTTCTGATGGTTCGGAACGCCCCAATAATCGAAAATGGTTGTTCGGTTATCATCTCCACCGAAACCTTCCTGCCCTTTGCCAGGTTCGCCTACTTCCTGACCAAAATAAAGCATCACCGGACCTTCGCCCAAGGTAGCCGAAACAACCATTGCAGGTAAAGCCAGTTCAGCTTTACCTGCAAATCCTGCTGATGCGATACGTTCTTCATCGTGATTTTCTAAAAAGCGTAACATGTGTTTGCCAAAACCAGCACTTTCTACCTGCCACACGTGCCTAATCGCAGCTACATCCGCAGTTGGTTCATTTCTGATTAATTTTTTAAGGCTATCATATAAACCTACTTTATCGTAGAGGTAATCGAATTTACCTTCATCCAAATATTGTTTGTAAACTTTTGGATTATAAGCCTCTCCGATAAAAATTAAATCGGGGTTTATGCTTTTAACCTGAGGGATTACCCAGTTCCAAAAAGCTATGGGTACCATTTCGGCCATATCGCACCTAAAACCATCTATGCCCTTACGGGTCAAAAAGATTAAAATATCACGCATTTTTAACCAAACAGGCGGAATGGGATCAAAATATTGTTTTTCGCCATTCTGATAATCTACACCATAATTTAACTTAATGGTTTCGTACCAATCGTCGTATTTGGGCTGTGCTGAAAAAACATTATTTCCGGTTGCTTTTGCCGGATTCTCATCAAATTTCCCATCCTGAAGTACCGAAAGAGGTGTCTTCTGCCCGCTTGTTGGGACCACTAAAGCCTGCCCCGGAATGTAATAAAAATCGTTTTTAGCGCTAAAAGCCTTTGAAACATCATCCCGGGAACCGAAATCCACCACATTTTTGGGCTTTGTACCAGAATGGTAACTTCTGGCCACATGATTAGGTATAAAATCGATCAGCACTTTTAAGTTTTTCGCGTGTGTTCTTTTCACCAGTGCTTCAAACTCTTTCATCCTGTTTCTGACATCAACGGCCAGATCGGGATCTACGTCATAATAATCGCGGATGGCATAGGGCGAGCCCGCCCTCCCCTTTACCACATCGGCATCATCAGGCTTGATTCCATAGGCACTATAATCGGTTAAACTCGCATGGGCCAATACCCCGGTATACCAAACATAATTTACATGAAGTTCTTTTATCCCGTCTAATGCTCTATCGGTAATGTCGTTAAACTTACCGGAACCATTTTGTTCAATGGTTCCGTAAGGAATATTAGTCGTATTTTTATTACCAAATAAGCGGGGTAATAACTGATAGATAACGATCTGTTTATCATTCATTTTTGTACGCTGTTTTTGTGCAAAGGACGATGCAGAAATTACGATGAGAGTGAAAAAAAGTGTAAATAGCCGGCTTTTATTGCTGCCGAATGCGAATAAGCTTTGAGCAGAATAACATCTTCTGTCGGATAAAGTTTTAAATTTCAACCCTCTACCGTCCAACTTTGTCCCCTTTACCTTTCTCATACCAAAGCAGCATTACTTATTTCAAGCTCGGTATTTCCGGCCAGTTGATAAAGCTGGTTTCTGATGCCGATTTCTACATCAACACCAGCATTGTTTTTGATATTGATGCTGTTTTCGGTAATATTTACTTTTAAGGTAGCTCCCCTGAAACCGATAGTGAACGAAAAAGATTTCCATTTACCCGGCAAGAAAGGATTAAAATGTAATTTACCATCGCGCACGCGCATCCCAGCAAAACCTTCTACTACACTCATCCAGGTTCCGGCCATTGAAGTGATGTGAAGGCCATCTTCGGTGTCGTTATTATAATCATCCAGATCTAAACGCGCAGTACGTAAATAGAACTCGTAAGCACGTGCCTCATCATTTAATTTCGCTGCTAAAATGCTGTGTACGCAAGGCGATAAGGAACTTTCGTGTACGGTACGTGGCTCATAAAAATCAAAGTTTCTTCTGATGGTTTCCAAATCATAATCTTCTTCAAAGAAATATAATCCCTGCAACACATCGGCCTGCTTAATAAAGCATGAACGTAAAATCCTGTCCCAGCTCCATTTCTGGTTAATCGGACGTTCACTTGCCGGAAGATCCTTTACCAAGGTTTGCTCCTTATCCAAATATCCGTCCTGTTGCAGAAAAATACCCAGTTTTTCATCATGCGGATAGTACATTTTTTCAATGATATCGGACCAATCGGAAAATTCTTTCTGATCGAAATTCAAGGCTTTTAAAAGCCTGTCATATTTTTCAGGTTGTTGCGTTTTTACAACTTCGGCTGCTTCGGTTGCATATTTCATACACCATGTAGCCAAAATATTGGTGTACCAATTGTTGTTTACGTTATTTTCGTACTCATTTGGTCCGGTTACGCCAAGCATTACGTATCGTTGTTTATCGTTGCTCCAGTTTACACGTTGCTTCCAGAAACGGGCAATGCCAATCAATACTTCTAAACCATAATCAGAAAGATAACTTTCATCACCAGTATAGCGGATATAATTAAAAATAGCAAAAGCGATGGCTCCGTTACGGTGGATTTCTTCGAACGTGATTTCCCATTCATTATGGCATTCTTCTCCATTCATGGTTACCATTGGATACAACGCTGCACCATCTTTGAACCCTAGCTTAGCCGCATTTTCTATAGCCTTGCCCAATTGTTTATAGCGATATACCAACAGGTTTTTACTCACTTCCTGTGGAGCCGTAGCCAGGTAAAAGGGCACACAATAGGCTTCGGTATCCCAATAAGTAGAGCCACCATATTTTTCGCCTGTAAAACCTTTCGGACCGATATTTAAGCGGTCATCTTTACCGGTATAGGTTTGGAAAAGCTGAAAGATATTAAAACGGATCGCCTGTTGTGCGGAAATATCACCTTCGATAATAATATCACTTTCTTCCCACTTTGTTACCCAGGCTTCGCTTTGTTCCGCTAATAAAGTATCAAATCCCTTTGCCGATGCTTTGGCGATTACCGATTTGGTTTCTTTTAAAAGTGATTCTTTAGGGTAATTTTCTGAAGATAAATTCGCGGCAATTTTTACCAGCGTAATCTCTTCATTTGTTTTGACATCTACAGAAAAAGTTTGTCCAACGAATTTTTCCTGACGTACAGCTTCCGGATTAAAGTCTAATTTATCGCCTTTTCTGTACAGTTCAATGCTGCTTCCGGTGCAAACTTCAAATTCAGTTTTCTTTGTTCTTAGTTTGATATAAGCTTCAGTACCCGTGATTTCATCTGCAACCTGATCCCAGAATTTCTCATCGTAGTTACTGTCCTGATTTTTAACATCGCCATCAATAAAAGGCGTTAATGTTAGTCTACCATCAAAATTTAATGGTGTAATGCTATAACGGATGGCACCCACTTCATCATCGGCAATGCTGCAAAAACGGGTTGATTTAACTGCTAGTGTTTTACCGCTTTTTAATTTAGCAGTAAAAGTACGTTCAAGATAGCCAGCATGCATATTCAATACGCGTTTAAAATCAGTTACTTCAGCTGTGGCCAGATCAAGAACTTCATCATCGATTTTTACTTCGATACCTACCCAGTTTGCGGCGTTTAAAACTTTGGCAAAATATTCAGGGTAGCCATTTTTCCACCATCCCACTCGGGTTTTATCCGGATAATAAACGCCCGCAACATAATTCCCCAGTAAGGTTTCTCCGGTATAAGTCTCCTCAAAATTGGCACGCTGGCCCATACGGCCATTCCCCAGGCTGAAAATACTTTCAGAAATTTTATTTAAATGTGGATCAAAGCCTTCTTCGATAATATTCCACTCATCTGCTTTAATGTAGTTTTTCATAACTAGTATTGAGAAGTGAGATTTGAGATATGAGACATATTGCCTTAAACCTTAAACCCTACACCATAAACCTATAAATTCTCTAAATCTTTAACTGTTAATTTGTCTAATCCGCTTACTACCAGATCGGCCTGGCCAAGCACACTTTTTTCACCGATCCCGATGGCTTTCATGCCCCCTCTTTTTGCCGCTTCTACTCCGGCAACCGCATCTTCAAAAACCACACACTCATCTGGTTCGAAACCCAGGAGTTCAGCGCCTTTTAAAAATACTTCCGGATCGGGTTTTGATTTGGTCACCATATTACCATCCACAATTTCATCAAAGAAATGAGCAAGGTTTGTTCTTTCTAAAATAATCGCCGAGTTTTTACTTGCCGACCCAAGTGCCAGTTTATAACCAGCTTTGTGAATAGCCGTTAAGAAATCGACCGTTCCTGGCAAAACTTCCGCAGGTGTCATTTTAGTAATCATCTCTACATACCAGCCATTTTTTAAAGCAGCCAGTTCTTCTTTTTCTGCATCAGTTTTTTCTACACCGCCCCAGGCCAAAATCTTATTCAAACTTTCAACTCTACTCACGCCTTTTAACTGCTCATTCTGCTCTTCTGTAAAATCGAAGCCCATGGTATTGGCCAAACGTTTCCAGGCTTTGTAATGGTACACCGCCGTATCTACCAGTACGCCGTCTAAATCGAATAGACAAGCCTTTATTGAGGTGGAAGGCGGAAGGTTGAAGGTAGAAGGTTCTATATGACTATTATTTTGCATCTTTATTATTTTCTTAGTATCAAGTAGTGCGTATTAAGTATCAAGATGTGAAGTCTACACCTTACTCTCAAACATTTTACCTCAATTCTAGCACCAATGTTGTTTTAGCAGGAACTTTAATGTTTTTAAATTCAATATTTTCGCCGGTAACCACATTTTTTGCTGCTGTAATCCCTGCTGTTCTCTCGGCGAAACGATCTGTACTTAATGTTTTTTCTTTTTCTGTATTGTTTACAATAACCATTACAGTGCCTTTTGGTTCTGTAGTGTAGCGGAAATAAACATAAATATCATCCTGGGGAACAAATTGCATCAATTTGCCTGTTTGTAAAGCCGGACTACTTTTACGGAAATTGGCCAGCGTTTTAACAAAATCGAAAGCCTCATTTTCTTTTTTGCTGCGTCCATCAGCAACGAATTTATCTTTTTTGTCGCCCTCCCAGCCACCAGGAAAATCAGAACGGATCAATCCATCCGGATTGGAAAAGTTTTTCATTAAAATTTCAGTTCCATAATACATCTGTGGAATGCCACGCATAGTTAATAGGATACCCATTCCCATTTTGTATTTGTCGAAATCTTCACCAACCATCGAATAGAAGCGGCTCATATCGTGGTTATCTAAGAAAATGCAGTTCGTATTTGGGTTTTTGTATAAAAAATCGTGAGCCAGGGTGGCATATAAACGGTTAATACCGTCTACCCAACCATTTTTGCCATTTATTCCTTCATATATTGCATCTTTCAAAGTAGCATCGGTAATACCCTGCAAATGGGTATCAAAACCACGGTTAACCGTATTGCCACCTGTAAAAAAAGCCTGGTTCGCTACTGCAGTCACCAATGTTTCGCCAAAAACAGAAAGATGCGGGAATTCTGCCTGAACTTTTAAAGCCCAATCGGCCATGTAAACCGGATCGTTGTATCCGTAGGTATCCAAACGTAAACCATCTATACCGGCATATTCGATCCACCAGATATGGTTTTGGGTAAGGTAATTCTGTACATACGGATTACGCTGATTTAAATCGGGCATTGTCGGTACAAACCAGCCATCCAGCATCTGTTTGCGATCTGCAGCAGAAGCATGAATATCCATTACGGTTTGATCGCGGTAACTGGTTTGTGTATATTTTGCCCATTGGTTTAGCCAGCTTTTCATTGGTAAATCTTTATAAAACCAGTGTTGGGTACCAATGTGGTTGTGTACAATGTCTTTAATGATTTTTAATCCTTTGGTATGTGCAATCTCTACGTATTTTTTGTAAAGTGCATTGGTACCAAAACGCGGATCTATTTTATAATGATCGGTAACCGCGTAGCCATGGTAAGAAGCCTGTGGCATATCATTTTCTACCTCTGGTGTTATCCAAACAGCAGTTATGCCTAAATCTCTCAGGTAATCGAGGTGATTAATTACCCCCTGGATATCGCCACCGTGGCGGTAGTACATGCTATCGCGGTTTAATGCCGTTTCGGTTAAACCCTGAACCACATCATTGCTTTTATCGCCGTTCGAAAAACGATCGGGCATCAGCAGATAAATAAAATCTTTGTTGGTTACGCCCTGAATCCTGCCCGCACTTTTATCGCGTTTTTTTAATTCATAGGTGTAACTGAATATCTTTTTGCCATTTACGGAAAAATTAATCGGGAAACTTCCGGGTTTTGCAGTAGTGGCAATTGTTAAATCGAGAAATAAATAATTCGGGTTTTCAACTTTGTTTACTTTTAGGAGCTTTACTCCCGGATAAGTTAAAGAAACCGTGCTTGAAGCAATATTTTCGCCGTGTACCAGCAATTGCAGTTTAGGATTGTACATCCCGGTAAACCAGAACATGGGTTCGATACGCTCAAGTTTCTGCGCATAAAGGCTATTAAAAGAAAAGATAAGTAAAAGCACAATAGTGCTACTTACTTTATTGAAAAAAGTGTTAGTATGAGCATTAAATAGCAACGGAAATTTTTTAAGGATATGGATTCTGATCATGCTAAAACTTAAAAATGCCCTACAGCAACTAATGCCGCAGGGCGGTATGTATAACAAATTAGTTTTTAACCATAGTGGCTTTTTTAGCAGCCACATCTAAAGTGATGGTATAGGTTCCGGCAGTAGTAACCGCGATATTATCACCCCCGTTTGTAAGAGTGTTTAAACTACCACCAAGGTTGGTTCCCCAATCGTGGGCAAACCTGAATTTAAATGCACCGGTAGTTAAAGTGGTTTTAATGGTATAAAAGTTAGCCTTGCCATCATTGGTTACTTTCATATCGGTATCATTGCCCCAGCCACCTAGGGTAGCGTCGCCAATAATCGACCATTCTTTCGGAACGCCGATGGTATAAGTACCTGCATTCAGATCAACAGTTACCTGTTTCACTACTGCGTCAGGTGATTTAAGGTTATCGCCTGCGCTGCTACTGATTTTACCACCTCCGGCATCACCATAAGCTACATCCCATTTTTTGGCCGGGGTAACTTTAAATTCGAGGTTGCCTGGGGTGAACGCAATCATACCTGTATAAATGCCATTGCTTGAAACGGAGATCAAACTATCGGCAGTTGAAGGATTCCAGCCCTGGTATGCCCCAGGAACATACACCCATGCCGAGGCAAGATAAGGTGTAGCGGTTAAGGTGATTACGTTTGAATAAGTTAGATCGTTTGCTGCCGCACCCGATTTTAGTCTCACTTCAATCTGTGCTGCAGTTCCTACTTTTCCCCCAAGCGCCAAAATCATATTGTTTACCTCAGTAACGGTTGGAGCATAGGTTTTAGAGGTTACAGCCACTTCCCTAACGGGAGAAAAATTAGTGCCTTTTAAACCAAACTGTAAGCTGGTGTTTACCGGCACCACATATCCGGTTGAAGTGGCAAGCGGATAACTCAGGGTAAATGCTGCCTGTGAGGCATTAGATTGTACCAGGTTAAGCGTGGTTGCTGATGTGGTTAGCGTTCCTGCAGGGCTAATATTTGAAACGGTCTGCGTTTCGTCTTTTTTACATGACCATAGCGAGATCGCCATTAAGCCAACTGCCAGGGATTTGAATAATATTGATTTCATCTCTTATTGAAAAAATTAAGATTAATAACCTGTGTTTTGAGTCAAATTTGGGTTTGCAATCAGATCTGCCAAAGGAATGGGATACAAATTACGATAAGCGGGTAGTGATGCTCCAGCTTGTACCCCCCCTTTAAACGGCCACAAATAAGCTGAACCTGAAAATTTACCATAGCGGACCAAGTCGGTACGGCGATGACCTTCCCAGTATAATTCGCGGGCACGCTCATCAAGATAAAAATCGACTGTCAGGGCTGCTGCAGATACATTTCCACTGGCATTGCCAAAAGCGCGTTGACGTAAAAGATTTACATAAGTTAATGCCTTTGAAGCATCGCCGCCTGAACCTCCACGGGCTACTGCTTCGCCATAAATCAAATATTGTTCTGCCAACCGGAATAATGCAAAATCAAGGGAACTGAAAGTTCCGTTCAGCGAACGGCCCATTGCACCTCCGGAAGTAACATTTTTGAACTTGGTTACGCGCAAACCATCCGTAAATTCGCCTACAGCATCAACATTTCTTTTTGTACCGAAAAATACACCACGTTTGTCCTGGTTTCCATTCGCATCAGGAAAAAGTGCAGGCAGGTTCTGCCTGGTTCTGTTACCACCCCAGCCGCCATTTGGCACGCCATAAGAAGTTGGGTTCATATCACCGTTGATGGCCGCATTGATCAAAAATGTTGTACCACCATAATTCGTACCGTTAATACCATCGTAATTGATGGTTAGGATATTCTCGGTATTGTTCACTTCATTATCTGCTTTGAACAAGTCCATGTAGTTTGCTTTTAAGCTATAGCCTGCATTGATTACCTTGCTTGAGTAGGTAATAGCCTCAGTATATTTAGCTGTTCCGGTATACACCTGAGCGTTTAGATATAATCTTGCCAATAAAGCCCAATCGGCGCCTTTATCTGCACGTCCATATTCATTAGTACGGGCATCGGCCAGATCGCCTTCAATGGCTTTCAATTCTGACTCTACATAGGTAAACAGCGCAGCTCTCTGGATCTGTTTCGGGTTTACCTTACCAATGGCATCATCCTCAGTAATAAATGGCGGGTTTCCGAAAGCATCCATCAACACCCAGTACTGATAGGCGCGTAAGAAACGTGCCTCGGCACGGTAACGATTAATTGCCGTAACATCAGCTCCTGTAATATTTCTGCTCGCCAATTTTTCTGGTGTACTTTCGCGAAGAAACTCGTTGCAGAAAGTGATCTGCAGAATACTCCTCGAATACAGTCCCCGCAAAAACTGGTTATCTGGACTTGGTGTACCGTAATCCAGTTCAGGAATACCCACATCGCCCCAGGCACAGATGGCCTCATCGGTTACCAGTTCCTGTGAAGTCCAGAATAACCTTAAAAAATCGGCAAAACCTGCGTTTAAACCGCCAACATCACTATTATCTGATCCTGATGGACTGGTAAGTGCATATGTTGCATATAGTTTTACCAAGCTGTTTTTGTAACCTGCAGGCGTTGCATAAACATTCTCGGCAGTTACATCATTGGTAGGCCTCAGGTTTAAATCTTCTTTTTTACAAGCATTTAAACTAATTGCCAGGAAGCCCAATGCTAATATTGTTTTAAATGAATTTTTCATTTTCTCTATTTCTTTATTCAGTATTAGAAACCAACATTTAAGCCCAAAGTATAGGTACGTGGACGAGGGTAAAGGTTATAATCGATACCCGAAACCAGTTCTGGATCTATACCCTTGTATTTGGAAACCACAAACACGTTCTGGCAGTTTGCGGAGATGCGCATATTTGCATTCCCGGTTTTCGACAGTTTACCAACATTATAGGATAAACCCAGGTTATCCATTTTCAGGAAAGAAGCATTTTTGATAAAATAGTCGCTCAAGTACTGTACGCCTGAACTTCCTGAGAAGTTGGTTACATATAAATCTGAGGTAGAGTTATTCAGAATTCCCTGAGTACTCAACACGTTATTTCTGATACCAAAGTTTGACGAAATATTGTCGTAAACATAGTTACCGATATTGGCTCTCAACACGGTGCTTGCTGTCCATTTTTTATAGGTAAACGAGGTATTGAAACCTAAGATTACTTTTGGATCAGGTGATTTATAAAAATACTGGTCGGCCGCAGAAATGCTACCATCGCCATTCAAATCCTGATAAACACCTTCTAATGGTTTACCATCGGCATTGTATACCTGTTTATATACAAAGAATGAACCTGGTAACTGATTAACCGCATTGTATTTAAGGTGGATACCTGTACCACCGGTAATATCACCTGCATCAATTTTAAATCCAGAGTTCGGATTTAAGGTTAAGTTGGTCACCTGCCGTTTGTTATATGCCGCATTAATGCCCAGTTCCCAATTGGTATTGGCTGTTTTAATGGCTACAAAATTTAAACTTGCCTCAGCACCTCGTACATCCATGTTGCCCACGTTAGTGGTTAATACATTGGTAAAGTTGGTTCCTACCGGAATGGTTACAGTACTTAACAGGTCTTTGGTTTTTTTATAATAAACATCAATACTTCCATACAACCTTCCTTTTATAAAACCGTAGTCTAAACCGGCATTGTAAGTGGTTGTGGTTTCCCATTTCAAGTCAGGATCGTAACCTGCGGGACTGTAATAGTTGTAAAAATTATTACCTACCTGATACTGACCATTGTTTGTGCTGGCATAGTATTTAGAAAGGTAATCATAGTTACCGATACCATCTTTGTTACCAGTTTCACCATAGCTTAAGCGTAATTTCAAATCAGACAAGGTTTCGCTGTTTTTCAGGAAATTCTCTCCGATAATTCTCCAGGTAAAACCTACTGACGGGAAATAACCCCAACGGTTATTCTGGGCAAATTTAGAGGAAGCATCGGCCCTCATGGTACCTGATAAAATATATTTCTCATTCAACGTATAATTGAAACGTCCGTAGTAAGAAAGCAATTTATTCTGCTCAACTGAAAAAGGGAATACAGGTGTGGTTAACAGTTCGCCTGTACCTTTGTAGGTAGAGAAGTTGTAATTGGTTACAGCGTCGTCATAATAACCGTAACCGGCGGTTACATCAAACCTGCTTTTAATGCTTTCGATAGTTTTAGCATAACTTAAATATGCCTCAGAAAACTTATTCATCTCGGTATTTAACCTGTTTGAGTAAGATCCGCTGGTTGATGCACTCTGAGCGGCATAGGTCGGCACGATGGTACGTCCATAGCCCTTTGAGTAATCGTAACCTAAGTTTACCACTGCATGTAATTCAGGTAAAAAGTGGAAAGAATAATCCAGTTTTAAGTTACCAAAACTTCTTGCGGCATTTCCACGGTTATCCTGTTGTCTGATCAATGCTACCGGATTGCGCGGTGCATTCGGGTTGGGTACACCATTGGTACTTAACCATTCGAAATAACCGCCATAGTTATTATTGGCATAAACGGGTTGTGTAGGATCAAACTGAATTGCAGCGCCTATAGCACCATCGTTCGGATATTGTGATTGGCTTAAAGAACCTTTCAAGTTCAGTTCGGCTTTCAGGTGATCGGTAAAAAATTTAGGTGCAACAGATATGGCACCTGTAGCCCTTTTCAGTTTACTGGTGATTACCACACCATCCTGATCGAGATAGCCTGCCGATACGCGGTAAGGTACTCCTTTTAAAGACCCTGCAATACTTAAATTATTATCGGTAGAGAATGCGTTCTGATAGATTTCATTCTGCCAATCGGTATTTGCCGTGCCCAATAATGCTTTCTGCGCAGCGGTACCGTTTGCGTTTACAAAAGCCCGGACCTGATCGGCAGTAAGCACATTTACTTTTTTGGCAACGCTCGCAATGGAGTTATTCGTACTGAAATTAATTACAGGTGCTCCTGATGCCCCTTTTTTTGTGGTGATTAAAATTACCCCATTGGATGCCCTTGAACCATAAATGGCTGTAGCGTTTGCATCTTTCAAAACTGTAAAGTTTTCGATATCGTTAGGATTGATCAATGATAGCGGACTTGGGGCGTTACCAATGCTGTTACCGCTGAAAGGCACCCCATCAACCACGATCAAAGGATCGTTACTGGCATTGAGCGAGGCACCCCCACGGATACGGATGGTACTACCGCCACCTGGTGCACCACCACCAGAAACGATGTTTACACCAGCTACCTTACCCTGAATCAATTGCTCAGGCGTAGTGATGGTACCTTTTTGAAAATCCTTCGAATTTACGGTTGTGATCGAACCTGTCAGGTTTTTCTTTTCAGCGGTACCATAACCGATTACCACCACTTCATTCAGTTTTTGCGCATCGGGTACCAATTGAAAACTAACCGTGGCGTTTGCCGAAAGGCTTACCGTTTTATCAAGGGTCTGATAACCGATAAAACTTGCAGATAACGTTATCTGACCATTAGATAAACCAGCAAGTTTAAAATTACCATCAACATCGGTTGATGTACTTCTGGTTGTACCTTTAACAATTACAGAGGCACCGGGCAATGGCAGGCCACTTTCATCAAGCACCTTTCCGGATACCGATCCGGTTTGTGCTTTTACCATTAATGCTGAAAAAACCAACAGCACCAAAAGCCCCTGTTTTAACAGGTAAAATACTCTCATATTTGAAGCTCGTTTAAGTATAAAAATTTGGTTAAATATTATAGTGATTTACACATAGGCCTAATTTACAGCTGTTCATGAGATTTCAAAATTTATTTAAAAAATATATTTCGGGACGGAATTTCAGAAAAAAAATGGAGCAGAAAATCAGCTTTTTCATACTGGTAAAAAATCTCATTAAACAACCTATATTTTTTTAATTAACTGAATAACAATGTTTTAAAAAGTGTAAATTTTAATTTAAAGTGTAATTATTACACTAAGTCATTTTAAAGCCTTTTTTCGGGAACGTTCCCGAAAAAAATAGATCAAAATTTTGTCATCTTTCGGGAACGTTCCCGAAAACCGATCAAAATTCTGCGTATTTTACACTAAGTGAAGAATTTTTTTGAAAATTTAAAGCCGGAAATCAGCTCATTTTTTGGGGCGTTTTGATCTATTTATTGGTCGAATTCCGCTTGATCATTTTGGAGGTTAAAACCACTTCATTTAGTCGGTTTTTACCGGCCTGATTATCCAATACGGTAAACAGCAATTTAGCTGCTTCTTCGCCTATTTCAATAGCAGGCTGGGTAATGGTGGTAAGTGAAGGATTTAACAAAGGCGCAATTTCCAGACTGGAGAAACTAATTACCTTTAAATCACCGGGGATATTAATGTTAAGATCGTAACAGGCATAATAAGTAGCGAAAGCCAAGCGCTCTACAGAGGTAAAAATACCATCGGGTTTTAATTGGGTTAAAGCCTCTTTAATGATCATGCTATTTTCTTCGTAGCTGTTACTGCAGTCTACAATCAGGTTTTCTTCGAAAGGAATCCGGTGTTTAGCCAGTGCATCAATATAACCCTGCATACGTGTTTTACCTATCGATAAACTTTTATTCACCACCAGATAAGCAATACTCCTACAACCTTGCTCTATTAAATGTTCTGTGGCCAGGAAACTGCTTTCATAATCATTGGTAATGACCCTTGGGGTATCAATGTCTTCGTAAATCCGGTCGAAAAATACCAATGGCAATCTTTTACTGCCAAATTTGTGGAGATAATTATGATCATTAGCCTCGCCGGAAACCGACATGATAATGCCATCGGCCCTGCCATTGTGCAAGTGCTGGATGAAGCTTACTTCTTTCTGATAATCATCATCCGTTACATAAATAAGGATATGGTAACCGTTTTCCCTCGCTATGCGCTCAATTCCATGTATGGCCTGCGAGAAATAATTATTGGCCAGTTCGGGAACAATAACGGCAATGGTTTTACTTTTTTGCTCCCTTAAATTACTGGCGTAATGATTGGGCTGGTAGTTTAATTCCTTTGCTTTGGCCAATATTCGATCCTTAGTAGCACCATTAATGTCACTATTATCCCTAAAAGCCCTCGAAATTGTGGAAGTAGATAAATTTAATGCTTCTGCTAACTTCTTAATATTAATGCTGTCCATTTTTGGCCGTTAAACACTAGTCGTTTGAATAAACGCTGTAAATATAATGTCTCGTAATGAAATAACTATTTTTTTCGAACATTATACGCCAATTAGTTTAAGCCGCATGCCCGCAATCACAATATTACCGTACAGGTGAACATTTTATCATCCTGTTAAACATAGTTTTATCTTGCTGACCGGGTGTAAACGCATTTAAACTGTGGTACGATGATCATTTTCAATTATTGAGGCTCCTGGATTTGCGGGTATGATGAGCCGGATACAGATGAGATCTCCTTCCTTGCTTGCTGTTAGCTGATAATGATCCAGATCGGCCAGAATTTTGCATAATAACAAACCGATACCATGTCCTTTAGTTTCCTCTGAAACGCTTTGCTTATTTGTATAAAAATCATTTACAGAACTGATGTTGGCTGCCTTGTTATGATTTTCAACTTCAAATATAGCGGCAACATTTGTTCTGATCAGCCTGATGTGAACAGGCTGATCTGCATCTGAATACTTTACAGCATTGCTCAATAGGTTTCGCAGGATAAACTCGATGTGATGTTCGTTTCCTAAAATTTCAAAATCTGTCGGTATATCGGTCGTTAAAGCAATATTTCGGGCGGTGGCGATACCCCTAGTAGAATTAATGGTACTGCTTAACGTTAGTGATGGATAAAATGGTGCCATAACATGATCGTAAGGCATATCTAAAGCACCCCAAAGTAACAGTTTATCTAATATTTCATTTGCAGATTGCTGTACGTTAGATAGCTGCTCAATAAGCTCTTCCTGTCTTGGCGTACCCATATTGCGCTTAAGAAGAAAGGCCAGTGCATGCAGCGCAGACAATGCTCCTTTAAGATCATGCCCCATTATCGACAGAATTCTATCTTTATGTGTATTAAGCGCGCCAAGTTGGCTTGTTCGTAAGTTTAAAGCTTTATTTAGTTTTCTGTTTCGCAGGATAAAGAGAAAAGTGATCAATAATATCACCCCTGTAGCGGCAAATAAGAGCCGGTAAAAATTACTGCGCTGGTTGGCCTTGTAACGCTCAAATCCAACCTGCTTAAGTTTTTGGGTCGAATCTTGTAGTTTATGATTGGAGATGAGGTTGTCAATCGCCACCCTGTTTTCCTGGGTAACAATACTGTCGCGGATGGCCCTTGATTCCTCGTAAGCTTCTAACGCGAATTTATAATTACCAAACTTCTTGGCCGAATTAGCACGATGTTCTAAAACCTTCCACAAAAGATCTTTGTCCTGCGATTTTTTGGCAAGCTCAACTGCCTCGCTAAAATATTGATTAGCCTGTGTAAAATGATCAGCAAAGCTTCCGAGGTGGTCAAGCGCATTAGATTGTTCCCGATATAGATTGGCCTCCCTCGCCAAATTTAATGAACGTTGGGCCATTTTCCTGGCCTTTGCAACATTTCCTTTGGCATAATAGATTTTCGAAGCGTTGGTCATCAAAATCAGATAGGCGTTATAATTGGGAGTGGCAAAAGGCTTGGACAGACCAAGTTCATAATAATACAAAGCGGTATCAACGTTACCTGAAAGCTCATAATAGTTTCCAATGTTGACACATAAATCAATGTAATTGGTATGTAATTTATCCCAGTCTTCTTTTGAAAAAGAAGATTCAGCTTTGGTTAGCAGCGTGCGGATCAGGTTGAAGGATTTAAAATAATATCGAAAACTTTCGGCAGTATTGCCTGTGGCTAAGCCAATAGAGGCAAGTATAGAATAACATATGGGCAAATCAACGTACACTTTGTTTCGTTCGTAAAAGCTAATAGCCCTCAGAATATTAGCTGTAGCCTGTTCATAATCTGCATTTTTATAATAAAGCACCCCTCTTATCCTATTTACATTGGCTAACACAAGCAGCTGTCCGCTTTTATTCGCCAGCTTTTCGGCTTCATTAAGTGATGTTAAACTTTCGTTTTTTAGTCCCTTATTCATTAACGCAATACCTTTTCTAAGCAGCAGCTTGGATAAACCTTTATCAAAGGCTATCGATTTTGCATGAGCAATTCCCAAATCAGCATACTTTAGCACCGAATCCGGCTGGTACCTGTATTTCGAAATACTATCCAGTAAACTGTTTATCCTGGTTGTATCGGCTGGTGCATCTGTCAAAAGTTTTGCGCTTACCTGGCTATTTGGGTTAAAGAGCAACACAATCAATATGAACAGGTAGGAGAGCTTTGTGTAGCTGTTATAGTAGAAATTTATTTTGGTGTACATCGGGCAAGATTTACAGGTATGGCGACGGACTAATCTAATAAAAAATATAGTTTTGCCAAAGGCGATTGTTGCCATGTCAACAAATCTCTAACTTTATCAAAATTATAGGATGCATGAAAACAGAAACAGACCTTATCAAAAATAAAAAGCACCGTTGCGTAATTGTTGATGACGACCCGTTGCTCATCGAACTTCTCGAAGCCTATATTAATGATACACCTGAACTTATCCTAGCTGGTAGCTTTAGTAATGCTTCACAGGCCATACAAGTGTTAAGCAAAGAGCAAAAAATTGATTTTTTGTTTTTGGATATCAAAATGAATGGGATTTCGGGTATCGAAGCAGCGGTAAAGTTGAGAGACTTTGTGAAGTACCTGATATTTATTACAGCATATAGCCAGTATGCAATGGATGCCCATCGGGTAAATGCAGATCAATTCCTGCTCAAGCCGGTTGACTATAGCAAATTTATTTCTTGTCTTAATGATCTTTTAGCAAAGAATAACCGTCAACAGGGATTAACCTAATCTTAACCTGGATTTTTTCTTCAATAAATCCGGCAGCAAAAATCGTGACCAGCTGACTATTAAAATTTTCTATACAAATATTCATTTTTTTAAAACAAAAACCGCCTTTGCCACATTAATAACCTATACGCAATCAATCATCTCCTTATTTAACAATTGAAAAACAAACGATATGAAATAAACTTACAAAATGGCGAACAAAAAAATACTGATTGCCGATGACGATGAGGGAATTGTTGATGCAATCACCATGATTTTGGAAGTGATGGGCTATGAAGTTGAATTTACATATGATGGTGGGGCAGTTATTGAAGCTGCAAAAAACAGACCCGATCTGATTATGCTTGATATATGGATGAGTGGATATGATGGCAGGGATATCTGCAAACAACTTAAAAACAATCCTCAATTCAAGGATATCCCTATTTTAATGATTTCAGCCAGCAGAGATATCAGGCAATCTGCTTTAGATGCCGGCGCAAATGATTTCATGGAGAAACCATTTGAGATGGATTCGTTGCTGAATAGAGTAGAATTTTTATTGAATTAAATTTCAAGCTTTGAAATGTAAGGCTCGCAAGAATAATCGTCATCCTGACCTAGACGCGGCACTTAAATCGAGACAGATTTGGCTCTCTATTCATGCGTGGTTCTAAACTATGCTACAGGCAATAGCTATCCAGGTTTGCTAGACATGACAATCCCGAGAGCGGCTATCAATTTCCTTAAAATAAATCCTTTCAGGTAACTGTTTAAAAACAAATTCTGTTACACCACAAAGCCAGATTTTATGGTTCTTAAATGCTCCACGAAACTGTTCTAAAAGGTAGTCGCCCCCACCGCCCAAATTTTCTTCACGTGCGTAAACCAGGTCTAAAACTTCGGCATTTTGTATTTGTTCATCAGCCATTAATAATTTACATTCATTTTCTGAAGCAGCTACCCAGTTCAATAACTCATCGGCACCTTCAACCATTTGCAAATCCTCAATAGCGCCACCCCATTCGGGTATATCAGCATACCATTCATGTTTTGCATTCTTATAAAAACGGATCGTTCTTTCCATATTTTGTAAAGAAAAAAAATCTCGACCAATAATCCTGAAAAAAAACGCGAAATTTAGATCATTGCATGTCTGATTTAAATCTGCCCGTTTTAAGAAAAATAATTCATATTGATATGGATGCTTTTTATGCATCTGTTGAACAACGCGATTTTCCTCAATACCGTGGAAAGCCTTTGGTGGTTGGCGGCAAGCCAGATAGCCGCGGTGTGGTTTCTACGGCCAGTTACGAAGCCAGGCAATATGGGATCCGCTCAGCAATGTCGTCAAGTAAAGCCTACCAGCTCTGCCCTACGGCAATTTTTGTATATCCACGTTTTGATGCCTATACTGCGGTTTCAAAATCGCTCAGGGAGATTTTTAGCCGCTATACCGACCTCATAGAACCACTTTCGCTGGATGAAGCTTACCTGGATGTAACGGAAGACAAGCTCGGCATCGGATCGGCCATCGATATTGCGCAATCGATTAAAAATGCCATAAAAAATGAATTGAATTTAACAGCATCGGCAGGCGTATCGATCAATAAATTTGTAGCAAAAGTAGCTTCAGACATGAATAAACCCGACGGTTTAACTTTTATTGGCCCTTCCAAAATTGAAGCTTTTATGGAAAAACTCCCTGTAGAAAAATTCTTTGGAGTAGGCAAAGTTACGAGTGCCAAAATGAAGGCTATGCAAATTAATACAGGTGCAGATTTAAAAAAGCTGACAGAAGCCCAGCTTATTGCCCAATTCGGAAAATCAGGAAGGTTTTATTATAAAATTGTCAGAGGGATAGACGATCGGCCTGTTCGTGCAAACCGTGAAGCGAAATCAATAGGTGCAGAAGATACCTTTTCAGAAGACACCAACGAAGATGCAGTAATGCACGATCTGCTGAAACAGATCAGTGAAACGGTGTCGAAACGGCTGGAAAAACATCAACTGAGCGGAAAAACGGTAACCCTGAAAATTAAGTTTGCTGATTTTAAGCTTATTACGCGCAGCCGCTCCTTCACTACACCGATTAACAAAGCAGCCAACATTTATACTGAAGCAATTAAACTTTTAGAAGAAGCAGCCATCGGCACAACCCAAGTGAGGCTGTTAGGCATTACCTTATCACGGTTTTATGACGATGTAGAAATAGAAAAGCCAGGAAACAACCAACTGGAGTTTGAGTTTTGATATGCTGCAACCAAAGCTAAGTAGCTAAGACAGTACTTTCATTTGTAAGGTTGGCAAGTTGCACAGACTTTTATACCTAAACTCAACAGCGTATAACCCACTAGAAAATGTATACTTTGGTCTGTGTGACACAGACCAAGGGAATGGAATAGAAAAGTCGTCATTTCGACTGGAGCTTGCCGATTCTTTATCGGCAGCGGAATGCCTGCCCGTACAGGCGGGGAGAAATCTTTTCACCATGTAGCATTTAAGAACATATAAATGCAGAATGATTAGTGAAAATACTGATTGGATTTCAAACCCCTGTTTTTCCCGAACTCGATCCGATAATTAGCAGATCAAAGAAAATACTGTATAGTTTGAAGCCTTTTTCAGTCATGAGAAATTTGAGGTCAAATCGTCCGAAAACTGTAGGCCAATTAAACACTAATATCATTTGGAGCGAAATGCTTCTGCAATACATAAAGTTGCTTCCCGTCTTCCACTTATACGCTTCGCTTCCTCATACCTCGTTGCTGCAGCGAACATCCCGATTTTTTCATCGGGATAAAGCGTAAAGCGGGGCTGTCAACCTCCAAGCACCACAGTCCACTCATTTCCTAATTTCAATAGCCATTAAGTATGTTTCGGCCTCTGGAGACACAGGCCATGGAATCGGGGAATGAAAGATTGCTTCACTCCTACGCAAAGCCTCTTTGTCAGTTCGCCACGACAAAATTAAGAACCAAAACTCATGTTACGTAAGGACACCTACCATGGCGGGAATAAAAAAGGTCCTGCAAGTTTATGCAGAACCTTTGATTGTTAATTTAATGGTAGGGTGAGATTATTTACTGTTTAATTTGTCGGCAAGCATTTTCATGTAGAAACCACCTACTACACTTCGGGCTTTAAAGTTATCCCGGATTCCGGTATTCGAGTCATAAAAATCGTTCAAAGGCACTCTTGATTCGGTTTCGATGGCATGCCTGTAAACCGGATGCACCAAAGCCTCGAATTCTTTTTGTGTTGGCGCAAAAGTAGCGGTCCACAAAATCCAGTCGTTTTTAGTATAGGCCTTTCTGCTATCTAATGGAATACCATATTTATTTTGTTTAGTCAGGTAATATTTGGTCTCGGTATCATATATTTTTTGAGGGAATAAGTTTAAGTTTAAAACCTTATCCCAAACCAGGTTATATTTCTGGCTCCAGGTATTTTTATTATCGAAAGTTAGGGCATAATGATCGCCGGCATCAGCCATTTCCATCCATTTTGGCACCATACTTTCGGCAATTGCCCTATATTTTTTAGCGATATCATCATATCCCAACGTTTGGGCCATCTGGGCATAACAGGCTATGCCTACAATCGCTTTTACCGATAAGTTGGCATTACGGGCCAGGTGACCGGCAAAATCATCAGTACACAATTGTGTTTTTGGGTCTAAGCCCTCTTTGGTCAGGTAATCAACCCAGGTGGTTAAAGTTTTCCAGTGCGCTTTTGCATAATCGGCATTTCCCTGCGCTTTGGCAATGGCTGCCGTTAAAATAATCATATTGCCAGATTCTTCCACCGGCATCGGCTCGCCATAAGTTTGTCCGTTAGCCAAAGGGTAAGTACCCAAATCGTGGGCAGCCCAGGGATGAGGATATTTGCCACTTTCGCTGAAATAGAAAATCCCATTCAACATGCCCTTCAACAACTCGGGATTATAAATCAGATATAATGGTGCCGAGGGATAAGTTACATCTACCGTGTTGATAAAACCACCGCTGTTATTTTCTTTTGATAACCATAAAATTTCCCCTTGCGGACTCTTAACCAAGGTATGTGCGGCTATGCTCTGCCGATAACCTAAAACACATAAATCGGCATATTCTTTACCGCCAGATTTTAAGGCATCTGCATATAATGTTTGATTAAAAGCTTCGCATTTGGCGATAACCGCTTTGTAATCGTTAGCGGCTGCCGTTAATTGATCTTCAATGGTTTCTTTACCCGAGGTATTCCACCATGGCCTTAAATTTTTATGGAAATACTGGATACTGTAAATTTCATCATAACCCAGTTCTACATATTTTTCTACCGCAGCTTTACCTACAGTCCCGAAAGGGATAATGGTGTTTAGGGCAAGCATTTTACCTTGTTTGGCAGTTGAAGCAGAATTGCCTTTTCTAAAAGCATCAGCAGCCTCTTTCTCTGTGGTTACAAACTGGATGGCATTGCTGGTTTTTGGTGCCGCTACATAAAAGTAACCCCAATCAATCCGCATATCATCACTCGCTTTTTGAAGAATGGGCTGCTCTACAGTACCTGTTTTTAACAGCGATAATTTAGCAGTGCTGTATTTACTGGCTATAACCTCTTGTGTAGGGCGGTAAACCGCAATGTTTGATGCTGCGCTAAGGTATACCTTTACCTGATGTGTTTTGCCATCATTTGCCTTTACCTGGTACGAAACGTATGAAACCGGACGCGCAAACAAACCCAAATCATTCATTAATAAGGGTGAAGTAAAAGTTAATTTAAGATCTATTTTACCACAGGCAAAGTTATAGATCGTTTGCGTAGCATTGATATCTACGCTCTTTTGCCTGGCAATCTGTACTTTTTCAGCATTATCTTTTAGTTTATCTACCAAACCAAAATCAAGAAACCGACCGCCGGCAGTATTCTTCAGATGGACAGCCATTACATTCGAGCCGGCTTTTAAAGCATTTTTATCGCTATTGCTTAAAGCAATATATTTGAAATCGTTGGTCCAGCCTTCTTTTGTGTAATTTTTTTTTCCATTCAGGTAAACCTCAATATTATCATCGTGATTAAGCTTTAAAAACAACTGGTTTATGGAGGCTGGGTTGGCGATATTAAAGGTTCTTCTTACCCAGATATCGTTCGATTTCCATAATGTTTTTACGTTTTTAGCATCATCTCCTATTGGGGCATTACCTATTTGCCAGTTGCTGGCCGGGTAGTTTGCAGCCTTCCAATCACCCTGAGGTTCAGCTTCTGTATATTTTACTTCATAAGCCTTCTCATCTGACGCAGGCACAACCGTTTTATAGGTAGTGCTTTCTTT
The DNA here is from genome assembly GCF_913776295.1 of uncultured Pedobacter sp. Classification (GTDB taxonomy): domain Bacteria; phylum Bacteroidota; class Bacteroidia; order Sphingobacteriales; family Sphingobacteriaceae; genus Pedobacter. The sequence continues at coordinate 28,849 of NZ_CAJYOJ010000071.1, forward strand.
ACCCAGGAAACGATAAATCTCCCCATCAACATTAATCATTCCTAAAAGAGAATGATCGGCACCTGTCCAATGTTGGGTAGCCGATTCGTTTAACTTATCAGTATTAGACCAGATGCTAAAATAGGTATTGTGCGTAATTAAAGGATAAGCCGGGGCTTTCCGATCCTGTGCCATTAGCATGCCGCTAAGCAAGATCATGCCCATTACGCCTAAGAATTTTAATGTGTTGGTTTCGTTCATAATTGGTGTGTGTGTTGAAATCAGGTGTTCTATATTTTGGTTAGATTTAACTCTAGTTAAACGTTTTACTAAAGTATAAAATATAATTTACTTTTCGCAAGAGAAGTTAATTTTTAATTGTCTGTATGACATTTAAAAAGAAGTCAAGTGGCCTGCCACCTTGATCCTAAAACTTGATTTTTCAGGAGGCCAGCTGCTTTTATTTGGTTATTTTACCATTGATGCCGTCACACTGATCCGATAGCCATCGGATTCATTTCAGGGTCTTTACAACAGAAAAGATGCTGACCACGTAGTAGCTACAGGCAATTGAAAACATTAGTGCAACTTGTAAAATAAATTCAACATGACGATTGCATGAGGTAAAGCGGCAGTAAATACTCAAATTGATTCAAATATTAATGAGCTCAGGTTTAACTTACTTTTCAAAATACGTTAAGTTTTATAGCCTATCCGCTATCCTAACCCTATATCCTTAAACTAAAAATACATGAAGTTGTTAAGCTTCATGTATCTTTCAATTGGTTTGGAGCGCCCTCTTATTAAGGTTGTTTTTTATTGATAGTCCATTCAGATAACTGAAATACACGGCTTCCCCTATTGGCTTTGATATAAAGACGGTAGAATTTATAGGCTACAAAATTGTCAAAATAATACTTTTTGGTTACGCGCCTTTCACCAGAATTGGCCCAGGGGCAAGAGGTTACCGTATGTAAGTCGGTATACTGGATACCATCTATCGATCCTTGTAAAATCCAATACCTCGGGTCTCTGTCTTCAGCATCGTTACCTGAAGTTAAGGTATAAGCGCCGACTACCTGTGGTGTTTTAAGTTCGAATGTACATCTTTGCGTACCATCAAAACCTGCCTGCAAAAATTTGGTTGTAATATCGCCATCAACCAATTTTTTTGATCCTTCATTGGAATCAGGGCCTGCACCGGCTTCTAAGTTTACCGAGAATATGCCACCAACCGTCTGCATATAATTTTCTCCAATTTTAGTCGGGTCAAAATTAGGGTCAACGATATTTAAAATCACTTCTTTCGCAGCAGAATAACCCTGGCCATTTCTGGTGGTTAAGGTTACCTTATATTTCCCGGGGAAACGGTACGTATGTTTTGGGTTAACTAAAACCGAGGTGCTATCATCTCCAAATTGCCACAATAAAGTTTTGTAATTTGTAGAGGTACCGGTAAACTGGTACTCTAGAAATTTTACGGTATCAGGTCTCACATAAGTAAACCCTGCGGTTGGTTTAGGTTCATCCACTACCTGCACAATCTCTTCTTTATCTTTCTTACACTTTACCGTGCTCATCACCACCAGTATTAAAATAGATATTATACTGCATGATCTTTTTACATTATTTTTCATATCTGACTAATATTTAAGGTGTTGGAAATAATTGAGTTTTAGGTATTACCCTTTTTGATAAAATATTTGGCACTTCAATTTCCAGATAGGCCTGCTGCCCACCCACATTTTCACGGTGATGTGCTTCAATGGTGTAACGTTTTCCGCGTTCTAAAAATATCGTCCCCTTACGTGTATCTTTATCCCATTGGGTAGTATAGTCGTTTACTAACGCTACGCCATTAACATATAGTCTGGCACCATCATCCCATCGGGTTTGGTAAAACGTATAGGTACCCCGTACCGGTGCCAGGAACTCACCTTTCCATTTACTAGAAAAGTTATCCCTGCTTAAAGCTGTTCCTAAAGCATTTTTTACATTGTCCGGCCATCCATCGCCGCTAAAGTTAATGGTCTCATCTATCCTGGTTACAAATGGCGCTCGACCGTCATCCGGGTCTAACTGGGTATTGGTATAATATCTGGCGGTTAAACCGGTACCGTTTCCGGTGATGTAAGAGTTATTATCTAAATTTACATTAGGATCTACAACGACAATTAATTTACTCTTGGCAGAGTGAATGACATGATTGGTTGCTTCACTAATGCTGAAAGCGAATGCAAATTTCTTGTTGGCAACAATGTTGGCATCAAAAACTGGCCATGGAATCTGAAGCCGCACAACCGCACTCGAAGCACCTGTGGCAAAGCGAACCAAAGTATCAACACTATAATCTTTAGCAGCCAAATGTATGGCATCAGCAGGCAAAGTTCCCCGGCTTACCAAAGTGGCTATGGTATCTATATTCTCTTTAATTTTAATATTAAAAGCTGTGGATGGCTGGTTCTCTAAATTTATAATGAGTGGAATGGTTACCCCGGCAGGCCCCACAATGTAATCTCCCTGGTATACCACGTTATAGATACCTGTGTTTTTGAACGTTAGATAGTGTAAGTCGGTAGATTTCAGCAAATCAGAAGTATTGATGATTACCATGATGGTAGATTTGCCGGCAGCAATTTTGTTTCCTTTGCCCGGAGCCGAAAGCTTTAGTGCAAAAACAACTTTTTTGCCATAATTGCGCTCCAATACCGACCGGCGCACAATGGCAATACCTTCGCTGTTATCGGTTCCATAAGCTACATTGATTACATTTGGATACTCTACAGCTGTAGACGGCATGAGTACGGCATTGCTAATGGTTCCATTGTTAATTAACTGCGCAACGGTATCATTATTTAAAGTTAAACCTACCTGAAAGGCTTCCTCTGCAACGCCGGTTAAAGAAATTTTAAAAGGCACCTTCACGTATTCGTTATCGATAGAAACCTTTCCTGCAACGATACCTTCCCCTGTTATACTTCTGGTATTAGGATCAGGCAATGTTAAATCCTCTATTTTTGATTTGCGACAAGAATAAACGCCAATAATGGCTAAACTCATCAATGCGATAGATATAATTTTTTTCATTTTATGGTATTTTAAATGATCAGCAAAACGGTTATTGATCTAACCAAACGCGGCCATCAAGCCCCCAGGTTTGTTTATTGGCTATTTTCAACCAGTTTATAATCTGTGCCGGAACATCTGATGTTTGCGGGACAAATACGGCCAGCGTTTCTGGCGCCGGCGGACAGATTAAATCGTTAAAACTCTCCCAGGTATAAGTTCCCTGAAATTTAAAATCATGAGCCTGAGAACTGATATCTGCCATGATATTGCCGTTGCCATCAGTTGCGGGCCAGTATCCTACCAGAAAATTAAAGTATGGATGGCTTTGATCAATTGAAGTTTGACAGGCATAATTACCAATCATGCCATCTGGAACAGAAAATTTGAAAAAACGGATGTCGCTCACATATACGTCTGGCGAGCCGTGGCCATTTCCGTTTAAATATCCCAATTTTAAGGGATTGGAATTTGCCAACGATCCTGAACCAGTAATGTCGAACTCATTATTGAAGTTACCGTTGGTATAGGTGCGTACAAATCGTTGTCCATTACGTACCTCTATTTTTGCGGTTAAATTTGTCCATTTTCCTTTGGGAAAACTTCCGCCCCTGCACTGGTGGTAATCTCCATCTTTAGTACCCCGCCATTCAAAATACCAGTAGTCTTCTTCTAAGTAAATTACCCAACCAACGCTGGGGTGACCACTAGACCATTCGTTACGCTTACCTAAAACACTTGGCCAGAAAAATTTGTCTTCGTTCTTTTTAACCTTTAGCTCAATGGTCACTTTTGTAGTATCGTCAATATTGTAAACATTGGCATCCGCAGCATCAACCTGCGCCCTCACATCTTCACCTTTAAAACGGATGGTTTTGCCTAAATACCGGTTACCTGTAAATGGTTTGGTTAAAATTCGTTTGTTGTAAGTTGGCGCATAATAAATTATAAATGAATTTGCTTTTGGCTGGCTAAAAATAGTCTGGTCATCTGCATTTGCAGGTAAAGTGTATGGCCCGCCGGCACTTGATGCAATAACCACCAACCATTGCTCATTGTTATAATCAGGACGTTTTTTTAGTGCTGCAAGGATTTCACCAACACTGGTGTCAAATTTTTCTATTGCTGCTCTGTATGCTGGAAAAGAAACATCATATCCGGAGGCAGCCCCTGCTGCATTAACTCCTGTAAAATGACCTACAATAACCGATGCGGTATCGCTGCCGATATTGCCGATTAAACCGGCTTTAACAGCATCGTCATCTGCTACCAAATTACTGGCATTGGCTCCGGTATTTAACGACTTAAAAACTGCTGAAGGGGTATAGGTAACAATTTTTGATTTTGCACTTGCCTCTTTAATCCTGTTGAAGATAACCGGATAATTCTGCAGATTGTTGTTCGCTAATGCATCACTGGTAACTTTATGTTTTTCTTTTTTCACCCCGGTTAACATATTTGCCCAATTGGTTGCACTTGAGGTTGCATCAGGATCACTTAAACCTACCCAGGTGTAGATCGAATGCGGTAAAATGGCATCGATATTTGGCGTGTTGGCGTCTAAAACCGATTGCCCTCTTGCGCCATCAACCACTAAATAAAGTACCTTTCGGTTTCCGTATTTAACAGTGGTGGTATCACTTGCATTCTTGTCCCCGATTGTTCTTTCGAATTCTTTATTACAGGAAAATATGGCTGTAGTGGTTATTGCTGCGATTAAGCCTATCAATAATCTATATTTTTTCATCATACTCATCTTAATTTATATCTGGTTAGCTTAATCTGTTATTCGATGGTTACCCTAATAATATTGTAAAATGGTAAGTTGTCAAAACGGCTAAAACCACCGATTAGCAACAGGGCCTTTTTACCATCTGCTGATTTAGTTTCGATCACATCAGCTAAGCTGCCGCTGAACGGGCCTGTTGAGTTGTAGCCTTTTGCCAATGTCCCTGTTGGTGTTAACACCATAAACCCGTTTCTGGTGATGCCATTATATTTGATAAAATAGCCACTTACCACAATTAACCCATTGCTAAGCTGTTTGGCAAAATTAGCTTGCCCACCTTCAAAAGTCAGTGATTTGAACGATTCATCTAAAGTTCCGTTATCGTTTAAAACGGCTACACCCAATGCTGGTTTACCATTATATTGGGTAAAACTTCCGGTGATGACATATTTTTTTGTGGTTACATTATAGGTACAGGAATATATACGGTTATCTGCACCAGTACCCGGCGTAAAAGTGGGGTCAATGCTACCATCAGCATTTAACCTGATGATACGGTTAGCTTGCTGACCATCGAAGGTAGTGAAGTTACCAAACACCACCAGTTTTTCTAACTTCTCAGCCTCGGTATGCATATAAGTATCAATAGGCCCGTTCGCACTTTCTTTCCCCTTATTGGTAGTGGTATTAAAACGAAATGTTTTATCAAGGCTACCATCTAAATTAAAGCGCAAAACCTGGCGGATTTCTGTACTATCCAGGATTACCGTATCTCTTGATAAATCGTAATTAAATTTATCATAAGTTCTTTTTACATAATACCTAAAATCGCCGGTAGCCAAAATTTTCCCCTGATGTGCATACACACGGTTGATATACCCGTTGGTGCCGCCGTTAAACCTCGGGAACCATTTTTGGGTAACGGTATCAGTTACCGTTGGCTTCCTTTTGGTTTGAATTTTTACGGTGTCGATTGCTCCGCTGGTGAACAGACTGGTAATGTTGCTGATGTTTTCTGTACGCTGGTTAAATCCGCTAAAACCACCTGCTATAATAAAACGTCCACCAATTTCCAAAACCCTGGCCAAGCTACCGTTGGCCCCTCTTCCTGTACGAAAAGTGCGGTCGTATTCTCCATCCAGTGATGTTCTCGCAATTCTGTTAATTGGAACCACACCGCCTTTGTTATCAAAATTTGTAAAATTACCAACAACGATGTTCCTTCCATCAAGCATTTCATATACCTGATTTACAAAACCGTTGGTACCTGCTGTGGCTTTAAAAGTGGGGTCAATCTTAATAAGCCCTGTTACAGTAAAAGTTGGACCAATAAATAACTGATCGCCGATGGCGATGGAAGTAACGCCCGTACTTCCGCTTTCCGGAACCTTAACGGTAATTTCTGTGGCAGTTACACTCACTACCTCTGCCTTTTCGCCGTTGAACATAAAACTCAACTGATCTTTATATTTGTCAAAACCCGAAGCTTTGATGACTACAGACGTACCAACAATGCCAACAGCAGGAACAGGTATATCGGTTTGCGAAATGGCCACCCCTAAAGGTGATTTGGCATCAGCATAAGGATCAGGGATTACATCATCTGCCTTTTTACATCCTTGAAAGCTAAAAGCCAACAGGGTGATTATTGCGAATATTAATTTAATTTTTTTCATCATTTAATTTCTTGAGGTAACACCAAATGTGATTTTATTTCGAAGAATTAGAAGGTGTCAGACCACTGTAATATACATCGCTAAAAAAATCATCACGGTTAAATCCAAAAAAAGCACCACCAATCAGATCGTTAAAGGCGAGAGCATGTACTACGCCATTGGTGGGTTTGATATCAGATGATGCCACCTTGTTGATGAACCAGTTCTCATTAGGTTTTGAAGCATCAGGGATATAAGTTAAATTTAATTGGCGGTATCCGATATATTTGATATTGTTTGCGGTAGCATAGGTTACACCAATATTGGAGATATTACCTCCCAGAGAATAATACAGGCCACCCGGATATACACTTTTGACATCAAAATCGATCTGCTGATAATCTTTTAACCTATTCACACCCTTAAACATATAGCGTTGCAGATATCGCTTCCAGATTACCGGACTAATCTGATCAAGCGTTTTAACGGTATCTTTTCCTGAATAGAAAAGAAAATTATTTAATCCATTGGTTCTGATTGTTCCAATTGTTCTTTTGATGACATCATCATCAGGTGCAAAAAAAGTGAAGTCTTCATTAGAAAAGGTGCTTTCCATACCCGCCAGTTTTACAATTTGGGCTATGGTATCAAAAGGTACTTTTTTAGCTTGTAAATATTGAAGCATATTGCCATTAAAATTAGGATTGGCCAGGCCTCCATCACGATAATACTCATCACGTTTACAAGCATTTAATATCAGCAGTAAAGCAGCACAAGCAAAAATTAGCTTTTTCATATCTCTTTATTATAATTAATTACCACCATTAACCCAGTAATCATTCAGTTTCATAAATGGGTTGTTGTTTAGCGCACTTTGGTTAATTGGCCAGGTCCAGGCACCACGACTAAATTTATCTGAGGTAAGCACGTTGTAAGAATACTGGCTGTTCAGGATCCGCTTCGTTCTAACCAAATCGAAGTAGTGATGGCCTTCGCCAATCAGCTCTCTTGAACGTTCGTAAAAGATAAATTCTTTCAGGTCTCCGTTTGAAGAGGTATACAGAGATGCACCAGCACGTGCCCTTACCAAATTAACCAACTTTATGGCTTCGGCATCTTCATCTATATTGGCCAGCGCTTCTGCTGCCAGCAAAAGTTCCCCTCCATACCTAAAAATCATGAAAGTATTATCCGGATTGGCATCCTCCTCTCCTACTATGAAAGAGTTCTTGGCATATTTTAACATCATGAACTTGCCATTGTCGGCAAAAATATCTTCATTAAACCAGGTAGTAATCCTTTTGTCGCCACCATCCTGAAAAAGTTTCTGCATGTATTCGCCCCGGTAATAAGCAAAACTTACGCGGTGGGTATACTCTGGTCTTTTGTATGGATAATGCAAAAACATATCGGCAATCGGAGCTACATTCAGTACGGCATCACCATAATTTATACTTTGATAAAACTCGAACAAACTTTCATCCGAACGGCCTTTAATCACTGTTGACCAATCTGAAAGTGGCAATAAGCGATAGGCATTACTGGCCACCAGCTCTCTACCTAAATCTGCAGTAGCCTGATAATATTTTCTTGCATTAGCGCCATCGAAACCTGCATTCCACATGTTCATCTCCATCATTAAGGCAATGATACTACCTCTACTTGCGCGAACCCCTTTTAAAGCGGGATCGCTATAGGTAAATGGAATCTGATTTTTATAACTGTTTAAATCGGCAATACATTTATTTAATACGGACACAAAATTTTCGCGGGGCAGTGAGGTGGAATGAAAGGCATCTGTATAATACACTACATCGCCAAATAACCGCACCATGGTAAAGTAACAAAGCGAGCGGATAAAAGCGGCTTCGGCTTTAAACTGTCCTTTTTCTGTTTCGGTAACCCCTGGAACACCCTCTTCCAATTTTGCAATCAGGATATTGGCCCCCTGGATGGCGCGGTAGTAGCCGGTCCAGTCTGTTATTCTGTCAAAATTGTAATAATCCCAGGGCTGCCCTCTTCTGATCAGGTTTAACAGATCGTTTCTACCCAGGTGCTCTACATATTCGCGCGATGGGGCATTATCAGACTGGCTTTCGTGCAATACTTCGCCCGACCGGTATTCTCCCACTGCACCAACATAATGGGTTTCGTTTATTTTGCTAAAAACAATCCTCGATAAATCATAAATATTGGCAACCACATCTTCTTTAGACTGGAAATAGTTGTTTCCCGTTAGTTTATCTAAAGGCTGTACATTTAAAAACTTTTTACATGATGGCAGGCAAAAACATGCTGCAATAACCAAAGTGTAAATGATAACTTTTTTCATAATAAATATTTTTAGTTGCCTGTATTAAGTTCTAGGTTTAAACCAATGTTATAAGTACGTGGCACAGGATAACCGTTAGAAATATCCCGACCTAAGGCGGTTACGTTTTCCGGATTGGGGCCACTATACTTAGAAAATGTAATTAAGTTATTTGTTGAAGCAAATATTCTGAAATTGGCCAGGCCGAATCTTTGGATCAACTTCTTATCGAACATATAAGAAAGTGTTAAATTGTTAATTTTAAGGTAGGTGCCGCTTTCCTGCCATAAGGTTTGATCGGCTCTTAAGGGCTGGATATTTCCGTAACGGCTAAAATCATAAGGATATGGGTATTTAGCCACATCACCGGGGCGCTGCCAGATATTTAAATCACCCAAGGGTATCACCGCATTTAATGCATAAGGATCTCTCATAATGGCAATACGATCAGCAAGGGCATTATTCAGGATTGTTCTATCGGCTGTGTAACTGGCATATACATTTAAACCCCATTTTTTGTACCTCATGGTTAAGGATAAACCACCGGTTAGCAATGGCTGAGAGTTTCCGGTAATTTCGTAATCCCTGCCATCCAGAATATAATCGCCGTTTACATCTTTCAAAATCGGGTCTCCGCCATAAAAGAAAGTGTTGTTTGTCTGGTATCTTTTTCCGGTAACCGGATCTACCGGAACATCCGCATCCGTTTTGTAAACCCCCTGGTTAATTCTTAAATAATTTGACAGGGTATTTCTGCCTACACGGAAAACATTGTGCTGCAGGTAGCCAGAACCATCAAAGCGGATATATTGCCCGTTATATTCTTCCGGTAATTTTAACAGCACATCCCGGTTATACGCACCGTTTATGGAAAAAGATAAATCAAAATCCTTACTGGTAATGGCTTTCACCATTAAGTTAACTTCTGTACCATAGTTGGCGATACCCAAATCGTTACTCGATAATTTATTAAAACCTGTAGTATTTGATAAAACACGATCGAACAATAAATTATCTACCTTTTTAAAATAACTATCTACAACGATAGAGAACCTGTTGAGGAAACCGATATCAAAACCGATGTTGTACTGACTTGTAGTGGTTGGTTTTAAAGCCGGATTCGGAATTAAATCGTAATTGATACCAATGGTTTGCGTATTGTTATAATTGCCATTTAGGTTATAAATACCATAAATACTTTGAAGATTGCCTGTTGGCACAATATTTTGGCCCCATGTTAACCTTAAACTCCCGTAGTCCAGCCATTTTTGATCAACCAACCAGTTTTCTTTGTTAAAATTCCATCTTAAACCAACTGAAGAGTTTTTAGAATATGGATTTTCTAAACCACTGGATGAAGTACCATCTAAACGGTAAGAGAATTCGGCGACATATTTTTTATCATAATCGTAAGATAGCGATCCTGCAAAAGAGGCAATTGTGGCGTTTTTATAGGTACCTAAAACACCGCCACCTCTTGAGTAGTAACCATCAAATCCAACCGGCCCCTGAAGCTGATCATTTGGAATTCTTTCCTGCCTGCTTATGGATGATTGGGCACCCAGTTTATAAATTTCGTTAAAGGTATTGATGAAGAAATTGTGCTTTTCGCCCAAAGTTTTAGCATAGGTAATGGCATTTCTGTTATACAGCTGAAAATTCCTACCGTTGTAATCATATAGCTTGGCGAAAGACCCATTGGCTGCAGCTGGGGTAAACGTTGTTTCAGTATCTGAGGTATAATCATAACTTAAGGTAGAAGATGCCGCCAAACCGGGTATAAATTCGTAACGGGCATCGATATTTGCCCTTAAATTTCTGGAGTTATTATCATTCAGTGTTTGCAAAGCAGATAATACTCCTCCGGAAGCCTGGTAAAAAGACGGAGGGGGTAAAAGTGTTGATGCCTGACCGTTTGACGCTACGCCCGATTGAAGTAAGCCGGCACCATTACCTTTATTTTGCTTACCCACCGAGCCATTAACGAAACCGAAAAACCTGAATTTATCGTTCGGTTTAAACTCCATATTCATGTTTAGGTTGTAACGATCGTAGCCTGTATTTTTAATTACCCCTTTTTCGGCATAATAACCCATATTGGCTTTGTAATTAAATTTTTGGTCGCCACCATCTAAAGCCAGGTTATGACTTTGGTTAAAAGTAGTTTGATAAAACACATCCTGCCAATCGGTAGAATTGTTGTAATAGGCATTTAAACTATCGGCAAGGAAAGGCGTATTGCTGATTCCCCTGATTTGATTTATGTTTTCTGCGTTTAAAATAATTTGCTGGATTTTTAACTGCCGTTCAGAATTACCCCCTAATGTTTCACGTAATTTAGGCGGGGCATTCACGAAAAAGTTCGATACATATCTAATACGAGGCACTTTAGAGTTACCTCTTTTGGTGGTGATGATGATTACCCCATAAGCTCCTCTTGATCCGTACATGGAAGTGGCCTGTGCATCTTTCAGGATCTGGATATTTTCGATATCCTCCTGAGGGATCAATGAAAGTGGACTCACCCCTGGACCCTGTGTTTGAAAACCAAACTCTGCTGCTTTATCTGCATCTAAAGGCACGCCATCTATGATGTATAATGGCGAAGTAGGTTGTAAAAATGAATCGTTACCGCTACCTGAAATACTTAAAGTGGACAAACCACGAAGCTGTACCGATCCCCTAAAACCCGGGGCACCCGTATTGTTCTGAATATTTAAGCCTGGTACTTTACCCTGTAAAAGCGTTTCAATGTTTGATACCGGTACATCCGCAACATCTTTTGCATTCAGAACCTGTACCGATCCAGGAGCTGTTTCTTTTGGCCTGTTCTGGTAAGCCACAATAATTACATCATTCAAATCTTTACGGTCTTCGCTGATGGTAACCGTAATATTGGTTTGACCGGTAATTTTCGCTGATGCTGTATTGTATCCTAAAAATTTAAAAAGCAGTGTTTCGCCAACAGCTACATTAACGGAGAACTTTCCATCGCCATTGGTTTGCGTTAAGCCTTTATTTGTGCTTTGCAAAATAACTGATACGCCTGGCACCCCTTGTTTGGTGTCTTTATCGAGTACCCTGCCATTTACAATAATGTTTTTTTCTTGCGAATAGGCATTCGTACAACATACTATACCTATCATAAGTAATGTATATAAAAGTATATTTCTTTTCATCGTAATTAACTTTATTGATCAACTATTCGTTAGCAAATTTTGGGTTCTCATTTTTGAAATGAAAGACGATTTCCCAGTCGCCAGCCTTGTAAATAGCGAAATCGACGCCGAAACTGCCTACTGTGCGTGTCCCTCCAAAGCCAATCCGCGAATAACTCAGCTCGGCTTTTGCCCTCGATCCGCCCCTGGCGTAAGATGTAGGGATTTCTACCAATGGAATAGGATAAGCAACATCGTACTGAACATACTTGTCGGTTTTCTGGATGTTGAAACCATGGATCATCTTGTCCCAAACCGTTTCGTTAAAAAATTTCGGATCGATCGGTAAAGAATCTTTGCCCAAAACCACGATACGTAAGGAATGGCCATTGCCACCTGAGGCTAGCGGGCGGATGTACACCACCACATCCTTTTTATCATTGTTACTCTCCAGATTTAAATTTGACGTAGCACCAATCACATTAGTCAGATAAGGACGGATGTAATCTCTCCGGTTTTTGTCTAAAGGGAATTTTGGATCAGGCGCAGGCAAACCAGTATAGGCATTAAAATCATTCGATGGCTCGTAAGGGCGCTCTCTGAATGGTCTGATCTGAAAATCTCTGATCAGCCGCTCACCACCTGAATTTTTAACCTTTACATCAAAAAAGCGGGTATCCTGAGAAAAGTTGGTACTATCTGTAGGACGAGGTTTTAATATCTGGTTAGTTGCTGACGGCCATAAAATGAATTCGCCTGATGAACGTATTTCGAATATGGGATGAGTTTCTATTTTCCTTTTTGCCTCAATTTCTGCCAGGCTTTTTTCCAGCCCCGTATATGGGGCGGTCCATACATAAGTTGGCGCCGTTGTAAAAAGATCGTTCACAGGCCTTCCATCACCAAACCTCACATTTACAATTTCAAACGTGATCGGATTGGTGGAGTTATCACTGTTAAAGCCACCGATAAGATTGGTTCTACCGATGATCGGCTCCAGAATTTTATTGCTAAAATTTACATTGTTGCTGATGTAATCTTTCTCATCAGGTAAATTGAAAATCTTTTTACAGCTACTAAAAAGGGCTGCGGCAGTTAAAAAGAGTGCAAAATATTTATATATGATCGATCTCATCAAACTATTTATTTTAAGGTTTTTATTTCCCATCACTTATTTCGTTTTGTTTATGGTAAATTCAGCCAGCTGGAATGTACCGCTGTTTCTGAGTTCGGTAATCACAATGCGGTAGAACTTGTAAGCAACCGTATTGCTACACCTGAATACCTTTTGCTGATATCTTTCTTCAAAAAAGAAGTTAGACCTTCTATCCAGTTCAACCCAGTTCGAGCCGTCCATGGAGCCTTCATAAGTCCACGCTTTCGGATCTCTCTCGTTGGCGTCATTGGCAGATGTTAAGGTATATACAGATGAAACAGCAGGTGTTTTAAGTTCAAACCTCATCCATAATTCGCCCTGTAAGTCGGCGAGGAATTTGGTATGGTCATCACCATCAATTACTTTTCTCGAATTTTCACCACTGGTTATCCCTCCCCCGTTTTCACGGTTGGATGAAAATATACCGCCGATCTCCAGATAAAGGTTTGGTGGTGGTGGCACAAAAGTTAACCGGGTAACAAATTCATTAAACCCAAATACGTGATCGGCACTGATGACATGAACGATGCCGTTTTTAGTTCTAATGTTATTGGATGATGTGGTACTGGTTGCCCAGTTGCGAACGAATTTGCTTTTTTTGGTATTATCGAAATTAATAATCTCCGGTCCGGCACCAACCTGGCCGGAAGCCGATATTTTGGTTACACTCGCATGCATAGGATAGCCGATGCGTACGCTGTTTAAGTCTAAACCATCCTGAAGTTTTAACGAATCAGTTGTTTTCCTACCTCTAATAATGTAATATGAGGTCATGGTATCTAACTGCACGGCATCGATATTGGCCAAAAAAAGTGGATCTTTATCCGATAGTTTCCTTAATGTATTCAAGTTCCGTAAAGCCAGCTGAAAGCTAGGATTACTAACTGCAAATAAGGTAACATTGCTATCAGTTAATGTTTTTTTCAAACCCATCCTGTCAATCGCTACAATAAGTGAATCGAAAACGCCCGGTTTGCTTTTCAGATAATCATAAGTATTGCCGGAAAAAGTTACATTCTGATCTGGTGCATCATAAAACCCGCCATTCTTTTTGCAGGCCTGGTTGATGAGTGTTAGCAACGATAAGATGGCCAATGCGCCTATATATTTTATTGAATTTTTCATATCCGTAATCATTAGCGCCAGTAAGCATTTTGGGTTAATAAACTGTTTTGAGAAAGGATTTTTCTGGATATTGGCCAGTAGATGCCACCAGAATTAATGAGGTTCATAAATCTGGCATCGTTCTGTTTGATTTTGTTGTAACGGATCAGATCATACCACCGGGAGCCTTCGCCCAATAACTCGCGATGGCGCTCTTCAAAAATGAGTTTAATCACATCGCTGGTATTGGTCGAATTAGGTAAAGTAGTAACATCATCGTATCTTCTACTCTGTACAACCTGTAACTCGTTTAAAGCCCCATTTTGATCACCCAATACAGATAGTGCTTCAGCCCGCAGCAGAATAATATCCTCCAGGCGGGTAAAAACCAAAGCACTGGTGAAATACCTGAAGTTTGGATCTGTTCCCCCACCCTGGATTACTTTGATTTTGCTGAAAATCGGATACTTACCGTTGAGGTTGGTAAAATATCTTCCATCGTATTTTGCCTGACCTAAGGTATCAACCGCAAACCTTTGATCTTTTGGGAGATTGAAGTATTTCAGGATCGAATCTTTTGGAAGGTAGATGTCAGGAACAGACTTGGTCATCACCGGTTCAGCCAAAGTCAACTCTTCAATATGCCCGGTTGATGAACCATCCACATGACCATAATCAGAGTTGAAGCCGAACATCTGCCTGGTATTTTTATTGTAGAAAAACCCATTGGAGTTCGATAAATCAGCACTTCCTGTAAAACCGCCGGCGCTTTTGCTATAATTATCTTCTACAAACTTGGCATATTTAGAAACGCTCGTATAATCGCCATTCCAGGCTGCCAAATGCGCTAAAACTGCATATACGGTAACTTTTGTAGCTAAAGCACCGCCCCATCTTCCTGAACTTTCATTGTAATAATCTGTTGGCTGTTGCACATCACCACCGCTGTAGATAAATGGCAGATCGGCTGCTGCCTTTAACATTTCCTGTTCTGCCCAGGCTAAAATCCTGGCCTGGCTTTCGCGGGCTTTATTGGTAAATTTGCCTTCATCTGATGAGGTAATGAATGGAACATCGCCCCATATCCTGACCATGTAGAAATAAGCAAAAGCCCTTAAAAACCTGGCTTGTGCAATATCAACCGTCATGTTGTTGCTGGTGTACCGTTTGTCTGTTTCTTTTACATGCCCCACGTTTTCGAGGAAAACATTGGCGCCATTTACAATGGCATAGAACCTTGTCCAATCAGATAAAGCCTCCATTACAGGGTATGCCGCGTTTAAATTATTGCCAATTACCGCCTTTAAATCCTGTCTTTTCGGACTTAAAAACTCTCCGGTTCTGACATCGCCATAAATCCAGTGACCATTGTTATCTGATAATGCAGCACGCGTTAACGCATATACACCCAAAATTCCGGATCGGGCATCCTCAACCGTATTCCAGGCATTTTTCTCACCTACAACCCTGGTTGAATCGGTTTCTAAAGCTTTATTACAGCTCGAAAAGGTTATCACAGAAACCAGTAGTGTGTAAAATATATTTTTCATCTTACTTGATGTTTTGTTCGTTCTTGTTTTCATCTTATAGCTCCATTTTAACACCCAGGGTATAGGTTCTCGGAATAGGTTGACCATAACCGGTATCAATACCATCGTAGTTAACCAGTTCAGGATCCTGGCCGGTATAAGGCGTAATGGTGAAAATATTGCTTACTGCACCGTATACGAAGAATCTATTGATTTTAATGCTCTTCCTACTTAGCAAATTACCCAGTTCGTAACCCAGTGAAACCTGTCTTAATTTTAAGAATGAAGCATTCTCCAGGAAGAGGTCCTGATCTGCACGATAAGGGATAACCGTACTCCATGGATTGTAAAGTGGATATTTTGAGTAGTCACCACGTTTCTCCCAGAAAGTAATTTCTTTAACAGAACTGATATCGGTATTACCTTCGCGGTTAACAAAATCAAAACGGTTAGCCATTTCCTGGTTAATGAGCTTCCTGCCCAGATTAAAATAGAAGCTGGTACCCAAACTCCAGTTGCCATACCTGAAGTTGTTATCAAAACCACCTGAAAGTGTTGGTAAGGAGTGGCCTTTTAACACTTTATCGTTATCATCAATGGTGTTATCTCCATTTTGATCTTTCCAGCGCGGATCACCTGCCTTTAAAACAATTCCTTTATACTTTAACTTTTGTCCATTAACCGTAGGCACATCGGCATCTGCTGTATAAATGCCATTATTTTCCAGTAACCAATACTGATCTACCGGTTGGCCAACTTTCAAAAACCTGTTACCCACCACCAACTGATCCAACCCTCTAGGCAATGCTTTTAATTGGTTAGCATTATGATTGAAATTTAAAGCCGAATTCCAGGAGAATTTACTTTTTGCAATGACTTGCGCGCTTACGGTAAAATCAATGCCCATGTTATTTACAGACATGCCACTTTCGATGGCTTGTTTATAACCATATTCTGCATATGCAGGGATACCAATCAATTGATTTTTATCGGTTTTGCTATAAAGATCAACAGAAACATGCAGACGATTTTTTAACATCGCTACATCAGCACCAACATTCAGTTGATCGGAGTACGACCAGGGCACACCATAACCTACCCAACCGAACTGGTAAGGGCGGGTTAATACCCCAAAGGCATTATATCCCGGAACGGTTAAGTTACCGGTATAGCCTACTGAGGCTGTGTACTGTGGTCCTTGTGTATAATTGTCGTAACTGAATGTACGTCCCATTCTACCCACACTTGCACGCAATACCAAATCGTCAACCAGGCTGGCATCTTTCAAAAATTCATTTTTGAGGTTCCAGGCCGCAGAAATAGTTGGCGAATAAAACCAACGGCTTGTGGGTTGCGCGTTTGAAGAGCCGTCTAAACGTAATATGGCTGATACGAAGTATTTATCAGCGAAGGAATAATCGGCTTTTCCATAGAAAGACAATAAGTTATCTTCCGTTTTATCTAAAAACCGATAAGTTAATTCTCTTGGAAAAGCTACGGGTGTTAAATAGCCTCCGTTATCTGACCCATCATCATTTTTGGGTTTAGAATCGAGCAAGTTGATTTTAATATAATCGTTAACACCTTTATAAGCGTAGGCATTGCTGTATTTGTAAATATCCCATTGCATGGTTTGCCCTAAAGCAAAATGAAAATCGTGGATTTTATTCAGGTTTAAATCATAGGTTACCTTGTTATCCATCATTAACCTCTGACTAAAGCCGTAGTAATTGGATGCATAACTGTTTCCCTGTAAGAGTGTCCGGGCATAAAAAACATCTCTGTAACCCTCACTATAATCGGCGTTAAATGATGATGTAACCTTAAACTGGCCAAAAGTTCCTTCTAATTTGGCATATCCCTGAATGGAGTTTGTTTTATTGTCATCAAAACCTTTCTTGTACTGTTCGAGATATGAGCCATAAAAATCCTTGTTTGGCGGAAGCGGCGCACTTAAATCAGGGAAATAATTAAGTTGTGCAAAGCGGTCGCGCAAGGTTTTATTTCTATCGCGGTTCAAGCGGTTTGCATTAATCATGGTTGAAAAAAGCAACCATTTGGTTGGCTTCATATTGATATTGAAAGTAGCGCTATAGCGATCGATACCGGTTTGATCGGCTACACCTTCGCTTTTGGTATTACCCAGTGCAAACCTAAAGTTCGCCCGATCCGTACCGCCGGCAAGCGAGAAATTAATGCCATACACCAGTGCATTTTTATAGTATAAATCGGTCCAGTCTGATTTTCCACTATACACATTGTTTAGTGAATCGCTTAAATATACCGGATACTCTTCATCGTCAGAATACCTGCCGTTTGTGGTATACACACCATAAAAGCGCTGTCTGAAATCATTCTCATATTTACCATTGATGGTATTCACAAATGGTTTTTGTACCATGCCGATATAGGAATTGAAAGATATGGCGCGATATTTACCAACGGCTGTTTTTGAGGTTAAAACAATTACCCCATTAACCCCTCTAGGCCCATAAACAGAGGTTGAACCTAAATCTTTAAGCACCTCTACCGACGCGATATTATTCATATCGATACCGGCCAGTAAATTAGTTGCCGGACCAATTCTATTAAAATCGAATTGTTGTATATCAAAGGCAAAAGGATGCTCCCGTACCAAAGGAATCCCGTCAAGCACCACTAAAGGCTGGGCATCGTACAAATCCTTTTTGGATAATAAAGGTATTGCGGCTCCCCTGATAAACATATTCTGTATTGAACCAGGTTCGCCTGAGGGTTCCTGAACATAAAGACCGGCATAATTGCCCTTTAAATTCTGTTGCAATGAAATAGCAGGAAAGAGTGCTAAATCCCTGGTATCTTTTTGTACACCTCCAGATAATTTGTTGTAAAGTGTTTTTTTCCTGATCTGTTCAAGACTATCTTTCCTCAAGGAGTCTTTAGGCGATACGATCTTTATTTTAGTAGTATCCTGAAAGATCAAATAATTAATTGTAAGGCCTTTATGTTTTTTTCTGCCTGCAGCATAATTAGGTAAAACGTTTAACGTAAACGCTGCAAAAAAAGCAAGGCATGCCCATAAGTATCGCATAGTTAATGGATCTTTTAATTGGTAAAAAAAATGATTGCTAAAACTTATTTTTTCGGAAACGGCAAGAATTGTCTTAAATAAAAAGAACAGATACTTTGGTAGTAATAGTTAGGGATTCTCATAAAATTTAGTATTTGGTTAATTCAAATATATAATTTGCTAAAACGTTTTAATAGCAAACTGTCATTTTTATGAAATTTTTATAAAACGCTACAATAATATTTAATTCTTTCAAAATAATTGTCAAACAGACAGGTAAAAAACAAATATTATCAATATATTTTATAAAAGTAACATCTTAAAAAACAGGGTGTAAGGCTTTTTTTTGTCAAAAGACACAATATGCAGAACATTTTTCTGTTACTTTTTTACCTGAAATAATTAAACGTTTTAGCAAAAAACAGAAAATCCGAGAAAAGCGACCTGGTTAATTACTTCTCCATAGCTTGAATATCGGTATAGCCATGGTGATATCTTGTTTAAGAAATTAACATAACCAAAAATGGCTATGCCTAAAAAGAAAAATTATATCATTTATTTTTCGGTTGCCACCCGGTAAGTTGGATCTTCTATAATATTTACTGTAATCATCTGATCAGCATTTTTCAATAAGCGCCTGCAGTCGCTACTTAAATGCTTTAACTGAAGTTTTTTGTCAACAGCGCGGTAGCGTTCCGTTATTTTATTCAGGGCATCAATGCCCGACATATCAAAAACACGACTGTGCTTAAAATCAATTATAACTTGTTTCGGATCATGGCCTACATTAAAAAGTTCATTAAAATGAGTAACCGATCCAAAAAATAATGGTCCGTATATCTCGTAAGTTTTTATACCACTGGTATCGGTATGTTCATTGGCCCGTATCTGTTTAGCGCTTTCCCAGGCAAAAACAAGCGCCGAAATAATTACACCAATGAGCACAGCTAGCGCCAGGTTATGCAGCCAAATGGTGATTACAGCCACCAGGATACCAATAAGGATATCCTGCACAGGCATTTTATTGATGACTTTAAAGCTCATCCATTCAAAAGTGCCGATGGCTACCATCATCATTACACCAACCAGCGCGGCCATCGGCACACGATCTATTACCGGAGCGCCCACTAAAATGATTACCAAAATAGTTAAGGCCGCAATAATCCCCGACAATCTTGCCCTGGCACCAGCTGAAAGGTTAACCAACGTTTGGGCAATCATCGGACAGCCACCCATACCGGTGAAAAAGCCATTGGTGATATTGGCAATACCTTGTGCAATGCTCTCCCTGTTTCCGTTACCTTTAGTTCCCGTCATTTCATCAACCAGGTTTAATGTCAGCAAGCCTTCTGTTAAGCCCACACCGGCCATTATGAGCGAATAGGGGAAGATGATTTTGAGCATGTCCAGATTTAGCGGCACGTTCGGAATATGAAAAGGTGGAAAACCGCCATTTACTGAAGCAATATCTTTAACCAATTTAGTGTCAATACCAAAACAAAAAACAATAAGGAAAACCACAATAATAGCCACAAGTGAGGATGGAATGGCTTTGGTAATTTTGGGCAGAATAATCACTATGGCCACCGTAAGCAATACCAAAGTCAGCATGATATATAGAGGTATTCCGCTTAACCATTCTACCTTGCCGTTTACAAGCGTTTTAAACTGCGCTAACTGCGACATGAATATAATAACTGCTAAACCGTTAACAAAACCGAACATTACAGGCTGCGGAACCAGCCTTACAAACTTGCCAAGTTTTAACAAGCCTACCATAATCTGAATCAGCCCCGCCAAAGCCACTGCAGCAAAAACATATTCTATACCCTGGCTTTTCATCAAAGCGATAAGTACGATTACCGTTGCACCTGCCCCACCAGATACCAAGCCTGGCCGCCCACCTAAAACGGCAGTAACCAAACCCATTATAAAAGCAGCATACAATCCGGTTAAAGGCGGAAAACCTACAAGAATAGCAAAGGACAACGATTCGGGAATCATGGTCATGGCCACCGTTAAACCGGCAAGAATTTCGGTTCTGTAATCTATCTTTTTTGAAAAATCGAAAAGTTGCAGGTAGGGCTTCATCAGTTAAATTATTGGAAGCCGCAAATATCTAAACTTTTCGAAGATTAGTTCTATAATAAAATGACCGAAATTACCCGAGCGGAACAAACAAGGTTCAAGATACCAGAAAGAGATAAAAAAGATTAATATATTGTAGCATTTTCCATGATCATTTCGTTTTACAGAAACAATGCCTCTAAATCACCACACCGCTATGAAAAACCTGTTATTGCTATTATGTACTGCTTTGACATTTGCTTCTTGTAAAAAATCAGAAAGATATGGTCCGCTGAACTTAAAAAATGGCCAGGAAGTTGAATTAATGGTTAGCCATCGTTATGGTGCAGATAACGATCTGCTGTTAAAATTACCTGGAAATTTAGATGCCGGCGCTTCACTATGGGGGTTTGACCAGCGTGAACCTGGTTATACTTACCGTGTTAAAGCGAAATTCAATCGCGACGAAGTGCCTTTGCAGGATGGACCTGAATACTATTTTGTTTTCGAAAAGACCCTGAGCAAGGAGCAGTATAAAGGAAATGAATCTTTTACCGTGCAGTTGATTACTTCATATGTACCCGGCGGACCAGTAATAAGATTGAGCAAAACAGGAAGCGATTATTACATGATCCCGGATAAGTTAAAGCTTACTTATGCCAACAGTACTATTCAAAACGAACTGGAAGAAATCTGGTTAAATGCACAGGAAATCCGAGCAAACGCGCCAAAAGGAAAAAGCCCAAAATGGAAAGCCATTAAAGCTACAGTAGTACACGATCCGCAGCAATTTGGGAAAGCCTATCAGGTACAACAAATCCAATTTATTTATTAATTAAAATGTTGAGATGCGTAAAATGGATGATAGACTTAAAGCCTTTTACCTTCGGCCCTGAAATTGCTTGCTTTGCGTCGTCCCTGTGTACTTTGCGGCAAAAAAACAAATGATATTAACTCTTTTGATCTGCATATGCAGTATTGTACAGATGATTTGGCTTTAAATAGATGACATTGTTCTGAAAATCAAAAACCGTATTGAATCTTTTTAGAATATCGTTGCCAAGGTAATGAACGTTAGTACCTGGCATAGGTTTGTTTTGTTCCATCACCTGAGCCGGCACATTTTTCAGTTCAAAATTACCGATTTTTAGATTTTGAAGTTTTACCGTAGTTACCGGCACTTCATTGCCGTTTACCCCATGCATCATTACTTTTTTGATCACTTCCATTTCCCCGGCTGGAAACTTCATTTCCTGCAGCAGATCATGATCAAGCATAACCGTGCGTTGATAACCTAAATCGAAGAAAAACAAGCTTTTATTTTTGATTCCGTTTTGTGATATTTCACTTTCTATAAAGGGTTTGTTTTTGATATAGGTGATCTTAAATCTGGTATATCCTTTATCCTGTAAAATGTCCTTTGGCATGGCAGAATGTACCATCATTTTATTCTGATCATAATCCAAAGCTACAATCATACCATCAAACATATCCCAGCCTAATAAACCATCGGTTTCATTCCCAGCCAATTCAATATCATAAATTTTGCTTTTGTAGGTATGGCTTCCAATTTTGATATCATAATCGGTATGGTAAAGCTTTGGCTTCGATTTCACTTTTGTTGCCAGAGCAGCATGGGTAAGATCGATATCATTTGCACCCGAATCAAAATTCATGATCAGCGAATCTGTACCGTTGAAAATGATGGGTAAAAAGTTCGTATTGTATCTGTTTACAAAAAAAGGTATCGAATCGTGAATTTGAGGCAAAACTTTACTAAAGTTTTTGAGTACAGGAGCGGCGATTTGTGTGAGACAAGAATCTTTCCCGTTTAACAAAACAATAAACTCCTTTTTTTGCCCGGGGATGACGTTAAAAACAATCGAATCGACATCTGTTTTGAATGTTATCTTTTTAGATTTTGTCAACTTGCCCGTAGTAAAAACGTCAGGTTTCACTTTGGGATTGATATACCAGCGTGACATGGCATCATGTCCTTCATAAATTTTTGCCTGACCTGCATTTGCCTTTATCACTGGCAGTTTATTTTGAGCAAAAACAGAAAATGGAAGCAGGAGGGTTAAAACAGGCAAAATTCGTTTCATGAGCAATAAATGGGTTAGAAATATAATAGGCAAATAATCAAAAGCTGATATCAAAGCCAGGATAAAGATAAAAAAATTACAAAGCATTAATGTATTATTTGGAATAACTGCCCACTCAGAGTGGTCAAATGGTCAGGCGTCATGCAAATCGTCTCATTTAACCCCTTAACTTGTCGTTTTTGCACATGAACCCCCACACATAACCATTGTATCTTTGGATAACTAAAATAAAAAAAAAGAAAATGGCAACCCAAATCTTTGTAAACCTGGCAGTTAATAACCTAGACCGATCAGTAGCATTTTTACCAAACTTGGTTATACTTTCAACGCGCAATTTACCAACGAAAAAGCAACCTGCATGGTCATCAGCGATACCATTTACGTGATGCTGCTCACCAGAAGCTTTTTCCAAACCTTTACCGAAAAAGAAATCATAGATGCCCACAAAGCCATAGAAACCTCTATTGCCATATCCGCAGAAAGTAAAGATGCAGTTAATGAAATGATAGATAAAGCTGTAGCTGCAGGGGCTACCGTCCCTAATCCGGCCACAGATTATGGCTTTATGTACCAGCACGGTTTTGATGACTTGGACGGCCACCATTGGGAATATGTATGGATGGACCCGAACGGCATGCCAGAACAGCTGGGGTAGTTTGTATATCGTTTTTAAGTAAGAAGCAAGCAAAGGATTCTGCAGGGCTTACTTCTTACTACAGTTGCCTAATGAGTATGGATAATGGCATGACACAAGAGAAAATTACTATAGAGATACGTAATTCATTGGGATAATTAGAATTTTATGCTCACAGTAAGTGAAAGATGGTATTTAAGAGCAGATATTCATTTCGATATTAATGCTGGTTCCCTTGGCTTCAGATGACATAATCTCAAATTTCCCATCTAAATAAGCTACCCATTGTAGATCCTTCAAACAAAATTATCTTAAAAATGGCCTATCAAATTCCATTTACACTATCTACCCTGGTCAAAAATCTTTACCATATTTCTTGCAAATCTTTGCAATAATGAGCTTTCTCTTGTAAGAATCTCAGCATCGGCTGTCATCCCGGGCTTCAACCTAATTTTATGTTCACTGTCTTTTTGTTCCAATTTACCGAACTCAATCTTTGCTAAAAATACACTATCTTTCAGCGCGAAGTCGGTAATATAAGTCACACGCCCTTTGATCATCCCAAATTCTTCAAAAGGATAGCTTTTTAGTTTAATCAGTACTTTTTGTCCAGAGTGTACCTTGCCCATATTGTATTGTGGTATCTGGACCTCCCCAAAAAAACTATTGTTTCCAGGATTAACAATAAAAAGAGGCTGATTAATTGCTACATTTTGGTTTTCCTGTAAAATTCCAACGTAGCTAACCCGTCCCGCCGTATTTGCTCTTACTACATACTTCATGAGCCAACTTTGCGTTTCATTGACAATAGTGTTGAGTGATTGTAAAAATTTGCCCTGTTGCTCTCTAATCGTATTTTCCAAAGCAGCCAACTCTTTTTGTTTGGCTAAGTATGCACTACTGTTGTTGAGCAACGCAGTTGCCGTTTGTTGCAGAGGATATTTCCCTGATAAATATTTATTTTCCTGTTGTTTAAACTCACTCTGAGATATAACATTCTTACTCTTTAGCTTTTTATAGGCCTCATATTCTTCAGCAAAATTTGCAAACTCCTGTTCTTGTATTTTTTTTTGTTGAAGGATAAGCTGCTGAAGCTTTTTTATTTCCTTAAGATCTTTTTGCAAATATTCTTTTTGGTTAAGATAAAAACCCCCATGCTGCGTGCTTGCGAACTCAACATATTGCTGGTAAAACACTTGAAAACTTCCTTGTAGTTCACCAAGATTAAGTCCATTAGTTGTAAAATCAAGTGTTTTGATAGGCAGACCTAAACCTACTTTTTTACGTAGTGCATTAAGTTTTTCAGCAAGTAATATTACGTCTTCATGGCTAGCAGTGCTTTCAATAAATGCAAGAGGAGCATGGTTTTTAACAATCTGATCGTCCTTAACCAGGATTTTGATTAATTTACCCGCCTGATGAGAAATAACCTCTTTCGGGGCATTGAGCGAACTTACTTTTAAAGTTGTTTTCACCACATCAGGATAACGGATGAGCGCTGACAGCAGTATAATAGATAATAATACGATAAAGATCAAAGCTATGCCACGTCTCAAAATCCATGAGGGTACAGCGGTGATAATATCGTTGACCTCATCGCTATGGCTATATGCATTGGGTGGCAGTGGCATTATTGGATTTAATTTAGTTATAGAAGATTCAGTTTATACTTTCAAAAATGTTGATAAGTTAATTAGTATTGATTAGTTCCCTAACTCTAGCTGGTTTTTAACCAAGTTATAATATATACCCCTTGCTTTTATTAACTCAAGGTGTGTTCCCTGTTCAATGATCATCCCTTTATCAACAACAACTATTTTATGAGCATTTTTTACCGTACTCAACCTGTGCGCTACAACAACTACTGTACGTCCTTCAAAAAAGTCGTTCAAGTTATCCATAATAATACTTTCGTTATTAGCATCAAGTGCATTGGTAGCTTCGTCAAAAAAGATATATGCTGGATCTTTATAAACTGCACGGGCAATAAGTATTCTTTGTCTTTGACCCGCGCTGATGCCATTTCCTTCTGCACCAATAATAGTATTAATGCCCAATGGTAAAGACTCAATAAGATCTTCTATATTAGCGATCTTTATAGCATGACGAAGTTTTTGATCATCTGGATATTCGTCTGCTACGGCTATATTTTTTGCGATTGTATCCGAAAATATAAACCCATCCTGCATGACCGTTCCACACTGTTTACGCCAAAAACCAAAGCCAATCTGATTTAACTGACCCGTTCCAACTTTAATATCGCCCTTTTGAGGAATATAGAAACGAAGAAGTAACTTTAAAATGGTTGTTTTCCCGCTTCCACTCATACCCACAATTGCCGTAGTTTTTCCTTGCGGGATTTGTAAATCTATTTCTTTTAAAACGGGCTCATTGCCTGCACCCGGGTAAGTGAAACTGATTTTATTTAAGCTGATGCTATGGTTTTTCGGTAATTCCTTTAAGAAAGTCTCATCCACAGGTTCCTCATCATTCATTTTATGTATTTCGTTTAATCTTTCCAAGCTGATTTTTGCGTCCTGAAAAGACTGGATAAATCCTAATAGCTGCTCTATAGGACTATTTACCTGGCCAACAATATATTGTACTGCCATCATTCCTCCTAATGTTAGATTGCCGTCAATAACTGATTTGGCTACCAAAAAGGTAATCAAGATATTTTTCCCCTCATTAATAAAAAAAGCCCCAGCCTGTTGGGTCTGTCCAAGAGAAAGACTTTTAATGCTGAACTTAAATAGCCCAGCTTGAAGGCGTTCCCACTCCCAGCGCTTTTGCTGTTCGCAGTTGTTCAGCTTGATTTCCTGCATACCACCAATCAGCTGCACCACACTGCTCTGGTTTTTCGCGGAAATATCAAACCGTTTAAAATCCAGATCCCTTCGCCTTTTTAAAAATGCCATTACCCAGAGGGAATACAACACACTGCTGAACAGAAAAATAATAAAAATATTAATATTGTAATAAGCCAATATAATGGTAAAAACAACCAAATTGAACATGGAAAAGATGGTGTTCAACGTTGATCCGGTTAAAAAGCTTTCTATCCGTTGTTGATCGTTCATCCGTTGCATAATGTCGCCTGTCATCTTCGTGTCGAAGAAACTCATAGGCAACCTCATCAACTTGATTAGAAAATCTGTAAGGATGGAAATGTTGATTCGTGTACTTATATGTAGCAATATCCATGAACGAATAAAATCTACGCTTAGTCGACCTAAAAACAACATGGTTTGAGCCAGCAGTACAATATAGATAAAATTAAGATTTTTAGTATTAATGCCAATATCCACTATTGATTGGGTAAGAAATGGCACGATTAACTGCAATAATGTACCTACGCCTAAGCCAGCAAATAATTGTCCTATCAATTGTTTGTAGCGATATAGGTACCTTAACAAAAAGCTGAAATTAATCCCTTCATTTTTATCGCCTTCTTGATCGTAAAAATTTGGCGTGGGCGAGAGTATCAGTGCAATACCCTGTTCATTGTCTTCTTTTCTGGTACTTACCCAATGTTTTTTAAATTCTGCTTCGGTATACTTGATCAAACCCTTTGCTGGGTCGGCAATGTAATAGCTCTTGTTCTTGATTCGATATAAAACTACAAAATGGTTTTGGTTCCAATGTAATACAGTAGGCAATTCTGCCTCTTGTAGCTGTTCCAGGGTAAGCTTACTACCAAATGTACGAAATCCTATTTTTTCCCCTGCCTCACTAATACCCAACATGGAAACCCCCTCTCTGTTGATACCGCTGATTTCCCTTAGTCTCTGTAGGGTAAAGTTTTTTCCGTAGTGCTTGGCGATCATGCGGAGGCATGTCGGTCCACAATCCATTTGGTCGGGCTGTTTATAGTACGTAAAGGCTTTCAATGTTGTAATTGTTTGCGTTTTAGTTATAAATGATATGCTTACGGTTTTTGTAATTTGTCAATGAAATAAGTAATAATTTCTTTATCAATACCTTCGTCAAACTTGCGCGCAAAAAACTTCTTTGTGCGGTTCAACCGCTTTTTATCTGTACTGTCAAACACTTTTGGTTTACCAGGAATCACGTTCCAGTCGATCATCCTTAAGTTATCATTTATAATTTTTTCTTTGAAAGGAGAGTTAAGCAAGATGGTATTAAAAAAAATTTCGTCAGGTATGAGCGTATATTTAAAAAATTGAATAATACCAGCGGTTCTATTCAGGTAGTGAATAATATATTCGGCGCAGTCAGCAGTTAATGTCCACCATTGCGAACCGCCATATATTTCGCCTATCCCCTTAGGAAATTCCCGTATAATCTTTGCCTGTTTTTGGGCAAAGACAAGTAGATCAGCTTCTGCGTCACCTATTTGTTCAGCTAGCCAGTAATAATTAACTCTATCCAATCCTCCGTTGCCAGCCCAGCTTTGATCAGGCAATTTGAAAAACTCTAAATATTGAGCCTCCTTCCCACTTTCCAAATAACCAGATATTTCTTCGGTTGTCTTGATAGGTAGATCCATGCCGCTATGTAGAGATAAATAATCGTATTTTTCGCTATGGTTTAAGGCTTCCAGTATTAGATTCAATGTAGCTTCTACCATACTGAAACCACCCCAGCTAATTACAGTCTTTTTTTTGATGATGTGCCAACTCGTGCTCCGCGTTAATTTCTTCAGTTCCTTTGTTATTGAGGAGATATGTAAACGTCCGTCCAAATGAATAAAACAATAATTTGGCGTCTCATAACTAAGCAGATCTATCAAAGTTGCTAGTTGTGAAGTATTTTGGTGGGCTAATATTAGATAAGCGATGCGCATATAATATCGATTACGTTATATACTTGATATATGCCTGTTGAATTTTCCTCAACCGTTCTTCAGTCCTTCTAAACATTTCTTTAACAAGCCCAGGTTGCTCATTATGTTGCGGTGTGATATCAGAATAGCCAAAGTCTTTTTGCCTTGAAATAAAAGGATATAAAACCATTTTATGGCTGGTTAGACTTGCCAAAACCAGATCAGCAACATCTGTTTTTTTGAACTTGTATTTTAATATCTTAGGAAAAATACTTTTGTATAACACAATAAACTGTGTCGATTGAAAGGGGTTTACCCAATATCTGTTTAGCGTTAATGGTACGGCATATCCAAAGTGGCCAATACCTCCAGAAAGTATTTCTGCACCCTGTTCATGTGCGTCAATTATATTGCCAACTAAATATTTACTGTTGTAATCATTTGTGAATTCATGATCGTCTTCACAAATAATAATTACATCATCATCATTCTGTATGGCTAAATTCACTATTTTTAGTATGCTTTGCCATAATCCAACGGCGCCAATTTTATGCGTACAGGCCTCAATAACACTGATGTCAAATTCTTGCCTCTTGTTAAACTCAGAAAGTATAAACGCTAAGCGGTCAGTCCGTTCTTTGATATTGATAATATAAGTAGGGATTGTAAATTCTGTTGGTTCTTGAGTGCTCATTTATAGAATTGGTTTACTTTATCTAAATTATCAATTACAGCCATGCTCTCATCAAAAAGCTTGGTTACGCGCCCTTCTGCATTATTATCTACTGTAGCATCAGAATAACCAAATTCTTTTTGCGTTGAGATGTATGGATAAATTAAAAAATTATTATCGGTGAGCTCATAAATAATTTTATCTGCGGTATCACCATTTTTAAATTCATAGCCAAGAATGGCATCATAAAATTTTCGAAAAATGATGATGAATTGTGTTCCGGTAAACTTATCTATCCAATATAAGTTTCGGTCTATTCGAAGTGCATCATAAAACCAACTTACTCCACCTAACAGGATATCTGCCTCCTTTTTTTGGCCGCATGTCTTAATAACATAAAAAAAGGCTTCTTTATTATAGTGATCCATAAACTCATGGTCATCCTCGCAAATCAAGATATATTCATCTTGCCGTTGATTGGCTTGCTGTACGATTTGTGTAATGGTTTGCCACAAACCCAACGCACCATTTTTATTTTCAATGGCTTTAACAATGTGTACATTAAACTCTGTTCTTTTATTAAACTGCTTTATGATATGGGCTTTACGTTCTTTACGTTTTTCCAGGTTGATAACAAAAGTTGGTATTTTATTCATGGAGTAAATTTTATCAAACAGCATCTTGGATTTCCAGTCGAATTATTACCATTTAGAAGGCAAAGCTGGTGTAGATGAATTATTTTTTTCGTTTCTAGTATAAGGAACAAGTTCATTTTCGGAAAAAACAGAAAGATTTACAGCATTTTTTTGTATCACCTTTCCTTCCTTAGAAAACACAAAGTGATGTGGAAACTCGCCCTGCCAATCAGCTAATAATGCAAATTCTTTGGTAAGTATATTGGCATCGCTGCCTAAAATTACAAAGCAGTTTTCTGCGATTAGCGAATTTTGTTTTACCACTTCCAACCATTTGCCCTTGTCATTTTCAAAGAAAAGCCAGATTGGCCTTATCTTTGTCGACCTGTCCAGGTTTTTTGTTTGTTTATATCGTTGAATTTCATCCATACATGGCTTGCACCAGGTTCCACAGAAATCAAATATTATAAATGGCTGTTCTGTTGATTTAAAAAGATCTCCAAAAAATTTTTTTTGATCTTTAGTATCAAATATTCCTATATTCTTTATTGTGTTATTTACATATCCTGCCTTTTCGCTGCCCATATTTGGATTTTTAGACAATCCTATGGCATACGCTTTAAATGGAGGATAAGTAATTTGGCTTAAGGTATATTCTTTTTTTGAATTGTGTGGCAGTAAGTTATCTTTTAAAAGATTAAGCAAAACATACTGTCTAACTATAGTATCACATGATTCGAATTTTGAATGAATTTCATGTTCATTGTAATTTAAGTCTTTGAAAAAATTATACATCCCTAAATATTTACCGAGCATAAGTGGATCAACAGTTTCGTTTTTCTGCATGCATGCATTATTCAGTAGGTTGATAACGCATTGGTGGATTGATTTTTTCAACAACACATTGGTCGAGTTTTTGTACAAATATTTAAGCCGGTAGGATAATTGCCCCAGGAAGTTGTTCTCAGTAATTTTTCTTAATTTTTTGAACATTAAATTTGAGTGGTCCAAATTGGGGTGATCATGATATAGCAATTTGGCATATTCATCAACCAAACTATTTACATTTTTGACGGATAAATAATCGGCCATTACGCTTGGCGATTTTATTCCGCTTAACTTTTCATAAAAACGGTCGAGGAGTGCTTTTACAGGTAAAGCAGGTTCTCCATTTCTATGTGTAAAAAAGATATTTCCATTATTGATGGTGATACTATCTCTAAAACGTTCCTTGGTTACCAGAAGCGTTTCATAATTTAAGTTCACACTATCTCCGGGTTCAATGTATAATATACTAAATCCCAAGGCTATATAACTCGGTTTATACAATTCCAGCTTAATTATAGTTTTTAATTTATCAGTGGTATCAAGTACATTTTCTGGGGGAGATACCAATAAGGGCTGAAAAGATAATGCACTCAACTGACTTAATCTTGTAAAATATCGATCAGAATTCCTTTTAAAGTTCACGACAATGGTTGTGCTTTTCACACTTTTTGCTGAGTTTACATCGCTAGGTTCAGTTTGCGAATGACAAGAAAAACCAAATAGACTAATAACAACGGTTAAAAGCGTTACATTTATTACGTTTAAGGTCATAAGTTATTTTTGATAAACTAACAATGTATTACTGAATTAAAATTCAGTAATACATTGTTTAATAAACGGTTAACACCAATAATACTGTGATTGAGTTCCGTCGCAACAGTAATTATGGCAACTTGTACCTCCTGTTGATGGAGAACAAGTACCATAGCCTGTATGTCCATCATCATTTTGATGGCAATACTGTTTACAATTGTTAGGGCAAGGATTACCATTACTTCCGCCTGGTGTACCGGCGCCACTTCCAACTCCCCCCATTACTTTTTTCAATTGTGTTCTGGTTAGCACTTCTCCTTTGTTGAAAGCATTTGGTTTTAAACTAAGTTTTTTCATTGTTTTAATATTAACTTTGTTGTTTATGGTTTTGTTGTCCTTTCACGCAAGAACAACTTAGGCGATACCAGTAACGCTGGTACTCGTTTTGGGGCAATACGTTTCGAACCGGTTGCCCCTTTTTTGTACAAAAAATTTTTATCACTTTTGAGGTTTCACATCTCAAATAGCTTTAAGTAATCAAATACTTGATATCTTCCAGTGTATAGGGTTCAGGGAGTTTGTAACCATTCACTAAAATGGTAGGGGTAAATGAAATTTCAGCCATTTCACACCATTGTTTCTGCTTTTCGGTAATACCATTTACAGCTGTATCAAAGTTGACAGGGTATTTTACGGCCCAGTCGTTATATTGTTTTGTTTTTTGCATGTACCAATCGTTCAATGCATCTTCTACAAGTTGCGCATTATTTAGCGTGGTGAGTGCGCTGATATGTCTCGACACCTTTGTACGGTCATCATCCTCATGGTCTGCTGTAGTAAAAATAATTTTCAACTGTATATCTTCTCTATATTTCAACCACTCATCAATAGTCCGGTGGGCCTTTGCACATGGTGCGCAGAAAGGGTTACTTACCATAGTAATTACAGTATCAGCCTGGGGGTTTCCTAAAACTATCGGCATGAGTTCATTACTTACGGCGTAGCAGGGCTGGTTTTTCAGAACCTTGTCAAACAGGTCGCTATTATACTTAAACTTATTTAGCTGTTGCTTCAACGGTTGAAATTGCACAGCTTGCTCAAAGAATGGTTTAAGTATATACCATATTGTTATTGGTAACAGGAATGAAAAAGGAACAAGGTAAAAAGCAGATATTGGAACGTTATTAAAACTAAAAAACCAAAGGTTAAAAACCAGCACATTTATGCAACCCAGTATTAAAAGACCTTGCACCATACAGCACAACGCACACCAGTTTTTATGCCTATATTGATAAGTTATAGAATAAACAGTATAAGGCATTGCCAATAGGTTAAAACCGGCTATAAGAAACAAGGAAGAAGGGGTTATTAGCAAAGAAAGCAAACCACCGGTGAAATAAATGAAACCAATTTCGCTCCAGCTAAGCCAATTGGTTAGCTTCGAGGCATCTGTTTTTAAAATAGCATTACAGCCATTCTTACTACCCAAACTGCAAAGGTTTTGTACAAGGGAATTATTATTATCAACGCTCGATACCAATAACAAACTGGTAATAACCACACCCAATATGTTAATGACCAACTGAGTGTAATAAGGCAAAGTTAAAATTGGAAACAAAGCATAAATCCTGATACCTATTCCTACCAGTAAAATGGTAAAAAGCATGGGCATCTTCAATATCTGAAACAGATCTTTCCATCTATTTTGGTTGTATTCTGCCTCTCCGCTATCCTCATCAGCTTCTGCCCGTAAAACTATACCATTCCACTTCTTCAGAAATTCATTTTCTGACATACTCGAATTTTGACGCCTCCCATCAAAATAACCTATGCTTCCATTAGTTGTCGAGTTTATTAGAATGATATTTCCTCCATTTTCAGCAAAATGAGCTATAAAAGGCACTTCCAAGTCTTTGTAATTTTCTTTTGGTATTAAATTGGCTTCATTTGCAACCCGCCATTCTGTTAGGCAATCACTAATAGCCATCATACTTGGAAAGTCGGGATGCCCTACCAGTGTTTGGGAAAGTCCAACTTTACTATGTTTAACCTTTAACGATTTTAAAAATTGGTGTACAACTAAAAAGGCATTTGAATATTGCTTCATATAGATATGGCTACTAATGGTTAGATTTTTCTACTTTTTAAAATTTTAACTGCTATTAACAATGCATTTGAATCTAATTTAGATTTAAAAATTCTTCGAAGTGGTGACATTGTAGTTTTTTTTTAAAAAATAATTACTAATAAAATTTACTATAAAAAAATTATTGTTAGTAGTTATGAAAACGAATATAGACAAGTTTAAACCTAACAATCACTCCATTAAAGAATGTTTTAATAGACATTTTCATTAACAAACCAAGAGCATAGCTGCTAATCGGATATAAGAGAGATATCCTAGTTAAGAAATAATAAAGCTGCTAAACAACTAGTATTAAAGCCAATAGAGACAAGCTAATGATTTATGCTGGATATAATGGAAAGCAATAGTACCGCACTATTTTGAGACATAGCTATAAAAACTTTGAAGACAGTTTGACGTTAACGTAAATCATTAAAAGTGATTATAGTTTAATATAAGATTCATCTTAAATAAAAATCACCTTAAATCTATTCAAGAGCATGATAAATTAACTGGGTAATTGTCTTGCGAAGCTTTTGCCTATCTTCAGGATCATTTATATCCAATTCGCAAAACGAGCTATCATTGACACGTCGATGAAGATTTAAATAGTATATGCCTGCAACCAGAAGAGCGCTAAGAGACCTAAAATCGATCGTATTATCCGAAACTTCATCATCAATACGGGCAAGAAGACTACCGGCTTTAATCTCTCTAGTTCTGGATATGCTGTTTAACAACTCATTTCTTTCGCTAATCTCCCAATATATTAATTCCTGCATTTCCTCACTGTTATTAAAGTAGTCAAACTGTTCAACTAGGAGGCGGGATACGAATTCCTTTAATCCCTCGTCAGGACGCTGTACGAACGTTTCAGCATTATTGTTTGTCCTAAGCCAGTAATCCCTTTGTAGGACATAGGCTTCTATTAAACCATCAAACCCCGAAAAATATCGATAAATCAAACACTTGTCTACCTCTGCACGTTTGGCAATTTTATTAACACCTAACCCAGTATAGCCTGATTCCTTAATGATTTCTCCTACGGCTTCAATAAGCTTCGCTTTTGTAATCTCTTTATCTTTGATGAGCGTCATGATAGTAATTTAGATAATTTTAAATTTAGTAATCGATCAATAGATGAAATCCCTGTTGAGTATTTTGGCACCTCCTGCTATCATTCAGACAGCAAAAAAGTATCAAATTATTCTGTTACAACACTAAATCCGATAGAAGCTTGGTTAGAAAACCTAATCAAATGAGAAAGATCCTATGACTGTTAGCTAAATTCATAGCTAATTTACAAATAAATGCTTTGCATAGTTACAAGGAGTAATACTGTCAAATCATTTTATATAATAATAGGACTAAATACAGCCTACAGCGAGGTTTTGATTTATTTTTGGAGAAAATCCGATAATAATCGGGTAAAATTTCATTATCCTGATAAACCGTTCCTTACAATATCAGCAATTGAAAAGATATTAGAAAGCTGGAAAAATTCTATTATGGAAATAAAAAACCATTCCATTGGCTATAAATTGGGGTTTATGTAATTTTCAGCATTAAAATTCGAATTATCCATAACGATCTCCCTTCGCCGCACCTAGGATAGGTCTCTCGCCCAGCTTAATTTTAAACAAAAAAAAGCGGATAACTTCCGTTATCCGCTTTAAGCTCCTTCTGCTGGGCTCGAACCAGCGACCCTCTGATTAACAGTCAGATGCTCTAACCGGCTGAGCTAAGAAGGAATCCGGCTATCCAAAAAAACAGCTGATTTAAACTTTTCAGCCAACATCCGCTTGTTCGTTTTGGGAGTGCAATATTAGTGCTTTTAAATTATTTATGCAAAAATTTATTTAATTATTATTTAAAAAAACGGACCGTCATATTATAGCAGAGGATCGTTTCGCCCCTCCGAAATTGAATATCAGCTTGTTAGCAACACTCAATACTCTTAACCAATACATTACGCATTACTTTTTTCTATAGTGCCTCATCAACCGACCTAATCACGAATTAGGGATTCGATTTATCGCATAGTAAAAAACGGCCTGACCTTACAAGATCAGACCGTTGTATGGTGACATTAAAAAAGATTAGAAACTATATCTTAATCCCAATTGCATCTGGTAACGCGAGGCAAAGAAATCTTTTGAATATGAGGTTACATCTTTTTGTGCAAAGGTATAAACAGGATAAGTAGTTGGTGTTCCTGCGGTTGCCACTTTGATACCCATACTGGCCATTGAGTTATAAGTATTAGGAGAAAAATACTGAACTCCCCAGTTTTTATTCACCAGATTAGTTAAGTTAATAATATCATAGGTTAAAGTAAGTACGTGTGGGTGTTTTCCTTTCGCCACTTGTATATCCTGAGCAAAACGAAAATCAGCCTGAACATTCCATGGGGTACGTGCACCATTACGTTCGGTAAAATCACCACGACGGCTGCTTAGGTATTTATCGCCATTGATATAGTTATCAAATGCCGCCGCCTGAGCAATTCCATCAGCTGTATTGGCAAAGAACTTCTGTGTTTCGCCTACTGCCGGCACATACATTAAACTTACGGTTTGTCCTGTTCCATTGATCCTGGTGTTTACTAAACCCAATGAATATGGAGAACCCGACTGACCGCTGAAGAACAAAGAGAAGTTAGATACATATTTACCATTTTTAGCCCAATCTAATCTATAGTTAATGGTTGAAATAATCCTGTTGCGGATATCGAAGTTTGAATAAGCCAAACCCGGGTTATTCGGGCTAAGTGCCTGGTTTAACTGCCAGTTAGATTCCATTGAGTTACGGATACCGTTGGCAATATCTTTCGATCTCCCGTAAGTATAAGCCACCATCATATCTAAACCAAAAGGAAGTGATTTACTTACCTGTGCAGTTAAGCTATATTTATATCCTTTATCGGTGTTTGATAACAGGTAGGCATTAGTGTACAACGGATTGATTTTTGCCCCTGAATAGATAGGCTGTTGTTTTTGTGTATCATAAACCATGTACTTTGGATTATCTACATAATTGATCTGCTGGAACTGTACATCTTTTATTACCTGGCTAAAAATTCCCTCCACGGTAAACTTCCACTGGTCGTCTGTTTTATAATCAAAAGCTAAATTACTTCTCCAGGCTTTTGGCATTTTAAAGTTATTATCAACTAAATCTACCTGCGTAGCACCACTGGCATCTTTAACATTTACCCCTTGTTTAGTTACATAACCTGCTTCGCCATTACCGGTCAAAGCATCTCTGATTGGATCTGAACCTGCTGCCGGTGTAGTGATTTTTGTTGGATCTGCATTTGAATAAACATACGATTTATCAAAAGCACCGTAGTTTACACCGTTATTATAATAAGCATAACCAATCCATGCAAAAGGCACACGGCTGGTAAACAAACCGGTACCACCACGCATGACCAAACTTTGGTTACCCAATACGTCAAAATTAAAGCCAACACGAGGAGAAATCTGGATTTTGTTCAGGAATTTTCCGGTAATGGATGATGGTTGTGTATAGGTATAAGTTGTACCGTAATTGGCATCAACCGGAGAGTTGCTTGTTTTTGAGCTTAAAGACGGCATGTCTGGCAGGTTTGCCATATCAAAACGTAAACCTGGTGTTAATTTAAAACGATCGCCAATGCGGATTTCATCCTGACCGTAAACACTGTACATGTTTACATTAAATTCTGCTGTAGGGTTGGCAATAATGTTATCACGTGTATTGTCATCATAGTTGTAACTTGTACGTACCCTATTTGGTCTGTTGGCCAGGAAATCGGCAATACTGCTGTAAGCCACACGACCGTTCCATGCATTTACAAAACCATAATTAATATTATAAAATTCGTTGTGCGTACCAACAGTAAAAGTATGGATACCAGAATTGTAAGTATAATTGTCGGTGAATTCGAAAGTATTTTGTTTCATATTGAAGATACTCGCTTCGCGGTCAGTACCTAAAAACAGTGTTCCTCCATTAGCGGCAATCTCAATCTGCGGTAAAGCCGGATTAGATAGTGGATTGCGGTAATCGTGCACGGTAGAATAACCTATAATTAAATTATTGGTAGCTGAATTTCCAAAACGGGTTTTCAGATCGGCAACGGTTGAGGTTTGGTTGTTATTTTGCCTGAAATCGATGCCGCCAAACCTAAAGTTAAGCTGATCTCTTTCCAGGTTTGTTGCTTTAGAAATAATGGTGTTATTTCTGATGGTTAATTGGGTACTTTCACTGATATTCCAATCCAAACGGTTGAAGAATTTGTTTGATTGCGAGTAGATATTATAATTATCGAAAGAACCTGCATCTACACCATAAGCGGATTTCATGTAATCAGAAATCTGCTGTGCATCATTTGCAGTAAGCAATTTCATATCCGATGATCCTGCACCTAAAATAACCGGATCCTGACGGCGGGTAATCTCCTCGTTGGTAAAAAAGAACAATTTATCTTTTATAATCGGAAAACCCACACGAAACCCTGTTTGATAATCGTGGAATGCAGATGGCTCTTTGCTATTATCGCCGATTTTATTTCTACCGATTAAAGAAGCATTACGTCCATAACCGTAAACCGACCCTACCACCTCGTTGGTACCGCCACGTGTAACTGCATTAATACTACCACCTAAAAAGTTACCCACTTTAACATCGTAAGGTGAAAGCAGAACAGTTACATCCTGGATCGCATCAAGTGAAACCGGATTGGTACGTGTACTGCTTCCCGGCATACCAGAACTTCCGCTCTGTCCACCCAATGAAGGGCTAAAACCGATCGCATCGTTATTGATTGCGCCATCAATGGTTACATTATTGTACCTGAAATTGGTACCTCCAAAGGTATTATCTTTACTACCCTGAGGCGTTACACGGGTAACATCCTGCAAACTGCGGTTCATGGTTGGCAGGGTTTTAATCTGGCCTTCGCCAATGCTAGTACCTGCGCCAGATTTTGTTCCGCCTTTTTGGCCCTTAACATTTACCTCGGCCAATTGATTGCCCTGCTCCTGAAGGTCAACATCAAATTTTACGTCTGAGCCAAGGGTTAAATAAATATTTTCTTTTACTACCGGGTTATAACCCACAAAGGTTACGGTAATTTTGTATGGTCCGCCAGGATTTAAGTTACCGATGCGGTAAAGCCCTGATTCGTTTGAAGAACCTTTGGATACTGTTCCGGTGGGAACATGTACCATAACAATGGTTGCACCAGGAATGATGCCTTTGTTATCCTTAATTTTTCCATTAATACTGGATGTTGTAACCTGAGCCTGAGCAAAAGTAATCAGGAGTACAAGAATACTGATCAGGGATAGTATACGTGATTTCATTTTCTGTTGTTTTATTTTGGCACAAAACAACAGTCTTAATGTTAACTAAATATTAACATGAAATTAAGTTTAACCTTAGGTTAACAATATAAAAATCGGAATTAAACAATAGGAAAACAATTCCTTAACAGCTATTTAAAAGCCGGAATAAGATGATGAGCGATATGCTCAAATATCAGATATTAAGATGAAGACTTGATGAAGATTTGCTTGGCAATGAGTCTGAAGTCCGAAGTCGATCAAAGCAGTTAGAAGTTTAGCACCGATTTAAACAATAAACATTTTACAGCTAGACCCCATATAACCAGATGACAATTGAACTAATAAACCCATTTCCTATCTTTGCAACCATGATAATAAGATTAGCTGTTACAGAAGATATACCATTTATAATGCAACTTGTTCATCAGGTTGTGCCCTTAATGCGTGCTACCGGAAATTTCCAGTGGGGAGATGACTATCCGAATCCTGAAGTGTTTGCCCGCGATATTGCTATTGGCCAGTTATGGGTAGCTGAACTGGAAAAAGAAATTGTTGGTGTTTCGGCTATTACCACAGATCAGGATCCCGAATATGCCGATGCTGGCTGGGACATTACCGAAAAAGCCATTGTTACGCACCGCCTGGCCGTTGATCCTGATTGCCAGGGCAAAGGCATCGCCAAAGCTTTAATGAACCAGGCCGAGCAGGTTGCAAAAGACTCAGGAATTTCTATTTTAAGGGTAGATACCAACAGCGAAAACATGGCCACCCAGGCACTGTTCCCAAAGCTGGGTTATCAGTTTAGTGGCGAAATTGGATTAGCCAAACGCCCCGGATTACGTTTCTTTTGTTACCAAAAGTTATTATAACCTGATTTGGCCAAAAAGCAGCTTTCATTTAAGTTTGCAGGTGCCCCCTATCCCTAAACCCGATAGAAATGTAAAGCCCGGCTCCCGATTTTCATCGGGAGAGGACTTGAAATGAATAGCGGGGACTTCACATCGCCAAGAACTACTGCCTGCGCATTTCCTAAAACAAAGAATTCTTTTCCATCGCCACACAGGAGTAACTTCTATTTGAAGCGCAAGACCTTTGCACAATACTAAATGTTTTCCGTTCTTAAGCTTCGCTGCCTCGTACCTCGTCGCTGCAGGATAATAATTAACCGACGGCCTGCATCAGCCAGGAAATTCAATCTGCCTGGATAAATCTGTCTTTCTGAGCGGCGCGAAGCTGCTCTAACCGATGAAATACAGGAACAAGAAATGCTCCCTTAAGGATTATACTAATAACCTGAGTTAGATTATTAATATTGCCGCCCGTTAGCTTATCTCGGCTTTTTGATTAATAGGCTATTGCCACCTAATTTCATTTCGGTCCGTATTTCCACGGACCGAGGCATGAGGTGATATTTTTTATTTAAAATTGGGCACAGGGAACAAATATCCGCCAAACAGGATATAAGCCCATAACAATGTCCAAAAGATATTGAAAATCTGCGCGGTTACGAAAGTAAATGCGGGTCTACCACCTTGCAGTTTCACCAGTGATGAAAACTTGGCTTCCATACCGATCGAGATAAAAGCAATGGCAAACCAAACCGTACGTAATCCATTTAATGTGGGCGCAACACTTTTTGCGGTAGCAGGCGATAACAAAAAAGAGAATACCAGCGATGCCGCAACAAATCCCAAAACAAATTTCGGGAAACGTTCCCATACAATTTTATGTCCCGGACTTTCTGCTTTAATCAACACCTCACCATTCTCGCCTTTTGGTTTTTTATAGGCCCACCAGATGGCGATAAAAAATGCCGCCACGCCAATAAACACATTTTGCGAGAATTTCGCAATCACTCCGGCCTTAACGGCAATTGGTCCAACCAGATCGCCCGCTGCG
Organism: uncultured Pedobacter sp.; assembly: GCF_913776295.1. Classification (GTDB taxonomy): domain Bacteria; phylum Bacteroidota; class Bacteroidia; order Sphingobacteriales; family Sphingobacteriaceae; genus Pedobacter. The sequence continues at coordinate 69,423 of NZ_CAJYOJ010000071.1, forward strand.
GTAACGGTTGCAGTGGTATCCAACGTTCCGCCTAACCATGCACCACCGATTACATCAGGGATGTGAAAATACCTCACCGCCCAGGGCTGGATGATCATCATCGGAATGGCCATAATCAACACCAATGTGGTTACATAAGAGAGTTTGCGTTTATCGCCATTAATCGCACCTGCGGCAACAATAGCCGCCGAAACGCCACAAATAGATACCGCAGAAGCTAAAATTACACCAAATTCATCATCCACTTTTAACCTGCGGCTTAACCATAAAGAGAAAAACCACACGGCCGTAACTACGATAACTGCCTGTACAATTCCGGGTAAACCTGCTTTGATTAAATCGGCCGATAAAATGGTGGTTCCTAAAATGACCAGACCGGTTTTAATGTAAAACTCAGACCGTACAGCTTCTTTCAACCATTCGGGCAATTTTACCACGTTACCTAAAAAAATCCCAATCAGCAAAGCAAACACGACATATTCCAATCCGAAATAAGATACGCTTTTATTCCCGCCGATGATGAATGAGATGATCGCAAAAAAGTAAATCAGTGAAAAGCCAGCAGCAAACCTCGCTACATTACCACCCGAGAGACCAATGGCTGTAGATGCAAGTGCCAGAAAAATCACACCTGTTTCTAAAATGAGCAGTAAATTTCCTCCTGAAAGAATTTTATTAAAAAGATCATCAGCGGTAGCCCATTTATAGGCAGGTAAAGTAATTGTTGTCCCGTTAGAAGTTAAATAAAGTACGGTAGCAATAATGATTGTTCCTAAAATTACCGCCCACCAGTCTTCGGTAAGCGATTGTAAAAATGTTTTTTTGTCTGGAGTTATCCCCGCATCGGTTAAAGCGCCCGTAGTTCCTGAAGCATTGTTCTGTGTTGACATCGTTTTTTCTTTGTGGTTATCTGAGTTTTATATTGAAAATATCTTTTAATACGCGCTTTGCAGCATTGTAGCCGCACATTCCGTGTACGCCACCTCCCGGCGGGGTAGATGACGAGCAGATGTACAATCCTTTGGCCGATGTTTTATAAGGCGACCACCTTAAAGCCGGACGGGTAAATAATTGTCTGAGGTCTAGTATCCCCCCGTTAATATCACCACCAATATAGTTGCGGTTATGCGCTTCCATCTGTTCGGTATTCATGGTATGTTTGGCGATGATCCGACCTCTAAATCCAGGGGCAAAACGCTCCACCTGATTTTCGATCTGGGTGGTCATATCCTGGTTTGATCCGTTTGGAACATGGCAATAAGCCCATGCTGTTTGTTTACCTTCCGGTGCCCGCGAAGGATCAAACAAACTCTGCTGCGCCAAAAGCACAAAGGGTTTTTCTGCTTGCCGGCCTTTACTGGTCGTCAGTTCGCCTGCGGCTATTTCTTCGAAGGTATTACCCAGGTGGATAGTGCCCGCGTTACGGCATTCTTCAGCGGTAAATGGAATCGGTCCGTCCAAAGCCCAATCTACCTTAAATACACCCATACCATAGCGGTAACGTTCGAGCTGCCATTTATAAATATTGGAGAATTTATGCCCTGCAATCTGTAATAACTGCTTCGGTGTCACATCAAAAAGTACGGCGTGGGCTGAAGGTAACTGATTTAAAGATGTAACAAAAGTTCCGGTTTCAATTTTTCCACCCAGCGTTTGAAAATAGCCGGCCAAAGCCTGTGCAATAAATTTTGATCCGCCCTTAGGTATCGGCCAACCCTTAAGGTGACCTGCAGCCATCAATACCAGGCCAATGGCCGTGGTACTTAAATTGCTTAAAGGCTGTATCGCATGGGCGGCCATTCCGCCAAAAAGTCCTCGGGCTTGCTTTTCTTTAAACCGTTTAACAAAACCTGTTGCACTGCTTAATGCTTTTAACCCAAAACCTGCCATTGCGATGGGGTGTTTAGGAAAACGTAGCGGTCCCAGTGCATCCTCATCAATCAATGGCCATGCCACCGCGATGTTCTCCATTAAAGAAGTATAAGTTTTGGCATCGCCACCTAAGGATTCAGCCGTTTTTTGGATGGAATGATCCAGTATAGCAGCAGTACCATCATCAAAAGGATGTGCAGCAGCTAAAACAGGTTGCAAATATTCCAGCCCATGCTGATCCAGTGGCAAGGTTTTAAAAAAGGGAGAAGCCAGTGCCATCGGGTGGATCGCTGAACACACATCATGCGTAAAGCCGGGTAAAGTAAGTTCGGCAGAGCTCAATCCACCTCCAATTACCGCTTTTCCTTCTATGATTAAAACGGAAAGTCCCTGTTGCTGCAAAAGGATTGCCGCTGCCAGACCATTTGGCCCCGACCCTACTACAATTGCATCGTAATCCCGTTTTTCTAGTTTCATCTGGTTATTTTATGGTTTCCGGTTTAAACAAAACAGTTCCGTCATTTTTAATCTGCCAGGCTGTGATGGGATTCATGTGGTATCCACCCAGGTTTACGCCACGGGCCTCTACCAGTTGTGCCAAAGTTGGCTGCAAATAGCCTGTTTCGTCGGTCACACGGCTTAATATTTCTGTAGCCTCTCCTTTCCAATCCCACAAATACCTGAAATAAGTGTGTGCTTTACTGAGCACAGGTTCCTGTAAGCCGGCCTGTTTCCAGGTTTTTCCGGCATCAGTGCTCACTTCCACTTTTTCTACCTTTCCCCTGCCGCTCCAGGCAATTCCATGTATTTCTATCCAGCCTTTATTTACCTTTTGGGGATAAGACGGATAGGTGATGATGGAACGCGCATCCAACTCAAAGCTAAACATTCTGATTTTATCTTTTACCGGGTAAGTATATTTTGACGTTTCTTCCCTGGTCATATAGGGTTCTTCCGAAAGTTCTATACGCCTGAGCCATTTAATATTCATATTGCCTTCAAAACCGGGCAAAAGTAACCTGATGGGATAACCCTGTTCAGGCCGTATGGCTTCACCATTCTGGGCGTAAACAATCATGGCGTCATCCCAGGCTTTTGCGATGGGGATGGTACGCGTCATGATGGCGGCATCCGAACCTTCGGCCAGAAACCATTTGGCCTGATCGCTGATGCCTACCTCTTTAAATAGGGTAGAAAGCATTACACCCGTCCACTCGCTCTGGCTGGTGAGGCCAAGAATATCCTGCGGGGTCATTTCTGCTTTTCCTGTTCGAAAATTACCTGCACATTCGATAAAACAGGTACGGGTAACGGATGGGAACCTCTTAATATCGGCAACCGAAAATTTCATCGGATTTTCTACCAATCCATGAATCAGCAGTTCATGTTTTGCCGGATCAATAGTTGGAATACCCGCATGATGGCGCTCGAAATGAAGATCAGCCGGCGTCAGGGTACTGTGCATATCCTGCAAAGGTGTGCGCGAAGAAATATCAGAAGGTTTACGTACGGGGTTCTCAAATGAAGAGCGTTTACCCAGCGGACTAGGCCCGGGGCCAACAATTTTGGTTGGATCATCCGTAATTTCAGGAAGAACAGGCATTTCAGCATGCACTTCATCAGCCAATAACGATTGTACAGGTAAAACCGCAGCTGCAATTACCCCTCCCAATAATGTACGCCTGCTAATTTTACCAGTGGCTCTTTTCTGATCTTTATTATTGCGCTTTTCCATTATTTTATTTCAGGACCTCCTTTACGATCGTCCATAATAAATAGTTTTTTCGCCGGCATCACCACTTTGTACAGGTTTTTAGCATTGAGTACCACATCTGCTTTGATAATTTTGTTGGCATTCAGCAGGTAAGCAGTGATGCTGTACACTTCATCATTGTTTAACGAACCGGGAAGATTGTAGGGCATAGCACGGCGCACATAATCAAATAAAGTAGTGGCATAAGGCCAGTAGTTGCCAATGGTTTTGGGTTTGCTGGTGGCAGATGTATCGCCCACCAACGCATTTCCGGGCAGTTTGATACCAGGTTTTTCAGTACCATCCACGCCGTGGCATATCGCACATTTTTGACCATATAATATCTTTCCCTTTTTCACATCCCCCTGGCCTGCTGGTAATCCTTTCCCATCCGGGCGGACATCGATATCCCAGGCAGCAATTTCCAGCGCAGTAGCCTTGCGGCCAAAACCAAATTTAGCCGGCCGTTTTAAGCTATCAGCCAGTGGTAATTGAACCTGCATCGGTATAAACGCCGTTTTTAGCGACATTAGTAATAGTACCAGGGGACAGGCCAATAGGAGTACCGTTTTTTTGTTCATTACCTTAATATTTACCTGCGTTCAAAGTGCTTTTTGGTAATACATATTGTCGTTCATAACGATCAAGTACCACATAAATAGAATCTTTGCGTTCATTGATACCCGAAAGGATAACCCTCGAACCGTCGGTAGTATCGTATTTTAATTAACTATTTTTAATATCAAGTAGGTTCCGAGTGATATTGCTTCAGGTTCTCGTTTAAGATCTCAAATACTTTTTCGAGCGACAACAGCTCCTGGTCAATATTCTCTCCAGCGGTTGCTATAAAAAATTCGCCTTCAAGGTCCCGATTGGCCGAGGGGCTAAAAGCTTTAAAAGTTTTTGTACCATTACCACTGCTGTCAAATCCGATAAAATTTGCTCCGGTAATTTTTATTTACTTATTTTTATACTAAACGACATGTTGATGCGCAATTAATTTTTCGTTTCTGCTGATCGGCCCCATGAAAAACACGATAATGGCCAGGCCGACGATCGCTATTGCGCCATACAAAAAGAACAGATAATTGTACGCAGTTCCTGTACCACTCATATGACTGGTTGATGACAGTATTACGCCCGAAAGGGATTGAAAAAGAGCACCGCCCAAACCTGTGCCTACGCAGCCGATTCCCCAAACGGATGCTGCCGAACTTTTTGGCACCACATCGGCCGGACAGGCTAAGGAGTTGGCGGTATAGGAAGTATAGCCGAAACCAGCCAAACCGAATACCAGTAAGGCAGATAAGGGTGTTGAGATGACAAAAGGTGCAACTAATAGCGGAATGCCCATGATAGCTGCAGATAGGCACAAAGCTAGTTTTCTGGCTTTAGGCACGGGCATCCCTTTTTTGATGATAAACTGTGTGAAATATCCACCTGCCAGATTGCCAACATCAGCGATTATAAAGGGGATGGTTGCATACCAGCCGATCTGCTTTAAACTCCAATGATGCACATCCACAAGATAACGGCCCAGCCAGAAAGTAACAAAGTACCAGATCGGGTCCAGAAAGAACTTAGACAGGATGAATGTAATGACAAACCTTGTTTTAAGCAATTGAACAACGGATATCGGCTTTGATATCACCTCAGTACCTTCCTGTTTTGGTGTATAATAAAATAACCAGAAAACCACTAGCCATACATATCCGGCTGCTGCCAGGAATATAAAGGTAGTTTGCCAGCTGTAATGAATACTCAGATAGGCCACTAATGGCGGAACAATAATTGCACCCAGTGCAGAGCCACTGTTAAAGATACCAGAAGCCGTTGACCGTTCATGTTTAGGGAACCACTCGCTGGTTAGCTTCAAAGCTGCAGGCCAATTGCCTGCTTCCCCGATTCCAAGAAAGAAACGGGTAATTCCAAACTGAACAGGTGTAATAACGAATGCATGCGCTAATCCGGCAGTGGTCCAGAAGGCCATACATACTGCATATCCTTTTTTTGTTCCCAAACGGTCAATCACGAAGCCAGAAAACGCATTGGAAATCATATAAGCCACAAAAAATGCGGTTCCAATATAACCAAAGGCACTGTCAGGGATCAATTTTCTCAACGGCCCTTCCGCACTTAGGTAATTGAAAGACAACCTGTGTACATAGTTTAACACAGTAGCTAAAAAAGCCATGGATATCATTATCCAACGTAGTTTAGACGGATTTGCGCCAGATGAAAGTGGTTCCATTGCTATTAAATCCCGCTTACTTTAAACTGTGATTTCAGACGGATATCTTCTGATGAACTGCCAATAAGTACATCAATCATTTCTGTTTCTACCCTGAAGTCGTGAATTTTTTCATCGTAAAATGCCAGCTTGCTACCAGGGACAGTAAATGTTACCTTTTTCGTTTCACCAGGTTTAAGCGATACCCTGGCAAGGCTACGCAATTCTTTGGCCGGCCGCTTTACACTTGGGGATACATCATGAATGTATAATTGGACCACTTCGTCGCCGGCGGTTTTACCACTTTTTTTTATATCAACTGTCGCTGTCAGGCTTTCATTGGCTTTTATCGAATTGGCTGAAAGCTTGAGATTACTGTATTTAAAGGTGGTGTAACTCAAACCGTGGCCAAAGGGAAACAGCGGCTTGCCATTAAGATACATGTAGGTAAATCCTTTAGTTACATCATATTCATCCTGCGGCGGAACCTGATCTTCACTGGCATAAACGGTCAGTGGCATCTTGCCACCTGGATTGATATTACCAAACAAAACATCGGCTATAGCATTCGCACCCTGCTCACCCGGCCACCACGCTTCGAGGATAGCAGGCGCATTTTCTTTCACATAAGGAATCGTCAAAGGTCCTGCGTTCATTAATACGACGATGGTTTTAGGCTGAACAGCCAATACTGCTTTAACGAGTTCTTCCTGATTACCGGGCAGACCAAGCGAAGAACGGTCCCGAGCTTCAGCTTCTATTGTCAAGTCAGTACCAACGTATAAAATGGCCACATCAGCTTTTTGGGCGAGGGCAACTGCTTTTTTAATTTCTTCCTCACGATTGAAAGCTGGCTTGTTTGCATTTGGCTTTCCGGCAGATATTTCAGCTCCGGCAGCATATAGCACCTCGGTGCCGGCTGCCATTTTATTTTTAATACCGTCTATGGGAAGGATTGGGTTGGTTGGCTTGCCACTGTAACCACCTGCTGTAAAAACATTTGCATGCGGACCTATAACTGCAATGGTTTTTAGTTTTGTTTTGTCAAGCGGCAGCATGTGGTTTTTATTGGTCAGCAGCACCATAGACTCCTGCGCGGCTTTCAGGGCTAGTTTGATATGATTTTCACTGCCAATTACGCTCATCGGAATTTTGCTGTAAGGGACACGTTCCTGCGGATCAAATTCGCCCAGCAGAAAACTGTCGCGCATCACCCTCGCTACTGACTCATTGAGCTTATCTTCGGTTAAATAACCTTTTTGAATTGCTGCGGGTATATACTGCATAAATTCTTTATCTGAAAAGCCGCAGCCTGCGTTGATCGATTTAGCTACCGCTTCTTCAAACGAAATCTGCCCCTTTTCGTGCCCTTGTACCATGATGTTGACACCCCCCAGATCAGATACTACAAAAGCATTGTGAGAAGCCATAATTGACTGCGCCTGTCCTTCTACAATACAATCACGAAAGTGGGGCAGCCAAAATTCATATAACATCCGTTCACTAACTGTTGCTGATAAACTCATGCGGTTTTGTTCGATGTTGTTTACAGCATAGTGCTTAAGTGCGGAAACCAGTTTAAGGTAGTTTTTATCATTTCCCTGCAGGCCTTTCACATGTGCCACGCCAATCCTGCCAGTTAAGAATGGATCTTCACCAAAACACTCATTGATTCGGCCCCAGTAGGGATTGCGGCTCACGTTCACCACAGGAGATCTGTAAATCAGTCCTTTTTTGTCTCCCTGGAAATCCGGGTCGTTATGCCAGCCATTGTAGATAGCGCGTGCCAAATCGGATATGGCAGTCGCTTCCTGATGTACCAATACAGTATCCCAGGTTGCCGCCATGGCAATAGACACGGGGAACATGGTTGTCGGTTTATTCCAGGTTACACCATGAAGACTTTGGTTCCATCTGTCTGATCGGATACCAAACCGGCTAATGGTGGGCGCAACATGATTAAGAAACTGGGCTTTCTCCTCGATTGTCATTTTTGACATCAGGTCTTCAACTCTAAGGTCTATCGCCTTGGTATAATCGAGGTATAATGGTTTGTCCTGCGCAATCACGCGGGAGTTGTAAAGCATTGCAGCGAAGCAAACAGCCCTATTAGCTTTTTATGGAAAAGTGGTTTTAAACAAGTTCTCATAATTATATAGGTTTAATTGGCATCGCAATGAAATTAAACTAAAGAATTGACTTTAATTAATATTTCCTCCGATTGAATCAGATTAATACTGTTTTTCAATGGCCTTCCCAACTGTGCCCAGTGCACAGTCATGACATCCCCATTCTGTAATTTAATGCCGTTTCCAAAGCTGAAAGCGTCCGCACCCATAAAGTGTACATGTGACTGGTAAGGAACCCGATGGGCATCATATTTGAAATGGTGGTATTCAAGGTTGGCCAGGTGGTGTGTCATGATGGTAAAATACAGCACAGTTTACTCACCGGTTTGCCGGGCGATGAAAAAGCAAAACCGGTAATTAGTTTAATAACTAAACAGGATGTGGCCAAATTGGAATTACCCACTTATTCTTTTACTATATTAAGGTATAAACAATGAGGAGCAATGGAATAGTAATAGCCTTCGCAACTTAGGATTCAGCTACTTTCAAATACTTATGTCAGTCGGATTTAATTCAGGATGGCGCTTTAATTGTCGGTTAAATAACTGGTAATTTAAAAAAGAAACGATGCCTGCCATACATTTTAACTGCAATGGCCCTGATCCCTGATTATTATTGCGCAATCTGCAGGTTTAGTAACTTACAGCATCAAGTTTAGTCGCCTACGTTTTCACGCAACAAATATGAACTGATTTTTTTACCCTTTTCTGGTAGATCAGTTCAATTTGATTATTGTTTTAACCTTGTACTGCGGAAATACAGTTCCGTTTAAACGAAAATATCGAGATAAGTTACGACATCCGAAATAGGCAGGATGCCATGTTTCTGTATAGTGTTAAAATAAATACTATCGCCGGTATTCAGGATATATTCAACTTCACCGATCTGCATCTTCATTTGTCCGTCAATAACAAATATAAATTCCTCTCCCTCATGTGATAATAAGTGTGGCCTCACTTCTCCCTTTTTGGCCACAAAAAGAAACGGCTGCATTTTCTTTTCATGATATTCCGAAGCATATGGATAAATAGAGTAACCTTTTTCAGTTGGCATTAACTTTTGTTCTGCCTGGCTCCTTGAGGCTACAATTGCTTTGGCCCAACCGTCATTCTCCATCAAATTGGAAATAGTAGTTCCCAGATTTTGTGCAATCTTAACCAACGTCGCCACAGAAGGCATGGTTTTGTTGGTTTCAATCTTTGAAATCATGCTTTTGGACAATCCGCAAATATCTCCGAACTCTTGTAAGGTTCTTTTTTGGCTCACCCGTAAAATTCTGATCCGGTCGCCGATGCTGGATATCGTGTTCACAACCGGTTTTGTTTCCATATCTTCTAAAAGGCTACTTGGGGACTGTGTAGGTAGCATGATTTTTTAAACTGTCAACATTAACATGAATCAAAAATAAAAAATATCTGCCATAAATAAAACCGGTATACCATCCCGTTTGCTACTCATTCAACCTAAATATGGCCTTGCGACCTCAAAAAGGATGATTGTGTTATTCAATGCAGTTGAATTAAATTATAAAATGTTGAATAAAGTTGAATTGTAGTGACATAGTGAAACTCTGGTTATCAGTTGGAACTTACCCGCCAGATGGTTTTTGCGGCATCATCGCTAACCAGCAGTGAGCCATCAGGCAGTACGGCGACTGCAACAGGTCTGCCATATACCTCATGCGTTGAAGGGTCCGCAATAAATCCGGTGAGAAAATCTTCAGGTTTTCCTGAAGGTTTACCATTTTTGAATGGAACAAAGACAACCTTGTACCCTGAAAGTACAGACCGGTTCCAGGATCCATGTTGTCCAACGAACATGCCATTGAAATATTTTTTGGGAAATAACTTTGCCCTGTAAAATGTAAGGCCTAAAGATGCGGTGTGTGCACCTAATACGATATCAGGTATAATTGACTTTTTGACCAAATCTAAACGCTCACCGGTATGACGTGGATCTTCATTTGTACCAAAATAAGCGTATGGCCATCCATAAAAACCACCCTCGATTATTCCTGTCGCATAATCTGGCACCAGGTCGTCACCTAGCTCATCCCTTTCGTTAACAGCTGTCCATAATATTTTACTTCCGGGTGCCCAGTCCATGCCATTGGGATTGCGTAATCCACTGGCATATATCCTTTCACCAGTTCCATCCGGGTTAAATTCCAGTATATTGGCCCGGCGCTTTTCAGTTTCGATCCCCCTTTCAGCCACATTACTTTCAGACCCAACGGTAACATATATTTTTTTTCCATTCGGGCTCGCTATAATATTTCGTGTCCAGTGATTATTGTAGCCGCCTGCCGGCAAATCGATAATCTTTTTATAGCTACCGGTATTCGTTGTATCGCCCGGGTTATATGGGAAACGAATGACCTCATCAGTATTGGCAACGTAAAAAAAGCCATTCAATACCAGCATTCCAAAGGGCTGGTTCAAATTAGCCAGGTAAGTATATCTGCTTTCGTACTCCCCATCCTTTATCTTTATCCCGGAAGAGTGTAATTAGGTTAGCACTTCCAAAATTCTGCGCCTTCGAGGCGAAAAATTCATCCTTTTCTTCACTTCGTTTGTTTTTGGGAATCCTGGTACCGGATTCAGCTACGAATACATCGCCATTGGGAGCTACGTAAAGCCACCTGGGATTTGCCAATTCACTGGCAAATTTAGTTACGTTGAAACCCGCGGGCGCAATTGGCTTTTGCTCATCTTTCCACCCGATAACCCGGGCAAAAACTTTACTGGAAGGTGTTGCATAGGGCTTTGGGAGATCTATATGATCCTTGAAGGACTGTGCGATCATACTTTTTGCCGATAACAAACCAACAGCTGTGAACAAAATAAATTTCAAAGATTTCATAAACTTTTTGTTCTTTTTAACCGGTTACCAGGTAACCACAGTCAAAGCAACTGCCTGCCGTTCTAAAGTTAACGGAATCCGAAGGCTTCCATTTTTTACGCGAAGTGTCCTGGTACTTTTGCCGGCTAACTGCCCGGCTTTTTCAAGTGTTTTAATCTGCCCCACTGTCGGATTTTGAGGCGACCCCATTTTTTTCCATACTTCGTAAGAGTTGCTGTGTTCTTGATCAATCAGGAAAATGCGTAAATTCACTTTTGTAGCAGGTATATTGTCGATATTGATGGTTAAAGGCCCTCCATTGTCCTGCTTGTCGGCATCATGATAGTTCCAAACCATTACTGCTGCCGTTCGCTTGTCTTTGGACGCAAGCGCCCCTATGTCCGTATTTGTTTTGCGGATACCGGAATCCAGAACAGCGTCCAGACTGTAGCGCCGGTTGCTTTCTGCCTTGACCTGGTTGCCTGGCATCATGCCAAACATCCTGAACACATTCAAAACCGGCTTGTCGACTCCATTGGTCGCCAAATCCCGGAATCCATAAAACCAGGGTTGGTTCTCAAATTCGAAGGCCCAGGTTACCGCACCAATCAGGTTAATGCCATAGCGTCGTGCTAATTCATATTTTCGTGCAAAAGAAGCGGCAGTATAACTTGAATACATGGTGCCATTGCGGTAGGCATTCTGAGGATCGGTAGCCATGCCACAGGCGGCACAACCTTCCGGATCACTTTCACCCAAAATAACCGGTTTGCCCTTTAATTCAGGATAACGGGCGATAACCTCGAAATTGTCTCTGATATTACGAAGTTGACTACGTATGCCCATAATCACACGTCCATCACTCAACTGCGGTGATCCTTTAGCATGAAAGAGAATAGCATCCAGGGGGGAGCCGGTTTTACCAGTAACATAATTTTTTTCATACAAGCAATGTTTTATAAAAGCGTCCAGCCACCTCATAGCACCACCAGTCGTGTTTAAGCCCCCTATTCGTGCGGTTGGTAACGCTCTTTTGACTGCGTCGGCAGAGAAATCATAAAGTTTGAAAAACTCTTCCCGGGTGCCTTTCCAATAAGCTCCATCCGGCTCATTCCAAACTTCCCAATACCAGCTTTCTACTTCTTTTCGGCCATAGCGCTCTACGCAATGGCTTACCCATTGGTACACCAGTTCAGCCCACTTATTATAGTCTTTCGGCGGGTAAGCCCAGCCTGTTATAATATCACTGTATTTATCACCCGGCTTCCAGTGGTGCCGATAAGGCTTAGGATGCGTAGAAAGCGCCTCTGGCATGAATCCAATCTGTGCAAGGGGTTTCATTCCCCGTTTGATATAGGTGTCGAATATACTGTCTACGATGGTCCAGTTGTAAATGGGCTTGCCTTGTGCATCTTCTGAATACATATTGGTGCTACCCCATTTAAGTGCAGGTTCCCCATCTCCGGTTACCATCAGACTATGTGTGCGGACGTATACCGGCACCGGACTCAATGCCGAAATTTCAGATAAGAGTTTTTTACCGTCTTTCATATAGGTATAATTCGGCTCATCATAGCCAAACCATGCCCAAATCGGCGTTAATTTTCCGACCTCACTGTTGAGGTCTACTTTAATTTCTGGCGCCTGCGCATAAAGCCGGATGATAGCAAAAATGAGAAAAGGTAAAATGGTGATGGTTTTTTTCATTGATATTTCCTGATTGATTCCCGAAATTTGAATTATATTCAACAAAGTTGAATACAAATGTTATAAAAAAAAATTACTTTCCGGTAATTAAATTGGAATTTTTCATTTAATGAAAATATCGTAAAATGACAGATCTGCAAATATTGGAATGCTGCCATCAGATCGCAAATGTTTCCGAACGTTTAAAGTAAAAGTTATACTTACATAATGGTGCGCTTTTAGAGCGGATGAGCTTAAAAATTGAAAATGGCTAGACAATGTCTTCTATTCCTGCCATCATGAAAATCATGATGACTATGGCATAAGGTCGGTGCGCGATGAAACTATGTACATAAATTTTCTGTTATAAATCTCTTATGTTTATCTTGATTCAACGATGTTGAATCAAGATAATTTTTCATATTTTTGCTTCAATGGCGGATTAGACAGCCGACAATGAAAGATATGCAATACAGAAAATTTCAAAGTGATTACATTGCCGAGGTAGGCTTAGGCACCTGGCAGTTAGGCAGCGCTGATTGGGGAATAATTGATGAAGCGAAAGCATTTGAAATATTAGACACCTATGTTAGCCTGGGCGGTAATTTTGTTGACACGGCAGATGTATATGGGTCGGGAACCAGCGAACGGCTGATCGGTAAATTTCTAAAACAGACGGAGCATCAACTGCATATTGCAACAAAGCTCGGACGCCGGCATGATGAGCCTAACGGGTGGCCTCAAAATTTTACTTATGATGCCATCCGCCGCCATGTTGAGGACTCGCTACTTCACCTGGGACTTGATCAATTATTTCTGGAACAACTGCATTGTATCCCAACTGAAGAATTACGTAGAGGTGAGGTATTTGATCACCTGCGCCGCTTGCAGGAAGAGGGGCTAATTAAATATTTTGGTGTGAGTGTGGAAACTATAGAGGAAGCTCACATTTGCCTTGCACACACCGACATTGCCTCACTGCAAATTATATTTAATCTGTTACGTCAACACCTGGCAGAATCCTTTTTTAATCAAGCCAATGAACAGGGCACTGCCCTTATTGCCCGCGTTCCTTTGGCTAGTGGATTACTGAGCGGCAAATTTACCAATGAAACCAAATTTGCCGATAAAGACCACCGGTTCTTCAACGCCAACGGCGACGCATTCAATGTGGGCGAAACATTCAGCGGCATTGCTTTCGAAGAAGGGATAGCGCTGGTGGACGAAATAAAGGCCATTGTGGGTGTCGAGAAACTGGCCCAGCAAAGTATCCGATGGATATTACAGCACGAGGCTATCACGACAGTGATCCCTGGTGCATCAAGCCCCAACCAAGTTCGCAGCAATATAGAAGCTGCCGAAATACCCCCTTTGTCACTCGATACACTTACACGGCTAAGGGATTTATATGATTCAAAGATAAAGTCTCGTATCAGGGGCAAAGTTTAATCAAGCCCCAACAAACAACAGGCCGGCAATCTTAACTTCTATACTATTCTAATCATTAAAGTTTGGCAATTTCCGTTGTAAAACTGACGAAAATATTACTAAAAAAGATTTTGGAGTAAGAAACTTCCTGTTATGGAAATAAAAAACCCATCCTGTTAGAGATGGGTTTTTTATGCGATTCAGTCTTGAAAATCTTTGCGCCTTCTGTTGGACTCCACGATATGCAACCGGGGGTAAACTTATCGCCCCGCCTAAACAAAAAAAAACCAACATTACAGTTGGCTTTTGGCTCCTTCTGCTGGGCTCGAACCAGCGACCCTCTGATTAATCCCGCACGTGCGGGACTCTAACCAGCTGAGCCAAAATTCCTGTTAGTAATCTCCTTGAACAATTCGCTCAATTAATTTACGGCTTTTCTGCCTCTTGATAAAACGTTCCAGGCGGATGGCGTCAGGCTCTATGAATCCACACGAAAATACAGCTTCCAGGCTCCAAGGCCTATGCTTAGAGGTAAATGTTCCAAAAGATAAGCTATTGTGCTCTTCAAGTCGACGGACATAATCACTGGTGTATCCAACATAATAGAGATCCGAAGCTTTAGAATATAAGATATAAAGATAATAGGTCATAAATACAAAAAAACTGGAGTCCTTATTATCTGAGAGCTTTACCTGACAGTGATTATCATAAATCTTTAGTCCAAAATAGAATTAAACAAAAAAAAGCGAATAACTTCCGTTATCCGCTTTAAGCTCCTTCTGCTGGGCTCGAACCAGCGACCCTCTGATTAACAGTCAGATGCTCTAACCGGCTGAGCTAAGAAGGAATCCGGCTATCCAAAAAACAGCTTGTTTAAACTTTTCAGCAAACATATGCTTGTTTGTTTTGGGAATGCAATATTAGGGCTTTTAAATTATTTATGCAATATTTGCAGGAAAAAAAAATTAAAAAAATCTAATACATAGATATGAGCCTGATAATCATAGGTACTGTAGCTTTTGATGCTATTGAAACTCCTTTCGGAAAAACAGATAAAATTGTTGGTGGTGCAGCAACTTACGCCAGTTTAGCCGCTTCTTATTTTTATAATAAAGCAAAAATTGTAGCTGTGGTAGGTGATGACTTTCATCAATCAGACATTGACATTTTCACCAAACACGGTATCGATACCGAAGGATTACAGATCAAAGCAGGTGAGAAATCATTTTTCTGGTCGGGCAAATACCATAATGATATGAACAGCCGCGACACGTTGATTACGGAATTAAATGTATTGGAAAATTTTGATCCTGTTATCCCGGAAAGCTACCAGGATTGTGAATACCTGATGTTGGGCAACCTCACACCGCAGGTACAACAAACGGTGATTAAACGACTTAAAAACCGCCCGAAATTGATCGTAATGGATACCATGAACTTCTGGATGGATATTATGATGGATGATTTACTGGAAACCATTAAAATGGTAGATGTATTAACCATTAATGATGCTGAAGCACGTCAGCTATCAGGTGAGTACTCGCTTGTAAAAGCAGCTAAAAAAATCCTTAGCATGGGTCCGAAATATTTGATTATTAAAAAGGGGGAACATGGTGCATTGTTATTTCATGAGGATCAGATTTTCTCTGCTCCGGCCTTACCTTTAGCCGAAGTATTCGATCCGACAGGTGCTGGCGATACCTTCGCTGGTGGATTTATCGGTTATTTGGCAAAAGTTGGGACTATCAACTTCAATAATATGAAAAATGCGATTATTTATGGCTCTGCACTGGCTTCTTTCTGCGTAGAGAAATTTGGGACAGAAAAGTTATTGAATTTAACCGATAAAGAAGTTGCCGCCAGAATTCAGGAATTTGTAAGCTTAAGTTCTTTCACGATAGAAGCGTAACCAGTTAACACTTCTTAGTAAGCAGTTAACAGTTTCATATGGCAATTCAGCTGCAGGCTTTAAGAAATTAGTCTTCAAGTCTGCAGTTTTTTTATGGAGTTAATGTTTTTAACAACGAATCAGCGGCTAAAATCAATCTGGTTTGGCAAGCATAGCTATCGGAACAAACTTTTCAAACACAGCATCGGTATGGGGTGCATCCGGTAGCTCACCAGTTAAATCCTGACCTGCCCAATGTTCATAATGTTTTCCATTTTTCCATAACCTGCTATCCGTCATGTCGTAAATCAACCCCTTATAAGCCACCCAGATCTGAGGTTTATCCTGCCCGTTACGCAACGCAAGCTGTTGTTTGGTATAATTTGGTAAGTCCATTTAAATTAATTTCGGGCTGAAGATAATCAAAAGGTTTTTAACCATATCAGAAATATAAGGGCATATAAGCTATGTTTTCTTTAATGCCTTGTATTATTAAAGTAGCTATTATTTTCAAAGCAAAAGATAAGTGCAGCGATTACTTGCTGAGCATAGTGAAAGACTTATCTACATCGTATTTCGATTTACTATCCCCATTTCAATCGCAAGATTGCTACAAGACAACGAATTCGCTCCCTTTTTTGCTTTTACGATTCGCTGCCTCGTACCTCATTGCTACAGGATATCGCTTCAAACCCGGCCAGATGGTTAAAACAGCTTTTCATCCTGAGGTTGTTTAGCAGCCCCCCTGGCGATAAACCCGATCCGATGGCTATCGATGCAATGTAAAGCCCGGAGCGCAGCGAGGAATTGAAATGAAAAGCGGAACTGCAAACCGCCAGGAACTACTGAACGCTCATTTCCCAATCTTCAACCCTGTAAAAGAATAGAAGGCATACAAATTTCTATTTACTATAATGTAAAACCCGACAAAGCTGGCTGATTTTTCTTCGTGTTAAACAGAAATCCTATACCTTCTTTTTAACGGCTCTGCTTTTAAAAAACTCATATAGAAAAACATTCATTAACAATAAACTCATTAAATAAAAATGATCTTCGAAAGGTATCGTACCTACCCTAAAACCTATATTTTCTTTATCGTTATATATGACCACCGGAACAGCGGTTAAAAAACCATTTACGATATAAAATGGAACAAGCGAAACCAGATAAGCCCTGTAAAACCTGTACATAAACCTGAATTTTACATTCACATATTCTACATAGGCCAGCACAATAAGCAAAAAGCCAAAGTTGATCAGCGTATACCACCTGTTATAACCAAAAAACAAAAGGGCTACACTAAGTCCCAAAAAAAGATTGCTTACTGCGAGGCTATACTTCTGGAGGTTACTTTTCGGGAAATAGATGTTTAAACATTCATAAATAAATACACAGGCATATGGAACAGTCAAAAAGAACAGCATCTCTTCCAGAGGTAAGCCAAAAAGGTTTATTCCTACGAGGTAATCCGGATTAAAAGACCAAACGTTGAGCTTGGTAAAAAGGATATCCCAAATTAAAAAAACAATACCGGTAAGCAATATGGCAGGAAATACAAACTTCCATTTACTAAAAAAATGAACTTTTTTATCAAATGATAAAACCAGCGGAAAAAAAATTACGGCTATATTAATAAGCAGATAGGTATAATTCATTTTAAAGGTATTTTGTTAAAATTTTAACTTCAGCTGCACTGCATTTTTTGCTGTCGATCATAAATTTAGCTACGTTTTTAACTAATTCCGCATCGGCAAGGCCAAAATTTCCATTTTGATAATGTTTAATAATTTCTTTTTTATCCTGCGCTAAATCTTTACTAAAACCAAGAAAGGAGGGGGTATAAAATTCGATTGAAAAACGCATAAAACGGATTTCCATATTTTCCCCATCCATATCTATTGCTTTCTGCATCGTTTTTAGCGATTGGCTTACATATTTAATCTTATTATATGGATTCCAGGAGTGTTTGGCTTTAAGGGCTTCCAAAGTACCCAGGTAACCCGTTACCAATGCTGTTTTATTGGGCAGTTTATTCAGCTTTGCATATAAGGAATCGGTTAGCTTTGAGTTTTCTACCGCTTTAACCATATTGGTTTTCAAAACCGCAATTTCCTGGTTGGAGAGTTGTGCGTGGGCAGTGTTGCTTGCTGCAAACAGCAGGAGAAATATAATACGTAGTTTAATCATGAGATGGAGGCAAATGTAAGAAAAGCTAAGCGCATTTGTTCGCGTTGTTTTCCGGTTGAACTGATGGTTTTGATACAAAAAGACATGACCTTAAACTATGCTCCTTTAAAATGCATCTGATAAAAAATATTCATTGCATTCAGAATGACAGACAAATCCCCTCAATGTCATCCTGAGGGATAATTTATTGGATAAAAATCAATATGAATGACGTATACATTTCTTTTTTTGCCCCAGGGCTAAGCCTTGCCTCGGCTCACCGCCGCCGAAGGGCTCTTTCTTTTTGATGTCAAAAAGAAACAAAAAACACCGGCTGAAAATTTTTCTTTCGAAGCCAGTGGGATGGCTTTGTCAGTGGAGCCCGAAAAATTTGTTAGGCCGGATTTAAGCGGAACGGAGATACGGTGCTACGGACTAGCTACGCGGAAATGCGTAGGTTCCGCAAGTCACTCATTAATAAATAATTGCAAAATAACGTCAATGGTAGCTTGTCGAAGGACCTGCTTTAAATGTTTTACAAGGCGTTTCGACAGGCTCAACGTGACAAATTCGATTGAATTAAAATTTACTATAGCTTCATTAAAACAATATAGTTCATCGTTATCAACGATTCAATGGTTATTGGCTCAACGATATCAGATTGAAACAATCTGTCTTGATAGAAAATATAAAATGGTTCGTGCGGACAAGAACCATAGAATGGGATAGATTCTTATTGCCTGGCCTGATCGATCATGTTTTTAGTCGCTTGATCCATTGCCAGTTTATTCTTCCGGATAAAATACTTTATGATGAAGAAGATTGCAAAACCAACCAATATCAACATCCACAAATTGGAAATAGCAATAATGATTTCTTTAAAAATCGTCCAGCCATTTACAATTCCTAACCAAAGCCTGTTTATAAATGCCGGACGGTAATCATACAAATTATCATTCGCCACAATCATGGTTTTTACCGTATTATCCTGATAAAAATTAAGGGTAATGGTACTGAATTTTACCCGGCTATCGATCTGCATATTTTCGATTTTCTTATCCACATAATCGTCTTTGATGTAAAGAGATGATTCTACGTTGGCACTTTTCTTAGACGCTACTTTATTGATCTTCTCTACCGCATCAACTCTATTCTGCGCCTTTAGTTTATTGGCTAAATAAGCAATGCTTTGATCGTCCAGCTTCATCGATTGGTGATCGACAAAGACCGCTATTTTTGCAATGGTATTGGTAAATTCATCTAGTTTTTCAGATGGAATCTTCGCCACCAGATAACCTTCAGTGCGATAGGCTGTAATTTCTTTTAAAGAATCGGTAGATTGTTTTACTTTATCCGTTTCCTGAATAGTGCTTTCTATAGAAAACTCAGCAACAGTTCCCCCTTCTGCTTTAATGGTTTTGCTCAGCTGCTCTTTGGTATTTTGAACATTCTTAACCCTAAAACGCATATCTGCAGTTTTAATGATTTTTTCTACTGCGGTGCTATCTGTAGGTACGCTAAATTCATTTGCCGCGACAGTTTCGGTACTGGCATACTTTTCGCCCGATTTTTGGCAGCCGAAAATGGTTAAAATTATGGCTATAGCAATAATATTCCTTTTCATGATGATGTGGTTCTAAATAAATAATCATTTTTAAATATTTGCTTCAAATGGCCATGAGAAGTTTTGTGTTTTGGGTTGGTTTGTAACCCTCTTTTTCATTTAATACTATAATCTGCTTTAGGTAACCCAAAAACAAATGTTTATATAACGATGTTACATAACCTGCATTTCCATAAAGCAAAAAAATACAATATTAACCGTCTAATAATCAGAAATTTACAAGACTGTTTTTTTGAATACAGAAAGGTCTGCAAAGATACTTTGGACCTAACAGGAACCGGCATAAACGCAGTAAAGTAAAGTGGATTGCAGGGCTTCGGAACCGATGCCCACAGGAACCTGCTTTTCAAAAGAATTTCATTTTCAACAACACTACTCTTAATACTTGAATCTATGTGTTATTTTAGAAAAGCAAATGCAGAAGCAGTTGGGTTATGGCAGTCCCGCCTTTCGCTTTAGCCCTGGTTAAAAATCAGGGGCTGCCGCTGCAGTCGCCCGCCTGCACGGGCAGGGGTTTAGGATAGAAAGGTTTACCTAAGTAATTTAAACCTGACAGGAGCGGGCACGACCGCAGTGAAGTAAAGCGGATGGCAGGGCTTTCGCAACCGATGCCCACAGGAACCTGCTTTTCAAAAAAAGCAATACTTTATTTAATAACAAAAAAGCCGATCATGAATGAACATAATCGGCTTTATATTTTGGGGATAGATGCTTATGCATCTAATATTTTGAATACACCTTTAATGGCAATAATTGCACCGATGAACAAAACAATCCAGGATGCTAAAGATACCTGCCACGAATCATAAGCGAAACGTGCATAAGTACCCACTATGCAAACCAGTACACCAAAAATCATTAATTTATAAATTCCGGGCTGGTTAGCCGTTTTCATACTTTCTGTATTGTGCTTTAATTCGTTGTTATCCATAATGTTTATTTTTATGATGCAGCAAAAGTAATACTTATTGCTGAATATTTATAAAACTTAGTAACTTTTTAATCGTTCCAATCTTTGCTTCGCTTTATCTTTATCGCTAAGTTTTTCTCCCTGATACAAAGGCTTTTCCCAATCGCCGTACATCGGATTTGGCAAGACAATATATTTTGCTCCAAATAAGTTCTGGTTGGCGTTTACCTGCTCAAAGGTATTTTTATTTTCACGATAAAAAATATTGCTGAAATCGCTTAAATTATCTCCACGCAACAATAGAATATTATGTGTTTCGCTAATTTTTTGACGCCTTGGTTCTTTGTTTGAACTTCCTTTGGAAACTACTAAATGCGCATCATCAGCATAAGGGAAACCAAAATGTTGCAGATTTTTTAATGTAGCTGTATAATCCTTTTCATCGCGGTTACTCACATAAAAAGTTTCGATATTTTTTGAGGCGGCAAATTTCAGAAAAGCCAATGCCCCCGGAACGGTATCGGCCCGCGCCAGATTGGTCCATTCGGTCCAGTCTGCAGGTACATAACTTAGTCCCATTTTAATTTCATGGCCCTGAAAAGCGGAATTGTCTAAAACGGTTTCATCGATATCAACAATCACACAATTTGGCTTTTTACTTGTATCCGCCCATAAAGCTTCTTTTAATGACAAACGAGCGAAGTTATAAGCCTGGAAACATAGGGCCCTGTATTCGCCTGAAGTTTGTTGCCAAAGTACTGCGTTGGTATAATCTCTTGCAGGATTTTGTGCTGCGGCAAAAAACGGAATGAGTGATAGGATGATGAGGGTGTACTTTTTCATGTATTAATATTATACAACAAAGATACGTTTAACCGTTCAAAAAACTTCCCCTATCGGTTTTTGATACCAACAATGTTTCTGCATCAGGGTAAGCATGTGTAAAGGTAAGCGGGATTTTATTTTTCCCCCTTTCGCTCCATTTGAATTCAACGGCCAGAAATTTCTCTCTTGTTTTTTCCACGTAATCTATTTCCTGCTGTTGTGTGGTACGCCAGAAAAAGCATTCAGCCTCCATCTGGTTCTGGTGCAGAAACTTCATCCGTTCCGCAATCATATAATTTTCAAACAGTGCGCCAACGTCATTCCTGTTGGCTAAGGGATTGAAATTCCGCGTAATCGCATTCACAATACCCGTATCGTAAAAATAGATTTTCTTATTTTTTTTAATTTCATTGCGAACATTGCCTGCAAAGGCAGGTAAACTGAACACCACAAACGCTTTTTCAAGCAGGCTGATGTACTTATCAACTGTTTTCTGATCGGCCTTTACCAGCTGCGCCATCTCCGAAAAGTTCACCTCACTGCCTACCTGCAGGGCTAAAGCTTTTACAATTTTCTCGAAAAGTAGCGGCTTTTTAACGTCTTCTAAAATAAGAAGATCTTTATACAGGTAACTATCAGTAAGTAATTTTAAGTGTTCTTCTGCATTTTGCGGGTCATTGATAATCTTCGGATAAGAACCATAAATTAACCGCTGTTCCAAAGATCGTTCTTCAGTTATAAAATCTGTGTCACTTAACAGCTCTGCGTACGAAAAGGGCAAAAGCATCATTTCGTACTTTCTACCGGTGAGTGGTTCGTTTATTTTGCCCGATAGTTCTAATGCTGATGAGCCGGTAGCAATAACCTGAACAGACTTGAAACGGTCTACAATAATTTTGATCAGCAAACCCACATCATTGATCCGTTGGGCCTCATCAATAAAAAGCACTTCATAGCCAGCGAGCATTTGTTGAATTTGCGCGGCATTGGGTTTTGCCAAAGTTTCCCTGACGTCTGCATCGTCTCCGTTCAGATATAAGGTCCTTTTATTAACTTTTGCCAATAATTGTTCTACAAATGTGGTTTTGCCGGTTTGCCTCGGTCCAAATATGATAAAGGCTTTACCTTTAAAAAGCCGTTCTATAGCATAATCCAACTGTTTACGAGTAATCATAATGAAAATCCTTACACTAAAGTATAATAATTTTGGAATATAATCCATAAAAATCATAATAATTATGGATTACAATCCACAAAAAAAAAAAATAATTTTGGATTAAAACCAAATGCTACCATAAAAAAGCCCATTTCAATTAAGAAACGGGCTTTATATTTTGTGCAATTAGTACTTCAAATTCAAAACTGAGAACTGCAAATTACCCCTCCAATGCTGCTGCACCACTTACAATTTCTGTTAATTCAGTTGTAATGGCTGCCTGACGTGCCTGATTATACGAAAGTTTTAAGGCTTTTAATAACTCACCAGCGTTTTCAGTTGCTTTATCCATTGAGGTCATACGTGCGCCATGCTCAGATGCGTGCGAATCTAATACGGCTTTGTATAACTGGATCTTAATTGATTTAGGGATTAGCTGTTCAACGATTTCCTCTTGCGAAGGTTCCAGAATATAATCAATATTAGTGGTCCTTTTATCCGATTTGGTATCAGCTACCGGCTCTGCTTTTGGCAAAGGCAATAACTGTTCAGTCGTAATAAACTGTACGGCCGCATTCCTGAAACGGTTATACACCACTTCAACTTTATCAAATTCACCTTTAACAAAGCCAGCCATAATGGCATCCGTAATTTTAGTTACGTTTTCGAAAGTTAAGGCCGAAAAGATTTCATTATTGTTACCGATAACGTTGTATTTACGTTTCTCATAATAATCCTGAGTTTTCTTACCAATAGAAATAATGCTCACATTACCGTTTTTCAACTGTTCGCTATACTTATCAGCAATTAAATTGTTGGCCGCTTTAATTACGTTCATGTTAAATGCTCCGGCCAAACCACGGTTTGATGAAACAGTAACAATTAAAACCTTATTGGGCTCACGCTCCTGAATAAATGGTGATGAAGACCCTTCTAAACTTGCCGATAGATTACCTAAAATCTCTTTCAGTTTAGTTGCATAAGGACGTAAAGCGATAATTGCATTGGTAGCACGTTTCAACTTAGCCGCCGAAACCATTTTCATAGCTTTCGTAATCTGCTGTGTTGACTGTACCGATGCAATCCGGTTTCTTACTTCTTTTAAATTAGCCATTCTCTATTTAGATGTGAGATCTGAGATGTGAGACATGAGACATTAAGTCCCCATCTCAAATCTCAAATCTCATGTCTCAAATCCTATTAATATTTACTTGAAATCTCTTTTGCCACTGTATCTAAAACACCGGTGATGTTATCATCAAATTTACCAGCTTTTAAAGCCGCTAGAGTTTCAGGGTGACGTAATTCCAATTGATTTAAGAATTCAGTTTCAAATTCTTTTACCTTGTTAACCGGAACGTTACGCATTAAGTTTTTAGTTCCAGCGTAAACAATGGCAACCTGTTTCTCCACAGTGAATGGAGAGAACTGCGCCTGCTTTAGCATTTCTACGTTACGTGCACCTTTATCCAATACCGATTTAGTTGCAGCGTCCAAATCAGAACCGAATTTAGAGAAAGCCTCTAACTCACGGTATTGAGCCTGATCTAACTTTAAAGTACCTGCTACTTTTTTCATCGATTTAATCTGCGCATTACCACCCACACGTGATACCGAAATACCTACGTTAATTGCCGGACGGATACCTGAGTTGAACAAGTTCGACTCTAAGAAAATCTGACCATCAGTAATCGAAATTACGTTGGTTGGAATATAGGCAGAAACGTCACCCGCTTGTGTTTCGATAATTGGAAGTGCTGTTAATGAACCACCACCTTTAACGATATGTTTAATCGACTCAGGTAAATCGTTCATGTTTTTAGCGATATCATCGTTCGCGTTGATTTTCGCAGCTCTTTCCAGTAAACGGCTGTGTAAGTAGAAAACGTCACCTGGATAAGCCTCACGGCCCGGTGGACGACGAAGTAATAACGATACCTCACGATAAGCCACAGCTTGTTTAGATAAATCATCATAAACAATTAATGCTGGTTTACCTGTATCACGGAAAAACTCACCAATTGCAGCACCTGCAAAAGGAGCATAGAACTGCATTGGAGCAGGATCTGCAGCAGAAGCAGCCACAACAACAGTGTATGGTAAAGCGCCGTTTTCTTCCAATGTACGTACAATGTTGGCTACAGTAGAGTTTTTCTGACCGATCGCTACATAGATACAGAACACTGGCTGGCCTGCTTCATAAAATTCTTTCTGGTTGATAATGGTATCGATACAAACAGCAGTTTTACCAATCTGACGGTCGCCGATCACCAACTCACGTTGACCACGACCGATTGGAATCATTGCATCGATTGCTTTAATACCAGTTTGTAAAGGCTCGTTTACCGGTTGACGGTAAATTACACCTGGTGCTTTACGCTCTAAAGGCATTTCGTAAGTTTCACCTAAGATCGGACCTTTACCATCTAAAGGCTCACCTAAAGTATTCACTACACGGCCAAGCATACCTTGACCAACTTTAATAGAGGCAATTTTTTTGGTACGTTTAATGGTATCACCTTCTTTAATCTCGTCAGAAGCACCTAAAAGTACCACACCAACGTTATCTTCCTCAAGGTTTAATACGATACCCTGAAGTCCGTTTGCAAATTCAACCAACTCTCCTGATTGAACTTTAGTTAAACCGTAAACGCGGGCAATACCGTCGCCTACTTGCAACACGGTACCAACTTCTTCCAGTTCGGTTTCTGATTTGAAGCCCGCCAATTGCTGTCTGATAATTGCCGATACTTCGTCTGGTCTTACCTCTACCATAATTTTACTTTATATCTTTTTATAAATGTTTAGTGCTTAGCGCATGGCGCCTGGCATTTAATCGCCATCCGCTTATCGCAATATTCTTTGTGTTTGGCGGTTTGCGTTCGGCGTTTTTCTGCTATTCGCTTATCGCCTGGCGCTTACTGCGCAAATTCTTTTTTAAGTTTACTTAAACCGCTGGCAATACTGGCATCAAATTGTTTATCACCAACTTTCAATATAAAACCACCAATTAATTTCTCATTAACTTTTTCGTTAACAATTACCTGATTGGCACCTAATTCCTTCTTCACAATAGCAACAATCTGTTCTTTAGCTTGGTCGCTTAAAACAGTCGCTGAAACGACATCAGCAGTAACAATGCCTTTAATCTGATTGTATTGTTGAACAAACTGTTTCGCAGTAGCAAATAAAATAGCCGAACGGCCTTTGTTCACTACAGTTTTAAAGAAAGTGATCGTTAATTTACCCACTTTATCAGCAAAAATACCATTTAAAATTCCGGTTTTTTTATCTAAAGGTACGATCGGGTTATTTAATATCGCTTCCAGCTCAGGGGTTTCATCAACCACTTTTTCAAATAAAACCATATCATTATAGGCATCTTGAAGCGCATTGTTTTCAATGGCAAGATCTAACAATGATTTGGCGTATCTGCCTGCAACTTTAATTTCTGACATATTTATTTGGGTTGGCGCTAAGTGTTTGGCGTTTGGCACGCTTAACCACTTTACGCAATACGCTTAGTTTAGTTCAACGTCTTTTAACAAGTTAGCTACTAGAGCTTCCTGTTTGGTTTTATCATCTAACTGGGTCCGCAAAACACGTTCTGCAATTTCTAATGATAAAGTAGAAACCTGATCTTTAACCTCAGCTAAAGCTGCTTTCTTTTGGTTTTCAATCTCGATTTTTGCTTTCTCGATCAATTTAGCACCTTCAACCTGAGCCTGTTTTTTAGCATCATTTAAGATACTATCTTTTAAGGTTTTAGCTTCCTTTAAAATTTCGTCACGCTCAGCACGGGCCTGTTGCATCAAATCCTGATTCTGACTGGTTAAACGGGCCATTTCCTGTTTAGCCAACTCTGCTTTGTTTAAAGCTTCATCAATGCTTTGCTCACGCTCGTGAATTGCACCTAAAATAGGTTTCCATGCAAATTTTCTAAGTAAAATCAATAAGCAGATGAATGCTAATGATGTCCAAAAAACCAATCCTATGCTTGGGGTTACTAATTCCATTTTTATCTAATTTTTAAAAACAATCTTTTAATAAGGCGGGGTAAATAACCAATCGTTAAATACCCAACCTAATTTTTTCAGTGCTTATTAACCGTTTAAGCCTAATAATGCAACTACCACACCGAATAAAGCAGCACCCTCAATAAGGGCAGCAGCGATAATCATTGCAGTCTGAATTTTTGATGCAGCTTCCGGTTGACGAGCAATACCTTCCATTGCTTTACCACCTACTTGACCGATACCGATACCTGCACCGATTACTGCTAAACCGGCACCGATTGCCGCGATTGAACCTACCATAACTAATTTAATTTATATTAATTTGTAAAAAATAGTTTTCTATTAATGATGTTCTTCTACTGCCATTCCAATAAATAAGGCAGTTAATAAGGTAAAAATAAAGGCCTGTAAAAATGCCACCAATAATTCCAATACATCCATAAACAATACGAAGGCGACTGAAACCGGGGCAATAGCCAATGTTTCGAAAATAAAGATTAAGGAAATTAAACTCAATACGATAATGTGACCAGCGGTAATGTTTGCAAACAAACGCACCATCAAAGCGAAAGGCTTGGAAATAATACCGATCAACTCCACCGGAATCATAATCGGATATAACCAAAAAGGAACATCTGGCCTGAAAATATGTTTCCAATAATATTTGTTACCATTGATGTTAACAATAATCAAAGTACCTAAAGCCATTACAAAAGTTAGGGCGATATTACCGGTTACGTTGGCACCCCCTGGAAAAATCGGAATTAAACCGAATAAGTTGTTAAATAAGATAAAGAAAAAGGTAGTCAACAAGTAAGGCATAAACTTCGCATATTTATGACCGATGTTAGGTTTGGCAATATCATCTCTCACAAAAAGCACCACAGGCTCAATAAAAGATTGCAACCCTCTAGGTGCTTTGCCAGCGCGTTTTTTGTAAGCTCCAGCCACTGAAATAAATACAATCAGAATAACCAGAATGGCTACAAACATTGCAGCAACATTTTTGGTGATCGAGAAGTCTAAAACAGCTTTACTTGCTTCTTCGTCCACTTTACCGTCAGCAGCAACCACTTTGATATGATCCTCTTCTAAGCGATAGTTATTATATTTACCGTTATAATCGTGTTCACCATGATGAAAATTACCTGATGAGAAAACCTCTAAACCATTAGGCGTATATAAAATAACCGGAAGAGGCAATGAGGTATGTCCCCAAAGATGCCACATATGCGAATCGGCAATGTGTTCCATAATTACCTTGGTAGGCTCGAATTTTTCTTTGCCATGACCAGCTTCTCCGTGCTCGCCGGAAACCGCCTGAGCAGACTCGGCAACAGCACTATCAACAGGTACAACAGCGCTATCAACTTGAGCGAAAGTATCAATTTTGATAGATAAAAACGCGATTAAAAGCGTAAAAACAATAGTTAGCCTTTTAACTTTAGACACAAAAACTCGGTTACAATCCATTTATTGGCAGTTTTTTACTTTAAATTTTGGTGGCGCAAGTTACGTAACAAACAGTAAACTTCAAAGACCGTAAACAATAAATATAAAGAAAAAAAATTAAGCAGAAATACAGGCCCGATTCCCTTTGCTTTTATACTGTAAATCAACACAAAAGCCATACAAAAAATCATCTTCACCGCTATCGATCCCATAATAGCCATAACACCTACTTCAGGGTCACGTTTTATACCGATATCAACCAACAGGTAAGCGATATACGTGATACCCGCCAAAAAGCCAAACATAACCCAAAAATTGTTTACCAAAATCTGCCGATCTGGAAATACTACAGGCACAACGGCTATAATACCGATTAACAGGCCTACGAAAATGAAATAGATACTGGTAAATTTGGCTAGAGTCAATGTATAATTTCTTAGCAGATAAAAACTTGTGCAAAGATAAGGTTTTTAGCATCAAGTAACTAATGAAGAATACTTAATTGTTATATTGTTAGCTGGTTAACTGGTTGAACTGGTTAATCGCTAACTGAAGAATTTTATTATTGACATTTGTTAACCGGCAACTGCCAACTGAAAACTGAAAACTGAAAACTAACCCCTGGTAACCTGCCTGATTGCCTGATAAAGTGCAATCCCAACACCTGCCAGGGCAAAGGCTGCAGTAATTAAATTGGTTTTGCTGTTTCGGTGTTCATCAATTTTGTAACCTATAAAGGTAAGCAGGCCTATGGTGGCGATCATCTGGAAACCAATGGCAGAATACTTGGCTGCTGCATTCACCTTTTTCTTTGTGTCTTCTTCTTGCGGATTTTCCATTTTTTAATGCAATAATTAAATTAACTTTGAATAATTAAAATTTGTTGCCAGATAAAATATTTTTCTATATATATTGTTTATTATACATTACTTAAGAGATTTATCATACTTGAAAAATTACGCTAACAAAAACTTAAATCCCTTCTTCATCCTCATCAGTATTTTTATTTATGGCTGTGTTGCAAATAAAGATACTGCGGTAGATCGTAGGTTTCAGAACTTAACCGCAAAATACAATTATATTTATAACGCCAATGTTTTACTAAGCGAATACAATGAGAGTTTGCTGCAAAGTTATGCAGACAATTACGAAAAGATCCTACCGGTTTACCTTGATCCTGAGCCACAGATCAATTTAGTACTCACACCCGGGGCTGCCAATAAACAGCTTGATGAGGTAATTACCAAAGGACAAACCATTATCAACGATAAAAGTTTCAGTAACTATATTGACGATGCCTACATGCTTTTGGGTAAGGCGAATTACCTTAAAGGCAATTATTTTATCGCATCAGAATACTTTGATTATACGGCTAAAACGTATAACAACGACCTGAATACCTTTATTATGGCCATGAACTGGAAAGCACGTAGCCAAATGGAACTCAACAATATGGTACCGGCCGATAAAATTATTGATACCATGCTGCGCGCTTCTGATCAATTGAAAAAAGACCTGGCTGAACCTTTGGCTACAGCTGCTCAGATGCGTATTTATCAAAAACGATATAAAGAGGCCATCCTGTTTTTAGAATCGGCCATTGCTTTACCTGCAGAAAAACAGCTGCGCATCCGTTGGCGTTTTATATTGGCACAGTTACAGGAAAAAGAGAAAAATATCCAGGATGCTTATAACAATTTCACCAAAGTTGAAAAAAGCAATGCACCTTTTGAGATGTATTTTCATGCCAATTTAAACAGGATTAAACTAAGGGCCTTGTTAAATGGAGAAAAACTTAATAAGGAACAACAAGTTTTGGCTTTATTGAAAGATGATAAAAATACTGATTATACTGATCAGATTTATTACCAGGTTGGAGAACTTTTCTCTGCCGAGGGAAACTTTGTAAAGGCAGAAGAGAACTACTATAAGTCGGTTTTAAAAAGCACCAGAAACCAAACGCAAAAAGCCTTATCTTATTTAAGAATTGCCGATTTAAACTTTAAGGAGTTTAACAACTATATTAAAGCAAAACTGTACTATGACAGTACTGTGATGATATTGCCCAAAAACTTTCCTGATTACGATAATATTCTTAAAAAGGCAGATAACCTGCAATATTTGACCGACAGGTATACCATTATTGCCAAAGAAGATACGGCCCAGGCCATCGCCAAACTTCCGGCTGCTGAGCGTGAGGCTAAGGTTAAAGCTTATTTAACACCCAAGGTTGAAGTGGCTAATACCGGTGGTGTAATGAAAAACCAATTTTTAAATGATCCGGATTTTCCGAACAGAAGTTTAAATACGACAAACAATATCGCCGGCAACACCTTTTATTTTGATAATAATGCAGCAGTTAGCAATGGCTTTGGCGATTTTAAAAAACGATGGGGAACCAGACAGTTGGAGGATAACTGGCGCCAGAGCATACGCTCATCTGCACAGGAAACCAACCAGGTTTTGGCCGGAGGAAAAGTAGCTACAGAAATTATACCTGCCAATGGACAAACCGACCCAACGGCTGCAGACCAGACTTCCGTTGAAAAACAGTTTTTGGATGCTTTACCCACCACGCCAGCACTATTGGCCGCATCTGATCAGAAAATTATTGATGCATATTTCGAAATCGCGAGCTTTTACCAGCAAGAACTGAATGATAAGCCGGAAGCAAATAAAATATATTCAGAACTGATCAAAAGATATCCGGATAATAACCATTTGGTTGCCATTTACTACAGTTTATACCTGAATTATAAAGGCATTGACGAAGTAAAATCTGACCAGTATAAGCAATTGGTGCTGACCAGATTTCCCGAATCTAATTTCGCAAAAAATATTTTAGATCCATCGTACTCTGCCAAGCAAACACAGATGGAAAATATGGCCATCAACAATTACAATTTAACTTTTGATGCTTATGTAAAAAAAGATTACGCCAGCGTGGTGAAACAGGCTGACGATAATATCAAGGCTTCTCCCGAAAGTGATCTGGCGCCGCAGTATGCTTACTTAAAAGCCATCGCTGTTGGACGTACAGCAAAAGTTGATCCGCTACTTACCGAATTTAATCTGATTACCGAGCGCTATCCCAATGATAAAATTATTACCCCTTTGGTACGTGATCACTTAAAATACATCGAGGCTAACCTCAACGAATTTAAACAGCGCCCGGTAGCCCTTGTTGATTTTGATGCAAACGCGCCTCGTTTTGTAAGTCAGTCCGCAACCGTTGCCGTTCCAACAAAACCGCTACCAGTTGAAACTCCGGTAGCAAAAAACGCTGAACCAACTCCGGTAGTAAAACCGATTGAGATTAAACCAGTTGATCCAACCAAACCTGTTAGTGTTTTTAGTAGGGCAAAATCAGAAGAGTATTATTACGTAATAGATGTAGCCGATGCCACTTTAACCTTAAGTTCATCACGTTTCGGGATCGGTCAGTTTAACCGCGGAAATTACCCCGACAATGATCTGGAACATAAACTGGTAGAGTTGGATAACGATCAGTTGATTTACATTACCAGCTTTATCGATCTTGAGGATGCAAAACTTTATGAATCGAGCATTGTTGGTCAGTTAAAGAACATTATGAAGGTTCCCGCCAACCTGTATAAAGGCTTTATCATCAGTAAAGAAAATTTTGAAAAACTGACAGACAGGGCAAGGATAAATGAATATCTTGAGTTTTTAAAAGACAATTACAAATAAGCGAAGGTAAAGGGCTAACGCTTAAAGCGAAAGGACCAAAGCCCGACCTTCAATTTGATTCTATAAAAAATTAATAAATTTGCATCCAAAATCGCCTATCCCGGTGTTTTGGAAAATAATAACACAAAATGAACAAATCCCTTTCTCCACAGGATACAAAAAGATACAGTTTACTCATTTGGAAATTATTGATTGGTGGAATTGCCCTCTTTGCTATTTTTATTTCGATGATTGGATTGGGGCTATTTGGTGCCCTGCCCTCTTTCAGGGATATTGAGCATCCAAAAAGTAATCAGGCATCAGAAATTATTGCCGAAGATGGCCGCCCGTTAGGTACTTACTTTGTTCAAAACAGATCGAATGTTACTTACAAAGATATTTCTGAAAATGTAATCAACGGATTAATTGCAACAGAAGATACCCGGTTTAAAGAACATTCAGGCATAGATTTTAAACGCACATTTTCCATAATCGGTTATAATTTGATCGGTAAAAAACAAGGTGCCAGTACCATTACCCAACAATTGGCTAAAAATCTCTTTCCACGCGAATCGAACCTTAATTTTTTCTCGCTGGTATTAACCAAGTTTAAAGAGTGGATTGTTGCTGTTAAACTGGAGCGCAACTATACCAAGGAAGAAATTATTACCATGTATTTAAATACAGTAGATTTTGGTAACCAGGCTTATGGGATAAAATCTGCAGCAAGGGTTTATTTCAATACTACCCCGGACAAATTGAATTTAACACAGGCTGCAACCCTGGTGGGTATGCAAAAAGGCATTACCATGTATTCGCCAACCCGTCATCCAGAGCGATCCAGGGAACGTAGAAATACAGTTATGGCCTTAATGGTTAAAGCTGATCTTTTAAGCCAATCAGAATTTGATGAACAAAAAGAGAAACCTTTAAACCTGCATTTCAATGCCGCAACTGTTAACGATGGCATTGCACCTTACTTCCGTTCGGTATTAAAAAATGATATCAAAAACATTTTCCAGGAGCAATCCATTACCAAACCCGATGGCACGCCATATGATTTAGACCGTGATGGTTTAAAAATCTATACCACCTTGAATTATGATATGCAGGTATATGCTGAGGAAGCACAAAAAGAATATATGAAGGTGCTACAGGCACAATTTATTGCCAGCTGGAAAGGCAGAAACCCATTTAAGGATAAAGCTTTGCAGATCGAACAGGGAATTAAACGGTCTGACCGTTATAAATCGTTAAAACTGGAAGGTAAATCGGATGAAGAAATTAAAGATGATTTCAACACCAAAACGGAAATGACCATTTTTACCTGGAAGGGCAATATCGATACGGTAATGAAACCGATCGATTCGGTACGTTATTACAAAATGCTGTTACGGAATGCCATGATGACAATGGATCCGACCAATGGACACGTAAAAGCATGGGTTGGCGGGATTAATTACGAGCACTTTAAATACGACCAGGTTAAGATGGGAACCCGCCAGGTCGGTTCAACAGCAAAACCATTTACCTATGCAGTAGCCATCGAAAATGGTTATTCGCCTTGTTATACGGTACCCAACGTTCCGGTAACGATTGAAGGTTATGGTGAACCATGGACACCAAGAAACTCTGGCAAACCACTACCCGGCAGCATTACTTTGCAAAAAGCATTGGCTTACTCACAAAACTTTGTTACGGCCTATCTAATGAAACAGGTTGGCCCTGTGGCCGTATCTACGCTGGCGACAAAAATGGGCATTCCTAATGTTCCGGCATTTCCATCCATTTGTTTGGGCACTTTCGATTCTTCTGTTTATAACATGGTGGGTGCATATGGTGCTTTTGCCAATAAAGGAATTTATACCAAACCCATTTATCTATTGAGGATTGAAGACAAAAATGGAGTAGTATTATTTTCTCAAAAGGAAATACCGAAACCGATTATGAGTGAGGAAGTGGCGTATGTAATGACCCGGATGCTTAAAGGCGTGGTGACCAATGGAACAGGATCGAGATTAAATTATAAATATAAAGTGAATGCACCAATCGGAGCGAAAACCGGTACTACCCAAAATAACTCCGATGGTTGGTTTATGGCGATTACTCCACAATTGGTAACCGGAATCTGGACAGGTTGTGAAGACAGGGCTTTCCACTTTATCAGTACCAACCAAGGTGAGGGGGCGAATACAGCACTCCCTATCTTTGCAGGATTTATTAAAAGGGTATATGCCAATCCGGCCTTAAAAATCAGTCATGCTGATTTTGAGGCACCAAAATCTGGCGTTTCGATTACTTATGATTGTAACCAATACCAGCAACAGGAAGAAGCTACAACTGAACTGGACGAGAAGCTGGGATTTTAACCATCAACTCCCGCGTGAAGGATAGCAGTGGACATGCTTTTGCTGCAAAGTTGAGCATAGCAAAACGCAGCAAAAGATTGTAACGGATAGCCTTATCCCAACCCCAGAACTTGGGGATTGGGGTACGCCTAAATCACACATATACTAATCGGATTATTAAATTAAATTTCCGCTCCCGAATCCTATTTTTGTAACCATGAGCAGTTTCGACCATAAAACAGCATTAACCGCAATTCCGCATAAACCCGGCGTGTACCAGTATTGGGATGCCGATGGAAAGCTCATGTACATTGGTAAAGCAAAAGACCTGCGTAACCGCGTAGGTTCTTATTTCAACAGTGACAGAAACCAGTTTAATGGCAAAACGAGGGTATTGGTATCCAAAATACGAAAAATCACCTTTACTATTGTAGATACAGAGATTGATGCCTGGCTATTGGAAAACAGCCTGATCAAAAAGCATCAGCCCAAATTCAACATCAATTTAAAGGACGATAAAACTTACCCGTGGATTATTGTAAAAAATGAAAATTTTCCGCGCATTTACTGGACACGTAAAGTGATAAAAGATGGCTCTACCTATTTTGGCCCTTATGGCTCTATCGGTATGATGCATACCATTTTGGATCTGATCAAAGAAACCTACCCTTTACGCACCTGTAATTTACCCCTGACCGAAAAAAATATAGATGAAGGCAAATTTAAGGTCTGCCTCGAATATCAGATCGGCAATTGTAAAGGCCCCTGCCAGAACTACCAGACCGAAGCCGATTACGATAAAAATATTGGCGAGATCAAGGAAATTCTCAATGGTAAAATCGGAAATGTCATCCGCGATGTTAAAGGTGTCATTAAATCGGCATCAGAAAACCTGAACTTCGAACTCGCCCATCAATACGCAAGGCGATTAGAAGTACTGGAAAAATACCAGAGCAAATCGACTGTGGTAAACAGTGCGATTACGAATGTGGATGTGGTGAGTATTGCTTCAGACGAGCGTTATGCTTTTGTGAACTACTTAAAAGTGATGAACGGAACCATTATCCAAACGCAGACTATTGAGGTGAAAAAGCAGCTGGATGAAAGCGATGATGAGATTTTAACCTTGGCGATGCTGGAATTTAGAACCAAATTCAACAGCTCATCAAAAGAAATCATCGTCCCATTTGAGCTTTCACTTGAAGACGAAAGTCTAAAATTCACCGTCCCAAAACTGGGTGAAAAGAAGAAGCTTTTAGAACTTTCACAAAAGAATGTATTGTTTTTCAAAAAGGAGAAACTCAATCAGTACGAAATGTTAAATCCCGATTTACGCACCGATCGGATTTTGACCACCATGCAAAAAGATCTGCGCTTAACGCAGCTTCCAAAACACATCGAATGTTTTGATAACTCCAATTTTCAGGGGAAATATCCGGTTTCGGCAATTGTAGTGTTTAAAGATGCCAAACCATCCAAAAAAGACTACCGCCATTTTAATGTGAAAACGGTTGAAGGTCCCAATGATTTTGCGACCATGGAAGAAGCTGTTTTCCGTCGGTATAGAAGGATGTTAGATGAAAACCAGTCTTTACCTCAGCTGATCATTATTGATGGCGGTAAAGGGCAGCTTTCGTCAGCTGTGAAAAGCTTAAAATTATTGGGAATAGAGAACAAGGTAACGGTTATCGGTATTGCCAAGCGATTAGAAGAATTGTTCTATCCCGGTGATTCCTTTCCGCTATATTTAGACAAGAAATCAGAAACCTTAAAAGTAATACAGCAACTGCGTGATGAGGCGCACCGTTTCGGCATTACTTTTCACCGCAAAAAACGCGATCAGGGCACACTTAAAACCGAGCTTGAACAGATTGAAGGTATTGGAAAAACAACTGCAGACAAGCTGTTAACGCATTTTAAATCGGTTAAAAAAATTAAAGATGCCACAGAAAAAGAACTTGCAGATGTACTGAATAAAAAACAGATAGTTTCCCTGCTTGCACATTTCAAAGAAGTGTAAATCCGTTACTAAAACAGATGCACCTGTAATAAATATTAACACTTTGTTAATCTTGACTGCATCATACTCAAATCCCTTTTTCTTAATTTGGGGCAGTTAATACGCCATAAAACATCCCTATTTTCATGAATAATAACATCCTGGTTGCCATAACCAAACTCCTGTTGGGCGTATGGTATTTTACCGAATCTGAAAGCCCCTTTAAAGCCTCAGATTGGGGCAAAATTTTACCGTCAGAACTTTCGCAGAAAATTGCTGTCCAATATCATGCAGATCCTTCTCATTTAAAGCAAATCAATCAAGCCGCCTTTTTCGATCATCTAATATCGAAAGTTGATAAATCCGATGCACTAATGGTCGAAAATGCGGGCAAAATCGCCGATCTCCATAACTTTTTAAAGCAAAACCTGTCCCATATTACAGTTATAAGAGTAGAGGGGGCCAGCCGGATCCCGGTAATCATTGCGGGCTATTTACCAGATGGCACCTGCATCGTGATCGAAACTTTTGCTATCGAAACCTAAAATTTTCCATATCCATTAAATAATCCTAAAACAATGAAAGCATTAAAAAAATTAAGCTTATTGGCAGTTTTATGCCTTGGCCTGGCTGCCTGTAAAAAAGACAATCAAACCCTGCCAGAAAACAGTCTCTATGAGCAAAAGTTAAGTAGTAAAGCGTCTACCGCTAGCACGCAGGCAGTGGTTGCGGGGTTCCCCGAGACATTCGAATCGGGCACCAAAGGAAGTTATAGCCTTGGGTCGGTAACTTTAGGTAGCGGAAGCTGGAGCCTTGACGATGCGCTGATTGGAAATCTCACTGCAGATGCTAAGAATGGTAGTCAATCCGTCCGCATCCGTAACACCGGAACACTGAGCATGAATTTCAACGTAAACGGGGCAAACGTAGTAACCGTTGCCCACGCCAAATATGGTACCGATGCCAATAGTACCTGGCAGCTTTGGTCCTCTACCGATAGTGGTTCGAGCTGGCAACAAACCGGTAGCACTATTACCACCAGTTCAACAACTTTAACCACTGCAACATTTAATGTTTCCTTTTCTGGAAATGTAAGGTTTCAGATCCGTAAAATCAGTGGTGGTACTGCCCGCGTCAATATTGATGATTTCAGTATTTCGACCGGTGATGGTGAAACGACTCCTCCACCAGCTACCGCAGGAGATAATAATAACCTGCTACTTGGAAATCCAAGTAATGCGGTTTCAAGCACCTCATCTCCGGAAAATTACCTGATGGAACGTACTTACTATACCAGTTCCTATAGCAAAAGCAGGGCGACCCCTAACTGGGTAAGCTGGCATATCGGGTCATCTGATTTGGGTTCAGCACCTCGTCAGGATGATTTCAGAGCAGATAATACTTTACCTTCAGGTTGGTATCAGGTATCAACTAGTAGTTATTCCGGTTCAGGATTTGATCGTGGCCACAACTGCCCCTCAGCTGATAGAACGGCTTCGGTTGCAGCAAATTCTTCTACATTTTTAATGAGCAATATGATGCCACAGGCGCCAAATAACAACCAGGGACCCTGGGCTGATTTAGAAAACTACACCCGCTCACTGGTAACTGCAGGTAACGAGGTTTATATTATCTGTGGTTCTTATGGTTCTGGCGGTACAGGAAGCAATGGCGGTATCACTTATACAATCGACAACGGCCGCATTAATGTGCCTTCAAACACCTGGAAGGTTATTGTGGTATTGACTAATGGTAACAACGATTTAAACCGCATTACATCATCTACCAGGGTAATTACAGTAAATATGCCGAATACGAATGGTTTAAATACCAACTGGAAAACTTACCGTACCACTGTTAATGCTATTGAATCGGCAACCGGTTACGACCTTTTATCGAATGTACCTGTAGCGATACAAAATGTAATAGAAGCAGCTACCGATAATCAGTAGATCACATTATAGACCCAAGTGAAAAAATCGGTAATCCAATCTATGGATTACCGATTTTTTTGTCTTAAGCAGATTTATGTTTTATCGTCGTATCAATCGCTTGTCCTTAATTGATACTGATATTTCATATTAAATAGTCGCCATTCCTGCGCAAACGGGGATTACTAAGTATTCAGCCAACCAAGCCCATCTTAAAACTTATGGTATTTCGATCCCCATCGGACGGAGCAGGAAGTAACGAACCTACCTAAATAAAAAAGCTCCGGTATTCACCGGAGCTTTTTACAGGATTAATATTCCCAAAGACCTTGTTCGTAATCAAGAACAGATTTTTTGATCCTTTCTGATTCATATAACCGCTGTTTAGGATCTGCAATGATATCCCTGATCTTGTTGTCACCGGGATTTGACTCTTTAACAATATAACTGCTAAACAAGCGGCGGATAAAGAAATCGTCAAAACTTAATGACGAAGCATCATTATTGGTATTGATCAAACGTTTCTTTGTCAAAATTTCTCTGGCTTCCGGATAATATACCCAAAATACAGGCTGCCATTGTTTTGAAACTTCATTGTATTTTAATGGTGCAATACCTACAATCCGGGGTTCAAAAATAGAGCGTTTAGTATCGAAAATCCAATCTTCTTTTATTCTGAACTTCAGGAATAATTCTGGATTAAAATCGTTAACCACCGTAGTTACGGTTCCGGTTTTATTGTTTGAAACCTCTGCTGTTCCTAAAGCAGACTTAGCTGCAGAGTCCGCAGACATTGGATTATTGAAAGCATCATCTTCATTTAAGGCGCTATCAATCGGCGAATATGCTGTTAGCTCATCTTTTTTAATTGCCGCAATCAAAACATCAATTAATCTCGATTTGGGTGATTTTAAGACTGAATTAACTGTATCACGTAAATCAATTTCTCTCCAGATCCGTTTTGCATAAAAAACATCCTCCTCTCTTACATCAGCCAAAGGAACCATTTCAGTACTGTCAATGTCTTTACGGGCATAGAAACCATCTTTAGGTGGAACCTTTAGCTTCTTTTTCGCTGTTTTAACAGGGGCTTTAACCGTATCAACTGCAGGAGCAGCAACAACAGGTGCAGCCTTTTTCGGAGCTAACTTGGTTGGCTTTTTTTGTGCAAAAGCAAATGTGGTTAACAAAACTAAAATAGCAATACTTAAAATCCTTTTCATCTTCTTTTTATTTTACACTAAATGCCAATGAAGGTAAAATTCTTTGCCGCCCGTCAGGACCTACAGAAACAATATCTTCAAAAAACACCCTTGTTCCAGGAGTAATTGAATTCATGGCACCTTTAACAGCACCTGCGAAGCTTCCGCCGCTACCGGCAACGGTAACAGCATCTGAACGTGGTTTAATAATGGTTAATTTATAACGTTGTATTTTAAACTTAACATCGAAAGGAAAATCATCAAGATCTGCTTCAATCTCGGTTTCGCTCTTTAACTGAACCGAAGCAATATCACCACCTGCACGTCCGCCAACCTTTGCCACCGGCGCTGGAATGGCTTTCACTCTGAATTTTTGCGAGCCTAGGCTAACGGTTTTACCGGCATTGTTTGCTGAGACATTGATGGATACTTCCTGGCCCACCATGCTGCCGGGAACATTTACATTGTAATTTCCATTACTACCAGACATTGAACCTCCTGAAATTGACGCACGTACGCTTTCTAATGGAAATCCTGCTGCTGAAACTGTAAACGGGTTGGCAATACCAGCATAAATTACGTTCAGTTTTGTTGATGAAACTGATGCTGAAGGTTTTGCTACCTGATAGGTTTGTGGCTGCGTTTTGTATTCCTTTACCTGGCCATCAGTTTGGCGAACTCGGATCGTACCTACCCAGGTAAACTGACCAACACTCCCGGTGCCACCTGAATAAGTTCCCTTGCCATCTTTAATGGATAATTTATTGCCATTAACAGTGATATCTGGAGTAGATCTCGAATCGCTGGCCGTTAAAAAAACTTCAGCAGTATAAGGCTGACCTTGAATTACATAAGAAGTAGGTGCTACTGCAACTGCCGCAAACTGATCCAGATTAACTTGCGCCTTATCCATATTTCCGAACAATTTCTTCACGACCTCTGCTTCAGCATTTTTAGTATCTGCTTGCAGTTTGGTCAAAATGGTCATGGCAGCAGTTAATGGCGTTCCCTCACCAAAATAAGTTTCCTGCCAATTGCCTTTTCTTTTTCTTACCGGGTCTTTAGCTTCAAGAGAGAAAGAAACGTTTGCCCGATCTGCAGGATCTAACAAAGAAATCAGTTTTTCTCTAGTCGCATTGATTCTTTTCTTTAACTCATCCGCCTTCTTTTGGTTAATCATGATATTCTGAGCAATATCCTGATTGGACCTGTTTACCAGGTCTTCTGTTTCAGGATCGATTCCGTCTCCAGCCTGGGTAAGTTCTTTTTTAATGCTTTCAATATAATTATTCAGTTCATCAGCCGCTTTCTGAGCCTGTTTAGCCTTATCGTAAATAGGCTGAGCTCGTGCCGGCTCTTCTTTCAACTTCGAATTTTCGAAGGCAGAAAACAACTGATTAATGCTTGTATTTACATTGTTTTTAGAAGTATCCAAACTATCGTTGATATTTTTGAATGCGTCTAAAATGGTATCTGATACGTTTAAGGCGAGCATGGCCAACAATACCAAATACATGATATTGATCATCCGCTGCCTTGTTGTTTCTTTTCCGCCTGCCATGTTTAATGTAGCTTTTCTTTAAAAATTAAAAACTAAACAATTATACACGTGGGCCGTTCATAGCCGATAGCATATTGCCATAAATTGCATTAAGCGATGATAGGTTTTTAGCCAGCTTATTCACTTCTTCTTTAAACTGCTTAGAATCTTCCATCGATTCGTTAAAGTTCTGCATGGTTAATGATAGGTTTGAATAGAATTTATTCATCGATTTTAGATGCGCACTTGAATCTTGTAACTCCAATTCATAAACTGCATTTAAAGCCGATAAGTTCTTAGCCAAATTGTTAACCTGATCATGGTAAGCCTGAGAATCCACATTACTTTCGCCCATTGCTTTTAAATTAGCCGTAGCTTTTTCAAAAGAAGCGCTTAAACTATCAAATCCTGCCGATGCAGTTTTAATTTTACCTGTAAATTCATTGGTTGCAGTAGATGCATCAGCAACATTAGAAATTGTTGCAACCTTATCACCAAAAGTACGCAAACCAGTACCCAAACTTTCGATCAACTCCGGACCAATTTTAGCATCTGATAACATTTTATCTAAAGCTGCCGTATTAGATGAAGCCACTGCAGCCACAGGCCTGGCCGAAGCTGTTGGTAATTCTCCTTTGAAATCTGCTTGTAACTCAGGGTAAACTCTTTCCCATGCTGGTTCTGGCTCTGGTGGAAAGAAACCTGTTAAGAAGAACAATAAAGCCTCTACCCCTAAACCAACGCCTATAATTAAATTTGCCCATGATCCGCCAAGATGCGTAATTTTAAATAATGCTCCGATAATTACAATACTTGCTCCCCATGAAATCGCTACGTGTAACCAGCCTGGTTGTTTCTTTGCTGCCATAAATTTGATGTTTTTCTTTAGTTTTTAGTTTGATTGGTTTAACGTCTTAGATCGGTACCAGGATAAGATGAAACGCATCTGAAGCCAATATATGACCTTTGTGTATCCTGATATTCATAAGTTGATACTGCATTTTGCAGGAAATAGCCTGTATCTTTCCAGGATCCACCTTTTACCACTTTACGTTTTTTGTATTTGCTGTCGCCTGCACCCGCATCATAAGTAAAGTTAGGGTTTAGGTCGTGTAACAGCGGACTAGCTCCTTTATTATAAGCCGTAATAGTCCATTCCGATACGTTTCCGGCCATGTTGTACAAGCCATAGTCATTAGGAAAATATGATCTGACACCTACTGTATAAATACCGCCATCGCTAGAATAGTCTCCACGGCCCGGTTTAAAATTAGCTTGTAAACATCCTTTTGTATTTCTAATGTAAGGACCGCCCCATGGATATTTTGTTTTGATATTACCGCCTCTTGCGGCATATTCAAATTCTGTTTCGGCTGGTAACCTGTAGTCAGATCTGGATCCTGCAGGTAGTTTCCTTGATGTTGCAACCCCGTCGTACAACCGGGTCCTCCAGTGAGCGAAAGCTTTTGCCTGCTCCCAGCTTACCCCAACTACCGGATAATCATCATAGGAAGGGTGGTTATAATAACCACGCACCATCGGATCGTTTTGTGAATAAGAATAATCTGTTTTCCAAACCATTGTATCAGGGTAGACGGCAACAGTATAACGATCAATATAATCCTGGCGTTTGCTGTTTGGGTCTTTATGGCCCATAGCGGCCTTTTCCATATTTAATTCAGCATATGAATATTCGAATTTACGCACATCTAACTCCTTCTTCCCCGGAAGGGCATCTAAGCCAGAATAATACATACCGTCTAGTTGGCTCGCTTGGGCCGCCGCTGCCCCTCTGCCCTTATTACGCCAGATGTTAACCCCATTTGGCCCAACCTTTTTCCAGTCAATGTATTTCTCCCCGCCAAGAGCTGTTGCGGCATTTCCTTTTGGAGTGATCATAAATTGTTGCGGGTTACCCATCATCACAATCGCAATCGAATCGCGTACCCAATTGGTAAACTGGCGATATTCGGCATTAGAAATCTCGGTCTGATCCATAAAGAATGCACTGATTGTGGTCATTCTACTCGGTCCGTTCTGGGAAAATGTAATATCTTCGTCCGATCCTCCCAGTGGTGTATGACCTGGCGGAATATAAACCATTCCTAGTGGGATTCTATCGTTTTTAAATTTCCGGTTATAAGCACCAACCAGCTCACCTTGGCCACCATGGCCACAGCTTGCTAGCATTACAGTTATACCTACAATAGCTAGAAGGTAGATTTTCTTCATATTTTTAAGGTTGTGCACAGCACGATTAGGAGCAATTTTATCAAAAATCACAGAAATTATCTACAAAAGCAAATATTTTACATTAAATCATCACGTAAAGGCAATTAAAGTTAGGTTAACCATTTCCTAATAGCCTTGCAAGTTTTGCAACAAAATGCTTAACTATCTAATTAACAGTAAAGTTATACATTTATTGTATTGACTTATAATAAATTATTTATCGTGTTATTTATTAGATATTTTGATATAATTTTCGATAGCCATCGTCATTGACGGGACACCTGGGGTTGGAGCAGCAATATCTACAATCAGATCCATATCAGTACAGGCCTTGCTGGTATTGGTTCCAAAAGCAGCAATTCGGGTATTATTC
Source organism: uncultured Pedobacter sp. (assembly GCF_913776295.1). Taxonomy (GTDB): domain Bacteria; phylum Bacteroidota; class Bacteroidia; order Sphingobacteriales; family Sphingobacteriaceae; genus Pedobacter. The sequence continues at coordinate 112,714 of NZ_CAJYOJ010000071.1, forward strand.
TGTTTAAAATCAGGGAAATTTTTAAATAATGATTGAATACTTGATGGGCTAAAAAAGGCGATAACATCGTAGAATACCTCTGCCAGATCAGACAAATCGCTCACTACCGTCCTAAATAAAACCGCTGGTGTAAAATTATATCCGCTTTTCTCCAAAAACTTCATCGTGTCTTCGGTTGCCACATCAGAACAAGGGTATAAAAACTTCTCGTTAGCATGTTTTTTTAACACTTCGGCTAAATCGGCTGCAGTTTGTTTACCAAAAAAAATCTTACGCTTACGATACTGAATATACTTCTGCAGATATAAAGCGATGGTTTCAGATAGACAGAAATATTTTAATTCTGCAGGCACTTCATAACGCATTTCTTCGCAGATTCTGAAGAAATGATCTGCTGCATTTCGGCTGGTGAAAATCACAGCCGTGAAATCGGCCAGATTAATCTTATCCTTCCTGAAGTCTCTTGCTGGTACACCTTCAACATGAATAAAAGACCTAAAATCAACTTTTAAATTGTGTTTTTTAGCCAAATCGTAGTAAGGAGATTTTTCTGTTTCAGGTTTTGGTAAAGTAACCAAAATACTTTTTACTTTGCGGATTCTAGAGTCGTTCTTTTCTTGCATTTTTTCCTTTTCCTGCTACAGTCCTATCGTTTTAATTAGTATAAGGATGGGACATATTTCGAGGGCGCAAAAGTACAAAAATAAATGCATTTTAGAAAACTTATTATTAGAAAGTATGGTTACACCTGCCCGGAGAAGCTGAAAGGCAAAAATAACGCTTAACAATAAGAAAGCCAATACAATATAAACCGAGCCATATTTAAGTGGTGAGAGCGCAAAGGCGACCACTAAAGGAATAAATAGCAACGACGCATTGAAGTAGCTGAGATACAAAATTGAAATATACTCTCCTACCGGTTTCTGCACATTGAACAGGTAACCTAAAAAGCGTAATATCACTAATTTTAACGCATAAAAAATAATAATCGTAATGGATATGCTAAAGAAAAACTTAAACCCGTCTTTAGCTTGATACATATCGTTCCATTGCGCTACCAGAAAAAAGAACATCCCGAAAACGAAACCAAACTGCACAAAAAGCAACAAGAAAGGCCATGAACTAAACAGGTTATCTTCTTTGTTGATATTATTCAGAATCCTGTTACTAAAAAATGCCTGAACGATTGCCGATAACTGCTTGGAAAAAGCATTTTTTAAAATGGCAAAGATGATAAGCATACCAAAAATAAAGCCTAGCAAACCTACGTTTCCCTTTGGAATTTTAGTGCCCAACTGGTAAGGATTTGCTTTTTTCTTTAAATGCTGGTACTTCTTTTGCCATGCCCATAAATCTAGTTTTGGAGAAAGATATTCCTTTTCTATGGTATCTAAAAGTGCGTTTTTATTGATTAAATGATCAGGAAGTACCCAGGTATGATGAATCAGAGAATCAGTAGAATACCGCTGTTTGGCCAACGTTGCCGAATCGGGCCGGTATCTCCGATATTGGTACTGCTTCAGGGCCACGCTATCTGTTTGAACAGGAATTTCCTGGGCTGCTAAAAAATTAGCAGACCATATCAACGCGAACAAAAAGAAAACAAATTTCGGCATGTTATAAATCAAAACTTCCGGTTGCAAAAGTAGTCGAATAATCAAAGTTTACCTAAAGAAAATAAGGAATGATGAATAACTTTGTTTTAAGCCCCTTTGCCTGCAGAATCATTGCTTCATCTTTATGACAATAAAGAAAAATTAACTTCACTATCTTTGCAGTAATGTCTGGTATCTATATCCATATTCCTTTTTGTAAAAAGGCCTGTCACTATTGCGATTTTCATTTTAGCACTTCTTTAAAATATGCTGATGAAATGGTAGAAGCCATTTGTAAGGAAATAAAAATGAAAAAAGACCGGATTAACGAACAGGTTGGGAGTATTTATTTGGGTGGAGGTACACCTTCTATCCTATCTGAAGCTGCAATGCAAAAGATTTTTGATGCGATTCACCATACTTTTTCGGTAAATGCCAGTGCAGAGATTACCATTGAAACCAATCCGGATGATTTAACCGCCCAGAAATTAAAGGAGCTGAAAAAGTTGCCCGTTAACCGCTTTAGTATAGGAATCCAGTCTTTTTATGATGAAGATCTGATCTGGATGAACCGGGCACACCGGGCCAAAGATGCTGAGGATGGTATTAAAAGAAGTCAGGATGCAGGTTTTGAAAACTTAACGCTCGATTTAATTTATGGCTATCCTTTGCTTACGGATCATAAATGGCTGAACAATATCCAAAAAGCAATCGAGCTTGAGGTACCGCATATTTCTGCTTATGCACTAACGGTAGAACCCCGAACAGCTTTGGCCCATGCCATAAAAAACAAAAAACAAAGCCCCCTGAACGATAACCAAAGTGCAGCACAATTTATCATTTTAATGGAAAAACTGGCAGATGCCGGATTTGAACACTACGAAATTTCGAATTTTGCCAAGCCAGGCCATTATGCTGTACATAACACTAATTATTGGAAAGGCATTGATTATATTGGCATTGGTCCATCTGCTCATGGTTTTAATGGCCAAAACCGGTACATGAACCCGGCAAACAACGCTTTGTATATGGAAACTTTGAGGCATAATAAACTCCCTGAAGTGGTTGAAGAGCTGAGCTTAAACGACAGATTTAACGAATACATTATGACTTCGCTGAGAACCATGTGGGGAACTGATTTACACAAAATAAATGCCGATTTTGGGGTTGATTTTCTGGAAGAAACCAAGCATAACCTCAAAAATTTTGAGGATAAAAACTGGGTGTTGATCGAGGGGGATAACATTTATTTAAGTCAGAACGGGAAATTATTTGCCGATCATATTGCTTCTGAACTGTTTATTATGGAGAATGATTAAATAGCCAATTACATATTTATGTCAAAAATTATTTGGATCACAGGCGCATCATCGGGTATTGGTGAAGCCTTGGTATATGAATATTTTAAAGCAGGTCACAAACTGATTATTTCCGGAAGAAACCGCGACGAATTGTTCCGAGTGAAAGGAAACTGCCAAAATTCCTTTAATGTCCATGTATTACCATTCGATTTAAGCGAAACTGCTTTACTCGAAAACAAAGCTGCTGATGCCCTCCGTATCTTTGGCAAGATCGACTTATTGATCAACAGCGGCGGTGTAAGCCAACGGAGCCTGGCCTTAGCAACCAACCTGAAAACTGAACAACAAATTATGGACACCAATTTTTGGGGTACAGTTATACTCAGTAAAGCGGTTTTGCCTTCAATGATCGCCAGCGGAGGTGGCCAGATTGTTGCAATTAGTAGTTTGGTCGGCAAATTTGGTACGAAATTCCGTTCTACATATGCCGCTTCGAAACATGCGTTGCATGGTTATTTCGATTCTCTCCGATCAGAAGTTTATGATAAAAATATAGCCATCACGATTGTCTGTCCGGGTTTTATCAAAACCAATGTAACCTACAATGCACTTACAGGAGATGGTAACCCACTCAATATGATGGGCGAAGCCCACAAAAATGCCATGACACCTGATGAATGTGCCAAACAAATCGTGCAGGCCGTTAACGATAAAAAAGAGGAAGTTTATATCGGCGGAAAAGAAACCAGGGCAGTATTACTGAAACGTTTTTTCCCAAAGATTTTCTCTAAAAAATTGAGAACTGCGAAGGTGAATTAGCAAGCGTTTGGCGTTAAGTGTAATTAGCGATTTTACAACAGCACATGAGCCATCAAATCAAATTTTGTGTAAGTACAAATCTTTCGTAAATAAGCCTGATTCAAGCAATTTTAATTCATCATCAGATTAGCAAAACATATAGAAATACTTTTCTAAAAATCGAAAAAAGCATTTTCTCTGATCAGAAAAATAAATTTAATAAACTGATAGACAATAACTTAAAAAATATTTTTTCATTTCTAAAAACCAAGTATCTGTAAGCCGTCGTAAATGGAATCAAATAACAGAAACTTAAAAATTAGAAATAATGAAAAATTTAATCCTATCAGTTTTTGCCGTAATTACCATGGCATTTACCACTCAAGTTTACGCTCAGAAAAATCCAATGGTTGGTGGCGCGGCCATGTATTCAACCAAGGATATTGTTGATAACGCTGTAAATTCAAAAGACCACACTACACTGGTAGCAGCAGTAAAGGCTGCTGGTTTAGTAGAAACTTTAAAAGGTGCTGGTCCTTTTACCGTTTTTGCACCAACAAATGAGGCTTTCGGTAAACTTCCTGCAGGAACGGTTGACAATTTGGTTAAACCAGAAAACAAGGCAACCCTTACCAAAATTTTAACTTACCATGTTGTTGCGGGCAAAATGGACAGCAAAGCGATTGCAAAAGCAATAAAAGCTGGCGGAGGCAAAGCTGAGCTAACAACGGTAGAAGGCGGCAAACTTTGGGCCTGGATGGAAGGTAAAAAATTGGTGCTAAAAGATGAAAAAGGCGGAATGAGTACGGTTACTATTGCAGATGTTTACCAAAAAAATGGTGTGATCCATGTAGTAGATACTGTTTTAATGCCTGAATAATATTAAAAATACATCCTTATTATTAGCATAAACGTTCTGGCTTTCGCCAGAACGTTTATGCTTTTTAAAAAAAATACCCTGCCGTCAATTACCTCTATAAACATCTTTAAACAGACTTATACCATCTGACTTTTTTTGATGAATTGTCAGTTTTCTTTAAAGTTTTTGCATTTCTGACGCTTAATGTTATTAACTATTTAATTTTGTGCTATTAATAGTTTCTTAACATGAAATTCAATTTATCTCCTATAGATGTAGTTGAAGATATCTCTAAATCAGATTTCGAACTGAACTATCTTAAGCCACGCAAACCTTTGGTTATAAAAAATATGGCCAAAAAATGGCCAGCCTACCAAAAATGGACGATGGAGTACATGAAAGAAGTTGTAGGAGACAAGACTGTTCCACTTTACGACAGCGCTAAAGCCGATCCCTCCAAGCCGATAAATGCATCTGCTGCCCAAATGAAATTTGGCGATTATATAGATCTGATTAAGGAAACGCCGACTGACCTACGCATCTTTTTGTTCGATCCGATAAAGTTTGCACCAAAACTACTGGAAGACTACCTGGCGCCAAAAGATTTAATGGGTGGCTTTTTAGATAGCTATCCTAATATGTTCTTTGGCGGCAAAGGCTCTGTAACCTTTTTGCATTACGACATTGATCTGGCACACATTTTTCACACCCACTTTAACGGAAGGAAGCATGTGATCCTATTTGATTATAAATGGAAAGAGCGTTTGTATCAAATTCCATATGCCACTTATGCCTTGGAAGATTACGATGTAGAGAATCCCGATTTTGATAAATTTCCGGCACTTAAAGGTGTTGAAGGTATCGAAGCCTTTTTAGAGCATGGCGATACTTTGTTTATGCCTACAGGATACTGGCACTGGATGAAATACCTGGACGGATCTTTCTCAATCAGTTTAAGGGCGTGGGATAAAAACTGGGGCGTGAAAGCAAAAAGCTTGTATAACTTAACTTTACAGCGTAAATTTGACGACTTTATGAAAGCAAACTATCGCGAAAGGTACATGCAGTGGAAAGAAGAACTTGCCATTAAAAGGGCTAATAAAGCGCTGGAAAAAAATTTACCGAAATAACGAAAAGAATAAAGCTAACGATTAAGTAGGATGATGAGGTTCCGGCTCCAAACTCAATACTCCAAACACAAAACTCAAATATGCATTCCAGTATTATAAAAATCCAAAAAGAAATAGCGCCGCTCAGGCAAGAAATTATTACCCATAAGCTTTACTCGGCAATTAGTGAAGTGGAGGATCTACGCATTTTTATGGAATACCATATTTTTGCGGTCTGGGATTTTATGTCGCTGCTAAAAGCTTTGCAAATAAATTTAACCTGCACAAGCTTACCTTGGTTCCCCGTAGGCGATCCGGTTACCCGGCAATTGATTAATGAAATTGTGGCGGGAGAAGAATCGGATGTGGATGCTAAAGGAGATATAAAAAGTCACTTTGAGCTCTATCTGGATGCCATGGAACAATGTAATGCAAATACTAAACCTATCCAGATCTTTTTAGCAGAACTGAAAAATGGGAAAAGTTTTGATGAAGCTTTTGAAATTGCCCAGGCACCGGCAAGTGCAAGAGATTTTGTGAATGCAACCTTCGAAACCATCAACAGTGGAAAGCCCCATTTACAGGCAGCAAGTTTTACTTTCGGCCGGGAGGATTTGATACCAAACATGTTTTTCAGCATGGTAAATGACTTAAACAGTACCCAGCCCGATCAGGTTTCTATCTTCAAATATTACCTGGAACGTCATATAGAAGTAGATGGCGATCACCATAGTCATTTAGCACTCAGTATGACGGAAAAGCTTTGTGAAAGAGATGAGGCTTTTTGGATAGAAGCTGAAGAAACTGCAAAAAGTGCACTACAAAAAAGGATAGACCTTTGGGATGCTGCCTACGCCGAAATTGTTAAAAATAAAGTTGTGGCTTAATTACTAAATTGTTAAGTATTTATTAATTTTAGATTACGTGATTTTAGTCACATTTACCTGTTAACAACAATTTTATAAAATAAAATTTACACATTTGTTGTTCGGCACAAATAACCGATTTTTAAAAGCATGAGTTTCATTTTAAAACCTGTTGATATCGTTGAGAGCATCACTCCCGAAGATTTTAAGAAAAATTATCTGAAAACTAAACGTCCGTTAGTCATCAGGGGTCTAACTAAAGACTGGCCTGCCAGAGAAAAATGGACTACTGAATATTTAAAAGAAATTGGCGGAGAGCTGGAAGTGCCGCTTTATGATAACTCCAAGGCAGATCCATCTAAGCCGATAAATGCCGCTACCGCACACATGAAATTTGGCGATTACCTTGATCTGATCAAACGGGAGCCAACCGAACTGCGTATCTTCTTTTTTAACCTGTTTAAAAAAGTACCAAGTTTAATCAATGACGTAAAAATTCCTAAAGATTTAATGGGCGGCTTTATCGAAAGCATGCCTGCAATGTTTTTTGGTGGTTCTAACTCGGTAACCTTTTTACACTACGATATCGATTTACCGCATATTTTCCATACCCACTTTGGTGGCAGAAAACACATTATCTTATTCGATTATAAATGGAAAGATAGATTGTATTGCCTGCCGAATGCAACTTATGCTTTGGAAGATTACGATGTGGCCAATCCTGATTTCAAAAAATTTCCTGCACTGAATGGTGTAGAAGGTTATGAAGTTTTCTTAGAACATGGCGATACTTTATTTATGCCAACCGGTATGTGGCACTGGATGAAATACGTGGATGGTTCATTTTCTTTAAGCTTAAGGGCCTGGGATCAATCGATTACACGTAAAGTAGCGAGCGTTTGGAGTTTGTTTACCCATGGCGCCATCGATAGTTTGATTAAAATGACTTTCAAAGAGAAATACGCCCACTGGAGAGAGAAAAGGGCAGTAAAAATAGCCGAAAGGGCTTTAGCTAAAGGCAGACCATAAAAATTGAACAATATTAAAATGCAACGGGACATCGGCAAATGATAGTCCCGTTTTTTATTATAATTGCGCATAACACTTTAAGTGCACTATTAAATAAACTCGCGGATGAATACTAACATACTTACTGAAAAACAAAAAATGCTAACAGGTAAAGCCTACCAGGCGGGTGATGCAGAATTAGCGAAAGAACGATTAAAAGCCCGGGAACTGATTTATGAGTTTAATAACCTGGCTCCGAAATTGATTAAACAGCGTAAGGAATTACTGAAAAGACTTTTCGGCAAAACAGAAAAAATGTTTTATGTAGAACCACCGTTCAGATGCGATTATGGTTACAATATTGAAATTGGCGATCATTTTTACGCCAATTTTAACCTCGTTATTTTAGATTGTGCCAGGGTAAGTATCGGCAATAACGTTTTTATTGCACCAAATGTGGCCATTTATACTGCAGGGCATCCAATCCATGCTCATTTGCGAGATCAGGAATATGAGTGGGCACAGGAAATAACGATTGGCAATAGCGTTTGGATTGGTGGAAATGTGGTGATCAATCCAGGTGTAAAAATAGGATCTAATGTGGTTATTGGGTCTGGCAGTGTGGTTACGAGGGATATTCCTGATAACGTTTTTGCGGCAGGAAACCCATGCAGGATCATCCGCCAGCTGACAGATGAGGATAAGGATTACTATTATAAGGATTTTAAGTTGGGCGAATAAAAAATCGTCCCGACTTGCAATCCCACCGTGTGGACACATCTTTTTAAGAATAGTTTAGGCATTTTGCTAGCCAACTTTAATAAGTTACTGGTTTTAGCTAAGGACGCTGTCAATCCCAAGAGCCAGGGAAATCAAAAAAACAGTTGCAGTTCAGGTAAATTAGCACTAACAAACCTTAAACGCAGTGGTTTTGTGTTCATAAGAATGATTTAATTTTAAAAAAGATATTGAACACAAAACGAAGTACCGCTGTTTTTTTGATGGGGATGGGATTGTGCAAAAGGCTCATTGCTGGATTGACGAAGCGCTTTGGCTACTTTGGCGCTCCAAAGTACCATGCCACCGCGGCATAGAGCGGCTGAAAAATATTATGATCAATTGTGTCCACACCGTAGGATTTGCAATCGGGATACATAAGAAAGGCGATTGTATCGCCTCGAAAATTAATCCCTTTAGCATTTGAAAATGCTAATCTCCCAAATCCCCGTTACAAACGGTGACTATAAAGGAGCTATTCATCTGGATAGATTTCTCGACTTCGTTGCACTCCGCTCGAAATGACGACCGGAGGGAGCTTCGCAAACAAGTCAATTTGCCTCCTCATCTATTTTACATTTCACTTCTCCCCTGTTTAGCTACTATGATCTACAACAACCTTCCATTCGCCTTTAATTTTTTTAATCAATAAGGTAAAATACCCTTTAAGTTCATCCTTTTCCCGTTTAACATTCCAGCTGCCCAATACAAAAGCCAGGTCAGGTTTTAAAAAATCGACTTTTTTTATACCAAATACCAAAAAGCCCATAGCGGCTTTATCAGGATAACCACTTTTATAAGTGTCCAATGTTTTTTGCCAGCCGTAAGTCGGTCCGCTTTTACCTACAAAAAGTAAACTATCCGATTTTTCATACCCCTGCATAAAGGCTTCAACATCACCCTTATTCCAATCGGTACGCTGCTTTTCCAGTAAATTGAGTATGGCTTGCTTATCTTTTGCATGTTGGGCTATAGCGCTGAAAGAAATAAAAAACAATGCAATTAGGAGTATTTTTTTCATGATGATCTGGATTAAGTTAAAAATTAAAGATATGAAACAAATTATTTTGTTCCATGCGTAAAAATTCTTTATTTACCACGATATAAATCTACTATGCAAAACAAGGTAATCACTATTGGCGAAATACTCTGGGACGTTTTTCCGGAAGGCAAAAAGGCCGGCGGCTCTAGCATGAATGTTGCCCTTAATTTACACAAACAAGGTATAGAAAGCCGCTTCATTAGCGCCATAGGAAAAGATGAAAACGGCAAAGAACTGGTCAGTTTTTTAGCAGCTAATCATTTTGGAACGGATTTAATTCAGATTAATGATGAATTACCCACCAGTACGGTTGTGGTGCAACTGGATGAAAACCATCAGGCTACCTATACCATCAAACAACCCGTGGCATGGGATGACATTAAAATCACAGCGCAGAACATAACAGCCGTAAAACAGGCAGATGCATTGGTATACTGCAGTTTAACCTGCAGGGAGGAAAAATCTAAAGCAACCATCCTCAGGCTTTTGGAAAATGCCAAGACCAGAATTTTCGACATCAACCTCCGTGCGCCCTTTTATTCAAAAGAGTTAATTGGTGAACTTTTGGCAAAAGCAGATATCTTAAAAATAAACGAAGACGAACTAGTTTGGGTAAAAGAATCCTTTGGTTTAACAGGTAATACTGAAGAGCAACTCTTAAAACAGCTTTCTTTCCAGTTTAAGATCGAAATCATTTGCCTTACACTGGGCGATAAGGGCGCCTGCGTATTAAATGACGGCAAATTATTTAAACATGCAGGTTATAGGGTACAGGTAGTGGATACGGTTGGTGCCGGCGATGCGTTTTTAGCTACCTTTATTGCCTGTTATCTGCAAGGTTACCCCATGGAAAGCACTTTAGACAATGCCTGTAAGGTGGGTGCTTTTGTAGCCTCGCAACCAGGTGCAAACCCGGAGTATAATAAGAAAATTTACCACATGTCGCTTGAATAAATATTTTGCTTCCAGTTGGCAGTGAACAGTCGGCAATTTTCAGTTTGTAGTTTCCAATTTAACCATACTTTGTCCTTTCAGCTTTTATTTTTCTGCTTGCATCCAAATATGACACCGCGCTTAAATTAATGCTAAGCGAAACTTTTATCTTAGATAAATCGTTAATACAAGCACATGAGAGGTTTTCGTTTTTCTGATTATAAACCGGGCAATACGCCAAAGGGTGGGTTTGATGAGTTGCTGAAATTATTTAGCGAACTGCTGAATTATACAGCCGGTGATGCAGCAGAGGCTTTAAGCTGGCTGAACGAACTCGACAAACAATATCAATTAACTAATAACGAGTATGGCATTGGTAACTTCATCGACGACCTGAAAGATAAAGGTTATCTAACGGAAGACAATCAATCAGGAGCATTTAAGATTACGGCCAAAACAGAACAGACAATCCGTAAATCGGCCCTGGACGAAATTTTTGGCAAACTCAAAAAATCCGGTCGTGGTAACCACAACAGTAACCAGTCTGGCATTGGCGAAGAAAAAAATGCCGACAGGCGTGAATATCATTTCGGTGATAGCCTGGATCAGATCGATATGACTGCTTCGATACAAAACGCACAGGTTAACCATGGCATTGGTGATTTCACTTTAACCGACCGCGACCTTGAAGTAGAGGAAAAGGATTTTAAAACCTTAACTTCTACGGTGTTGATGATTGATATTTCGCACTCCATGATTCTATATGGCGAAGACCGGATTACCCCTGCAAAAAAAGTGGCCATGGCTTTGGCCGAGCTGATTAAAACAAAATACCCAAAAGATACTTTAGATATTGTGGTTTTTGGAAATGATGCCTGGCCCATCAGTGTTAAAGACCTGCCTTATTTACAGGTTGGACCATACCACACCAATACTTATGCCGGATTAGAATTAGCTGCAGATTTACTCCGCCGGAGGAAAACCCATAATAAACAGATTTTCATGATTACGGACGGAAAACCAACCTGTTTAAAGGAAAATGGCAGATATTACAAAAACAGCATGGGACTGGATAGGAAAGTTATCAATAAAACCTTAAACATGGCGGCCCAATGTAAGCGGCTGAAGATCCCGATTACGACATTTATGATTGCCAAGGAGCCTTACCTTCAGCAGTTTGTCAGGCAGTTTACAGAAATTAATGGTGGCAGGGCTTTTTATAGCTCTTTAAACGGCTTGGGCGAATACATTTTTGAAGATTATATTAAAAACAGAAGAAAAACAGTTAAGTAAGGTTGCAGGTAAAAGGCATAAGGCTTAAGGTAAAAACCCATCGCCAATTCCTATCCGAATCAACCATAAAACATTAAAAAGAGGTATAGATTTATAGAGGAGGCTTGTGTACTTTGCAAACCTTATACCTTAAACCCAATGCCTTAAACCAATTTAAAAGATGCAAAACACAACATTAGGCCAGTTAAAAATCACAGGATATAAGTCGAGATCGGTAAAAGAAGAACTCAGGGAAAATCTGATTAAAGTTTTACGCGATAAAAAAACAGAGTTTGAAGGCATTATCGGCTACGACGAAACAGTAATCCCCGAGCTGCAGACAGCGATTTTATCTCGTCATAATATTTTACTTTTAGGTTTACGCGGACAGGCAAAAACGCGTATTGCCCGTTTAATGGTAAATTTGTTGGAAGAGTACGTACCATATGTAGCCGGAAGTGAGATTTTTGATGATCCGTTAAATCCAATTTCCTGGTATGCCAAAAATGAAATTGCCACAAAAGGCGATGATACTGAAATTGCCTGGCTGCACCGAAGTGAAAGATATACCGAAAAATTGGCCACCCCTGATGTTACTGTTGCCGATTTAATTGGCGATGTTGACCCTATTAAAGCGGCAACATTGAAATTAACTTATAATGATGAGCGCGTAATCCACTTTGGCCTGATTCCACGTGCACACCGCAGTATATTCGTAATTAATGAACTACCCGATCTACAGGCACGTATCCAGGTGGCGCTATTTAACATGTTGCAGGAAAAAGATATTCAGATTCGTGGTTTCAAATTGCGTTTACCCCTGGATATCCAGTTTGTATTTACAGCAAATCCGGAAGACTATACCAATCGCGGAAGCATTGTTACGCCGCTAAAAGATAGGATTGAGAGCCAGATTTTAACCCACTATCCAAAAACGGTAGAAATTTCGCGTAAAATCACCTTCCAGGAGGCCAGATTAACAGCTGATCAACGGGCCAATATAGAGGCCGATGGATTGGTGAAAGATTTAATAGAGCAAATTGCTTTTGAAGCCCGTAAGAGTGAATACATTGACCAAAAATCAGGTGTATCAGCCAGGTTAACGATTTCTGCTTATGAAAATCTGATCAGCACAGCCGAAAGAAGAATGCTGATCTCTGGCGAGAAAAACACTTTTGTCCGTTTATCTGATTTTGCAGGAGTTATCCCGGCCATAACCGGTAAAATAGAATTGGTTTATGAAGGCGAACTTGAAGGCCCGGCGCATGTAGCTACTACGTTAATTGGCAAAGCCATTAAGACCTTATTTGCCCGTTATTTCCCAGATCCGGAAAAAGCAAAGAAAACCAAAACGGCAAATCCCTATGCCGAAGTAACGGAATGGTTTACCGAAGGAAATAATGTTGATGTTACGGATGTTTTAACCAATGTACAATACAAAAAAGCACTGATGCTGGTTCCTGGATTATACGATCTGGTCAAAAAGTTTCATCCTAAATTAAGTGAGAACCAAACTTTACTTTTAATGGAATTCGTATTACATGGTTTAGCCGAGTATTCACAATTGAGCAAAAACTTTTTAAATGGTGGCTTCGGCTTCTCCGATATGTTTGGCAGTTTGTTTAATGCCGAATTTGATGAAGAAGAGGATGAAGACGATTTCAGATAAAAATTAATGGAGTTTAACGGATATCTCTTATCACTGCGGTTAAAACAAGAGCACCTGCCTAATGGATATCCGTTTAACATTCCATGCTTACAATCTTTTGAGAAATTGGACTTCCATCCACATGTTACATTTTTTACAGGCGAAAATGGGGTCGGTAAATCGACCCTGATTGAGGCGATGGCCGTTTATCTTGGGTTCAATGCTGAGGGCGGAAGTAAAAATTTTAATTTTTCAAGTAAGGCAACACATTCAGAACTGCATCATTATTTAACAATTAGTAAAAGTTTCAGAAAACCTAAAGATGGTTTTTTCTTACGGGGCGAAAGTTTTTACAACGTTGCAAGTGAAATTGATAAGCTTGATGAACAACCTTCTTCCGGGCCAAAAATAATAGCATCGTATGGCGGGCTTTCTTTGCACGAACAATCTCACGGACAATCATTTTGGGCACTGTTTATGGACCGATTTAGCGGCAACGGCATTTATATTCTGGATGAACCTGAATCTGCTTTATCGCCAACAAAACAGATTGCGATGTTGTCAAAAATCAACAATCTTATTGGTCACGATGCGCAATTCATTATCGCAACTCATTCTCCTATTTTGCTGGCGTATCCAAATGCGACAATTTATGAAATGGCCAATGGAAAAATAACGAAAGTAAAATATGAGGAGTCTGAAATATATAGGCTTTATAAATCGTTTTTAGATCATCCGAAACGGATTTTAGATAATTTATTTAGTGCAAATCCTTAATTTAGACGGTTACAAAACCTGCCTGTTTATAATTTAAATCGAATAACCCGAATATATGGGAAGATTACCTTTCATCATTGCAGCCTGCATACTCCTTACAGCCTTTGATATTTATTTTTTTAAAGCCATCGTTTCCGTTTTTAAATGGAAGCCGAAAACAAAAAAAAACTTCGGTATTTTATATTGGAGCTATAGCTTTCTGCTGATTATTGGCGTTTTCGCAGGAATTTACCTTAATCTTTTCCTTACGCTTAGAGCCATCATTTTAGTCGCTTTCTTTTTAACTGTAGCGTGTAAAATAGCGATGCTGCCCTTTCTGATTCTGGATGATTTACGAAGATTATTCATCAAACTTGTCAGAAAAAAACAAAGAATAAAAGACCAGCCAATTAGCGAGGCAGAGCCAATATCACGTTCAGAATTTTTAGTTAAAGCCGGATTGGTAGCCGCAGCTGTTCCTTTAACTTCGCTAAGCTGGGGTATTATTTCTGGCGCATACGATTACCAGGTGAGGCGAGTTAATTTAATACTCCCTAACCTGCCCAAAGCTTTTGATGGTATTACGATGGGACAGATTTCTGACATCCATTCTGGTAGCTTTTATAATAAAACAGCGGTAAAAGGTGGGGTAGAAATGTTATTGGGCGAGAAACCCGATTTCATCTTTTTCACAGGCGATCTGGTGAATAACCTCACCAACGAAGTAAGGGATTATCAGGATATATTTTCGAAAGTGAAAGCACCACTGGGCGTTTATTCATCTTTAGGAAACCATGATTACGGTGATTATTATTTCGGCAAGGAATCATCTCCTGCCAAGGTAAAAAACCTGAAAGATATGGTTGATGTACACAAAATAATGGGCTATAACCTTTTACTGAACGAAAACCGGAGATTGAAGGTTGATGGAGAAGAAATTGGGATTTTAGGCATTGAAAACTGGGGAATGGGCCGTTTTCCGAAATATGGAAAAATGGAACTCGCCGTTCAACATACGGATGATTTACCTGTAAAATTGTTGTTAAGCCACGATCCGTCGCATTGGCGTGGAGAGGTTTTACAAAAATACCCACAAATAGATGCCATGTTTAGTGGCCATACCCACGGTATGCAATTTGGTGTACGTTTAAAAGAGCTGCAATGGAGCCCGGTACAATACATATATAAGGAATGGGCTGGCCTGTATCAGGAACAAAAACAACAACTGTATGTTAATGTAGGCTACGGATTTTTAGGTTATCCGGGCAGGGTTGGTATTTTACCTGAGATTACGATATTTACTTTGAAGAGGGCGTAGTGGTATAATGTGACCATATGACCTATTTGAGTAAATAAAACCGTCAGATGGCAACATCTGACGGCACAAAAACAACATAATTACCCGGCATTAAAGCGGTAACCTACCCCCCTTACGGTTTGCAACAATTGTGGGTTATCAGGATTCAATTCTATCTTTTTACGCAAGCGTACAATATGCATATCAAGCGTTCTGGTATTGACATCAGAATTGTAGCCCCATACAACCAACATTAGCTCATCACGATTAATTACCTTGCCCGGGTTGCGGAGGAAATAAAGCAGGATACGGTTTTCCAGTATTGTTAGCTCGATTTTCTTCCCATCTCTGAATAACGTGTGAATGTTTGGATGGTGTTCCATATTACCAAAACGATGGATCTCGGCCGAATCTTTATTGACGATGAATTTTACCTTACTCTCCAGCATCGCCACCAATACATCCATATTAAATGGTTTGGTGATATAATCAGAGGCGCCAAAATTATAGGCGTCAATTTTATCTACATCCTGAGCCTTTGCGGTCATCATAATCACCAGGTTTTCGAAACCTTGTTTACGCACTTGCTCACAAACCTCAGCACCCTGCTTACCTGGCATCATCCAATCCAACAAAACAATATCAGGCTGATCAGCTAAAATCATTCTTTCACCAGCTTCACCATCATTGGCTTCCATCACGGTATAACCTTCAGCCTTTAACCGGTGGGCTACCAGAAAACGAAGATTCTCATCATCTTCTACAATTAATATTTTTACTTCTTTAGACATTTATGTGTGTGTTACATTGTAATGTTGAAACGTTGCAATGTTTGAAGGTTAATTTAACATGACAACCCCCCAACCTTTAACTTTCCAATTCCTTAACTTAACTATTATAAGGCAGCACGATTTTAAACTCCGTACCGCTTCCTACTTTACTTTTTACAGAGATTTCTCCTTCCATAAAGTTAACCAGTTCTTTGCAGAATGCCAAACCTAAGCCTACACTGCCCATTTGGTTATATTCATTCTGGATCCTGAAAAACTTCTTAAATATATTATTCAATTCAGACGCAGCGATACCTATTCCTTTATCGGCAAAGCGAAAAACCAATACCCCCTTGATCAGCTTTGCACTAATGTGCAGTTTTTTCTGTTCTGGTTTTGAATATTTGTAAGCATTCTCTGCCAGGTTATCAAACAAACTCCCCAATAGTACCGGGTCGGTAATAAAGGTTTTAAATCCAACTACTTCATAGCTAATCTTAAAATCGGGATGTTTTAAGGTATGCGACTCAATTGTACTTTCGATAAAATCAACAATATTAACTTCTTCACGGTTGAGTTTAATGGCCTTATTTTCGATTTGTGTAAAGGCCAGTAATTTGTTCATTAAACCATTCAGTTTGTCGGCTTCTTCGTCCAGTATTTTGCCATAAAGCTGTTGTTCTTTTTGGCTTAACGCAGCAGCACTTTTAATATTGTTTCCTGCAATCTTAATTACGCTAACGGGCGTTTTAAACTCATGTGTAAGGTTATTCACAAAATCGTACTGCAGCTTAAACATTTTACTGTTGATGTTCAGGTTACGGTAAATCAAAAATGCAACCAGTAAAAGTACGCCGTATACCAGCAATAACACCAGAGCAATAGGCATGAAATAAATAAAAATTTCTTTTTTGATGTATGATTTTGATGAAATGAGGTATAATTTAAAATCAGAAAATGCGCCAGGCAGGGCAATTTCGGTATTAATATTTTCATCGGAGGTATCTATCGGATCATAAGTTAAGGGTTCAATCCTGATGATCTGGTACAACAACGGCCTGGTATTGATGATTTTGATTTGATGTGCATCAAGCTTAAAAACCATTACATCCTGTTGATATACTGGTGCCGGATCTAACTTCCGCCTGATCATATCTTTGTATACCCTTAAATCTTCGCGGCGGGGAATATTTAAATAAGTGATTTTGTTTTCATTGGAATTAACGATAGAAAAATTGGTAAACAGCTCTTCTTGTGTGGGTACGGAAGCGGTATCAAGATCTTCGACAAAGGTAGCCAGTTTAATGGCAATGGCATTAAAATCACTTCCCACGGTAAAAGATTTTGTATCATTTTCGGAATACAGCTTTACCGAATCAGGCTTCACCCCTTTGCCAAACTGAAAAATCGATTTTGGCCCAATACCCAGATGATTTGCATTGATCCCATCTTTCACGGGAACATTCTTCACTTCTGTATCGTAAAAAGTAACTTTGGAAATGAAAGGATATTTCAACATCACGGTATCTACAAACCTGGCTGCAGTAGAAGAATCCAAATATCCGTTATAATAAGAAATCTCAGGCATTTTATTCTGAAAAAAATCATTGTACGGCTTAATACTTTGTTCCAGTACATTTACTTTCTCTGAGACAAAATCATTCTCTATCGTTTTTTTGCTATAATTAAAGGCGAGAAAAAGTGACAGGATAAAAAGAACCGAGATGAGTGTAATGAAGGTTACCCCTAAGGTAAAGTTTTTACGGTAGTTGCTTTGCTTATCTAAGGACATACCTATTTTTTACCAAGGTTTTCATTTAAAAACTCTTCTAAGGCTTTGTACAAAGCTGTCCTACTCTGTTGACGTACCAAAGGGTCTGGTCCCTCCTCTTTTTCGATATAAGTAACCTGGACATTCCTTTTTTTAAGTTCTTTGATAAACTGCACACCTTCTGCTACGTTAACGCTAGGGTCTTTGGGATTTTGGGCAATAAAAACCGGTAATTTAAACCGGTCAGCATGAAACACAGGTGAAGCAAAGCGCATATAATCTGTATCAGTTACCGGATTGCCTATAATTTCATAATACATCTGCAATTTGGCCTTTAAAAACGGAGGAAAAGTTTTCAGGTAACTAAACAGGTTAATTACACCAGAATTTGATCCGCCACATTTATAAAGATCGGGATTTTTATATAAACAATTTAAAGCAATATAGCCCCCAAAACCATTACCATAAATGGCAATTTTTTTAGGATTGCCAATTTTCTCCCTGATCAGCCATTTTACCCCATCATTAACATCATCTTGTATTTTATCACTCCATTGTTTAAAACCTGCCGCATAAAATGATTTCCCGTAACCGGTAGACCCCCGGTAATTTACCTGCAAAACGGCATAGCCCCGGTTGGCCAAAAACTGTACTTCCGCATTATAGCCCCAGCTATTTCTTGATTTTGGTCCGTTATGCGGCACCACTACCACGGGTAAGTTAACTGCCTTTTTATTTTTAGGTAAAGTTAAGTAACCGTTAATGGTTAAACTATCCCGGCTTTTGAAGCTGATGGGCTTCATGGCACACATATCCGCCGGCTTAATAGAAGGGCTTACATCAGTAAGTTTTTTAAGCTTCTGATCTGCGGCAGTATACAGATAATATGAACCCGGATTTTTATCGGTAAAAGTCCGTATTACAAATACCTTATCCGTTTTATCCTTGTCCATAATTACCCATTCTGTGCCGGGCAAAAGGGCATCTATCTTCGAATAAGCTACTTTTGTACTATCATCAAGGTAAAATTTTTCTCTCTTCCAGGTTTCGCAGGTTGCAAAGAGCATTTTTTTCCGGAAACGGGAGTATGTTGCATCAACCACATTTAAGGTATCATTTGCAAAAAGCACCTGTTTTTCTTTCCCCTTTTTTAAATCAAGCGCTACCAGTGCGTTCTTATCGCGGTTGATGCTGGAAATAGCATAAAGTACATTAGGCTGATCTTCAGAAAATGCAATGGGCTGAAAAGTAGTTTCAAAGTTATTGGTAATTACAGGCGCAAAAGATTCATTTTCATTTTCGCGGTACATTAAAGTTTCGTTCACCCCATCACTGGCAACTGCAATTTTAAGTACACCTTTACTATCAGTCATCCATCTGGTAATATTGCCTGGGTTTTTGGCCGCAATCTCCATTTTTCCGTCCCGTACATTCAAACGGTATACATCAAAAACCGTCGAATCACGTTTATTGGACGCTACAATTATATATTTATCATCAATCAGCTGATCTTCTATTACCCTCAATCTGTTTTTCTCATTGGCACTCAACTGCACCTGCTTACTCCCATCTTTATTGATCACGAAAATATCAGACCTGCGTTCCTTAGATCCATCTTCGGTATAATAAATCAGTTCATTATTACTGGTCCAGAAATGAAAGCTGATATTCTTTCCGTTTAAATGGGTTAACTGAACACTATTTCCGGTGGCGATATCTTCAGCAAAAAGGTCCAGTTTTTGATTGTGAAGCTTTAGATAAGATAGGCTTTTCCCATCCGGAGAAATGCGATAGAAGGCTTTATCCTGCGTTTTAAAAAAATCGTCTACAGGAATAGTATCATGTTTTGTGCCTTTGCAAGCCCCAATCAATGCAACCATTAACAACAGGAAAATCCTTTTAAGCATAAATAAATCCTTTACGGAGAGACAAAAATAAACATCACAACAATTTTACAGCGGTTTACACCAACAATGTTACTCATGTGATCAATAATAAGTTTCGGTTCAATTTAGTATTTATAAAATATCTACAAAATAAAATACAGGTAACATTTAAAATACGTTTAATATCAATTGGTGGTTTAGCTAAAGATGTATTAAAATGTTACATTTAAAACTTATAATTTAAGGTTTATGAAACGCCTGTTTTTCATCATATTCTTATCGCTATCGTTTGGTGCCGGTGCACAGATTTTTCGGTCTGATCAGCAGATTTCGCCTGATGAAAGTAGTCTGGCTATCCAGTATTACCAGGATGGGGCATACGATAAAGCAGTTGTGTTACTGGAAAAACTTTATTCCACCCCTAATAACGAAGTCTATTTCGACATCTACTTTAATGCACTGCTAAAATTGAAACGTTATGACGTGGCGGAAAAAGTAGTTAAAAGGGAAATCAAAAAAAATCCACAGAACGATATCTATCCAATCGCTTTAGGCAAGCTTTATCAGGAGAAAGGCGATGTGCAGGCGGCCAATAAAATCTTTAATGATGTAATTGCAAAACTACCAAAAGAGGAATTTAAGATCAGAAATCTGGCCAATAGCTTTTATCGGTTCGAAAATTACGACTATGCGGTCCAGACCTTTAAACAGGGTAGAAAACTATTTGGCGACGATCAGATGTTTGTTTTTGAATTATTAAACATTTATCGTTTTAAAAAAGATAAAACCATGCTCATGCAAGAGTATCTGGATGCACTTGCAACCATGCCGCAGCTTTTACCACAGGCAGAAACCGTACTCTCTTCGGTTTTCGAAGATAAAAACGATTATCAAACTTTTCAGGCGGGCATTTTAAAAAAAATACAAAAAGCACCTGATGCTGAAGTTTACATCCAGTTACTCACATGGAATTATATTCAACAACAAGAATTTGATATGGCACTACGCCAGCTTATCGCATATGATAAACGTACCAAAGCTGACGGGGGGACCTTATTTAATGCCATTTATACCTTTGTTGATAATGGTGCTTACGAAACCGCGATTAAGGCTTACGATTATTTGCTCACCAAAGGAAAGGACAACCCATATTATCTTCCTTCAAAGATAGAAATGCTGAATACCAGATACAATCTGCGTACCAGTGGGAAATATACAGTTGCAGACCTTGATTTGCTTGCCAAAGACTACCAGACACTACTGGACGAAAACGGGAAGAACAGGAACACGCTGTTTGCCATAAAAAAACTGGCCAACCTGCAGGCCTACTATTTAAATCAACCCGCCAGTGCAGAAAAAGAACTGGAAGAAGCGATAAAAATGCCAGGCATTAATGATCAGGACTTAGGCCAGTTAAAACTCGATTTAGGCGACATTTACATTTTAACCAACCAACCCTGGGAAGCTTTTTTAGTGTATGAGCAGGTGAGCAAGCGGTTTGAAGGACAACCTGTAGGAAATGAGGCCCGCTTCAGGAGTGCTAAACTTTCTTTTTATCAGGGAAATTTCGACTATAGCAATAGTCAATGTTTGGTCTTAAAAGCGGCTACCTCACAATTGATAGCGAATGATGCATTAAACCTAAGTTTATTGATCAGCGATAACATCCAGACACCAGCCGATAGCAACGCTTTAAAAATGTATGCTGATGCAGAAATGCTTCTATTTAGAAACCAACCCGAAAAAGCCATAAAAAAAATGGATAGCATTGCCATTGCCTATCCTCAGAACAGCTTAACGGATGCGATTATGATGAGTAAGGCTCGGATTTTTATTAAAGCAAACGATTTTCAAAAAGCGGCCGATATCTTAAAAAAGGTAATGGAAGAATTTAAAGACGGCATCTGGACAGATGATGCGCTATTTACACTTGGCGACCTGTACGAAAAGAAACTGAATGATATTGCACAGGCCAAAATATACTTCCAAAAACTGATTACCGATTATCCCGGCAGTATGTTCAGTGCTGAAGCGAGAAAGAGATTCAGGAGTTTAAGGGGAGACGGAGTGTAGTTAGTTAATGGTTCATTGGTCATTGGTTCATTGGTTCATTGGTAACTGTAAATTGAGAGTTGCAAACTATACGGTGGTTGATTGTTTAAACCGGTTAATTGACCAGTAATGGCCTATTTCCAACTATTAATTACATATTCTCATCAGTTCGATTAAAGATCATCAGTTCATTGGTCATTGGTTCATTGGTAACTGTAAATTGAGAATTGCAAACTATA
>NZ_CAJYOJ010000072.1 GCF_913776295.1 uncultured Pedobacter sp.
TTTGATGCCAAAAAGTAAGAGCCCTTCGGCGGCGGTGAGCCGAGGCAAGACTGTGCTGTATGGCATAAGAAATCAGTTACGTCATTTATATTGATTTTTATACCATAAATTATTCCTCAGAATGACAGCAAGTTCAGAAGGATAAATCATCATAAAATTTTGTAAATTGTATTATTAATGCAAATCAACTCATCTATTTACACCGCAAAAGTGATGCATCATCGCCTGGCACCCAAAAAACATTCTTTTTGGTACAGGGTGTATATGTTTTATATTGATGTGGATGAGTTGGATCAGTTGGACAAAAAGCTGCGCTGGTTCAGCAGGAATAAATTTAACCTTTTTTCTTTTCGAGATGCTGAACACATTCAGTTACCGAAGGAAAATCCCGATAAAACTAAAAATGCACGTCAGCATTTAGAAGCTTATTTGAAAGAAAATGGTGTTGATGGTAGCAGGCTCAAAATAAAACTGCTTACCAACCTCAATGTGCTGGGTTATAACTTTAATCCTGTTTCCTTTTATTATTGTTTTGATGAGCAAGAAAATCCGGTTTGTTGTGTGGCCGAAATCAGTAATACTTACCGGGAAATGAAACTTTTTTTCTTTGGAAAAGATGAATTGCAAGGTGATACCTTTAAAAAAGTCACCACCAAATATTTTTATGTTTCCCCCTTTATAGATCACGACGATGCATTCGATTTTAAATTAAAAGTACCTGCCGATACACTGGATATTAAAATTGATGATATTGATAAGCAAGGCAAGCGCTTTTTTATCAGTACTTTAATGGGAACAAAGATGCCATTAACCAATGCAGCTTTACTGCGGTATTTTTTTTCTATGCCTTTAATTCCATTACAGATCATGGGCATGATCCACTGGGAGGCTTTCAAACTCTGGATGAAAAAAATACCCTTTCATCCAAAAGCCGAAAACCCCGAGCTGCAACGCAACGTATATAAACCTTACAAACCACAAATTAAATAGATCAGAGACTATGAATACGCTTACCGCTGTCAGAACATCAAAGGGATTTTTCGAAAGAGCAGTACTAAACGCACTTTCTAAAATGACATTAGGCAAATTGGAACTCTCATTGCCAAATGGCGAAGTACTGGTGTTTGGAAATGGTGAACATCAGATCGAAGCACATATACAGGTAAATCATCCCGATTTCTTTAAATCTATTGCACTTTATGGAGATATCGGTTTTGGCGAAGGCTATACCTCCGGCCTATGGGATACCCCAAATATTACCAATGTGATTAAATGGGTCATCCTGAATATTGAAAATGCGCCGTCGGTAACCGGCAGTAAGGTAAATTCCATAGCGCTGAATATTTTTAAATGGGTGAACAAAATTTACCACGTGCGCAGGGCAAACACTTTAGCGGGATCGCAGAAAAATATTTCGGAGCATTACGATCTGAACAATGATTTCTTTGCCACTTTTTTGGATAAAACCATGACTTATTCAAGCGGTTATTTCAACCCCGATGATTTAAGTTTAGAAGACTCGCAATATGCCAAATATGATCGCCTGGCCAGACAGTTAAAAATTAAGTCTACAGACCATGTGCTGGAAATTGGAAGTGGCTGGGGTGGTAATGCCATTTTTTTAGCCAAAAATTATGGCTGTAAAGTTACTTCGGTTACCATTTCCAAAGAACAGCAAAAATTGGCGATGGAGCGTGTGCATGCTGAAGGACTGGCCGGTAAAGTTTCAGTTATTATTCAGGATTACCGTAAAATAGAAGGTACTTTTGACAAAATTGTATCGATTGAAATGCTGGAGGCTGTTGGGCATCAATATTTAGAAACCTATTTCGAAAAATGCCAGCAACTACTGAAAGCTGATGGAATTTTAGCATTTCAGGTCATTACCTCACCGGATTGCAGGTATGATAAATTGAGAAATGGTGTAGATTGGATTCAAAAGCATATTTTTCCAGGCTCGCTTTTACCGTCGGTAGCTGCCATAAATAAAGCCATAAATGAAACCGGCGATTTAACCCTGGTCGATTTGAAAGATATGGGTTTGGATTACGCCCATACACTTCACTTATGGTTTATGGCATTCAATAAAAATCTCCATAAAGTTAAAGCTTTAGGTTTCGATGAGCCTTTTATCCGCAAGTGGAACTATTACCTCAATTATTGTGAAGCCGCTTTCGCCATGCGGAATATTAATGTGATGCAGATGGTTTATTCAAGACCCAACAATACTTCGAGGTAAAGCTGTGAAATGGAAGATGTATGAGGAGAAAGTAAAATGGAGCAGCTGACATCCCATTTTCCATTATATTTTTCTTCTTCCATGTTTTTTTACCGATAAAAGTATAGCCTTCGCCGAATAATTAATAGAGTTAAAGTAAAAAGTATCGTGTATTCTTGTAACAAAATGCAATTTGCGCAGACTAATTACTAAAGACAAACTCTTGAAATGAAAAAACTTTTACTATTAAGCTTTATCCTTGGAATATTTTTTAACGCACATGCTCAGTTTCCCAGTGGTGGGCTTGGCGGAGCAGCCAAAAAATCTACCGTTACCGGGCGGATTACTGCCACTATACTCGATTCATTAACTAAAAAGCCAATTGATTATGCAACGGTTTCTTTGATTAATGTAAAAAATAACAAATCAGTGAACGGCGGTGTAACCGACGAAAAAGGAAAACTAACCTTACAAAATGTTTCTCCTGATTCCTATAAACTGATGATCGGTTTTATGGGCTATAAAACAAAATCTGTTCTAGTTACCACCACCCCGTCTAAACCCGACAATAATATTGGTACGATTTACATTGCCTCAAGTGAAAATACTTTGGCTGATGTGCAGGTGCAGGGTACTAAAGCCATGATTGAAAACAAGGTAGACCGTATGGTTTACAATGCAGAAGCTGATGGAACAAATGCAGGTGGCGATGCAACCGATGTGATGCGCAAGGTGCCAATGCTCTCTGTTGATGCCAATGGTGATGTTCAGCTCCGTGGTGCAGCGGTGAGGGTTTTAATTAATGGTAAACCTTCTGGTACAATGGCTGCCAGTGTTTCTGATGCCTTAAAAATGATCCCTGCAGAGCAGATTAAAAGCGTCGAAGTAATTACCAGTCCATCGGCTAAATATGATGCGGAAGGTTCAGGCGGTATCATCAATATCATTACTAAAAAATCGAATGCCCAGGGAGTGAGTGGAAGTGTTAACGCTTCGGCAGGTACCCGTCAAAATAATGGTGCTTTTAATTTAACCGCAAAAACTGGCCGTTTAAGTTTAAATACCAGCCTGGGTTCTAACTTCGCTTATGCTCAAGATTCAAGGGTGGTAATTGTGAATAATACACAATTAAATGCAGGCGGTTTTACTAATATCTCTCAGGATGGAATCTCAAAATGGAGCCGTAACGGACTTAATGGAAGTTTAGGTTTGGATTATGATTTTAATGCCTATAACAACATCAGTACGAATGTTAAATTTAACCGTTTCTCCAACGGAGGTCCAGGCTCTGCTACTTATATCATAAATAACCTGCCTGCCACGAATATCAGTAATATGGATATGACCCGTAACAATATGGATTGGAACGTGGATTATAAAAAAACAAGTAAAAAAGAAGGAGAGGAATTTACCATTTCTGGTCAGCTTTCTACCGGACGTACGCCTACAAGCTTTAGCAACCTCTTAACTTCGGCTGCTTTCCCTAACGGAGTACTTACAGCCAGCGATAATACGGCTAAGAATAATGAATATACAGGACAAACAGATTATACTTATCCATTTTCAAAATCGACTATTTTAGAAGTTGGTGCCAAAGGTATATTCCGTAATGTAAAGAGCCAGTATGGATCATCAGAGCGTGACTTCGATTATAATCAGGATGTAGCTGCAGCTTATGGGGTAATCAGTTTTGATATTACGAAGAAAATTAAATTTAAAGGTGGTTTAAGGGCTGAATACACTAAAATAGATTTTAATACACTAACCAGCGGCACAGAAAAAAACGATTATTTTAACTTGTTCCCAAGTTTTATCATCTCTCAGACTTTAAAGAAAGGTGGAACAGTTAAATTTAGCTATAACCGCAGGGTGCAGAGACCAAGTGAAAATTATTTAAATCCATTCAGAAACGAAAGTGATCAATTTAACATCCAACAGGGAAATCCGCAGTTAAGTCCAGAGTTAAGTCAGAATTTTGAATTGGGTTATTCAACTTTTGTTAAAGGTTCGGTAATCAATGCTTCTGTTTTTTACCGCCGTACCGGTGGTGTAATAGAAAGCTCGATATCACCTATAACTGAAAATAATATCACTAAAGTATTATCATCTTTTATAAATGTAGGTACTGCACAAACTTACGGAGTTAACCTTTTTGGCTCATACAATCCTAAACCGAAATGGACTTTAATGAGTAATATATCTGCTAATACATATGAGGTAACCAACAATGCAACTAATATTAGCACAGGTACATTTCTAAACTATAGCATTTTTGGTCGTTCGGCTTACGGGTTTGGTAAAGGCTATAATTTTGAGTTGTTTGGCGTGGCTACTTCAGCGCGCAGAACCTATCAGGGTAAAACAGACCCTTTCTACTTTTATGGGGCATCAATTAAAAAAGACATCCTAAATAAAAAAGGAAGTATAGGTATTAACACATTAAATCCTTTTACAAAGAACCTGCATATTAAAACTGAAAACAACTCCATCAATCCATTGGGTACTGTTTACCAAAGCAGTAATATTTATTATCCATTGCGTTCTTTTGGTGTTAACTTTAGTTATTCTTTCGGTAAGCTTAAGTTTACAGAGAAGAAAAAAATTAAAAATGATGATGTCAAACAAGATCAGCAGCAAGGTGGTGCAATAGGCGTTGGCGTTCAGCAATAAAAAAACAATTCAGATTTATATTAAGAGTCTTTCCGTCAATTTGGAAAGACTTTTTTGTTTTCAGAGAGAAAACTACCAGTTATCAAACCGCGCAATTGGCATAGGTCTTAAACAATCTTCAGTTACTCGAGTAATGAACAAAATCTAGCGCTGTGTTTTAATTTTGATCATAAGAATCTGAATAACTAGCTACCTGAGCACACTTCAGTCATACTTATTTTCCTTATTTTAGAAGGGTGTTTGCTAAAAGTGTTCCTTTACTGCGATATTGTTAGTTTTTAAGATGCTATTTAATTGTTTTTTGACGTATTCATAATTTTTACACAGGTTTTTGCGGTTTTTTGAGTGTGCAGTATGCCTGTTAATGCATGATATCTCAATTTGTAATGTAAAAAATACTTTAAATTGCGTGTTGCATTATGTTTTATGCATTTTTCTTTAGTTAAAAACTTATATTGCATTTAACTAGCAAATCATTGTCCTAAATAATCCAGATATGAGAAAACTCTTTACCTCGCTTGTTTTTCTGTGCATTTTATTTACCGGGCTAGCCACTTTGGCGCAGGTAAAAACCATAACAGGAAAAATAACTTCTTCTGATGATGGTGGTCCGTTACCCGGAGTAAGTATAAAAATTAAGGGTACTTCAACGGGCGCCTCAACTGATAGTAACGGTAGTTTTACTATTCAGGTGCCATCGCCCAACGCTGTTCTTGTGATTAGCCTGATCGGTTATAAAACACAGGAAATTACGGTAGGCAATAAGACCACTATTAATGCGGTTTTAGCTTCAGATGCTCAGGAACTGCAGGAAGTAACCATTTCAACGGCATTAGGTATTACCAGACAGGCCAAATCATTAGGTTATGCTGCACAAACGGTTAATGATAAGGATCTTAATTTTAATCACCAGCCCAACCTGATAAATGCTTTACAGGGAAAGGTAGCAGGAGCAACCATTTCCAGTACAGGTGGCGGCCCTGGTCAGGGAGCAAATATTAAAATCAGGGGAGTTAACTCGATCGATCCGAACATTTCGGGCGATCCTTTGTATGTAATTGATGGCGTGCAGATTGATAACACCACCTCAACATTGGGAGCCAATCCGGGAGGAACAGCCTATGGGGCGAGAGGGGTAAGCAACAGGGCTTCGGACGTGAATCCTGAAGATATCGAAACTATCAATATTTTAAAAGGTGGGGCAGCAACTGCGCTATATGGTTTGAGGGGGGCTAATGGTGTTGTGGTAATTACCACAAAAAAGGGCAAGGCCGGCGGATTCAATATTAATCTCAACAGTACTTATGGCTTTGATAATGTATTGATCAGCCCTGATGTTCAGACAGAATATACACAGGGTGTTAGAGGTGTTTATACTAATCCTCCTGCAGGGATCGGACCAGCATGGGGACCAACTATCGCTGAGGCAAAATTGATCGATCCGACACATCCCGACCAGCTATACAATAATTATAAACAGGCCTTTGGAACAGGGCAGCAAATCAAAAATTCAGTTTCGGTTGCTGGTGGAAGCGAGGCGATTAAATTCTTTTCATCAGTTTCTCAACTTTACCAGAAAGGGATGATGCCTAATACTGATTATAAAAACTTTTCTGCAAGGTTGAATACCGATTTTACGATTAGCCCTAAACTTAAAGCTTCGGTAAATATGAATTTCAACAATTCTGGCGGTTATACTTATAGTGCCGACAGATTTGGTGAAGGTTTGGCCTATTGGTCGCCACGTTATGATGTAGCTAATTCGGAAAATCCTGATGGTACACAGGTGTACCTGGGTACTAACAATCCGATATGGGGAACTGCAAACAATAAATTGAAAGGCGATGTAAACCGCTTTATCGGCGGAGCAAGCGTAGTATATGAGCCAGTTAAATGGTTAAATTTTGCATACCGTTTTGGCGTAGATACTTACAACGATAACAGGGTTAGAACAGCCCGCGGGCCGATGTTTACGGGAGAAAATGTTTACGATAACGAATTTGGTTTCTATGGCGAATACAATACGAAATTCAGGACTTTGAATAGTACATTAGTAGCAACATTAAGCACGAAAATAGCAGAAGGATTAAATGGTACTTTAAGGGTTGGGCAGGAAATTTACGATAAACGGGTGAAAGATGTAGGTGTGCTGGGCAGTCAGCTGAGTATTTATAATTTCTTCAATTTAGGAAATGCAAAAGTGTTAACGCCATCTCAAACTATAACAGAGAAAAGATTGGTTGGTTATTTTGGAGAGGCCACTTTCGACTATAATAATTATCTTTTCTTAACCCTTACCGGTAGAAACGATATCACTTCAACTTTACCAAAAGATAACAGATCTTTCTTTTATCCGTCAGCAAGTTTGAGTTATGTATTTTCGGATCATTTTAAACTTCCAACAGCAATTAGCCAGGCTAAATTAAGATTGTCTTATGCCCAGATCGGGAAAGATGCGTTAGAATATGCAACTTCTTCCGGTTTTACCAATTATGTCAATCTCCCAACAGGTACAACGGGCCTAACCATTTCTCCAAATCTTGGAAACACTATGCTACGGCCTGAATTTACAAACTCTTTTGAGGCTGGTTTAGAAATGTCATTCCTTAAAAGTCGTTTAGGATTCGATTTCACTTATTATTATTCACTAAGTAGAGATCAGATTGTACGTGCACAGGTTTCTTCTGCTACAGGTTATGTTTCATCATTTATTAATGCAGGCGATATTCGAAATAGAGGAGTAGAACTTGTAATTAATGGAAAACCAATTGTTAACGAGCAATTTAGATGGGATGTAAACCTCAATCTTTCGGCCAATCGGAATAAAGTATTAACCATGCCAAATGGTATAAAAGAACTGGTTTATGGTGCTGCCAGGGGATATGGAAATGCCGGTGTTACCATGAAGTTGATTGAAGGTCAGCCATATGGAAATATTTACGGAAGTTATTTTACCAGGTATTCTTCCCAGGCACAGGATCCGGTATTCTTAGATAAAAATCTTCCGCTATTGATTGGGGCGAACGGCTTTCCTGTAATTTCTGGCGGACAACAGCGCTTATTGGGTAACTCACAGCCCGATTATGTGATCGGTTTAGGTAATACTTTCAGGTATAAACAATTCAGTTTAAATGTATTGTTTGATGCCCGTTTGGGATTCGAAAAATATAATTGGCTCGAAGATTTTTATGCTGCTTTCGGATTACCTGATTATACGGCTGACAGAAGATCATATAAGGTATTTGATGGTGTGTTGGCCAATGGAACACCCAATACTAAACTCGTATGGTTAGGCCAAAATACGGTGGACGGTGTAGATTATGGAGAAGGTTATTACCGGGTATACTATAGAAACGTTTCTGAACCATTTGTTTCCGATGCTTCGTGGGTGCGTTTGCGTTCTGCAAGTTTAAGTTATGCACTTCCGGCAAAATGGCTTCCTGCTAAAACAATAAAATCGGCAAGTTTATCAGTAACAGGAAATAACCTTTGGCTTTGGACAAAATATTATGGTGTAGATCCGGAATCCAGTTCTTTTGATTCAGGAAGTAATAATGATGGTTCTGCAGGTTTTACTTACCCAAGTGCCAGAACTATTCTTTTCTCTGTTAATGTTGGTTTTTAAAAAGTAAATAAGATGCAAAAAAATATAAAATATACATTATTTTCAGCTTTAATAGCAGTATTAGGTTTGCAAAGCTGTAAAGATAGCTACTTTGACAAACTGGCGGATAACCCTAATCAGGTTACCGTACCAACACTACCATCTTTATTGGCTACCTCAACGGCAAAGGCAGGCATAAATAATTATAATGTTGCGAGTGTAATCGTACCTTATGTACAATATACGGCTAATCCCGCGGCAAGCGGAGCAGGTGATACCTATCAATCTATTGATTTCAGTGCCACCTGGGATGCACTTTATTTCGCCATGGCTGATGCCAATGAAATGAAAAAACTGGCTATAGCACAGGGATCAAGTGAATACAGGGGCGTTGCAGATGTACTGATTGCCTATAACCTGATCATGGTTAACGACCTATGGGGTAACGCTCCCTTTTCCCAAGCTTTCGACATCACTAACTTTACACCGAAATATGACAGTGGACAAGAGGTTTACAATCAAAGCATGGCGCTCGTAGACGAAGCTATTGTAGAACTTTCAAAAACAAATTCAACAGTTAAATTAACCCCTGCAAACGACCTCATTTATGGTGCAACTGCCGCAAACGAACGTGCTAACTGGTTAAAATTTGCGTACGCGCTTAAAGCAAGGCTGTTAAATAAGGTAAGTAAAACGTCAGCTTATAACCCAACAGCCGTACTTAATGCCGTAAGCAACTCTTTTGCTTCAAATGCCGATGATGCAGCAATGGGAAGTTTTGTGATCAGAAATTTTTGGGCAAGCGTAGCCATTGCAAATGCCTCACAATCTTTGGGTGGATGGCTTTCTGAACAGCTGATAGATCATCTTAATGGAACCACGTATGGTTTATTCGATCCCAGAATTGCTAAAATAACCGATAAAACCGTCAATAACGTTTATATAGGTACCGTAAACGGCGCAGGTAACCGGGGTACAGCCGGAAATACGACTAAAGATGAATGTTATATCTCTGTCAACTCTCCCTGGACAAGCCCAACATCTCCGATATTTATTGCAACCTACGCTGAATTGAAGTTTATTGAGGCGGAGGCCGCATTAACCATTAATAGAACAAGGGCTTATGCCGCCTATTTAGCTGCAATTAGTGCTAATATGGATAAATTTCAGGTGGCCGCTGCTGATAAAGCAATTTATCTGGCCGATCCGCGTGTAGCTGTCGGTGAGGCTGCATTAACCAAAGATTTGATCTTTAAAGAAAAGTATGTTGCAACCTATCTGAATCCGGAAGCATGGAACGATGCCCGCAGATATGACTATAAATACAAAGATTTTACGCTCCCGGTGAATGCTGTGCTACCGGATTTTATACGCCGTTTAGATTATCCTCAGGGAGAAAGAAGTAAAAATGGTGCAAATGTGCCTGCTGATGTTCCAAGAACGACTAAACTGTGGTGGGATCAGTAATGTGCATGAGGTGTTTGGCGGGAAGCGTTTATCCAGCTTCCGCCAAACGCTACCTGTTTTGTATCCCGGCTCCATTCGCTTAGCGCTATCCGTCCCCGGTTATGCGGCTTAGTACCAATTTTCCCGATAAAATGAAAAAAGCAATATTTTCTCTACTATTTCTACTCTCTACCTCTCATATTTTCGCGCAGTCTTTTAGCTTAAAATCAGTTTTATCTTATCCTTTTCCTACTCAGTTAGTGGCCTCGCCAGTGGGTTCTAAAATTGCCTGGGCCGCAAACGAACAAGGGAAAAGAAATATCTACACAGCAAAAGCACCTGATTATAAAGCGATAAAAATTACCGATTATGCCGAAGA
Organism: uncultured Pedobacter sp.; assembly: GCF_913776295.1. GTDB lineage: Bacteria > Bacteroidota > Bacteroidia > Sphingobacteriales > Sphingobacteriaceae > Pedobacter. Next base: position 10,318 of record NZ_CAJYOJ010000072.1, read on the forward strand.
TGACGGGCAGGAACTAACCAGCTTATCTGTTTCTGCTGATGGTAAATGGATTGTATTTGTCCGTGGCGGAGATCATGGAGGCAGAGATGGCGGACCGGTTAATGCAAACTCCTCGCCAATTGCACCTAAAGTGCAGGTATTTAGTGTCCCATTTGAGGGAGGTAAGATAGTGACTTTAGGCGAAGGTGATCATCCGGTAATTTCGCCCAACAGTAACCAGGTTATTTTTGCTAAAAGTGGTCAGGTAATGATCAGTTCTCTTGATGGAACATCATCGGCCAAAAACCTGTTTTACGCTAGAGGAATTAACGGAGCCTGTAAATGGTCGCCCGATGGAAAAAAAATAGCTTTTATTTCAAACCGGAGTGATCACTCCTTCTTAGGTATTTATACGGACCAGCAAAACCCCATAAAATGGTTATTACCCTCGTTTTCTAAAGATAATACACCGGTATGGTCTCCGGATGGAAACGATATTGCATTTATCAGAACGCCCGGTGCAGGGGGTGAAACCGACTCTATTTTAATTAAAAAACATCAGCCATGGGCCATATGGACGGTAAATGTAAATACAGGCTCGGGAAAAATGATCTGGAAAGCCCCCGAAACTTTACGCGGTTCTTTCCCCTCAACTGATGGTGGAGCAAACCTGTTATGGGCGGATGGGAAAATTGTTTTTACCTCTTATGAGGATGGCTGGCCGCATCTTTATGCCATCAATCCGGATGGATCGAAACGCTTGTTACTTACCCCCGGTAATTTTGCCGTGGAGAACATTAAATTAAGTGCCGATAAAAAAACATTGGTTTTTGCCGCCAACAAGGGCAAGGATGTTGATGATACGGACAGGAGGCATATTTATAAAGTTTCGGTCAATCAGGCCAATATGCAGCCCTTAACTTTTGGCAAAGGCATAGAGGCCTATCCTGTTATTGCTGCCGATAACCAAACCTTTTTTTGCCTGAGTTCTACTGCCGAAAGGCCGCTTTTACCTGCGCTGATCATAACAGGAAAATCGCCGGAGCTTATTGGAGAATCGCTCATTCCAGCTGATTTTCCGCTAAAAGATATGGTGGTTCCTAAACAGGTGAGCTTTAAAGCTGCCGATGGCAATATTGTTTATGGCCAGTTGTTTTCTCCAAAAAAGGGGGTTAAAAATCAACCTGCAATTGTTTATGTGCACGGCGGTCCACAAAGGCAGATGTTTTTAGGCTGGAACCCGATGGATTATTATTCGATAGATTATGCCTTAAATCAATATCTCGTGAATCTTGGTTTTACTGTGCTCTCTGTAAACTACCGTTTAGGGATTGGATATGGTTATGATTTTCATAAACCCTTAAATGCAGGAGCGCAGGGTGCATCAGAATATCAGGATATTAAAGCTGCCGGCGAATGGCTGGCGGCGCAACCTGATATCAACAAAGATAAAATCGGGATTTATGGCGGTTCATACGGCGGATACCTCACCGCGCTGGCTCTTGGCAAAGATTCTAAATTGTTTGCCGCTGGTGTAGATATTCATGGGGTAAATAACCGGTTTACGACTTCAGATCAGGAAGGCAGAAAGCCTGCTCCTGATGCGGCACTTGCAGCAAAGATAGCCGAACAATCATCACCCGTAAGCTATATAGCAACCTGGACTTCTCCCACATTAATTATTCATGCCGATGATGACCGGAATGTTGCTTTTAGCCAAAGCGTGGATCTCGCTAAACGTTTTGAAGATAAAAAGTTTGATTTTGAATTTTTGGCCATCCCGGATGATACCCACCACTGGATGAAATTTTCAAATGGTTTAAAAGTAAGCGAAGCAACGGCTGATTTCCTTAAAAGGAAGTTAATGGGTAAAAAGTAGACTTTTGTGTTTTATTCACAGGTTTAAAACAGAGCTGCAAAATAAGGTTGGGCACACATAAAGATGTGTCTGCAAGATAGGATCGAAAACAGGAAGCTTTTTTATTTAATTTTCGCTTAAATACTTAGCGGCTCTTGCAGATTGTTCCAAAAAAATAATATATGTATAGAATCATTGGTAACGCGATAAAAGATTGAAGTTTGTTTTGTAATCAGAGCAATCCTAACATTTATTTCGAATGAGGATTCTTTAAACATATATGGTTGTTCTGAAATTAATTTTATCGTTTTTTCCGTTTTTTTGATGAACTTATTAGCAACACGATCTCCAAACTTCTGTTGTATGGAAAGATAAACTAAGGTAATTGTTTCTTTTGCTCTTTTTGTATAAAAAATACTTAAAGCCATTATTTGCGGATCATTTCCCTGATGCCAGTATATGGTGTTAGATCACCTGAATCGGCTTGTTGCAAAGACTCTTTAATACCCTCTTTTACCGCCTTAGGGATGACCTCACTTTTTTGTTCAAAAGTGATTTTCATTGCTTTTATTACTGCTTTCAAAGCAGTAAGCTGTTCCTTGTTTTCCGGGTAAACTATTAATGCATCCATACTCAAAATTAAAGATAATTATTGCTATTAACAATAAAGCTTTTTATACTCCAATCAAATGAATGAATGTTTATACCTAATTTTAAGAAATACATTTGCTTTTTCAAATTTTCCTTACCCTTTTTAAAATCATCAGACTTAGCGGATTAAAAGAATAACCGCTAATGTTGTTCTGTAGCATTACAACCGATTGATCGTAAAATAAAGGGATAACCGGAGCGTAATCCATTACCATCTGGTCCATTTTTCGGTACAGCTCAAAACGTTTTTCATTATCGCTTTCGTAATAGCTTTTTTCAAAAAGCTGGTCAAATTCCTTGTTGTAAAAAGCGGTATAATTTGGTCCGTAAGGTACTTTGTTTTTGGAGTAGAACATGGAAAGAAAATTCTCGCCATCGCCATAATCAGCCAGCCAGGAACCACGGAAAAAGTTGACGCTATTTTTCGACATCAGATCCCGGAGGCTGGCGCTAGGGCTGACATCAATTTTAACTTTAATCCCTACTGCAGTAAGTTGACCTTGAATAAATTCAATCAGATCCTTATAAGTTGTTGTCGTATTTAACGTTACTTCTCCCATCCCTTTCCCTTCCGGGAAACCCGCTTCTGCTAAAAGTTTTGCGGCAAGCTTTGGATTATAGGCATATCCCCGAACCGCCAGGCTATCGAAACCAGGCATACCCTTAGGAATAAAACCAGATGTTGCCGAAACGCCGATTCCATTTCTTAAGTATTTAATTAAACGGTCACGGTCTATCGCATAGTTAATAGCCTGTCTGACTTTTTTAAAGCGCAGCGGCGATTTCTTTACAATCGCAAGATTGGTATCAACCAAAATACCAACATATTCCGTGCAAAGGTAAGGACTTTTAGTGAGCGTAAATTTGCCGGTATACTTAGAGGTCATTTTTCCGCTTTTGGTCAGGATATCATCTCGGTAACTGCCGTCTACATTATAGTAAAAATCCAGGTCCTTTTTCAGGAAACTCATGAAGCCACTTTGCTTATCGGTAATAAAACTGGCTTTGATGGCATCAAGGTAAGGTAAGGCCGTTCCTTTCGCGTCTTTTTCAAAATAATGTTCGTTTTTTAGCAGCACCAGTATTTCACCTTCTTTCCAATATTTAAATTTAAAAGGGCCGGTACCTACCGGATGGCTCCTGAAATCTTTACCATAGTGTTCTACCACCTCTCTGGGTACAACAGAGCAATATTGGGTAGTAAGCAAACTCGTGAAGGGCGGGAAGGGGCGTACCAGTTTAATCTGGAAGGTAGAATCGTTCAGGGCAATAAAATTGTTTTTGTCCTTCACCTTATCACTAAAAATCCACCCGCCTGATGAGGCCACTTTGGGGTCGATTAACCGATAAAAACTGTATACAAAATCGCTTGCAATTACCTTTCGTCCTTTTCCGCTTTTGAAAATCGGATCATCGTGAAAGTAAACATCATTGCGAAGATTAAAAGTATAGGTTAATGCATCTTCCGAAACCTGCCAGCTTTTGGCAATACAGGGAAGCGTTTGCAGGGAAGAGTCGATTTGTACTAACCCATTAAAAATCTGGTTAGTCATCCAGATGGCATTCTGGTTGCGGGCAAAAGCCGGATCAATTGAAGTTAAGCCCTGATCTAGGTTAATATTGAAGACTTTTTTGTCTTTGTGATCAATATTTTCTTTACAGGAAAAGAGTAAGATGACACAAAAAATCCAAAATATATAGTTAAATGAGCCTCGCATGCGATCAGGAATGTTATTTTTGCACAAATTAATAAATTTAATGCAGATGTCTTTTTTAAACGATTTATTTATTGGCCTCGACGAAGTTAAACGGGAAGAATTGCAGGAGCGTTTAGATCTGGTAGAACACAAGATTAAATTTATGGATAAAGTGCCTGTTGCCTGCGTCGATACTAATAATTATCCAGTCTATTTACTTTCTGAAGAGATTACTTTGGCAGGGGGCATGTTGGAAACCGATATGCTAAGCGCTGTTTTTATCGTCTATTATGAGCCTGGTAAAACGCTCAACGATTTAATGCGTGAAATACCTTCTTTATTGGATACCAACTGGCCAGCAGTAAACAACAACCGCATTATTCTATTAAATGATGATGTAGACCGGGAACGGACGGCAGAAAATGCTGTTTCACTTATTGAGGATATTGCTGAAATGCTGCATCCAGGTTCATTTATCTTCGGCCATGAAGGTGATAAATGGATCAGGTTTGGTGCTTAGGGAGATGTGAGATATGAGACATGCGATTTGAGACAGATGAAATTATCCTAAAATTTAGTGCGCTAAAATAAATAATTTATTTTCTATCAGATGGTAACATCCGACCGCACGGCAACCTGAAATCCTTTAATGTTCAAAATAAATGTACTTTATTGGGAGCCGTTTCGTTGTGCTACAGCCGATAGAATCTATCAGATCGGGTTTGGGTGGCACGGCTTGTGCGTGTATTAATGTCGACAACATGAAACGTTCCTATGGAACGAAAACGCCAATTCGCAATTGGCTACCAAGAATCGTCCCGCTGGGAAGAGCTAGCGATCTGGAAATTAAGCTGTTTCGTTAAAAATTGATAAATTTTTCTATCTGCTCATTGGTAAACTTCACCTTATCCGGCTAATTTTCATGGGTTTACAGCACTGTTCTGCGTTTCTAAACCCCTGCCGGTGCAGGCGGGTGATCGCAGCGAAAATGGAGTGTAACAGAGTAAAGCGGAGAGCAGGGACAAACTCTCCTATGGAAAACAGGCTATGCTTTCCAATCAAAAACTTTAAAATTATTTTTTAGGAAAGCAGGTTGGTAGCGTTTAGGTTGCTATAGTCCCGCTTGTAGTCTGTGCTGTGGGCTATTTCCGTTCATCCGATATTTATCGATTTATTCCAGCATCTTTCCTATTACACCGCCTGGCTATAAAGAGCTTGAAACACCAGTCCGAGCGGCCGGGCGGAAGTTCAGGGTGACGACCGTTCATTCAAATTATTAACCGAATTTAGTTTAAGAGAATGGGGAAGGGCTGCTGAGCCTTTTTACCATTTAAGAACATTCTAGGAGATATCACATTTGACGCACAGTCATCCGACTTCGGACCCCTGACTTCCGACTTTATTCAAAACTCCCTAATCTGATACTCTTCTATCTTTCGGTAAAGTGTGGTTAAACCGATTCCCAATAATCTGGAAGTTTCCGTTTTGTTGCCTTTGGTATGGATGAGTACCTTTTGAATGTGCTGTTTCTCGATTTGTTGCAGGTTATAGTCGTTTTCTATCGGCGTAAATTCAAAGAACTCAGGCGGGAGGGCTGTGGCGCTCAATTGATCACCATCTGATAAAATAACCAAACGCTCGATGACATTTTTTAACTCACGGATGTTTCCTTTCCAGCTATGGCCGTTCAATAGGGATAAGATTTTATCATCCATTTTCGGCGCAGACCGATTTACCTTATTGGCAAATTCTTTCAGATAAAATGCTGCCAGTGCCGGGATATCGGCTTTGCGCTCTCGGAGCGGAGGCAAGGTGATGGTAAAAACAGAAAGGCGATAATATAGATCCGATCGGAATTTTCCTGATAATGCATCAGCTTTTAAATCTTTATTGGTGGCCGCTAAAATCCGAACGTTAACCTGTTGCGTTTGCGTATCACCCACCTTGATAAAAGTCTGGCTTTCCAGTACACGTAACAATTTGGCCTGCAAATCCAGGTTCATTTCTCCTATTTCATCCAATAATAACGTACCAGCGTTGGCTTCTTCCAGCAGCCCTTTCTTATCCTTATTGGCACCTGTAAAAGCTCCGGCTTTATATCCGAATAATTCGCTTTCCAATAAATCCGGACTGAAACCGCTACAGTTTAAAGCCACAAAGGGTTTTGCCGCCCGAAGACTTTCATAGTGAATAGACTGTGCAAAAACTTCTTTTCCTGTTCCGGTTTCACCTAGCAATAAAACGGTGGTATCGGTTTTGCTTACTTTTTTTGCCAGATCAATCGCTTCTTTTAATGTTTTTGACTGGCCGATAATCGTTTCAAAGCTATGTTTTTTGGCAATTTTGTTTTCGAGGTCAGAAACCCTGCGCTGCAGATTTGATTTATCCATCGCTTTGTATAAAAGCGGAATAATCTTTTCATTATCGTCACCTTTTACAAGATAATCAAATGCCCCGTTTTTAATGGCCGAAACACCATCAGCAATAGTGCCATAAGCCGTAAGGTTAATGATTTCTACATAGGATTTTATAGCCTTGATGTCTTTAACCAATGCAACACCATTTACGTCGGGAAGTTTCACATCGCTGATGACAATGCTGACATCATTATTTTTCAAAAGTTTGAGCCCTTCTTTACCTGTATTTGCCTGGAGAGTTTTAAAGCCCTCCAATTCTATAATTCTGGAAAGTAAACTACAGATTTTCTTTTCATCATCAATGATGAGGACCATCCCATTCATAGGTTAAATTTATGCTGCAATATTAACAATAAATATACCGAATAATTAAGGAATATGATAATTAGACCCTCCCGGACCGGCTTTTAACTCAATCCTTCCATCTGGTAAAATGAATTGCTTTTCAATATGATAAAAAGCCTTTCAAAATGACAGGTGTTTGCTTGTATCTGACCTGCTGATTTTCTGTTTTATTAAATTATTACATTGTTAATCAGCTGCTTGATTATTTTTTTTGGTCTGAGGTATTGCTTTTGATGACCAGCAGATATGAAATTTTATTAAAATGAACAAATCAATAATTTTTGTCAGGGTCGCAACCCGGGAAGATGCAAAATATGCAGATGAGATAGTAGCCGAAACACAAAGTTCAGCAGTGTTAAGGGGTTCGGGGATTGCGAAAAGAACACCGGCTTCCATAGTCGAAAAAATGAATGCCGGCAAAGCTGTAATTGCAGTCACTGCTACCGGCCAATGGGTTGGCTTTTCTTATTTAGAGGGCTGGCAAAAAGATACTTTCATATCTAATTCAGGATTGATTGTTGCACCTAAATTTAGGAACTCTGGTGTTGCCAAAAGTATCAAAAACAGAATTTTTAGTCTTTCCCGTCGCTTATTTCCCGACGCCAAAATATTCAGCATTACCTCTGGCGCAGCCATTATGAAAATGAATAGTCAACTCGGGTTCGAGCCCGTAACCTTTGCGCAAATTACACAGGATGCTGACTTTTGGGAAGGTTGCAAAAGCTGTGTAAACTATTCCATTCTCGAAAGCAAAAATAAAAGTAACTGTTTGTGCACGGCGATGCTGTTCAGTCCGGCACATATCGATCAGCTAATCGCCAGTGCAGAAAATACCCTAAAATTGAAACAAAGCCTAAACCTTAAAAGCATTTAATACAAGCCATGAATGTAGAAAAACAACTGATCGGCAATCATCCTGATTTAAATCTATTATATAACGAAGCTGTAGAACTTTTGTCTGCTTTAATCGCCATCCCATCTTTTAGTGGCTCAGAGCAGGGTACTGCCAATGAAATAGAAGCGTACCTGGCTAAGCATGGTATTAATACCATCCGTAAAAACAATAATGTATGGTGTTACAATAAGTATTTCGACGATACCAGGCCGACTATTCTCCTCAACTCGCACCATGACACTGTAAAACCAAATGAGCAATATACATTAGATCCTTTCCACGCCATCATAGATGATGAAAAAATACATGGTTTAGGCAGTAACGATGCGGGTGCTTCGCTGGTCTCGCTTATTTCTACCTTTATTTATTTTTACGAATCGACTGATCTTGCTTTCAATTTATGTTTAGCAGCTACGGGTGAAGAAGAAAACTCGGGTTTAAATGGCATCAGAAGTATATTGAATGAGCTTAAGCCCATTTCTTTTGCCATCGTTGGCGAACCCACAGGTATGCAAATGGCCATTGCCGAAAAAGGTTCGATGGTAATTGATTGTGTAGCCAAAGGCAGATCTGGACATGCTGCACGTGAAGAAGGCGATAATGCCATTTATAAAGCCATCAATGATATCGATTGGTTTTCACATTTTCAGTTTCCGATTGAGGATAACTCACCAGCGCCGGTAAAAATGACGGTTACGCAAATAAATGCAGGTTTGCAGCATAATATAGTTCCTGGAGAATGCCATTTTACAGTCGATATCCGTTTCGATCACAATTATACCCCGCGCGAAATCCTGAACGTCATCATCAACCATACCATGAGCAATTTTAATGTACGCCCCAATGTGCTCCATCCTTCCAATATCGATGTATTGCATCCGCTGGTAGTGGCCGGACAGGCACTTGGCAGAAAAACCTATGTGTCCCCTACAAGTTCTGATCAGGGTTGGCTCACGATGCCATCGGTAAAAATGGGACCTGGAGAATTAGCCAGATCGCATACTGCTGATGAGTTTGTATTGATTGATGAAATCGAAGAGGGAATTAGCTTATACATCCATCTGCTCGAATCTCTCTTCAAAGAACTGTAAATGGTCAAACGCCTTTTTTTGTACCTTTTTCGTTTTGGAGGCGGTAAAATAAAAGCTTTTTGAGCATATTTGAATTTTGCAAAACAACTAATATGTTCAAAAGATTAACTGTCCTATTTACCCTGTTTTTTCCGGTAATGTGCTGTACAGCGCAACAAGTTCGGCCGGCAAAATCTTCCGAGATTTACAGAGAACTTAAAACCTTGAAGCACCTGCCGAAGGTTTTATACTTGGCAGCACATCCGGATGATGAAAATACAGGTTTATTGTCTTGGTTGATTAACGAGCAAAATGTAGAAACAGCATACTTGTCGCTTACCAGGGGAGACGGCGGCCAAAATCTTTTGGGTACCGAACAAGGGGCGGCATTAGGACTGATCAGAACGCACGAACTCTTAGAAGCCCGTAAATTGGATGGCGCGCAACAGTTTTTTACCAGGGCCATTGATTTCGGTTTCTCGAAGAATACCAACGATACTTTTAAACAGTGGGATGCCGATAGCATTACGGCCGATGTGGTTTGGGTAATCAGAAAATTCAGGCCGGATGTGATGATCTGTCGTTTCCCGCCAACTGCTGCTGCAGGACATGGACAACATGCCGCTTCTGCAGTTGTTGCCGAAAAAGCATTTAAGGCGGCCGCCGATAAAAATATGTTTCCTGAACAGCTGAAATACGTTGCTGTTTGGCAGCCCAAAAGATTGTTATGGAATACCTTCAGGTTTGGTGCAGTTAATACAACAGCTGAAAATCAATTAAAGGTATCCGTTGGACAATATGATGCTCAATTGGGAATGGGGTATGGAGAGTTGGCTGGATTAAGCAGAAGTTTGCATAAAAGCCAAGGGGCAGGAACACAGTCTGTGGCTGGTATACGTTCCGAATATTTTGTCAATGTTTTGGGCGATCCTGCCAAAAGGACGCTTTTTGATGGTTTAAGCATGAACTGGTCAGACAAAGGTATAGGAGATATTGATGAACTGATTGATATTATATTGTTATCATTTGACTATAACCAGCCAGATAAAAGTTTGCACGGACTGTTGATGCTCAGAAGAAAAATTGCAGAATTGCAGGATGTAGCGTTGAGAAAAGATAAACTAGCTGCGATTGATAATATCATTTTAAGCAGTGCAGGTTTTATGGGCGAGGTGGTAACCAATCAGCCCGAAGTGCTTGCCGGCAACAGTTATAATTTCCGTTTAAACTTAATTTCCAGATCGGCTACCCCGGTAAAGGTAGAAAGTGTAAACTGGTTAAACCAGACTGATCATTTAAACAGGACGCTGGCCAACGATTCGCTGATTACCGTGGAACGTAAGATCCAGATTCCGGCAGATGCTGTACCTACTGAACCCTATTGGTTAGCTAGGCCTGCAAAAAATGCGGCAACATTTAGCGTGGCAAATGATACACTGATCGGACTTCCGGAAATGCAATCGCCCATTAATGTATGGTTAACATTGAAAATAGAATCTGAAAAATTTGCGGTCAGCTTGCCATTATCCTTTAAAAAATTAGATCCTGTAAAAGGAGATGTAGTAGAAGCACTCCGTGTTATCCCACCACTTGATTTGAGTTTTAGCGAACCTGTTTATTTCGCCAAAGAAAAAGAAGCTTTAAATATTAGCCTTCGCTTTAAGGCCAATAAAAACATTAATTATGGTAAGGTTAGTTTTAAGATCGGCAACCAGATAGTAAAGACCTTTCAAGGGATAAACCTGGCTGAAAATACCATTAACACGATGAATTTCCTGCTGCCAATCGAAGATTTAGCAAAAATTAAAACCACCCAAAATAAACTGGAAGCGGTTTTTTCATCAGAAACAAATGAATATTCAAGAGGACAGGTATTAATTCAGTACCCGCATTTGCCAACCCTACAGTATTTCGTTCCGGCCACTACCTGGTTAATCAAAGGAGATACAAAAGTATTGGCGAAAAAAATCGGTTATATCGAAGGTGCGGGAGACCTTATTCCGGAGTTTTTAAGACAAGCCGGTTTACAGGTTGATGTACTGACGGAAGCAGATATCTTAAGCCCGGCCAAATTAGCAACTTATGATGCTGTGGTAACCGGTGTAAGAGTAATCAATACCGAAAAGAGAATTAAAAACTGGCAAACTGCTTTACGCAGTTATGTAGAAAATGGTGGAACCATGGTGATGCAGTATAATACTACGCAGGATATGGCGCTTCAGGATTTCGGTATTTATCCGTTGAACATTAGTGGTAAAAGGGTAACTGAAGAAAATGCGGAAGTTAAATTTTTAAAACCTGACCATAAAGTACTGAACTATCCAAATAAAATTACTGCCGATGATTTTAAAGGTTGGGTGCAGGAACGTGGCGCTTACTTTCCTGATCAATGGGATGCTAAATATGAAACGCTCTTTGAAATGCATGATACCGGTGAGGAGCCGCTTCAGGGATCAACCTTGTATGCTAAATATGGTAAAGGGAATTTCATTTATACACCGCTGGCATTTTTCAGACAACTGCCTGCCGGGAATGTTGGCGCAGCCAGGTTGTTCTTTAACTTTTTATCAGCCGGAAAGTGATGAAAAACCAACTTAAAAACTGGAATACCTGGTACATCCTTTTAGCGCTTGCGCTGGTATTTCAGCTTACATTTTACTATTTGTTTACCAAATTCTGGACATGAGTAATATCGATTGGGCCGTATTGATATTTACTTTGCTTGCTGTGGTAACCTATGGCATTTTTATTGGTCGCGGGCAAAAAAGCAATGCATCCTATTTAAAGGCTGATAATAAAATGCCCTGGTACATTGTGCTGCTGGGCATTATGGCTACACAGGCCAGTGCCATTACTTTTTTATCAGCGCCAGGTCAGGCTTATACCGATGGCATGCGCTTTGTACAGTATTATTTCGGTCTGCCATTGGCTATGATTGTGATCTGCATTACATTCATCCCCATTTTTCAGCGGTTAAATGTATACACGGCCTACGAATATTTAGAGAACCGTTTTGATAAAAAAACGAGGGTCTTAACCTCATTGCTGTTCCTTTTTTCACGGGGATTATCAACCGGTATCAGTATTTATGCACCAAGTATTATCCTGTCCAGCGTTTTAAACTGGAATATTTATTTAACCAATATCCTTACAGGAGGGATTTTATTGATTTATACTTATGTGGGCGGAGCAAAGGCAATTGCGCATACGCAGAAGCTGCAGTTTTTGATTATACTAGGTACCATGGCCTTTGCCGGATATCTTCTGGTGCAACATATGCCTAATGGGATCGGGTTTAAAGATGCGCTTTATCTCGCAGGAAAATCGGGTAAATTAAATGTGATTACCACCAGTTTCGATTGGAAGGATAAATACAATATCTGGAGCGGATTAATTGGTGGATTTTTCCTGGCACTCTCTTACTTCGGCACAGACCAGAGCCAGGTTGGAAGATATATTACTGCTAAAGATAATACCAATGCCAAAATGGGATTACTGTTAAACGGATTGGTCAAAATCCCGATGCAGTTTGCGATCCTTTTGATCGGCGCATTATTATTTGCTTTTTTTTCTTTAAAACCGGCCCCGATTTACTTCAATGAACGGTCTTATCAACATTTAAAAGAAACACAGCCTCTGCAGGCCGCTGCTTTCGAAAAAGAACACCAGGCATTAGCCCAAAAGTTTAACCAGCAGTCGAAGAACCTCCTTAAAGAAAAGGAAAGGCAATCACCCACTCTAAATGCTTCCCTGGATGATTTTAAATCGACCCAAAAAAAAGTAAAGGAGCTGCACAGCAGGGTAGAAGAGGCCATCAATAAATCAAATTACAATGCAGAGAAAACCGATACCAATTATATTTTTTTATATTTTGTAAAAAATACCCTTCCGGTTGGGATGATTGGTCTGCTTTTCGCCGTCATCTTTTTGGCCAGCTGGGGTTCGATTTCGGCAGCGTTAAATTCGCTGGCAGCTTGTTCTCTAAAAGATGTACACCTCATTTTTGGTAAAAAAGAAGTTGACGACAAAACGGAATTAAAATATAGCCGTTTGCATACTTTAGCCTGGGGTATTTTTTCAATCGCAGTGGCCATGTTTGCCACGCAAATGGGTTCGCTTATTGAAGCCGTTAATGTATTGGGTTCACTTTTTTATGGGCCTATTCTGGGTATCTTCCTGGTCGCTTTTTATTTTAAGCAGGTAAATGGTCGCGTGGTTTTTATTGCAGCCATTCTCTCTGAAATAGTGGTGGTTGCCATATATGAGTTTGATATCGTATCATTTTTGTGGCTCAATGTAGTTGGAGCTGCCGCTGTAATTCTTTTTTCAATTGTAGGCCTGCTGTTCCAAAAAAAAAAAACCGATAAGTAAATAAGCTTAATTATCTTTTCCTGATTATCCCGACTGTCCGCCAGATTACGCAAGTCTTTAGGATGTATAAAATTGATACGAGCTACTGACCGGCCAGTTAAATAAAGCTACATGTATTCATTTTCGAGATCCTTAGACGCGATAAGCTTAACCGTACGGACAGAATTTAATTAGTCGTTCCTTAAAAAGTCATTGAACAAAGATTGTATGATATTTTGGTTGTTTGATGAATGTTTTTACGAGCTGAACAAAGCTTAAAAAAAGCGGCCAAAGATGATCTTTCCAGATATTCATGATC
>NZ_CAJYOJ010000073.1 GCF_913776295.1 uncultured Pedobacter sp.
CCGAAAAATTTGTTAGGCCGGATTTAAGCGGAACGGAGATACGGTGCTACGGCCTAGCTACGCCGAAATGCATAGGTTCCGCAAGTCACTCATTAATAGACAATTGCAAAATAACGTCAATGGTAGCGTAGTCGAAGAACCTCCATCAAATATACTGAAGGCGTTTCGACAGGCTCAACGTGACACGTTAGACATGAAATTACAAAGATGATACAGCCTCTTTATTTTCATAAGATACTGACTGAAAATTAGTTAAGCACTTACCATCGGAGCGATTCAGTCATTACGCTGCTCTCTGTTTTTCAAATACGTCATGATTGCTTCATAAACTCCTGACGAATTCTCCTCAAACATATAATGACCGGTATTTTCCAGGTTGAGTAACTGATAATTTTCAGCTATCATCGGCAACGTATACTGATAAAAACCGTACGACACATTGCTGGCAAGACCTAAAACCGGCATCCTTAACTTCGGATAATGTTTGGCATCAGCAATATCCTGATTAAAAGTCTGGTACCAGCCATTGGAAGCGCGTATCCGTTCCGGCTGATTATAAACGTAAGCATATACCTCCCGATCAAAATCAGGCATTTTCGAGCTGTCCACCATCACGTAATCGAAAAGCCAGTCGAGCAAATACCGGTAACGTCCTTCCAGCAATTTTTCAGGCAGTTCTTTAACTTGATTAAAACTCATCCACCACGTGTAAGGTTGCTGGTGATCTATTTTTTCACCAAAAGTTTCCGGTGGCGGCATGAGTTTTATTTGCATCATTCCTTCATTAGGATGCAGACCATCTGCAAGGATCAGGCGTTCTACCACTTCCGGATAATTATGCGCCAGGCTGGATGCGACCATACCGCCTATATCATGGCCCAACACATACGCTTTACCAATGTTCAATAAGCCCATCAGCTTGTACACATCAGTAGCCATTGTTTTTTTGTCATAACCTGATGCTGGTGTTGCCGAACTGCCCATACCACGAATATCGATTACGATAATCCTAAAATGATCGGCCAAAGGCAGCGCGACAGCACGATACGAATACCAGGTTTGCGGCCAGCCGGGCAGACAGATCAGGACCGGGCCTTTGCCCCCGCCATCTACAAAATGCAGTTGCGTTCAGTTCACTTCTACCAGATGGCTGGTAAAGCCGGGCCAATGTTTAATGAGCTGCTCATCATTATATACCTGTTCCATTTTATGCTATTTTGTTGTTACTTATTTCGTTAAGTGTTATTTCTGCGGTTTGCCAGTTTATACCAGGGTACCGGTCATTATCAAGCTTATGATGATGTGCCGCATACATGCTGTAGAGATATTGCATCTGCTGCCATTGCGGGTATAGCTGGTTTTCTCCATCAGGATTTTCTGTCCGCAACTTTTGAATGTAAGCCGAAAATTGCTCCAGTGTCCCCTGTTCTTTTAGTTTGAAATGTTCACCAAAAACGCGGCCGGTGAGCGCTGCGAGTCCGTTCGGACTTAGCTGAAAACCAGCAATACGGAGATACCGGGGCGCGGTATCATCCAATGCGGCGTATGCCGTGAAAGTAGCCGTATCTGCTATAGTGGTAAAGTCGATCTGCCAGTCAGCTTTTCCTGAATAGTAGGCAATTGTCTTTCCCTTTGTATCTAACAGTGGGATGCCATACTGCAAAACATAGGCAAAAGCGCCGTTGAATACCGAGGTAGCCTGAATGTTACTGGTTTCCAGCAGGGCTTGGAACTCCCTACGCAGGTCGAAATTTCTGTTTTCGCCCGCTTTTAATTGGGTAAAGTCTGTACAAAAATCGGATGGAATAAAACGGGGAACACCCGCTTTTACTGCGGCCTGGAGCAATTGACTTTGTGCTGTTACAATTACCTCGCGCAGGCCGGCGAGTACCGATACCACACAGGAAACACCTTTACAAACCGATACTAACCCATCTTCATCTGCGAAGTTGACGGCTATAATCTCTACCCCTGATTTGCGCAGTTCATTTACCTTCTCCTGATCGCTCTGTGCCCTTACCAAGGCCCTTACACGGGCACCATTTTTGACTAAGTGTTTGCATACGCTGCCTCCCAGGTTGCCGGTAGCACCCGCAACTAAAATAATATTGTCCATTTTTCTTTGTTATTGAGTTCACAAAGCTATGCCTGTAGGAAGGCAACCGAACTACCATTTGGTAGATAATGAAGTTAGCGGAGATTTTTACGGATGCGACTTAGGGCGTTCGGAGTGATGCCGAGGTAAGAAGCGAGCTGCTTAACAGAAATAAATTGCATAAAACCGGGCTTTTGTAGAAATGCCAGATAACGTTCCTCTACAGTCATGGTCTGGAAGCTGATGATCTCGCTGATCATACGCACAGCCATGCCTTCCCAAAGCTTTCGGCCAAACTCCTGCCAGGCCGGAATTTCTTTATAAAGCAAATCCATATCTTTCTTATGGATACAGTATAGTTCAGTATCTACAACTGCCTCAATGTTGAACCTGGAAGGCAATCCCGGATTCAGGCTGGAAATTTCAGTGAAAAACTCTCCTGGCTGCACAATCCAGGCCGTAAGCTCCTGGTCGTCGTTGTAAAAGAAGCGAAGCGCGCCTTTGTTTAAAAAATAATAGTGTGAGGCGATCTGTCCGCGTTTTAGTAACAATTGACTTTTTTCCAGCGTTTTCAGGGTAAAATACCCTAAAATCTGCTGAAGATCTTTTTCTTCCAACCAAACGCTGGAACGTATCAAATTTTTAAGCGCCTGCATATCCGATTCGGCATTAAAAGTACTTAATATTTTCGAATTGTTGCCTCCTACCTATGTATGCTGATTCAAAGCATATGGAATCCTGATATACAAGTAAGTTAAAGCGAAAGATCCGACAAGGCCAACTTTTGGCTGGCCAGCGCCATTATTATCTATCACAGGTACCTGAATCGGCAAACTATCCCCGAAGCCTGGTTGGCTTCACTTTAAGCCCATCATTGGGCATAATTTTTTAAGCTGCGTAGTGAATTCAATACAGCTGAAAGAGCATTTTCTATCCCAACACCTTTATATCAAAACCATTATAAGTTTTTAG
Source organism: uncultured Pedobacter sp. (assembly GCF_913776295.1). Lineage (GTDB taxonomy): Bacteria > Bacteroidota > Bacteroidia > Sphingobacteriales > Sphingobacteriaceae > Pedobacter. Next base: position 3,068 of record NZ_CAJYOJ010000073.1, read on the forward strand.
CGTTAACCTATACAAACAAAATTTAAAACGCCACAATGAAACCTGTACAGCTAATGCTCACATTGATTTTATTATCAGCCTGCACCAATACACCAAAAAAAGCCGAAAACGAACGAGATGCTCAAACTGCAGTCAAAGATACTCATGTTGCACCTCAGGCAAAAGATGATGCTAAAGTAAAGAACTGGTCAGATGACTTTAAGAATTTTAGAGAAGCGGTTTATTCAAAAGATTTCAAAAAACTTAAAACGTACTTTGATTTTCCAATTGCTGATGAAGGAGGTGCTATCTGGAGTCTATGCAATTTAACAGACGCAGAAATAAAAGCAAGAAAAAACAAATTCAAAAATCCTGATCTGTTTTACGAACAAGATCTGGAACAATATTATAACAGAATTTTTAATGCTGATTTTGTTAAAACATTACTTAAAATTAAATCTGAGCAGCTATACGAAACAAACTATAATGAAACGCCGGAAACTACCACAACGGATACCAAATATAAACTGATTGCCGAATACAACAAGACCAATAAGGTATTAAGTTTAAATTTGGCTTATACCAACAATGCCAAAGATGAAGAGGGTAATGAGGTGAGCGAAGGGGAATACAATATTATTTACAGCTTCATAGTGATCGACGGCAAGTATTTAAAATTTAAGAAAATCGACATCGCTGGTTAGTTAAATTAGCATTAATGCTTATGAAAATGAAAAAATTGATCAATTGTCTGTTCCTGGGTATGCTGGCCATCACCTACGCCTGTAACCAGGTAACACCACGGAACACAGAAGCAACAGAAGTTGATCATGCCGATACCATAGCAAGGGCTATCGAAACCCCTACCCCATCGGCGCCCTCCGTTCAGTTGCCAGAGGAAAAACCGGAAGAAATCCGGGTTGATTATTATGATAGTGTAGATTTCCAAAAATACCGGGTAGATGCTGAAAAAGTAACAAAACATGCACCTATAGATTGGACAAGTTATCCTGAAGCTAAAGATTTTAAAACCAGGATTACGGAAGCTTACCAAACCAAAGAAGCTGACTTTGCCGGATACTATGTAATGTCCATATCTGGCTGTGGCGCTGGTTGTGTTATGGGGTTTATGATTGATGTAAGAGACGGAAAAATTTATGACCTGCCTTTAGGTGAAGAAAATTCATGTCTTTTTGCGGAAGATAGGGCATTGGGCAACCAAAAAAGCAGGCTTTTTATTGCTGCCGTTTGCAAGGACAATCCGGAAGACAAAAACGTTTACTATAAAGCTTATGTATGGGATGAGAATAAAAAAGAATTTGAAAAGGTGGAAGCCGCCGCATTTTTAAAAAAACATGATTAGTTTTCAGAGCGTATAATTAAATATTTTAAACATCGCTCTTATGCGTTTGTGCCATTTATAATAATTAATGGTGGTATAGAACAGGATAAACCTACACGACAGGTGCCTTATTTAACAGATATAAACCTTAGCCATGGCAGGCAAACGAGGATTCAGCTCATTATGTGTAGCGGCATCCTTAGATGGAAAAATTAAAGCCATTGGTGCCAAGCTCGTGATATTACGCCGAAGAATTTTTATTGCAGCCCTGATTAATAAACATGGTAAACCAAAACCTAAAGGAAATTTCAGGGAAGTGCCGCAACATTAAAGCATTTCTTTTTACAAGTCACATAATTAGTAAATATTCAAATGATAACGTCTCCATAAGTTAATCAACATATCATGATCAAACCGCTTCAAAAACTTGTCCTCTTTTTTAATATTTCATTAACCATTATCGCCTGCCAAAACAAAAAACGGCAAACGGAAAAAATGTTCGTAGATACTGTAAAAATTCAACGGGAAGTTGCTCAACAAACCGATTCCAAAAGTGCAGGTTCTGTTTTTCCAGGCACTGGTAATGCCGTTGAAGATTTTGTTCCGGCCAACTACAAAATAGATTTGGAAGCTACAGGCGACCTGAACAACGATGGACAAAACGATGTAGTTATCGTACTCATCAACAAGCAGGATAGCACGGCACTTCGCCCTACTTTGGTACTTTTTAACCAGGGTGAAAACTATAAACGCTATGATCAATCATTCTCGGCCGTGGAGCCTAAATACCGCGAAAATGGTTACTCCATCTACGACTACGAAAATCTAAAGATTGATAGCGGGAAGCTGGTGATTTCTATGCAGTCAAGCGGTCCGGCAGGAAGCATTGAAAGTACCTATCAATACATGAACAAAGATTTAATTTTAACACAGGTTAGTGCTTTTAGCATGGGTGCCGGCGGGCATACAGAACAGAAAATCAATTTGTTGAAAGGCACTTACACCCAAACCGATACTGACACGATGAAAGAGGATACGCCAAGCACCACAATTACCAAAACCTACAAAATGCCAACTGTACTTTTTAAAGATAGCGATCCGGGCAAAATCATGACTAACGCTTTTAATAAAATGGGAAATTAGATGATTTAACAGATAAAGATTATCAGAAAATCCAAATGAAAAACCTTTTTTTTTATTTTAGATGAATAAAAATAAAAACGTACTTCTTTTATGATCAGTAAACGGCTATATATGTTGTGTGTAAGCACCATATTATGTTTGCATTTAAAGGCACAAAACAGCGCAAAAATCCCTTCTGATGTAGTCCCATTTCAGGTGACAGTTAAAGCATCTGTCTTTAAAGGTAAAAATGCTTTGGCGCTCGAAATAAAAGGTGAAGCAAATGGAGACAGTACACTTGCGATCTTAAAGCATATTGACTTTCACAACGGAATAATCGAAGCTAAAATTTCAGGACAAACACTTGCGAACGCGAGAGAAACAGCCCGTGGATTTGTAGGGATAGCATTCAGAACAGCCGCGGATGCTTCGAAAATGGAGGTTTTCTATTTACGTCCTACCAATGGGCGGGCAAATGATCAGTTGCGCCGAAATCATTCCAGCCAGTATATTTCTATTCCCGGATATTCCTGGGAGAAATTAAGAGAAGAGACACCGGGAAAGTATGAAGCCTATGTAGACATATTGCCGGCAGAATGGATTAAAATAAAAATAGTAGTAAAGGATGAAACGGCCAGGCTATATGTAAATGGTGCTGCTCAACCTACTTTGATCGTAAACGACTTGAAGCAGGGTAAAGATATCCGCGGAAGTGTAGGATTATGGATAGGGCCAGGAACATTAGGCCATTTTACTGATGTCAAAATAACCAAAGAGGATTAACGATTAAAAAATAAACTGCGCTAATTAAAATTTAAGTCCAACGTAATTATCTGGTGGTACAACGTTAGCAAGCACATATGAAACAACTAATTATTATTGCAGGCATATTGATTTTAAAATTATCGACCTACGCACAAAAAAAGCTGATAAAAGACATTGATTTGGATGGAAAGATGGATACTGTTTACCTGGACGAACACGATGATAGAATTACATGCAGACTATCCACCCAAAACTTCAAAAAAATAAAAAGTAAGAGATTGGAAACGGCGGGAGATAATACTTTCATCGAACCCAAAAAAAGTGGTTTCGAAATTAAGGTAAACTGGATGCGTTCGGGTTATGCCTGCCAGTTTAGATACGAGAAAAAAGAAAAGCGAATGAGGTTAATCGGCGTGAGCGAGTACGCTTTTGGCAACGCCACGAACGACGGCAGTGGTGAAGCCAGTATAAATCTACTTACTGGCGACTACATGGGCAACTGGTATTATTTTGATCCTTTAGCAAATAACCAAAAAGGGGCACTAGTTAAAATCCCGACCATTAAAGCGAAAATGCAAATCAAAAAAATTTATTTGGAGGATTTTGATGAGGAACAATATCATTCAATATCAGAGAAACTTAGTGCGCTGATAGAGCGGCATAAAAATTTAGCAATAAAAAGAAGAGAAAGCATCAAGCCAAGCAGCGCTAATGATTAGACAGAAAATGGGCTACACCTTGCAAGTGTATGGTACAAAAAAAAATATAAATTTATTGATTCGGAAATCATAAAATTCGCAATTTAAGGGATAAAAATAATTTAAGAACGCAACTATAAGCTTGAAAAAGATATGCCTGGGTATTATGATACACATCCATCATCATATCGATGCTGATGTAATGATTACCCAATAAATGATGTACCAGACCTTATTTCGAACTATCGCAATGAAAAAAAAATTGTGTTTTAGTAGCCTGCAAACCCTTTTTTGCAAGGCGTGATAAAAAATCGATTATTAAACAAAAATAGCTGCGAGCCCGGGCCGCAGCTATTCGTGAATTGTTCTTACAGAGAAATTATTTGAAAATACCTGCCAGGGTTTTATTCAGTTCCTCTCCCCGCAAATCTTTGCCTACAACCTTACCTTCCGGGTCAAGCAGAAAGCTTGCCGGTACAGCTTTTACGCCATACTCCTTAACCGCGGCATTAGACCAGGCCTGCAGATCAGACACGTGTGTCCAGGTGAGGCCATCAGCTGCGATGGCTTTCAACCAGGCGTCTTTTTTAGAGTCGAGGGATACGCCTAAAATTTCAAAGCCCTTATCATGGTATTTTTTGTAAGCGGCAACTACATTTGGGTTTTCTCTCCTGCAAGGTCCGCACCAGCTCGCCCAGAAATCAACCAGTACGTATTTTCCTCTAAAATCAGACAGCTTTACGATTTTACCATCCTTATCCGGCATCGCAATTGCCGGAGCAACCTTCCCTTTAGCGGTTTTTGCATTAGTTTTTATGGAGGCACTAATTTGTTCGCCAATATCTGATTGCCGTGCCTCTTTCGTGAGCATCCCATATAATTGTTCTGCTACCGGAAAATTCGGATAGCTAATAAAGCGGTCGTAAATAATTCCTGCAGAACCTACAGAACCTGGATTTTTGAGGATGTATTCTTTTACAGTTGCAATATTAAGGGTATCCAGCGCTCTAAATTCTTTATCGAAGCCTCCACGGGTAGCTGTATCCATTTTGCCAGCTTTCTCCACCTGATCAAGCCTTCCGTAAATATTTCCGGCTTTAGCAGTGATTGTTTTCCAGGGGCCATTATAAAAGTTCATATACACATCATACGCTGGAGAACCAGTAATCAGCACCGGCGATACACTATCTGGTTTAGACACATTGATGGCAGCATTTTCTAATATAAAAACAATTGGGTTTTTAAGGCGTTTGCTTTCCAACTTGTAGAAGCCCGGTTGTTTAACTGTTCCTTTAAACATAAAACTGCCATTAATAACTTTGGCCGAATCTGTAACTACATATTTGTCTCCGGCTTCGTGACCAAGATATACCTTTTCGTTAACGGCAGGCAACTTACCGGTTATCATATACTTCCCGTTCTGTGCAAATAACGGGCCTCCACAACACATTAACGTTGCAGGTAAAAGGGTTAATAGGCTCTTAAATAAAATGTTCATACTTTTATCGCTTTTAACTTGGTCATTAATCTACTTTTCTACATTTTGTTTGATGGTTCCATTACCTGGATTTTTTGAGGCACCCTGTGGAAATGGCATTGTCCACATACGAGAGTTTGGTGCAAGGGTTAAGGCTTGTCCATTTTCCGTTTTACTTAATGTAACAGCGTAATTGGCATCCTTATTCAGGCGACGTGCATCAGCAAAAGGTGTAATACCCAAAATAAGCTCGTTTGCTTTGGTCCGCTGAATAAGTTTTACTGCTTCAATAGTGCTAGCTGCGCTTAGCGGCGCATAGTTTGCAGGAAAAATTCTTTTTACCCTCACTGTATTTAATGTAGACATTGCACCGGGAACATCGTTTAAACGTGCCTGACATTCTGCTTTGATGAGATAAACTTCTGTAGTGGTTAAACCACCTACATTGAAAAAACCAGTGGTAATACTGGTGTAATAAGTGTCCGCACCAACGGTCCGGAGTTTCCAGCGCGAAGCAAATCTTGCATCTCCCTGTTCAAAACGGGTTGCACGGTCAACACGAATTGCCTGTTCCCGGCCGGCATTGCTCGATGCGCCATGACGGAAATAATAATTTTCTACATAATTGAAGCCCATTGGCGAAGGGGCGTTGGTGTATACATTAACGGCCTCTATCTGCGTTTTGTAGGTATTATAAAATGCTGTCCAATCGAACAGTTTATCATTGTACTTCAATGCTTCGTTGGCAGCAGCCAGGGCGTCTGCATATCTTCCCATTTGCAAAAGTATCCTGGCTTTCAGCGCATTTGCAGCGCCCAGGTTAGGATGTAGCACTGTCGCACTGGTGGCGCCTAAAGCCGGAATGGCCTCATTGATGTCCTTTAGCATGAAATCATAGAGTTCTTTGATCGTTACCTGGCTATAAGCAGCACCAATATCAGCACTAAGAATCAGCGGTACCGATAATTTAGCCGCGGCGTTTGCTTCTTCATAACTATCTGCGTAATAATTAGCCAAAATATCATAATCAAAGGCCCTTAGTACCTTCGCCTGCGCAATCAGTTCAGCTTTTTGTGCATCGCTACCACCGGTAGTACCAGCTGCCTTTTCAATAATCAGGTTGCTGGTGTTTATTCCGGTGTACATGTTGTAATAAGTGCCTTCATCGGCATTGTTCAATGCAATCCTATCTGCCGATTCATTCCAGTTATAGTTTGCCTTATAGAGGGGATAGTAATTCAGGTTGGCACTGGTTTCAAACTTATCATTAAGCAAGAGCACCGCCTGTGTTATGTCTGTCCGATGGTTACCATACTCATCGCGTAGCAGGGCTTCATAGTCTGACAGCGCGGTAGGAATCTGGCCGTTTCCTACCGGAAGTATATCGATAAATTTATTGCAGCTGCTAAAGCTCAGCACTGAAGCAAGAGCCGCCAATTTTATGGTGTTTGAAAGTATTTTTTTCATCACTTATGTCTTTAAATGTTCTTTTACTGCTCATGCAGTATAAACGGTTTTTAGAAAGTCAGATAGGCTCCAAATACATAATTCGGCATGCTGTATCCATTAAGCATGTATTTTGCAGTTTGAGATTTAGCCAATGTAAAAGCGTTCTCTACATTAAACTGGAAGCGTATATTACTCATCCCTGCTTTTTTAGCCACCAGTTGCGGTACTCTGTATGCAAGTGAAATATTTCTTAAACGCATATTACTCGCATCAATCACATTGATATCAGCATAGCCGTACATACTGGCGCTTTGACTGTTGTAGGCAGGATCTTCCGCAAAAACCACTTTAGGTACATTGGTTGTCAGCTCATCACCAGGATTTCTCCACCGGTTTACGATATCTTTATTTACGGTGCTAATTTGTGTTACATAGCCATTAAGTGCACTATTATAGCCAGCTCCCAGCGTAGGTAAAAATGTATTCCTCATTTTATGACCGCCCTCGAAAGTTAGCAGAAAAGATAACGTGAAGTTCTTGTAATCCAGCGTACTGTTAAATGACCCACTATATTTTGGAACTGTCGTTCCGCTGTAAACGATAGATTGCAGATTAGTCGGCGAAGCCAATACCTTCTCTCCTTTTTCATTGTAAACCTGTGGCAATCCTTTATCACTCAAACCAGCCCATTGATAACTGTAAATGGCATTATATGGATTTCCAATACGTGGGAAGGATTGGGGGTAATCGAGCTGAAGAATATAGAAAGGTGCCTCAACATTTACATAGGTAACTTTATTCTTATTGTAAGCATACTGCACACCTAAATTCCAGTTCAGATCTTTAATGCGTATAACATCGCCCGACAGGGCCACCTCAATACCATTGTTCAACATCTTTCCGTTATTGATGACATAGGTAGAATAACCAAATCCCTCCGTAGGTACACCCTGCGTATTGGCAAGCAAATCGGTACCTCTTTTGATATAATAATCTATTGATCCCGATAGGCGATTTTTCAACACTGCGAAGTCAAGCCCTGCGTTGGTCGTGGTGGTTTTTTCCCAAGACAACAGTGGGTTTGGTCTGGTACCCACTGTGGCCTGCAAGCCACCCACATTGTAATTGGGATTAAAATTGAATGTCGTAAACGGCGCAGTATTGGTATAAACGTTACCGCCTATACCATGCGAACCACGAAGTTTCAAACGGTTTATCCAATCTACGTTAAAGAACGATTCGTTATGGATATTCCAGCCTGCACCCACCGACCAGACCGGAGTACGCTGATATTTTGAACTGGTACCCCAAAGGTTCGACCTATCCCAGCGAATACTACCGGTTAGCAGGTATTTTTCATCATAGGTATAACCTGCATTGCTGTAAAGAGAAACAAAACGTTCTACGTTAACTCTCATTACTGCCGCATCTGCTGCGGTAAAACTTCCTCCGCCAAGAATATTTCCAGGATAACTGCCCAACAATGGCTGGTTTAACAGACTGTAGGTTAGTGTATTTGGATTGTAGTTATAAAGTGTCTGGTTTCCGAATTCTATTCGTCTGTTTCTAATCTCAGATCCTAAAATTGCAGTTATGCTATGTTTTTCGCCAAAAGTTTTGTCAATATTAAGCTGTTGTCTGAAATTGTAGGCATTGCTAAATTGGTTTTCCTTATAATAGATATTTCCATAAGGTAGATTGAAAATTGCTGGTCCTCCCGCCACAGGGTTAACGGAGGCAAAGCTGTTTACCCTGTTTCGTACATAATAAGAATTTTTATCATTTAACTGTTCCAATCTCCTGTTTGAATACTCATATTGAAAACTCGGATTATAGGACAACCAGTCGGCAATTTTTATCCCAAATCTGATAAATGACCTGTTGGTGAAATTCTTTGTTTTGCCGAGGTTCATTTCCTGCTCATTTAATGGATTGATGTCCATACTATAGAGACGGTTATTATTAATCAGCGTCATGGTATTGGCCGATAAACGTGAGGCTGCAGTAGAAGTAAAGTTGCTTCCGTCGGCATTTACCAAACGGTCGTAAGGTAAATAGGCATATCCTGGTGATAAGGTTTTATAGGGTTGGGTATTTGCTTCAGCATATGAAAGGAATGTACTCAATTCCATATTCAGCCACTTGGTGATCTGTGTGGTGTTGTTAATATTAATACCAACAGATTCATCACCCGCAAATTTATCCTGCGTTTTATTATTGCGATAGGTTACCGAAGAATACAATGCATTTTTTTCGGTAGCATTCCCTACGCTCAGGTTATACTGCTGGTAAAATGGATTACGCTTGCTGTACTTTTCTACATCATCATAATACTGATATCCACCAGCCGCCAGTTGCGCTAATCTGGTGTTGAGATCTGCTTGCGATAGCGTACCGGCAGCATTTTTAAGAATGGCATTAATACCCTGGCTCGGATAGGCCATATTTTGCAATAGGTTGGACGCATAACTAGCAGCATTAGCGCCGCGCAAATTCGGGTTATTGGCTGCCCATTCCTTCTCTAGTTCTACGATATCTGACGAGCTGGTGAGATTATCAGTATAGAACCGGTATGGCGATATGGTAAATGTACTGGAGGCAGAAATTTGCGGCTTGCCAATTTTTGCTTTCTTGGTGACAATAACAATTACACCATTTGCGGCCCTTGCACCGTAGATAGAAGCCGCGGCGGCATCTTTTAACACCGTAACACTCTCGATATCTTCCAGATTCAGTCCGGGTATACCTTCTGTTACAGTTCTGCTATTCGCATTTAAATTGATGTTTTCTACAGGAAAACCATCAATTACGTATAATGGTTGTACCAAACCGTTCATAGATGTGGTACCCCTGATCAGACCATTGTTGTAACCCGGTATACGGCCTTCCAGCAGCGAAGGTAAACTGCTTAACCGCTGTTGATCCAGTTGTGTGGACGATACCTTCGAAAATGATCCGGTAACGCGTTCTCTCGAGAGCGTTTGGTAACCTGTTGAAACGGTCACTTCATCTAACTGACTGGTTTGAATGGCTAGTATTATATTGCCAGGATTTTGCGAAGCCTTGATTTCTCGGGTCTGATAACCTAAAAAGGAAATTACCAGTACAGCATCTTCATCAACATTCTCCAATTTAAACTCACCATCGCTATTGGTTACCACCTGTTTCTTCAATCCCTTTACACTTACGGTAGCGCCAGGAAGAGGCATATTCTTTTCGTTGAGTACTCTGCCAGTAATATCTATGGCCTGAAATTGTTTAATAATTTTTTCCAATAATGCAGGCTCCTTCTTTTTTACGAGTACGGATTTGTTGGCAATCGTAAAATCCAGCGACTGATTTTTGAATATCTGATCAAGAACGTCTTTCAGTTCAGCATTTTTAACGTTTATTGTAACTTTTTTGGAACTGTTTAACACCGAGTTGGTGATCACAAAATCGTAACCGGTTTGGTCGCTGATCTGGTCAAAAATGGTAAATAGCCCGGCATTTTTGGCCGACAAGGTAATTTTTTGTGCGTAGGTGCCCGCACTTACCTGCATGATAAAAGCAAGTATGAGTAAAGTGGTTAGCTTCATAACTCTCCATAGTTTGTGTTGCGCGCTAAGAAAGCGCACTGGTTTGGTGCAAATTTGGTACATTTGATAAGTTTGGTTTTGCTTTGAGCCTTGTATTTCGAGTTCGCGGCTTTTAGCGGTTAGTTAACTGTTTGGTTAATTACCGGACTTTTATTACCAGTTCGATTGGCGTCGGGCTGGTATTTAAATTTATTCTGCGTCATAGCCCGTTGTGGTCCCGGGAATGATTCTGAATTTCCGATAGATTAGATTTTGTAGATTTCTATTGTATAACGGTTACCCTCCTTCCTTCAACTTTGAATTTCACATCGTTCGAATAGCTGAGCATATTCAGCACTTCGCTGATATTTTTATGAAGCGAAATGTTTCCATTAAACCGCTCACCAGATATTTTACCGGCATACACCACTTCAATATCGTACCAACGACTGATTTTTCCCATTACCTCTTCAATGGGCTCATTTCTGAAACGGAAATAACCATTTTTCCAGGCCATTACATTTTTAATGTCTGCGGGCGAAATTTCGATACCCTGCCCATCCTGTACTGTCGATTGCTCTCCAGGCTTAATGATTTTTATCTGTTTTCCTTGATTGGACACCTGCACGCTTCCTTCAATAAGTGTAGTTACTGCTTTGCGATGATCAGGATAGCTATTCACATTAAAATGCGTACCCAATACCTTTACCTCCTGAAGATTAGTTTTTACAATAAAAGGATGTGTTTTATCTTTTGCGATTTGAAAATAGGCTTCACCGGTAAGTTCCACTTCACGAAATTTCGCCGATGCAAATGATGCCGGGAATTTGATCGATGAGGATGCATTCAGCCATACTTCACTTTGATCTGGCAAACGAAGGCGGTAAGTTTCACCTCTGGCAGTTGATAAAGTATGCAGGTGTATCTTATCGGTATCTTTACACTCTGTTGCAGTATAAATGAGTTGCCCCTCAGCAGTTTTACTGATGATGATTCCTGCTTCACCGGCCAGCTGGCCATTATTGACAGCAGACAAGACTATCTTTTTGCCATTATCTAAGGTGAGGGTAGCAGCACTTTTGCCAGGAGAAATATCGTTCACAATAACATTGACGAGATTTTGTGGCTGCCGCTGATATTTGTTATAAATTACGCTGATGGCTATGATGAATAAAACTGCAGCAGCTGCAATGCTGAACCAAAGTTTACGTCGCCTAGCCCTCGGCTTTACAACCTCTGCTGGCTCAATCTGCGCTTTCAATTCAGCCCACTTTTTATCCGTATCAGAAAAAGAGTAGGCTTTTAGTGCGTCAGCAGATTCTTCCCTGATGGCACGAAGTTCCGCTAGCAATAGCTGTTCATCGGCATTCAGAGAATCTGACAACTGTTCATCTGCTTCCAGTTTGTCTAAAATCTTATTCCAGTCGGGAGTAAAATTGCTGAAATCTTTATCCATATTACAACACTGTCGTAGATGCATAGATAATGGGTGACAGCAAATCGAAAAATTTCTATTTTTTTTCCAAAATAAATTTAAAAATACCCTGAAAATGAACAAAAGCAGCACAAAACAGAATTAAATGATTCCGAAGTGCAGAATACGCCCTACTTAATTGTGTTTTGACCGTATTAATGGAAATACTTTGCCTTTTAGCGATTTGGGAATAGCTCATTTTATCTATCGCATGCATGATAAAGATATTTTGCCTGTTTTCCGGAAGTTTCTGAACCAATTCTACAATTTTTAGGTAACGCCGGTGTCTGATTTCATTAAATTCCGTCTCATCAACGTCTTCTTGCCCCTCTTCCAAGATGTTAAGCATCGAATTTCTCTTTTCGGTTGCTGCACTTTTACGTATGAAATCGATGCATTTATATTTTACAGCCCGGCGCGCATAGGCTTCAAAACCTGTGGTCAGTTGAATGGTATGACGCCTCTGCCAGAAGTCTAAAAAAAAGTCCTGCACCATATCTTCTGCTGTAAACTGATCATGAACATATTCCATAGCCACAGCACATAGAAATTGATGATTGCTGCGAAACATCAATTCAAATTGGTCGATATTAAGTGTTTTACTTTCCTCTCCTTCCATTAACTAAAATTTAATGAGCAACATAGTTAGCTAAAAGCAACGAATTTACGAAATGATTATTCCATCAAAAAAGGCTGTGCTTTATTTATGGCTGGCATTGCCTTCCATCTTCTTTTATCGGGATGATATTAAAAAAATAAATCAGGCAAAAAGAAAATAGCAAGTCGAATTCAAGCAGTATTTAACATGGAAGGAAATAGTTTCCGGTTTATCAGTGTGACATTTCAAAATAACTTTTTGAAAATCAATATAAACAGACTGGTTTTGAAAAACACACTTGAATCAAATTTTTTAAACTTTTCTGAAACTTTCTTACCTGATCTGCGTTTATACCCAAGATACTATTATTCGCCTTCGACTTCGATCGCCGTGACCGTATTGGCATCACTTTAAATCGATAACGATGGAAAAATATATACTTATAATTGAGGATGACGAGGATATTAGTGAGGTATTTCAGGTGATCTTTGAAATGGCAGGTTATCATACTACGGTACTCACCGTTGCGCCTGATCCTGAATTTATTCATAAACAAAACTTTCGTTTGATTATAATGGATATCAGGCTCGTAGGATCCAGGTATAATGGCAATGAGTTATGCCGAATTTTCAAGTTGCGATATCCGGATAATAAAACACCTGTTCTATTGATGTCGGCTGAGTCGAACGGAGATATTTTAGCAAGAGAGTGTGGAGCAGATGGCTTCATGAATAAACCTTTCGATGTTGATGATCTCCTGGCGCGCGCTTCTGAAATGATGGTTTAGATGTATGCTTTTTCACATTGTTATCACGATTCCTGCCGCCTTAGTTAATATTCGGAAGCGCCTTTTCAAGCACTGAGAAATCAAATAACGGTGTCCAAGACGCCAACATATTTGTTATTTCGGTTTTAAACAGCATTTTTAATGAGAATAATATTTACAGCATAAAGAATAATGCCTAGTTAGGTATCTTAACGTATATAGTTGATGATGCATCATAAGCATCAAGTGAAAGTGTTAGGGTGTCGTGGTTAATCGTAAAGTAATTTTTAGTTTCACTTTCTCTACCGTCAAATAAAATTTGTTTCTCCTGCCTTCCGGTAATCATAGATGTGAATGCTTTTATCGAATAGCTTCCTGTCTTTACCACTTTACCATCTTCTCTCTTTTCATATTCCTTATCGGTAAATATAAATGTATTTCCTTTTCCGGAGGCCACAACTTTTTTTGTTCCTGTCAAGCCATCTATGGCTGCTTTCAATTCCCATTTACCGGCAAGCGGGCTAATATTAGAAGGCTGTTTTTTACAGGAGATTACCATTAACAAGGCGAGAGTGATAACTAATAGATTTTTCATAACCAGTTTTAATTAATGTGTAAATATTTTTATGCCGGATGATACAATTGTGTTCGATAAGCACAGTGTAGATGATCGAAAAACAAAATGCACGAATTCCCGCTTTTAACTACATAAACTAAAAAACAAGTTTAAACGCTACAATATTGGACTCGACAAAGAGTTTGAGTTCGATGTACATCAGCACATCAATGATTAAATCAATCCTACACTTTCAAATTTTGCTGAAAAAACACAAAGTGGTATTCAATAGATTTCCTCCAATAATCCGTATCATGGTTTCCGGGTTGTGAGATAAATGTTATAGGGATTTTAAGCCGATCGGCCAATGATTTGAGTTCTAAAGTAGCGGAGAATAAAATATCTTCCGTTCCGCAATCCAGTAAAAACGGTTTCTTTACCGGATAATTCTTTATCAGTTCAGAGATGCTATAGCGATTCCAATTATGGTTCATATGGTTTCCGAGCAGTCGTTCGAGGTCATCAGTAAGCCTCTTATTACCGAAAAACTGTAAGCTAGCTGTTTTAAGATTATCAAAATCTAATGCCAAAGCTCCGCTTGTACTTCCTGCCGTGTTAAAATAATCATGGTGCATTATAAAATACCTTAAAGCACCGTAACCGCCCATACTAAGCCCACTGATAAAAATGTTTCTCCTGTCAATGTTAAAGGAATGATGAACCTTAATCACCAGTTCTTCAAAAAAGAAGTCTTCATACCTTGACCGCTTATCAAACGGACTGTTAACATACCATGACACAAATCCGTCTGGCGTAACAATAATAAAATCATACTGGTCAGCCAGTTTTTGCAGATCAGTTGTTTTTGACCATTGCTGGTAATTTTCACTGTATCCATGAAGCAGATAAACTAACGGATATTGCTTAGCTTGCCTATATGTTTTAGGTTTGAAAACCAATACGGTGTCGGATTTTGCCAGATACTTTGATTTCAGAATCCACTTTTCCTGTGCCTGTACAGCAACTGATGTAAATAGCCCAATCATAATCACTATTGCCTTGATCATATTCTGTATTTTTGTTGTAACAAATTTCTAAAAGCATTTTTGCGTTGACAATAACGAACAAAATTGTGAGTGACTTAAAGAGATCATTATGCGTAAAAAAAATTCGACCAATGCTGTTAATGAGCAATTTTTGTTTCAGGTCTGTGAATTAAATTCAGCTCTAGCAATGATCAGCGGACGCTGGAAATCGCAAATTGTGTACTCCATTTCCCAGGGGAATAACCGCTTCCATCTGCTTAAAAAAGAATTACCTCATATTTCTGAACAGGTATTAGGCAGACAGCTCAAAGAACTTGAAAAGCATGCTATTATCATCAAAAAAGAAATCCCGGGTACAGTCCCTATTGGAATTGAATATATTTTAACCGGCAAGGGGAAAGATTTGGTACCCATCCTCAAAACCTTGTGTGATTGGGGAAAAAGCTATGCCGAAGCCAGAAAAATAACAATTTAAGGCATTAAGCTGCCAATTAACGGGTCGAGAAAAAACTGATATAGATCCAAAGCCCTGCATAAAATAACAGTGCGATGCCGAAAAGTATAGCCATTACCAGCCCCATTTGTTTCCAAAAACTCATTTTCTTTTTTTCTACTCCAAACTCATCCGGAAAGTAGCTGCCCTTAATTAATGCTGCTGCAACTGTGACCATGATGATGACAATAACCCAGCGTATCCGATGAATCATATCTTTAAAATGAAGCCAGCGCGCAACTGTTTTTTCGGCAAGCGTGTTGTTCACAGCGGTTACATATTCTCCCATATCTGAATCACCTATTTTCATATCAAGCTGCTTTTTATCCTTTAGATAAAAAAAAGCATATGGCCTTGCTTCCATTTTTATTACATTTCCATTCCTTAATATGGTTACTTCGGTGTGGTCAAAACCTAGTTTGCGTTTAAATACTTTGCGTACCTGGATTACCTTTACTTGCACAATGGCCTGATCTTTAACGGTCGCACTCCAAAGCAGTTTGCTTTGTATAACCATGTACTCAGTTGCAAAAGTTAACAGAACACCATATGCCAGCAGATAGCCTAAGAAACCATACCATTTGGCCTTTTCTACAAATCCGGTTCTTAATGCAGCATATATTGCAACCGGGGAAACACCAATTGCCACCCATTTTACCAGGCCGGACAATACTTTGATTTCGGTCATTTCAAACGTCAAACGGGAGGCCAGGTAGATAAATAGCCAGATACTGAAGTAGGTAATAATGACCGTAGTTTCCAATTTGCTGAGTTTATGTTCCATGTAGTTCAGTTCCTGTAAGGGTATTGATTAGTGGTTTATGGGACATCCAATATCCTTATTAATAACAATTCACAGACCAGCATTTAGGAAAAATAATAAAATTCAACCTCTTTTTTTAAGATTCGGTGTATACTTTATAAATGCGAAGATAAATTAATATTATTTGTTCCAATTGGAAGATGGATCACCATATTTTCTTTTTAGATGATAGTACCTGAATAACAAGCCGTCGTACCATAAGGCGCCAAGCAGTAAAAGAACAGGCAGTAAGAGTATCTTCAACTGAAAATGCCAATATCCGAATCCACCGAGCATTCCGCCTAAAAAGAATCCACCAATGATCATTATTTTTAGAAAAATGCTTTTGTGAAGTGCTTTACGTACACCATTTTCTTTATAAAATAATAATTGAGAAAGGGCTATCCCGAGATCTGTAAAAAGTCCAGTTAAATGTGTTGTCCTTACCACCGACTGCGATACTTTTGTTACGAGTGCGTTCTGAAGACCCATTGCAAACAACAAAGCGGAAGCTATTATAGCCTGGTTCGAATTACCTGAAGCCGGAAATATGATTGATCCTATACTTATGGAGAAGATGATCGCAATCTCTAAAGATATGGGAATAATGTAAGATTTGTGAGATTTGTATTTTGACGCATATTCTATAATGACACCTGAGACAAAAGCCCCTGATAAAAAAAACAGAATATAACAAAGAAAGGTGAAAGCTGTACTATAATGGTTAAGGAGCAGCTGTTCCGCGAAAAAGGCAAAATGTCCGGTCAGATTAGTGGTTAAAGTATGTACCGACAAAACTCCCGAGATATTCACAATCCCCGCCACCGTAGATAATATGGAGGCTAGCTTTAAGTTATGGGCGTATGTTCGCCCTTTCCCTTTGTGTCTGAACATTGGATTTTTTCTTCGAATTTACGAATTCAAACATAACTGTATATGCAATATCATTTTCAAAAAGGTATTGCGACTCATCAATGTATGGGGCTAAATCGTCTTATTCCAGCGTCATCCGCAGAACACTATCTTTTTCCGATGCTTCTCCAAAGTTTTAACTTGTGAGAGGAACTGATTACACCGGTTACAAAGACCGTCATTTCTTTTTCTACAGACCAATCTGTAATTTAGTACGGATGTTATAGTTATTCTGATAGCAAGGATAGGGTAAGATATTTATTTATAGGATACAATTTACATCAATATTGTTCAGCAATGGGTGTTCAAATTATCTGATTGATCAGATTACTTCTCGAATCTTGTAGTTTTAAATTATACCATATTTAATCAATGAACGCGGCAACAAATCATTTAGAATATCTGTCTCTTAAACCCGCTTATGCACTTACGGATTTCGTGGAAAGCATCTGGATGATGAAGTATTATGCGGATGAGGCAGCAGAAAGCATCATTGTTCCGGATGGAAAAATAGATGTAGCCCTGCTGGCGGTGAAAAACGGCAGTTTTGAGATGTTTATATCTGGTATATTTACCGGTCCGATCATCAAACCGCCATTTCCTAAATCAACGATGTTTGTCATCAGTTTTCACCCCGTAGCAGCGGAATATATTTTTAAACAGTCTTTTGCAGATTTAAAAAACGCGAGGAAGAAACTTACCGCCGGTTATTGGGGATTTTGCAAAGATGATCTTGTGGATTTTGATCAATTTTACAGAAAAGCCTGCGAAATTATTGCTGTACAACTTGAAAAGGAAATCGATGGACGAAAAAAGAAATTGTTTGAGTTGATTTATCTATCAAAGGGAACTACTACAGTAAAAGAACTGTCAGAACAAGTGGGGTGGAGCAGCAGGCAGATAAACCGATATTTCAACAATTGGCTAGGGGTATCATTAAAATCATATCTCAACATCATCCGTTTTTCAAATTCACTGAAACAGCTGAAAAACGGTGATTTCTATCCTGAACTGAATTATGGAGATCAGTCTCATTTTATCCGCGAGGTAAAGAAATTCTCAGGCGTAAAACCTACAATTTTAAATAAAAACAAAAACGACCGATTTATTCAATTGAGCATGATGCCTGAAGATTAATTTTGTTTGGTGAATCAAACAGGAAATACGATGAGTTTAAATCATATCAATTTGGTGGTGAAAGACGTAGATAAAGCCGTAAGCTTATTTGCAGGCTATTTAGGATTTAATTTAATAACAAACCGCAACAGTAAAATGGCAGTACTGGAAAACACCCGTCATTTTGTAATGGTTATTGGGGACAGGTACTAAACAAGAAAAGCGATATGCCGGAATACCCGGAAAATTTCCATATCGGATTTTATCAGGAGGATCAGGAAGCTATTTGGGATATTTATGGCAAACTAAAGGAGAAAGAGGGTCTGCGATTGGAAGCAGAACCTAAACAGATCAGAAATACGTTTGGGTTCTATTTTTATTTTGAAAATCTCATGATAGAGATCAGTTTGAATCCATTCAAAGAAAACGTTAATTAACTTAATAACCATCAGGCGAGCTTATTTTTTTGCCGCCGGGTGTTTAAATTATACCCTTAATGGCTGCATATTATAATTATCAGACTTTGGAAAAAGCTCTTATGCGCTGTGCGATCCGGATCAAGAAGTAGTTACGGCAAAAAAAACCGGGATTTAAAATGTTGAAATTCTAAATCCCGGTTAGTACCCGGAGCCGGAGTCGAACCGGCACGGTTTCCCACAGGTGTTTGAGACCAGCGCGTCTACCAATTCCGCCATCCGGGCATTCGTGTTGGACGGGGTTGCAAATGTAGAAATTGAAAATTAAAATCCAAAAATTATTTTTAATTAATTCTTAACTCATTTATTGTACGCCATTTATATTTTCAGGACGCTCATCTTTTAGCTTTCGATCTACAATAAATGGAGCAAATGGCAACAAGGAAGCCAAAAAAATTAAAGCTGCTTTACCAAACTTCCATTTCTGCTCCTGCCAGGCTAAAACCAATGTAGCGGCATATAACACAAATAATAAGCCATGGGCCCACCCTGTATATTTTACATACAAAGGAAGGTTGGCAAAGTATTTTAAAGGCATCGCTACGAATAATAAAAGCAGGTACGATATTCCTTCTGCTACGGCCACTTTACGAAAAATGGAAAGGGAACTGTTCATTGATCTGATTGTTTGCTCCGAAAGTATAACAAAGCCTTTGTCTAACCAAAACTAAAAAATGATTTTACAATAGAGTGTTTTAAAAGGTGGAAGGTTTTAGGTGGAAGGTTTAGGGTTTAGGCGATCGCAATTACAAAACTCGGTTAAGTATCCACTCTATCCCTATTAATCACAGAGGGCAACGAGCGCAAACACAAAGAACATGGCGTTTCTCATTGAGTTATGGCAACATATTATCGGACTTCGGACATCCGACTTTTCCAACCCATCGCGTTTTTTACCACAGAGCGTACCGAGTGAAGGCGCAGAGAACGCGGAGCCGCTCATCAGCCTATTACAACATATCTTCGGACTTCGGACCCCCGACATCCGACTTTTCCAACCCATCTCGTTTTTTTTACCACAGAGCGCACCGAGTGAAGGCGCAGAGAACGCGGAGCCCCTCATCAGCCTATTAAAACATATCTTCGGACTTCGGACCCCCGACATCCGACTTTTCCAACCCATTATTGTTTTTTACCACAGAGCGCACCGAGTGAAGGCGCAGAGAACGCGGAGCCCCTCATCAGCCTATTACAACATGTCTTCGGACTTCGGACATCCGACTTTTCCAACCCATCGCGTTTTTTACCACAGAGCGCAACGAGTGAAGGCGCAGAGAACGCCGAGCTCCTCATCAGCCTATTACAACATATCTTCGGACTTCGGCCCCCCGACATCCGACTTTTCCAACCCATCTTGTTTTTTACCACAGCGCGCACCGAGTGAAGGCGCAAAGCGCACGGAGGTATCATTCAGTTATGACGAAATATCTTCTGACTCCGGACCTCAGACCTCCGACTCAAAACTAATCTTCCCCTTCTATATAACTATGATTAAGCCAATTTCTCTCTGATGCGGTCGATATACTTCTGACGATAAAAATTATCCTTTATAGCAGGTAACAAAGCCTCAGAGTCTTTTGGGTTACTGTCGAATTGCTTCGTCAGATCCTGTAACTCGCTAGTTAAATCCCTTTCTATGGCCTCAACATCAAGTTTTACCTGCGCACTCTTTTCTGCATCGGGCTCAAACTCCAGATCCATTAAAGCCTCATTGATATCCATCATTTCCATCAAGAAAGATTGTGGCAGCTGATAGGCTTCATCAGCTTCTACAATACCTTTCAGTTCCAATACATATTTTAATCGTTTCTTAGCATTGCTTAGCGTCTGGTAAGCTTTATTGTTCAATGTCGACAGATCCAGTACTTCCTGCTGCTTTTCTTCGCTTTCATTGGCGTAAAAATCGGGATGAAACTGCTTGCTAAGCGCATAAAATTTGGCTTTTACTGCATCTTGATCTGGATAAAACTGAACCGGTAATTCGTAAAAATCGAAATAATTAGTATCTGATGCTGCTACACTCATGATGTATGTTAAATTAAAAAACCGCAGATGTACTGATCAGCTTTATGATCTGCACATCTGCGGCAATAATATAAATTTGGTTTTACTTACCGAAAGACTTTAAAATATCATTGCCAAAGGCAAACACCATTAAACAGATCAGGATAACAAAACCCACAATCTGAGCCCTTTCAAGTACCTTTTCGCTTACAGGCTTACGCTGTACCATTTCGATCAAAAGGAAAACCACATGACCTCCGTCTAAGCCTGGGATAGGTAATAAATTCATAAATGCCAAAGCCATGGAGATCAAGCCTGTAAGCGTCCAGAATTTAACCCAGTCGAAAGTACTGCCATATACCTTGGCAATACCAATCGGACTGCTGATATTACGCGCGCTCAATTTGCCGGTAATCATTTTTCCGATACCTTTCGCGTTGTCTACAAAAGTACTCCAGGCCATATTGGCGCCTACAGGAAGCGATTCGATAAAGCCAAAATCTACATGTGCAGTTTCAGGCATTTTCAGGTTCGGGATAATTCCGATCGTTCCCTCTTTACTCACCTTAAGATTGAATGTAATTTCTTTCCCCTTCCGCAAGGCTTTAACTGTAATAGGTTTTGACTTATTTGCAGAAACCTCTTCTTTAAACTGATCGAAAAAAGTGATCTGTTTGCCATTAACCGATAAAATACTATCACCAGGTTTAATGCCAGCTGTATAAGCCGGATATACCGGTTTCTCGAACTTTTTGCCAAATAGATTACCAAAAAATGATGGCCTATCTGCATTTTCATCAGGTGCACTTACCTTTCCCACACGCTCCATAACATATCGTGGAGAGATAAAATTTTCTTTGTCGTTTTTTGATATTTTATTCAGAATGGTATCCGGCACCGAAACATAAAGCGTTTTATTGTCTCTTAAAATAGTTAATTGTGCTCCATCAAACAAGACTTTGCTGGATATCGCATCTTCAAAGCGGATTAGTTTATTGCCATTGATGGCCAAAATCCTGTCTCCGTTTTTCAAACCGATTTCCTTGCCGATTATCCCTACAGAAATACCATCATTGAGTTTACTGTTAACGGTATAATTTTGCCCGATGTTGAAGGTTAACATCCAGAAGATGAAAATACCAACAATAACATTAACAATAATCCCCCCTAGCATGACGATTAAACGTTGCCAGGCTGGTTTAGACCGGAATTCCCAGGGCTGTGCAGGTTGTGCCATTTGCTCGGTATCCATACTTTCATCAATCATCCCTGCAATCTTCACATAACCGCCAAGTGGCAACCATCCCACCCCATATTCAACATCGCCTTTTTTGAAGCTAAAAAGTTTGAAACCCCAGGCATCAAAAAATAAATAAAACTTTTCTACTTTAATACCAAATGCCCTGGCTGCCAAGAAATGTCCTAATTCGTGTAATATTACCAATAAAGACAATCCGAGCAGCAGTTGCCCCGCCATAATCAATCCGTTCATATTCTCTTATAAAATTTTATGTTAGATGTTAAACTTTACTTTTTGTTACCAATCTGCCGGCTAAGATACGGCTATGTTTGTCAGTTTCTAAAAAATCATTCAATTGTGGTTTTTCAACAAAACCGATTTCTTCCATACACTGTTCGATCACCTCACTCATCTGCAAGAAACCAATTTTATCTTCCAAAAATGCCGCAACCACAATTTCGTTCGCTGCATTTAAAATACAGGGCATGTTTCCTCCCCTCCGTAAAGCACTAAATGCAAGGTCCAGATTTCTGAATGTTACAAGATCTGCCTTTTCGAAACTGAAAGTCGGGTAATCTAAGAAGTTAAAACGTTTAAAATTGTTTTTTAGCCTATCGGGATAATTTAAAGCATATTGGATCGGCAGTTTCATATCCGGAACACCCAGCTGGGCCTTCATAGAACCATCGGTAAACTGAACAATGGAGTGAATGATCGATTGAGGATGAACAATCACATCAATCTGATCTACCTCCAGGTTAAATAACCATTTGGCCTCGATTACCTCCAAACCTTTATTCATTAAAGACGCCGAATCGATCGTTATTTTTGCCCCCATTACCCAGTTGGGGTGTTTTAATGCCTGCTCTTTTTTTATGGTTGATAAGAAATCTTTTGTTTTGCCTAAAAATGGTCCGCCCGATGCCGTTAAATAAATTTTCTCAATCTCATTTTGCTCCTCGCCGACCAGACATTGAAATATGGCAGAGTGCTCGGAATCAACCGGTAAAATTTTCACCTGGTGTTCAGTGGCCAGTTGCGTAATCAGTTCGCCTGCAACAACCAAAGTTTCTTTGTTGGCCAAAGCAATGTTTTTTCCCGCTTTTATCGCGGCAATAGTTGGTTTTAGTCCCACCGAGCCCATTAATGCGGTAAGTACCACATCGCTATCAGTGTAGGCCGCAGCTTCTGATAAAGCAGTTTCGCCAGCCAAAACTTTTATATCAAGTCCAAACAAGGCCGCTTTAACTTCGTTGTATTTGCTTTCATCACAGATTACCACCATTTCCGGCTTAAATTCCTTCGCTTGTTGAATAAGTAATGTAGCATTCTTCAGTGCAGATAACACAGCCACCTTAAAAACTCCGGGATGGTCCCTAACCACTTCCAGTGCTTGTGTACCTATACTTCCTGTTGAACCTAATATGGTTATTCTTTTCAAATCGTTTTAATATCGTTACAGTCACCGTGGTTCGTGTCCTAAAGAACCATGGCGATCAGTTATTCTTTTCAAATTATTTAATACCTGCTTAAATCAATTAAGCTTTATTCTATTTCCGCCATGGTTTGTGTCCTCATGAACCATTATAGTTTCGTTTCGTGACGACACGAACCGAGGCGGTATTTATTCATTTTATCAACGCCTATTTCTGTCATTCTGAAGGCAGTAAAGAATCTTTAACCAGCCCGCTTAATAGCCATGGTTGGTGTCTTCACGAACCATTCTCGCTTTTCGTTCCATCAAAACATGAACCGATACCTAAATCTTTTTAAACAGATTTAGCTTCGCTGAGCCTTCTTGTTCTCGACTGTATTGCATTCGAAATGACAATCTATTTTAAGTTATTATTACCAAAAGATTGCCAGCCTGTTGCCGGCAGGCTTCGTCGTTCCTCCTCGCAATGACGGATTCTTTAAACAATATACTTTTCCAATCCATCTGCCAACTTTCTATCGTTACTTAAACGCGGTACTTTATTTTGTCCGCCTAATTTCCCCTCACTTTTCATATAATTTACAAAGGCATCTTTTTGCAAAGTACGTATAATCAATGGCTGTAAAACATTGCCTTCAATCAGGTCAAAGTAATAAATATTTTTCTTTTGCAAAGCCTCATCCACTTTTTTACTAAAAGCGGCAAGATCTTTCGGTGAAGAGGAAAACTCCACAAACCATTCATGATAAGGCAATTGACCTGCTTCCGGATTAACCTGTGGCGCTACGGTAAATTCTGTAATTTCTACCTGCTCTTCATTCGCGATGCTCAAAATGGCCTGTTCTACCTCTTCGCCTATTACATGCTCGCCAAATGCAGAAATAAAATGTTTTATCCGCCCTGTTACTACAATTTTATAGGGATTTTTTGAAACAAACTTAACGGTATCACCAATGCTGTAGCCCCATAAACCTGCATTGGTATTTAAAATCAAAGCATAGTTGGTATTCAGTTCAACCTCACCCAGGGATAGCCTTATTGGGTTATCATTATAATATTCATCAGCAGGAACAAATTCGTAAAAAATACCTGCATCAGCCAATAATAATAAGCCTTTGTCTTTCTGCGAGTCCTGATAGGCGATAAATCCTTCTGAAGCGGGATAAGTTTCGATAGCATCAACTTTTCTGCCGATACTCTGCTCAATTTTTGCCCGGTAAGGTTCAAAATTTACACCACCGTAAATAAATAGACTAAAATTCCTGAATATTTCGGCAATTTTTTTTCCTCCGGATTTTTCCGAAAGTTTATCAAAATACATTTGTACCCAGGGCGGGATCCCGGAGATCAAAGTCATGTTTTCATTGATGGTTTCCTCCACAATGGCATCTACCTTTTGTTCCCAATCTTCAATGATATTGGTTTCATAAGAAGGCAACCGGTTATTTTGCAGATAAGCTGGTACGTGGTGGGCCACAATGCCGGATAAACGACCTACATTAATTCCATTTTTTACATTCAACACCGGACTCCCTTGTAAAAAGATCATCTTTCCGTTTACAAAATCAGCCTTCCCCGTTTCGTTAATGTAAGTTAAAATGGCATTCCGCGCGGCTTTGATGTGCTCTGGCATTGATTCTTTAGAGAGCGGAATATATTTCACACCCGATGTAGTACCTGATGTTTTAGCGAAATAAAGCGGCTTACCTTTCCAAAGTACGTCGGCCTCTCCAGCTACGACCCGATCTACATATGGCTTTAATCCTTCATAATCCTGAACCGGGACATGGTTTTTGAAATCAGCATAGGTGTTGATATCATTAAAATGATGATCTTTCCCAAAAGCTGTATTTTTAGCCTCTTTAATAAGCTGTTTTAATATTTTATTTTGAGCATCAACGGCATTATACTTCCATTTGTTGATCTGCCAGACTGCAAATGCCGCAAAGGGTTTACTTAACGCTGCTTTTAATCCCATTTTTATTTAATAATCTTAAAGTTGTCGTTTTTAATAATAATCTGATATGCTTCTTCGCTTAATCTATCATTTTTAAATGAAAATTTCGCAAATGCCTCGATAAATCTATAGGAATTGGATTGATAAGATTGAACATCTAAGCCTACCAGTGTCATCACATTTTGATTTTCGCCTTTAATCCCGGTATATATAAAATCAACTCTATCAAAATAAAAATGATAAAAAGCTACATTTTTAAAGTTCTCATTAAAATTGATTTCAACATTGCCCTTTGAAATTTCTAATCCGTCTTGTTCTAAGAATCTAGTGACAACCCTATTAAGAGACTGCTTTGGACTATCTAAAAACAATACAATTAAATTTGTTTTGTAACCGGCCTTTTTTGCTATCTCTATAAAAGTTTTGAATGAAGAATTATTAAAAACAGTTTCGAATACGATATTTTTACGTTCAATGATTGCCTGATCGAATACACTTTTAGTTCTATCTTTATAAACATCGGTCATAATTACCTCAAATCCTGCGAAATCATTCAACCGAGATCTTATGAAACTAGATTTTCCAGCTGCATTCGGACCGGTAATTACAAAAAATTTAGGTTGGGGCATATTTAAGAAATCCTTTCCTGAAAAGTATCTACGATTTTTATTGGATGGCCATCGTGATCGTATTTAACTTCGAAAAGCACTAAAAAAGTTTCTCCTGTAGGCATTTCCTTTCTCCAGTATTCATTGTCATTCGCCGCTTGATAATAATATGGATTACCAAGCTCAAATGCTTTTTGCCTACCTAAATCGGCAAAATTGTTTAGATTACTTAGTATTTTATCTATTAGCATATCTCTCAGTTTAAACTATATTATGTAAAATATCAGGATGCTGATCGCCTTTATACTCGCTTGAAATTTTGCGGTACGCAACGGTTAAGGCTACACTCGATAGTGGAACGATAATAAAAGAACTTAAAATATTAACAATAAAGGCAATTAAAGGCCATTGCAAGTAATTTAACAATAGGTAAATTAAATATCCGCCGCCAAGAACAACCAATAGCAGTAATATTTTAGTGAAGTTACCTCTTGTAGTTGCTAAACTTAGTTTGATGGAATCAAATGGTGCTGCACCTTTATCGATAATAAAAAATGGGAAAAATGAAATCCTTAACCAGGTGATAAAAATGGCAATAATCCCTACCGAGATGGCCACATTTTTAACAATTGATAAATTAATTCCGGTGTAAATAAATGGAAAAGCAACCAAAATCACGATTAAATAAACACCAAGAATACAGCCTACAAAATAGAGGGTAGCTACCAGAAACCTGATAATCTGTTGCCTGGTTGGAAGCGTATCTACAATTTTCACATCATTTTCTTCATCGTCCATTAAATGGAAAATATATTTAAAAAGCGAAAGATTAATGGTAAAATAAAGCAGAACGAAAATAATGACCATGATCACGCTTAAAGCTTTGCTTACATCCTTGATAAAAAAGGCCATTAAGCTCGATGCGCTGGCAGTGATAAACATCAAAAAACATAATGTAGCAATCGAGAAATAGTGTTTTCTGGTAATGCCCCACGCCTTCTGCATCACATCGTTAACGGCAAAAGTGCTTTCTTTTAGATAATTGATCATTGTTATTTGAATACCACACGTTTAAATAAATCCTGTATAAATCCTAAACCATAAGCAGTTAATTGGATAAATGAGGATATAATGCTCAAAAATGCAACTTTTAACGATTTATTTACAGACCATGAATGAAAAAATATCAACATAAAGTAAATCAATAAGAAGAAGTTACAAACATATGCCAAAGGCGGATAGATAAAGTTACATAAAATAGTGAAACCAAAACCCAAAGTAAACAAGGCAGGAAAAAAGTGAACGGGCTTTAACTCTTTTGGAAAATGTTTATAAATATTGATCCTGGCCCTTCCAAAAAAGTGCAGCTGTTTATAAAACTGGCTAAAGCTGGTACGGCGCTTATGATAAACCTTGGCATCGGGAATCAAACCGATTTTAAAACCGTTCTCATGAATGCGGATACTGTATTCGATATCTTCTCCCAAACGCGTTAAAATAAAACCACCAACCTTTTCCCAGGCCTGACGGGAAACGCCCATATTAAAACTACGGGGATGAAACTGTCCTACGTGCTGTTTGTTTCCTCGGATGCCACCGGTAGTGAAAGGTGAGGTCATGGCATAACTGATCGCCTTTTGCACAGGCGTAAAACTATCATGCGCCGCATCAGGGCCACCATAAGCATCTAAATGATGTTCATAGAGGTAATTTTTAACAATCTCCAGGTAATTGGCCGGAACGAGAATGTCGGAATCAAAAATAACAAAGTAATCACCTTTTGCCCGCTCAAAACCAAAATTACGGGCAAAACCTTGTCCGGCATTTTCCTTGAAATAATATTTAACATCCAGTCGATCTGCGTAGGAAGCCACGATCTCCCTGGAATCATTTTTAGAACCATCTTCTATCACCAAAACCTCAAACTGTAAATAAGTCTGCTTAGTTAAAGTGTATAACAATTCGTCAATTTCCTGCGGACGGTTGTAAAGGGGGATAATGATGGAGAAAAACATTTTTTGGAGGTTGAAGCTTGAGGGTTTAAAGGTGGAGGGTTTGGGCGGATAAAACCTTCCGCCTTCTAACCTTCTACCTTAATTCCTTTTCTATCAAATATAGGTTTCTTTCTGGTGCATTGCGGGTTACCAGCTCAGCTACAAAACCAGTTAAGAACATTTGCGAGCCAACTATAATAGCAACCAATGCAATATAAAATAAAGGCTGGTCGGTAATTTCTCTTTTGTAAGGAATATGTGCAGCAAGGTGATAGAGCTTTTCGCCGATCATCCATAGTGCCATAAAAGTACCAATAAGAAAGCTCAATACTCCCAAAGAACCAAAAAAGTGCATCGGGCGCTTGCCGAATTTACCCACAAAAAAGATCGAAAGTAAGTCTAAAAAGCCATTGATAAACCTGCTGACACCAAATTTAGTGGTACCATATTTACGTGCACGGTGTTCTACCACCTGCTCGGCTATTTTACCAAATCCGGCCCATTTGGCAATTACCGGGATATAACGGTGCATTTCACCATACACTTCGATGGTTTTAATCACATCGCTACGGTAAGCTTTTAGGCCACAGTTAAAGTCGTTCAGTTCTATACCGCTCATTTTGCGGGTAGCAGCATTAAAGAGTTTAGTCGGTATGGTTTTCGTAATGGGATCATAACGTTTCTTTTTCCAGCCCGAGATCAGGTCCAGTTTTTCTTCTTTAATGCGGCGGTACAACTCCGGAATCTCGTCCGGACTATCCTGCAGGTCTGCATCCATGGTAATCACCACATCACCTTGCGTAGCTTCGAAACCAACGTTTAAAGCGGCAGATTTACCATAGTTACGCCTAAATTTGATACCTTTTACGGCAGAATTTTGAAGTTTTAAATCTTCAATTACGGCCCAGGAACGATCGGTGCTACCATCATCAACCAAAATAATCTCATAGCTGAAATTATTTTCATTCATCACTTTATCAATCCAGGCCGTTAACTCTGGCAGTGATTCATCTTCATTAAATAAGGGTACTACAACTGATATATCCATTTTTGAGTATTATCGTCATTGCGAGAAGGAACGGACGAAGCAATCTATTTAAAAGATTGCCACACCCCTAGGCTATTCCAAAGCTTCGTTCGCAATGACGCATTATTAAAAACGTGCAAATTTCATCAAATTAAATGATAAAACCTGCACGTTCAAAATTTTATAAAAGAATTAAAATCTATCCTTTTTAAGAATAGCTGAACTGATTAAACTTATGATCAGGCCAAGTAAGGTGTAAGCAATAGCAGCACCAAAAGCCGTAAAAATCCACATATATCCCCGCATCATTTCAATGCCTTTAATTTGCTGTTCATTGCCATTCGCCTTTTCTATAGCCGCATCAGCTATTTTATCTAAAGCTGTTGGATCTAAAACTTTGTAATAAAAAATGAAAAGTAAACCAACAAATAAACCTGCATAGGCAGCTACCTTGAAACCCGTTGAAAATGCCCTTCCATAAGTAATGTATCCCCCAAGTTCTTTTTTATGTGTGATCTGTGTGTAAATTATCGACATAAAAAATACACCATAAGATAAAACCATGGCAATAATTTTTTCAGCAATGGGTAAATCCGGGTTTGTCGAATCGATGCCAAGCAACTTTAACAGATAAATTAATGCGATTGAATATACTGCAAAACTTACTGCGACCTTAAAAGCCAGTGAATTAGGTTTCTTTTCTTCCTGAATTATCTGCTGTTCCATAATTTTAGTTATTGATTGTTGTGATCAATGTATAAGATGCAGCATCGAAAGCTTTGTTACGGCTAAACTGAATTAATTCTTTTTCAGTTTCCTTACTGCCTTCAACATCCAGGAAGAAAACCATAAAAGGCACGAACAGTTCCTGCATTTCTTCGCTGATATTTAATTTTGCAGCCGTTTTACAGATCTCTTCTACACTGCTTTCGGCCAGCTGTTGATTGCTGATTAGTTCTTCGTAAATTTCAAACTCATCCTGAAACTCATCGTCTTCCACCAGCAAAAATTCTTTCAGGAAATCGCCCAGTTCAGGATCCAAATCTTCATCCTTACATTCTTTAATATATAACAAAAGGTTTAAAAGTTCAGTTCCACGGTCAATGGTTTCCTCTTCAATATTGGCCCATTCGTCGCTCTCTAAATAATCATCTTCCAGTTTTTGTACATCACTGCTGAAGAAATTTACCATCAGCAAATCGAAAAATACTTCGCGTAATTCTTCAAATTTAGGATGGGTGTCGAAAACCGCATCAAAAGCTTCTGCCTTATCTAAAAAGTTAACATCAAGCTCAAAAGCAGCCAGTAATTCTGTTTGAAAACTTTCGACATTGACTGCAGAAACCTCGGCATATTTATTAATGGAAGCGCTTAGCGCTTGTTTTACTCTATTATCCATGATTAAGGTTTTTAAGATTACAGGATTTTAAGATCATTAAATCGATCCGTCATGCTGAATTTATTTCAGCATCTATATACAATGGCAGTTAAGCTCTTTTCAACTAATTTTCCCAGTATTGGTTATTGTTACAAACCAGCTTTACCTTACCCGTAAGCTCGGTACCCAACAGCGGACTATTTGCTGATTTAGAATAATTGCTTGCAGAGTGATATAACCACTTTTCTGTGGTATCAAATACAGTAAAGTTGGCTTTAGATCCTTCTTCAATTACCGGAACAGTTAAATTTAACAATTTACGCGGATTAATGGCCAATTTCTCGGCAATTAACGCAATATCTAATCCAGCTTTTAATAATAATGGCAATACCGTTTGTAGCGCAATAATGCCATAGTGGGCAATTTCGAACTCCACATTTTTAAATTCAATCTCCTCTGGCCGGTGCTGAGAAGTAATCGCATCGATGGTTCCGTCTTTTAAACCTGCAATTAATGCCTTTACATCAGCTTTTCCGCGCAAGGGTGGTTTAACCTTATAATTGCTATCAAAATCACTTAAAAGTTCTTCTGTAAACACGAGGTGATGTGCCGTTACATCGCATGAAACCTGAACACCATCTTTTTTTGCCTTACGAATTAAGGCCACAGCACCAGCGGTTGAAATATTGCTGATATGGATTTTAGTCTCATTATAGTCCGCTAAAAAAATATCACGGGCAATATGCATTTCTTCTGCCAAAGCCGGTAAACCTTTCATGCCCAGAAGTACTGAATTTTTACTTTCATTAATCTGTGATTTACCTGCGATGGATTTATTTTCGGGATAAACCATTAGGAGTGCATTAAAACCTTTGGCATATTGCAAAGCGCGGCTCATAAAACCATCATCCTGTAAGGCTTTATCACCGTCAGAGAAGGCTACGGCACCTGCCTGTTGCATATCAAACAGTTCGGCCAGTTCTTTTGCCTCATGGTTCTGACTAATGGCTCCAACGGGCAAAACGTCAACCAGGTTATTTTTGGCCTTGTTCACGATATATTCTACCTGGGATTTCGACTGAATAACCGGGCTAGTTTGCGGTAACAGGGCCAATCCTGTAAAACCGCCAGCTTTCGCGGTTTGCATTAACGTCCCAATGTCTTCCTTTGTTTCAAAACCCGGATCTCCTGCTACACAGTTTAAATCGAAAAACCCTGGTGTTAAAAAAGCACCCTGTGCATCAAAAACGGTTTCATTTTTATCGGCAGATAATTGACCTATGTTTTTAATTTTACCATTTTCTACCCTTACGTCGCATGGTTGACTATTAAACTGACTTTGCGGATCGGCAATGGTTACATTTTTAACCAGGAGATTCATATTGTTTTCTTTGTGTTGTTAAAAAATCGGATGAGCAAAATTTCTGCTGCAATAAAAATCAGCGACAAAATTAGACAAAGTTTCCATAAAGTTTGCCCGATTTTATTGTTGCCGGCAATTAATTTAACGGCATCTTTATCGGTATCGAATATTTTCAGGTTACTTTTATCTGCCAGTTGCTCCAGTTCTGTTTTGCTGAAGTAATGTAGGTCAGATTCGGTCCGGCCATTGTTAAAGCTATAAATAGCAAGCAGCGAATCGGCAAGTTTGAGGTTATAAAAGCCAGCATTTTTAATCTGATCGGCTGTATAAATCAATGTCTTCCCATTTACCTGTCGTATTTCAGGTATGGCTTCAAAACGATCGGCGGTAATTTTCAAACTCTGGTTTTTACCTATTGAAACTTTTTTACTTGCCAGTGTATGATCATTACCAATATGATAATATAGTGGTATTTCATTTCCGCCACTCAGGGCTAAGCGATAAATTAACGGTACAAAAACCGGATGACGCGCCAGATTTCCATCATTGGCGTTCAGCCCCGAGGCTGACAAATAAACCTGACCGTTCCCTACTCCATATTTAGAGAAAAAAGGCCTTTTCCCCGGCAACCACATGATATCTTCTTTGTTAGCTGTATTTTTCTCTGCAAAAGAATAGTACCGGGAAACAATTGGTAGATCCAGATTTTTGGGAATTTCTTCAAAAACAGTTTTGAAAATAGGATGACGCAGATCAATCTGGTCAACCTTATCCGGGGTAGTATTTAAACTTTGAATGGCAGGAAGCGATAATCCGCTTAAAAATGAATTATAAGTTTGAATGTCGGCATCCAGATCTGGGAAAAGCACTACTGTACCTCCTGTATTAAGATAGGTTTTTAATTGTTGTGCCAATCCACTCGAAGGATTTTTCAATCCATTCAATACAATTAGTCCGTAACTGGTAAAATTGCTATAGTTGATATTGCTTTCTGGATTTTCGACTAAATTGTAGTATGCGTCAGCCGCAAACAAAGCTTTAATATAATTACCCGCGTTAGGTCCGTTAATACTCAAAACAGGGAAACTTTTATCTACTTTAAAGCTAAATGAAAGGGTATCGTCAAAGGTTACCGGAAAATCTTTAATGCTCACCACACCTTTTTGCCAACCCGCATTCAGTCCTGAGAAATTCAGGGTATCCTTAACTGTTTTACCTGCGGGAATACTTACTGCGCCCAATCCTTTTTGCTGGTTGTTGATGCTTAATTTTAAGGGAATATTTTTTGCGTCTTCTTCCGAATAATTTTTTAGCTGTACCACCAAACGTTCATTTGCACGGGGCTGATGGTTTGGTGAAAGTGTCCAAACGCTATCTACCGCAATATTTGGTAAAATATTGGCATTCAATTTCAAAAATGAGTACTGAATATCGGCTTTTGTTTCTAGCTTTTTGGTGGATGAGATATTTTTTTGAAAATCGGAGATTAAGAAGCTGTATTTATTTTCAGCGCCTGATAAAACATTTTCCTGACGGTTTAAAATCTGCTGGAGATTGCGGCTCGCTGCCGAGATTTTTACCTCATCCAGTGCTTTTAAAAATGCTTCTTCATTTAACAAACGCTGGTGTTTCCCTTCGAAATCATTTGTTAATAACTGAAACCGGTCGTTGATTCCGAAACCTTTAACCAGTTCTTTTGCCCTACGTTTTGACTCGTCCAATAAACTGCCGTCTTTATTAACGGCTTCCATACTGTAAGAGTTATCGATGTAAATACTAACGATATTGTTTAATGCCGTAGCTTTTTGGTTGTGAGCAGGAATGTAAGGCTGGGCAAATGCGAGTACTAAAAAGATGATCGCTAAAATCCGCGATGCAAGAATAAGCAGGTTTTTAAGTTTTTCTTTTGATGAATTTTGCTGCTCTACTTCTTTTAAAAGCTGAACATTAGAAAAATAAATCTTTTTAAATTTTCTGAAATTGAATAAATGAATGATAACCGGAATGGCAACCGATAGTAGTGCAAAAAGAAAGCCCGGATAAAGGAAATTCATTAAAAACCAAAGATAGAAAAAATATGGAATTGGGGATAATATTCCTCCTTAATTATTATCAATGTTTCTCATTATCGGTTGGCAATGACATCAACCGATAGAAAAAAAGTAGCATCATCTCTCTACTCCACTGCGTTCCGGTCGAGATCTGCGTAGATAGATCTCTCGGCTACGTTACACTCCGCTCGAGATGACATTAATTTGTGATAACTATCTACTTAATTTCATTTTAATAACTAAACCCGGGAAATTCGATATTTACAATTTTCCATTGGCCATTGCTTAATGCAAAATACAATTTAAAAGGTCCGCTTATAATTTTAGATTGTTTTTGAATCACATCCCGGTAACCCGCAACGCCTTCTACAAAACCCATACCTTTAACCTCATCAAATAATTCGAAATTAACATCAATAATATCATAACGCCCCCCAACGTATTCGTCTGATTGTCCGAAAATACCTTTCAAACGCCCAATGATCACATCTTTGCCAATAATTTTATTTCCACGCAGGATAAAAAAATCGTTCAGTTCCATTGTAATCGCCTTTGATTGTTTAAACCATGCGTTCATAAACCTGATGGCACTATTTACGATATCAGCCTGATGGTTAAAAATAGGTGTTTCCTGCATTTCTTTGATGTATCAATCTAAATGAAGCTGTATCATTAAACTAAACTCTATCTCGTTTAACTTCCTGATAAATCCTTCGACAAGCTCAGGATGACAGTTTATTCTGGATGAGGTTCAATAATGATACAGCGTCAAAAACTTGGCGAAGTTAATTATTCTTTAGCCTTTCTCTAATTTCGGCAAGAGAATAATCAATTAACAGTTTGCCATCTCTGAAAACTTCTTTTAATTCACCCTGCGCTTCTTCTTCCCAGGTACACTGATCCTTTAGTTCATACTCTCCCCGGGCATTTTTAAAAATCTGTAATAAACCTTTGGCTGATTTTTTGGTACCATCATCGGTAATGGGATCTTTAAATATTTCACGCCCAACACCATCTACTTCGCCGTAGGTGGCTTTCATAGCGAAACCAAAAGTATCGCGCGTATTATATTGGTAAGTAAAAGATCCGATGCCGAACACGACATTGGTAGACGCAAAACCTTTGGCTTTTAAACGCTCACAGATCTGTGTAGCCCGCTCAGTGGTAATGCTATCGCCATAAATAGCACCAATTTGAGGCACGAGTTCTTTAAAACCCTTATCGTTAGTTTTTCCGCCAAAAACATCCCAAAGCAGTTCGATTACACCTTTTTTTTCGTTTTCATTTTTGCCGTTCGGATTTCCACAGATAATATCAACAGGATCACCGGAATCAGGCCTGATAACCACCTTACCAGGTCGGGCAACAATATCATCTTTCAACACAGGCAGGTATTCTGTTAACACTTTCCACAAATCCCAGGTATCAGAAACGATGGAAACTATTCCTTTTGGATAAACTTCTAAAATCAATCTTTTAAAAGTTTCGAGCTCTCCGGTATTGGTTCCCATGCACATAACCGAATGTTCAGTAGCGGCAACCGAGCCACCAATCAGTTCTTTGTCGGAATCTGCTTTATAATATTCTTCCAAAAAATCGATCGCCGGGATGGTATCCGTTCCTGTAAAACTCAATAAGTGGCCAGCTGCTGAAGTTACCGCAGCTTCTATCCCACCCATGCCGCGCATAGAAAAATCGTGACCCTGCCAGTCTACAAATTCAGGAACGGATGAAGTTTCTGCTGCATATTGATCTAAAATGGTACGGTACTGTTTGGCAATGGTGGCCGAATTACATGGTAACCATACTACAGCTGATAGTAAAGTTTCAAAATAGTTAGTCAGCCAGAAAAATTCGGGTTTGGTATTGTACATCGTAAACATGGGTACCCGCAAAGGCACTTCGGAGCCTTCAGGAAGTGATTTAAAAACCATGGGGATATAACCCAGATCGTGCAAATCGGCAATGTGTTGTGTGCCTACCAGGTTTTCGCCCAGGTAATTATTGATTCTACGCGCATACTTACCTAAAATTTCGTCTTTTGGCCGTTTGAAGAAATTTCGTTCAAAATCTTCGATAATGTATTTTTTAATAAAATATTGCAAGCCAAAAAGTACAACATGATTTACATTTTCGATCCTGCTTTTTCTAGGCGTCCAGTTAGAATAAACCAATGTGGTATTTTCAGGGTATTGTCTTCGGTGGTCAACTTTATAACCATCTGTTAATAATAATGGATTCATGGTTTGATGTATTTTGATCTTATTTATTTCTTCCCTTTTCGTTTGGATACAAGCTTTGCAAGGTATCACTTTGCCAAAATTGTTTAGTTTCAACATCCAAACAGCTTAATTTCCCGGTAAATGCAGCACCGGTATCGATATTCCAGACATTACAGCCCTGCATGGGCAAATCTGTGTTATAATAGAGCGTTGGCGTATGGCCAATGTAGATTTCGTGATACAACAATAAACGTTTCGGATAAATTGCATCATCTTTTTTAATCCGGTTATCCATGGTCAGGGCCATTTCCCAAAGCGTTCTGTCCCACGAATAATTGGAAGAATAGCGCTCTTTTTCTGGTCCGTGCATGGAAGAAAAACCTGCATGGATAAAAAGGTTGTTCTGCCCGTCAACATGATAATCTTTCATTCGCTTAAAGAAATTTAAGTGTTCTTTCTTCGCGTCATCAGATAAATTGCGATAGCTCTCCATGGTTAGTTTACCTCCATGCGCAAACCAAACCTCATCTACAATGCCTTTTTTGAGCCAGTCTATACACCAGGCATCATGGTTGCCTTTGATAAAGATGCATTGATGACTTTCATCCAGGCGGATCAAATGATCAATTACCTGCGCGGATTCACTCCAGCCATCCACATAGTCTCCCAGAAAGATGAGCTTATCTTCCTTTGAAATGCCTGCACGTTCGAATAACTGGATCAGGCCTTTTAATCCGCCATGGATATCCCCTATTACCAATGTCCTGCCCATGTTAAAATGTGATATATTCAGCAGGTACAACAGCTGTAAGCCATACGTTGTTGGCTGATAAATAAAATTTATATCCTGCTTTGTTCATTGCTCCACTGTTAATAATGAGGATAATCGGCTTTCCTCTCCTGCCTCCCACTTTAATGGCGGTTTCTTTATCGGCACTTAAATGCACATGCTGTCTGCTCATTTTCTGCAATCCCTGCGCTTTAATATCTGGCAGGAATTTTTCAACTGTGCCATGATATAGGTATGCTGGCGGTTCCGCCTCATCAAGGTTCAGCTCTATTGAAATGGAATGCCCTTGATTTGCCCTTATTTTGGTTTTATCTGCGTTAAATGCAAACCTTTTTTTATCGTTATGCTCAACAATATATTCAAGCAGTTCAAAATCTAATTTTAAATCATAAAGGTCAAATCTGGCAATCAGTTCATCCACCTTTGCCCAGCCATTTTCATCTAGCTTGAGCTTTATGGTTTCTGGTGAATGCCTCAAAATGTAACTTAACGACTTACTGACTCCTTTTGTTATCTTATTATCCATGCGTTTATCCCTTTGTAATTTTCAACTTCCGGTTTAATGTTTCATCGTTAAAAATGAGAGGTTTCTCAGAAGGAGTAATTAAGTTTTCCAGTGTTCCATTTTGAACAAACCGATATTGTTCTTTCACAAACTCACTAATATCTTCAATCAATAAAATATCATCTGTTGCAAAAGACCTGATAAAATTATCCCTCAATCCGATCTGGATGGCCCTTCTTTCTTGTTTTGAGCCATAAGGATCGTGATCTGGATCCCACTGCAACCTAATATTGGAATTTTCGATTTCATCTCTCCATTCTTCATGAGAAATATTTTTAGATTGATCATATGAGGTGTAAACTCCATTTTGGAGATAATTGCAAAATGCTGAAATTTTAAGGTGTATAGCTAATGTCACTTCCTGACCTCCTTTTGTTCCCCAACCACTTCTATACATCATCCATAAAAAATTGGGTTTTATCCAGGTCATTCTGCTTAAACTGAACTCTCCTCCAAAATATTGGTTTTTGATTGCAAATTCACCTATTTCTTTTCGGTAAGCCTGGTAAACTATGATTTTTTCATCGTCATATTGAGCCATAATATGGCATCCTGACTTTGGCCATTCTAATATTTGATCTTTATATTTTTTTAGTGTAATTTTCATTCTGTTATACTGTTAATGACTCGTCTCACTGATTAATGCGATTGAGTTTCTCTTCATAGATTAAGTAATTCTCATCGTCGAAACAAACGAAGATTACCTTTTCTATTTTTTCTTTTTGAGCAAAATTATTTACCGTTCTAATGGCAATTTCTGCTGCTTTATCTTTTGGGAAATGATAAATCCCGGTGCTGATGTTCGGGAAAGCGATAACCTTTATGTCATTTTCTGCTGCAAGCAGCAAACTGTTTCGGTAACATGCTGCAAGCAGTTCATTATTTCTTTCACTGGCACCATTCCAAACCGGCCCAACGGTATGGATCACATATTTTGCAGGTAAATTACCTGCTGTTGTAATTACCGCATTGCCAGTGTCGCACTTCCCTTGTTTATTTCTGATGGCCATACATGCATCTAAAATCGCCTTGCCACCTTTTCTGTGGATAGCGCCATCAACTCCACCCCCACCTAATAGCGAACTGTTCGCTGCATTAACAATGGCATCGGCTTCGATTGTTGTTATATCCGCTTTGATTAATT
The DNA here is from genome assembly GCF_913776295.1 of uncultured Pedobacter sp. Lineage (GTDB taxonomy): Bacteria > Bacteroidota > Bacteroidia > Sphingobacteriales > Sphingobacteriaceae > Pedobacter. The sequence goes on from NZ_CAJYOJ010000073.1 coordinate 41,474, forward strand.
CTATGATCATCGCCTTCTACTTAAAATTCCTCATTTACGTTCTTCAATAAAGTATTCATTTTTTCGCAAAGTTTTTCAATTTCGGCTTTCTTTACGATGGAGTTTAACCAACTTTCAGGAATAGATTCAAAACCATAAATTAAACCGGCCATACCACCGGTAATTGCACCAGTTGTATCGGTATCGTCGCCTAGGTTAACCGCTTTCAGAACAGCATCCTCGTAACATCCGGTGTTTAGTACGCACCATAAGCTTGCCTCCAGGCTATGTAAAACATAACCAGAAGAATAAATATCATTTTCACCGACATTTGAGATATCACCTACCAATACCCTTTTGAACAAATTGATTTCCTTTTGTTCGAAATCATGAGCGGCGATAAAATCTCTGATCTTTAACTGCATACGAGCATAAGCCTCTGTTTTATCACTCCCTTTTAAGAGCTCTAAACCATACACGATGTAAATAAAGCAGGCAAAAATGGAGCGAAAATGTGCATGAGTGATAGATGAAACTTCTTTTACGCACTTGAAAACAACATTCAGATCATTTTTATCCTGTAGATAAAAGAGCAGAGGTAAAATCCTCATTAAAGAACCATTTCCGTTATCCATCTCTGACGCCCCACCACACAAAACCGGGTCTGTTCCAGGTTTTATCAAGGTAATAGCCTCACTTGTAGCAATTCCGATATCAAAAACTTTTCCGTGAGGTGTCCAGATTTCAGCATTATACCATTGGAGAAATTTTTGAGAGATATCATCCAAATTATAACCACGGCACAGACTTTCAGCAAGGCAAAGCGCAAGCGAGCTATCGTCGCTCCAGGTGCCTGCCGGCTGATGATGTGTACCGTAGCCCATCATATCCGTAACCGGGTTCCGTTTTAAATATCCCCTGGACTTGAATTCAACCGGTACCCCCAAAGCATCGCCAACTACCAGTCCGAACATTGCGCTATGGATAATCATGTCCTTCATCTTTTTCGCTTTTATTTACGTTCTACCAAATTTTTAAGTTTTGCCACGACAGCAGCACTAAGTTTATCGAAGGTATCGTACTGATCGATTCCTTTCCGCTTACAAACGATATCGATATTACCCTTTCTCCAAAACCCTTCCTCGCAACAAACCATCAGCTTTCCCGAGTCAGCAAACAAACCTAACTCCATCAGCGAAATGGGTGATTTGGAATTTGATTCAAGGAATAACAATATCACGTCAGCACTTTCCATCGCATCTAATTCCCAGTTTACCTGCTCCCTTAACCAGATATTTTCTATCGACTGTGTCCAGCTGTGATCCCAGGATTTTCTTCGTGGATTGAAAACGACTACATCATCTAAGGTTTCTTCCATCTCTGCCTGATGAATAAATTCTTGTTGCCAATCAACCGAATGCCCCATATCGATGGTTCCGGCAAGAAATACCGATACATCAGATGGCGAAATAATCTCTGGAGGAAGTACCGTTCTCATATTATACTATAGAATATCCATTAATTTGATCTGCGTTACGCCGGCATGATCAACATCTTTAATCGAATCTGTCGTAAAAATCTGCTCAAAATATTGATCAAAAACCTCAAAACCCTTACTGAATATTCCATGACTGACCGCGAGATATAATTTTCCTGAATTTTTAGCCTTTAGTGCCTCTGCCAAACCAATAAAGGTTCCGCCACCATCACAGATATCGTCTACAATTAAACAATCTGCCCCAGCCAGATCATCGCTATATACTTTGAAACCGGAGAGTTTTCCTGTCTTTACATCACGGCTTTTAGAGCATTCTACTACTCCTGTTCCACCCAAGAATTCGGAAACTTTGTAAATTTTCTTCAAAGCGCCGCCATCGGGAGAAATCAGCTTTACCTCATTCCCAATTTTTTCGATCACCTGTTTTATAAATTCATGATTATAGATGGTCACGCAGTTATTCAGCAACGCCGGGGTTACCTCACTATGCGGATCGAAAATGGTGACACTTGCCAAAGTCATGGCATTGATGATATCGGCATAAACTTTTACGGTTAAGGGCTCGCCTGGAACCATTACCCGATCCTGCCTGGCCGCAGGAAAATATGGAATAAAAAGATTTATTTCCTTTACGCCCATTCTTTTTAAAGCGTCAACAGTAATACACACCAGCCCTAAATCATTAAAGGAATTTATTCGATTTGTTATGGTAACGGGTTTGGCAACATCAAAATGATTTGAAATTTTTATATGCGGCTCGCCGCCTGCAAATAAGAAAGATTTGTGCTCGATTAAGTTATTTTCGCCTAGCGGACTAAAACCTGGATTAAGATTCAACATATATTTGCGTATTATTTACACAAATATAAAAATGATTTTTAGAATGAGAAAAATAATTTGTGTTTATTTTACGCAAACCTAATATCAAACTGGAAATTTTCTTTTAGAAGTTGATTATATTTTTTCTTATCGAAAGTAAAAAGTTTGCCCGGACGACCACTAGCACCCATTTTTACCACTTTGTTAGTTTCTTTAACAATTCCAAAACTCAGGATTTTTTTTCTGAAATTTCTCCGGTCAATATCCCTCTCCAAAATGGAATAGTATAAATTCTCCAGGTCGGAGAAGAGAAATTCGTGATCTAACAAATCGAAACCAATCGGCTGATAGGTCAATTTACTTTTTAAACGTTGATGGGCAAGTTTAACCATTTCATTATGATCGTAACCTAATGCCGGCACCTGCGCTACCGGAAACCATTTGGCATCTTTGGCATCGGTATCGGCTTTCAATACAAAATTTTTAGGATTCACCAGGGCAAAATAGGCCACAGAAATGACCCTAAACCGCTCGTCCCGTTTTACGTTGTCGCCAAAAGTTGCCAATTGCTCCAGGTAATTTACAGTTATGCCTGCTTCTTCCTTAAGCTCACGTTCCACTGCGGTAATTAAAGGCTCATCGTCCAAAATAAATCCACCTGGAAGCACCCACCGATCGGCCAGTTTACCAAATCGCTGTTGAACAGCCAATACATAAAGCGTTCCCTTTTCATAACCAAAGACAATGGCATCAACAGCAATTTTAATATTTTGATCGATCATTATTAAGTTTGTGTAAAAACAACACAAATTTAATACTTTTATCATAAAAGACCGAACGCCATAGCTTAATTTCCTACCTAAATTTCTTCATAGCAGCCCAGAGTTTATCATCCATACCATAAATATCAGGACGGTATTCGATCTGATTATGTTGAGGCCAGGCCGTAATGTAGGTAATCAGTAAAGGCACAGGTTTCTTTGGCCCGAACCAGGCGGGCTTTAATTGAAAGGCCTTGGTTGTATCTGCCTTTTGGGCCAGGCGTTTTTTATACCATTTTATATGGGTACTATCTATTGGAGGTAAGTCAACCTCTGCCCTAAGTTTGTCATAAGTATAAGAATCTTTCACCAAAAGTTCAGCAAATTCAAGTGGTTTTTCGACGCGTACACAACCATGACTGATGGCCCGGTTCGTCAGGTTAAATCCGTTCTTGTTATTGGTATCGTGGAGGTAAATACTTGAGCTGTTATCAAAGATAAATTTAAATTTTCCTAAGGCATTTCCTCCTCCAGATCCCTGCTTAAATCTGAACGGTAATTTATCACGGGAATACCTTCTCCAGTTGATCGTATCAGGCTCTCCAATCAGCTTGTCTTTATAGTATACTTTAATGTTACTGTTCGACAAATAATAGGGGTCTTTTCTGGCCATCCAATAGATCTCACTTTGCGCAATACTTACTGGAATATTCCATACCGGATTGGCCTGAATGGAACTGATTTTACTGAATAATAATGGGGTCTCATGGTTCTTCGGTTTATCATCTAGATTACCCGATTTTGCAAAGGCTTTTAGCTTCTCTTCGTAGTCTTTTTCACGCCTCCCGCCTACGCATACTTTCATGGTAATCAGGGTATCCTTTTGATCAAACCAGGTCAACCTAAAATCAGGAATATTTACCTGCACATAATTGCCTCCCGTCTCCGGCATTCTCCAACGAAAACGCTCCATATTCAATGATAAAATCCGCTTTTCAGTTTCTGAATTTGCATTTAAATAAGCAGCTTGCAAAGCCCGGTACTGAGCTGATTTCGGCTGAACAGTTCTTAGGGTATCAACTAAGCTTTTACCCGATAAAAGATTAATCATTCCAAAACTATCAGGACGCTTAACTTTGATGTAGTAACGTGAAAAAATCGTCCGGGGATTTACTAAACCATATTTAAGATAGTTATTATAATTGAGGTAAGCATTTACAGATAATAGTTCCAATCTCGCAATTACAGGATAACTTTCCTGCACTTTTTTAAACTTATTGGCTGTTAACTCGGCCAGCAAACCTTTAATTTCATCTACCTTAAAGATTTTTGGGTTAAATCCATGTACCCTGCTTTGATCTAAATAACTCACTAAGGTATCTAACTGGCCATTGATGTAGAATTGCGTAACCAATCTAGGTTGCGTATTATTAATCGCGTAGAAAGCTTTTATGGATTTAGGATTTACGAATTTACCCGAAAGACTGTCCATTGTTTTCACAAAAACGCTATCGTAAGCTACAGTATCAAAATCTTTATAAATCTTATTTTTGAAATGTTCAGCGAGTACTTTACCAATCTCCGGTGGGCTTTTAAACCACCCACATGCAGATATAACTAAAATTAAGGGCAGAATAAGAAAGTGAAACTTTTTCAAAAGCGTAGAATTTTAATATAAAATAAACTTTAATGATAATAAAAACAGCATAATGGCAAATTAAGTGCCATTATTTTTTGTTTTACCAAATCAAACACTATATTTGCCAGCGCTTATCAGCTAACGTATTGATACTGGCAGAAATAATTTATGAATTTAACTTTGAACCATCACTTACATTTACACCATCGCCGATAGGCGATATGATATGTTTGTTTTGTACTTCAAAACTTTTTTCCGTAAAATAATTTCCTGTTCACTCTATATTCAATACTTTGAAAACACTTAAAATTGCTATCCAAAAATCGGGTAGGTTAAACGAAAAATCTGTAGAAATACTTAAAAACTGTGGTTTATCTTTCGAAAACTACAAAAGTTCACTCATCTCCACTGTTACCAATTTTCCTTTAGAAATCCTTTTCCTGCGCGATGATGATATTCCTGAATATGTACAGGATGGCATTGCCGACCTGGGTATAGTTGGCGAAAATGTGATTGTAGAAACCAAAGCTGAAGTAGATTATCTGCAAAAATTAGGCTTTGGGAAATGCACCTTAAAAATTGCCGTTCAGGCTACCAGTAACATCCAAAAACTGGAAGAGTTAAACGGTAAAGCGATCGCTACTTCTTATCCGGTAATCCTCGAAAAATTTTTACAGGAAAAAGGTATAACATCTGACATCAGAACCATTTCAGGATCGGTAGAAATTGGTCCGGGTTTAGGATTAAGCGATGCCATTTTTGACATCGTTTCGACAGGCGGAACATTAAAAAGTAATGGCCTGAAACCATTTGCTGACGTCATGCAATCTGAAGCCGTTTTAATCGGAAATAAGGCTATAGCCAACAATCCGGAGGTTGCAGAATTATTGCAACGTATCCGCTCTGTACTGAGTGCAAAATCAAACAAATATGTGGTGCTGAACGTATCGAAAGACAACCTCCAAAAAGTAGTTGATTTATTGCCAGGCGTAAAAAGTCCTACCGTGGTTCCACTCTTCGAACCGAACTGGGTAGCCGTTCATTCCGTAATTGCCGAGGAAGATTTCTGGGACAAAATCAACAGCCTGAAAGCTGCGGGTGCCGAAGGTATTTTGGTAATGCCAATTGAGAAAATAATACGATAAAACTTCAAAAATACCTATTAACTATTAGTTAATTTTAAAATATAAACCATTGAAAATCTACAATTATAAAGATTTATCTAAATCGAAAATTGAAGAACTGTGTTCCAGACAGATTGAAGATGATAAATTGATTGAAAGTCGTGTTGCCGACATTGTAAAATCAGTAAAAGCAGAAGGTGATAAAGCCCTTTTTAATTTCGCCAAAGCCTTTGATCAAGTTGAACTGGAAAAACTTTTTTTAGATGGCGAAGAGCTTAAAGCAATTGCAGCCACTATCCCAGCTGAAGCAAAAAAAGCGATTGATACTGCGTACGAAAACATCAGAAATTTTCACCTTTCGCAGTTGAAAAAAGAAGATAAAGTAGAGACGATGCCAGGTGTAGTTTGCTGGCGGGAAGCGAGGGCAATTGAAAAGGTTGGACTTTATATTCCGGGGGGAACAGCAGTGTTGCCAAGTACATTTTTAATGCTGGCCACACCAGCACTTATTGCGGGTTGTAAAGAAATTGTCGTATGCTCTCCGCCACAAAGTGATGCCCGCCTGCCGGACGGACAGGGCAAAACCAATTGTTACCTGGCTTATTGCGCAGTGTTATTAGGTATCGAAAAAGTATTCCTGATCGGAGGCGCACAGGCAGTAGCTGCTATGGCTTTTGGAACAGAAAGTGTACCACAGGTATATAAGATCTTCGGACCTGGCAACCGCTATGTAACCACAGCTAAAACCATGGTTCAAAATAAGGTGGCTATCGATATGCCTGCCGGACCATCGGAAGTATTGGTCATTGCTGATGAGACTGCCAATCCGTCATTCGTTGCAGCTGATCTTCTTGCGCAGGCAGAGCATGGTATTGATAGTCAGGCTATTTTATTATCTACCTCTAACTATATCATCGCTGAAACCTTAAAAGAAGTTGAAAATCAGCTGGCTATTTTGCCTAGAAAAGACATCGCTGCCAAAGCGATTGCCAATTCATATGCTGTTTTAACGAAGAATCTTGATGAAGCAATGCAGTTTTCAAATGAATATGCACCAGAACATCTGATATTGGCCACTGAAAACTTTGCAGACATCATACCTTCAATCACCAATGCGGGATCAGTCTTTCTTGGCAATTTCACTCCCGAGAGTGTTGGCGATTATGCCTCGGGAACCAACCATACTTTACCAACCAGTGGCTTTGCAAAGGCTTATTCAGGCGTATCAACAGATGCTTTTTTGAAGAAAATCACTTTTCAGCATTTATCTTCACAAGGCTTGAACAATATTGGCGCTACAGTTGAGATACTGGCAGCAGCAGAAGGCTTAGAGGCGCATAAAAATGCGGTGAGTGTTAGATTAAGCCTTGAGTCAAAAGACCGAAGTCAGGAGTCGGAAGATAAATAAGTATAAAGCAAAACCGAAAATAAGATTAAGTCATTTCAATAAATCCTGTAGAAAGTATAACGTATAAGCTTTAGGCCAATGCCAATCCCTTTTACCTTTTACCTTTTACCTTTTACCTCAAAAAATGGACATTAACGATTTAGTAAGAGAAAATATAAAAAACCTTCGCCCCTACTCTACCGCAAGGGACGAATTTAAAGGTCAGGCGTCAGTATTTTTAGATGCCAATGAGAACAGTTATGGTTCACCGCTGCCTGCTAATTATAACCGCTATCCGGATCCTTTACAGCTGGACCTGAAAGATGCCATAAGCAAAATAAAAGGTGTGCCAATAGAGAATACTTTTTTAGGAAATGGCAGTGATGAAGCAATAGATTTGTTGTTCCGCGCTTTCTGTAATCCTGGAAAAGACAATGTAATTGTGCTGCCTCCAACTTACGGAATGTACGAAGTTTCGGCCAATATAAACGATGTAGAAATACGCAAAGTCAGCCTGCTTCCAAACTTCCAGTTGGACATGGAAAAAATCGCAGAAACGATTGATAAAAACACCAAATTAATTTTCATTTGTTCACCAAATAATCCGACCGGAAATTCGATAAACCGGGAAGATATTGAAACCATTTTAGCCAACTTTAATGGTATCGTTGTAGTGGATGAAGCGTATATTAATTACGCCCGTCAGAAGACCTTTATCCAGGAGCTAACCGAGTACGCAAACCTCGTGGTTTTGCAAACTTTTTCGAAGGCCTGGGGGCTTGCCGCTTTACGTTTAGGCATGGCTTTTTCTTCGACAAAAGTGATCGATGTTTTGAACAAAATTAAGCCACCTTATAACATCAATCAGGCCACTCAGGATTTAGCATTTGAAGCGCTAAAAAATATCGTTCAGGTGAACGATTGGATTAAAGAATCTGTTGCAGAAAGAGAGCGTTTAAGTAATGCATTAAATACAATAAAAATTGTAAAAAAAGTGTATCCATCTGATGCAAATTTTATCCTCGCAGAAGTTACAGATGCGCTTAAAATTTATGATACGTTAGTGGAGCAAGGCATCATCGTACGCGATCGTTCTAAAGTTACCTTATGTGAAGGATGTTTAAGAATTACGGTAGGCACAAAAGAAGAAAACGACAAGCTGTTAAATGTTCTTGAAAAATTTTAAGATGAAAAAAATATTATTTATAGACCGGGATGGCACTTTAAATATTGAGCCAGATGACGAACAGGTAGATAGTTTTGCGAAGCTTAAATTTTATCCGCGTTCGTTATATTATTTATCGAAAATTGCAGCCGAACTGGATTACGAACTGGTGATGGTGACCAACCAGGATGGATTGGGTACACTTTCAAATCCTGAAGAAAATTTTTGGCCGATCCATAATTTCATGCTGGACACTTTTGCCGGCGAAGGTGTTCATTTCAGCGAGATTGTAATTGACAGAACTTTTGCAAAAGACAATGCGCCTACCCGAAAACCTGGCACAGCTTTATTGACGAAATATTTTAGCGAAGATTATGACCTCAAAAACTCTTTCGTCATCGGCGATCGGCTGAACGACGTTATTCTGGCCAAAAATTTAGGAGCAAAAGCAATCTTTCTTCGCCAGAACGATGCCTTAGGCTCTACAGAAGCGTTAGATAAACATGAAACACTATTGGATGTAATTATTCTGGAAACCAAGAAATGGGAAGATATCTATAACTTGCTTAAAGCAGGAAGCCGGAAAATCCATCATGAACGTAAGACCAATGAAACCGACATCACCATTAACCTCGACCTGGACGGAACAGGAAAGGCTAAAATTGAAACCGGTTTAAACTTTTTTGATCATATGCTTGATCAGATTGCCAGACACGGTAGTGTTGACCTGGAGGTAATGGCAAAAGGTGATTTACATATTGATGAACACCACACTATAGAAGATACCGGTATTGCACTCGGCGAAGCCTTTGCTAAAGGATTGGGTAATAAATTAGGCATCGAAAGGTATGGTTTTTGCTTACCAATGGACGATTGTTTGGCACAGGTAGCAATTGATTTTGGAGGAAGGAACTGGATCGTTTGGGATGCTGAATTTAAACGTGAAAAAGTAGGTGATATGCCAACGGAGATGTTTTATCATTTCTTTAAATCATTTAGTGATGCCGCAAAATGCAATTTAAATGTAAAAGCAGAAGGCGATAATGAGCATCATAAAATTGAAGCTATTTTTAAAGCTTTTGCAAAAGCCATTAAAATGGCGGTTAAACGTGATGCAGAAAAAATGGTATTGCCGAGCACCAAAGGAATGTTATAAGAAAGGTGGAAGGCTGAAAGGTTTAAGGCGGAGGGTTTAACGTCCATCCGTTGTTAAATAAACGCGATAGAGCTGAATAGCCCGCAGCGTAGCGAGGACTATAAGCGATAGCGGGACTACAGGCCCTATGAAAAACTGACTTTCATTTTCAAATTTTATAAAAAGTGTCTTGTCTTGATACTCGATACTAAATACTTGATACTAATATGGTTGGAATTATAAACTACGGAGCAGGCAATATTTTCTCACTTACCGCAGCATTAGACCGCTTAAGTGTGACCTACGGCATGGTCAATACAGAAAATGACCTTGAAAAATACAGCCACATCATCATCCCTGGTGTTGGCCATGCAGGTGCTGCAATGGAAAAACTAAAGGGGACAGGTCTGGTCGAAGCCATTAAAAAACTGATCAAACCCGTGCTTGGTATCTGTGTAGGCATGCAGCTCATCACTGAACATTCTGAAGAGGGTGATGCAGCGCTTCTAAATATCGTTCCGGTGAAAACCAAAAAATTCGATAAGTCGCTGAACATCAAAATCCCCCATATGGGCTGGAATGCCGTGAGGCCAAAAAACAGTTTATTATTTAAAGGCATTGAAGATAATACACAATTTTACTTCGTGCATTCGTACTTTATTGAATATAACCCTACTTTTGATATCGCATCTGCTGATTATGGTTTGAAGTTTTCAGCAGCGGTACAAAAAGATAATTTTTACGGCGTTCAGTTTCATCCCGAAAAATCGGGAAAAGCCGGAGAACTAGTATTAAAAAATTTTTCAAACTTAAGCTTATAAAATGTACATAATACCTGCAATTGATATTTTGGATGGAAAAGTTGTCCGTCTTCGTGAAGGCGATTACAACCAGAAAACGGAATACGATGTTTCCATTCCTGAAATGATAGAGAAATACCGCTCGAACGGGACAGATTTTATCCATATTATCGACTTGAATGGAGCCAAAGGTGATTTTAGCAATCAAAAAACACTTTTTGAGATCATTAAAAAAACCGATATGAAAGTGCAATATGGAGGAGGCATCAGAACAATTGAGCAGGTGACCAACTTGCTTGATGCAGGTATCCATAGGGTAATTGTGGGCACACAAGCCATTACCAATCCTGATTTCTTGCGACAACTGAGCGAGGCTTTTGCAAAAAAAGATGATTATGCTAATCGAATTGTTATTGCGATTGACGTTTTAGATGAAGTAATCAAATATTCAGGCTGGATGGAAAGCTCGCCAATCAAGCTCATGGACTATGTGGATAAATGTCTTTCGCTGGGATTTTTCCGTTTCTTATGTACCGATATCAGTAAAGATGGAAAATTGGGAGGTGCAGCGATTGAATTATACCAAAAATTATTGGAACACTCACCAATGATCAAATTAATCGCTTCGGGTGGTGTAAGTTCAATGGATGATATTTATGAACTGGCTAAATACCCGATCAGAAGTGTGGTCGTTGGAAAAGCTATTTACGAAGACCGGATCACTATTGAAGAGATTAAAGAGTGGAATTTGAAGGCGCTATCTAGCATATAGCCCCCCATCCCCCTGAAGGGGAGTTAATTAGCATAACAGAGTATGACCTATAAAAAAAATGAGGACGAATCAGACTTCTTTGAAGTCAATGAGCCTAATATGTTTTATGGCGCATCACCCATAATTTTTGGAAATGCTAAAAAATTAAGAAATACCGTAACTGAAGCAGAAAGTTTATTATGGCAAGTAATTAGCAATAAACAATTAGGAGTCAAATTTAGAAGACAACACCCAATTTCGTGTTTTATCGCTGACTTTTATTGTCATGAGGCAAAATTAATTATTGAATTAGATGGAAGTATACATGATCTACCAGAGATTATGAATAAGGACATTGAACGACAAAAGTGCCTTGAAGGATTTGGAATTAAAGTAATTAGATTTAAGAATGCTGAAGTATATAATAATTTAAACTCAGTTTTGGAAAAGATAAAAGATGCCGTATCGGCAAAGCAATTGGCAACTCCCCCATCGGGGGGCGGGGGGCTTAGTAAACGAATAATCTCCTGTCTCGACGTTAAAGACGGCCGTACGGTAAAAGGTGTAAACTTTGTTGATTTACGCGATGCCGGCGATCCGGTTGAACTGGCCGCCCAATACGCGCAACAAGGTGCAGACGAATTGGTATTTCTGGATATTACGGCCACGCATGAGCGTCGAAAGACCATGATTGAGATGGTAAAATCGGTTGCGCGACAGTTAAACATTCCATTTACCATAGGCGGAGGCATAACCGAAATTGCCGATGCCGAGGCACTTTTAAATGCTGGGGCCGATAAAATCAGCATTAATTCTGCAGCCGTGCGCAATCCTAAACTGATTGAAAAACTCGCAAAGGCTTTCGGTGTGCAATTTGTGGTTTTAGCGGTGGATACCAAACACGTAATGGGCAAAAATATGGTCCATTTAAATGGTGGAAGACTAATTACTGAGCTGGAAACCGAAAACTGGATTAAACAGGCCGAAGATTTAGGCGCCGGCGAGATTTTGCTAACTTCTATGGACCATGATGGTACTAAAGCGGGATTTGATTGCGGTTTATTAGGTAAAATTAACCAAATGATCAATATCCCAATCATTGCATCTGGTGGGGCAGGAAATATGGAACATTTTACCGAGGTATTCCAAAAAGCCAATGTTGATGCCGCGCTGGCCGCTTCCGTATTTCATTATGGCGAAATCCTGATTCCGGATTTAAAACAGGAATTGAAAAGGAACAATATTCCGGTAAGAATATAAGTTAGTCCGAAGTCGGCAGTCCACAGTCTGGAGTATGCTCTTCCGAAATAAAAAAATAAAATGACAATCGATATTAATTCCCTTGATTGGGATAAAACTGCAGGCTTACTACCCGTAATTATCCAGGATTATAAAACCTTAGAAGTTTTAATGCTGGGTTATATGAATGCCGACGCTTTGGAAAAAACCCAGACTGAAGGTAAAGTAACCTTTTTTTCACGCTCTAAAAACCGCCTTTGGACAAAAGGTGAAACCAGCAACAGCTTCCTTTATGTAAAGGAACTTTTTGTAGATTGCGATAACGATACCATCCTGATCAAGACCGATCCTGTTGGTCCAACCTGCCATACCGGAAGCCGCAGTTGTTTTAAAACCGATTTTAACCAGAATTTCATTTTTGAACTCGAAAACATCATTAATGATCGTTATGAAAACCCGGTTGAAGGCTCTTATATCAACAAAATGCGGAACAAGGGGCTTAATAAGATTGCGCAAAAAGTTGGTGAAGAAGGTGTAGAAACCGTTATTGCCGCGCTAGCTGAAACGGAGGAAGAATTTATAGGCGAAGCATCAGATCTGGTTTTCCACTTATTGTTTCTGTTAAAAGAAAAAGGCCTGTCTATTCAGGATATTGCAAAGAATTTAGAGAAAAGACATCGATAAGGTGGAAGGCAGGAAGGTTGAAGGTGTAAGGTTTTAACTATTGAGGATCGATTCTGAACCAGAACTAAAAAGCTTTGAAAATACAGGATAAAATTACCGAGGTAATAAAGTCGAGAATTTTAGGCTGGCATTTTTCGGCTATTTTCATCTCTGCATTTTTAATATGTTCTTTACTTTACAAATTAGTTATTCCAATTTTATTTTGGATGGCTCTAGGAGAAAGCGCAGAATCTGATAGAATCTCGAATTTACCTTTTAATATGTTTATTGGAGAATGGATAGCGTTAATTTTAACTACTCTACTATGCGCGTTTCTTACATTGATAAATTTGAAGAAATTAAACTTTCGACGGGCAAAATCTTATCTATTAACCATATCAATAATTTCTATATTATATTTATTGAGAACTCAAATTGGTGACTTTCTATTTGAAGTTTTTCAATAATAATTGTTCATTAGATTAAATTGTAAATTAAATTGAAAACGAGTATTAATTTTGATGAATTAAATATATTTGTAAAGAGTAAAACACCTACAAACTATTATTTTAAAATATTTTTATTCCTTTTCAATACCACTGCTATCACTGGATTATTCTGGTTTGCTTTTAGCCTGCAAGAAGGAAAGCCAAACATTTTTCCATTCCTCCTACCGATTGCGTATTTTTTTACACTTGGCAAATATTTAATTTGGAATACTTTTGGAGAAGAATTTTATATCATCAGTACAACTCATATATCCTATCAGCACAGTTATGGATTTTGGACAACTAAACTTAAAACAGCTAAATATTATTCTATTAATGAATTACAGAATAAAGGAAGCGAGGGTGTAAGCTTTATTTTCCAAGATTATACTGACGAAAAATTACCAACAGAAGTATTCAGTACAGCGCTACCCATCTCTGTTGCTGATTCAGCGAGAATTTTTAACCGATTAAATGAAATGAAAGTTAATGAATTTGGTGAAGGCATAAATTTTCCAAAGATTTTTGCGAATTAAATGATACTTATTTAAAGGCATAAATAAGGTTTAAAAAAAAGGTAAATAGCTTTAAGTTACCAGATGCTTAAACCCTATACCCTAAACCTTAAGCCCTAAACCTCAAGAAAATGCTCAAGCACATCAAAACACTTCCTGGCCACCAAAACCCTGTTTATGCCCTTGCCCATTCTGATCAGGATGAATTATTTTTTAGTGCGGGTAACGATAAAGGCATTGTTGAATGGTCTTTAGCTGAAATGGCTTTTGTGAAGGTTAAAATGCCTGTACAAAGTTCAGTTTATTGCCTGCATTTTTTCAATCATCAGGTATTTGTGGGCGAAAGAAGTGGTGCTTTTAGTGTTTACGACCTGAAAGAACAAAAGGTAATTGTAAGGATAAATGCACATATCAAACCTATTTTCGATATACAAACGGTAAAAAGTAAAAATGAGCTGATCACCACTGGCGAAGATGGAACCGTAGCGGTTTGGTCGTTAAATGATTTTAAGGAAATTTACCGCTTTCAGGCAGCTTATGATACCGTTCGCACCATTGCTATCGCTCCGGATGAAATGGAAATTGCATTTGGCTGTAAAGATCACCTGGTTAAAATTTATAGTCTGCTTGACTATAGCCTGAAGCAAATCCTTGAAGGGCATAAACTTCCGGTTACTGCGTTAGCTTACCACCCTGAAAGCAGGTATTTAATTTCAGGTAGCCGCGACGCACAGCTTAAGATCTGGAGGCTGCCAGATTATGAGTTGATACAAACTGTACCCGCCCACATGTTTACCATTTATGATATTGCCTTCCACCCCACCCGGCCCTACTTTGCCACCAGCAGCCAGGATAAAAGCATTAAACTTTGGGATGCAGAAAATTTTAAACTCTACAAAATATTAAGTTTGGAGAAGGCTGGCATCGGTCACACCCATTCCATCAATAAAATCATTTGGAGTAATGATGGCAGATACCTAATCTCTACAGGTGATGACAGACAGGTAATGGTTTGGGAGATGGAATAACTTAGTTTGTTAGAAACCGTCGTCACCATGAATTTATTTCAGGGTATCTCATTAAAGATGCTAAAACAAATTCAGCATAACGATTTCAGCGTAATTAGAGCAAAACACCATCATTTTTGAATAAGATATAATTGACGAAAGTTATCCCACAAAACGTTTAATAATTCTCAATTTGTGCGAATATTTCCCCAGTTCTTTGTTAAAAATCCCCTGATCATCAATTGGATCAATTTTAACCTTTGCGGAAGAATGAATGATTTCATTCGGGCTTAGCATAATGCCAACATGAGTTATTTTGCCTTCTTCATTATCAAAAAAAGCAACATCACCTGGCTGACACTCGGCCAGAAAGCCAACCAATTCACCTTGTTCGGCCTGCTGGGCAGCATCGCGGTTTAATTTAATGCCCAACATTTTAAATACGGTTTGTGTAAAACCCGAGCAATCTAAGCCAAATAAATGCCGTCCGCCCCATAAGTATGGAATGTTCTGAAAAAATGTAGCGGTTTCCGTTAGTTTATCTGTAAAATTCACAGCACGATTATCGTATGCTTCGAAATTCAGTTTAAATCTTTCTTCGCCAGCATAACAATATCCATCTTCTAAGAAAGGAAGATTACTTGCCGGACTTAAATGATATAAACTGCCATCATTGGCCGTTAACGCGTTATTGAAACTTAAAGGCGCGAGCAAATGGCAGTCGTGCATTTGGGCAAACTGATCCTGATCAATAGGTGCCAGCTGCCTGAAATCCATCCAGCCTTGATAACCATCATAACCGTTCTGGATCAGCCACCAACGTTCTTCTTTCTGAATGATTTCAACATGATCACCAAATAATAATTGTGAAACAATTTCTGCTTTATCTGATGCCTCTGCTCTTAACGGAGCCACCGCGACTCTACAAATACCGTATTGACTTTTCATATATTCTGCTCAAGAAACTATTGTAAAACTAATAAAATACATTCATTGCCTAACATTTTGCATACAAATTTGTTATTTTTATGATGTTCATTTTTAATATGCCCGCCATGAATTTTAAAAAGATATTAATTGCCGTTGATAATAGTACCTGCTCGGAAAAAGCGGCGAAAGCCGGTTATGATATGGCTGAAAATTTCGGGGCAGAAGTAGCGCTGGTTAACATTATCGAACCTATACCGGCTAATGTAAATCCAGACTTAACACTGGCACCGGTTTTCTTAGAAACCTATGATAACAGCGAAGAAAACAGCCACGTTTTATTAAAAGAAATGGAGACTAAATACGGAAAAGGAATACCGACCACCTACCTGAGCGTTATAGATACCGCAGCACATGGCATTATTCAGCAATCAGACGAGTGGAAGTCAGACCTAATCGTTATAGGAACTTACGGCAGAACAGGTTTATACCACTTTTTAATGGGAAGTGTAGCGGAACATGTAGCCCGTAAATCTGCCTGCCCGGTTTTGATTATTCCTAATAAGAGTGAGGTAGACTAGTGAGCTTAACCCGAAAAAATTTTCTTCATTAAGAGAAAATTTAGTTTGTAAAATCAATATAAATTACGGAGGGATAAAAAAGTTAGAATATTCGAAGTAGCGTCATTTCGAACGCAGTGCCGCCTGTGCGGACAGGCCTGACCGTACAGGCGGGGAGAAATCTTTTAAAGTAAATTTCAATAATTCGATTCAAAGATCTCTCCATTTCGCTATACTACAGTCGGGATGACGAGCAAACCAGAAGAGTTCTGTATGTAACATCAAACCAAAACTCGGTAAACGAAAAAAAGTCTCACATTACGCGAGACTTTTTTTGTAAATATCTAATAAAGACTATCCTTCCTGGTGCAACCAGGCTTTCTTAGCCAATAATTCTTCTTCTGTTTCGCGGATATCCTCATCATCCACACAACAATCAACCGGGCAAACTGCCGCACACTGAGGCTCGTCATGAAAACCTTTACATTCCGTACACTTATCGGAAACGATATAATATACCTCATCTGAAACTGCCTCCTGAGCGGCATCAGCTTCTATCTGTTGATTACCAAAATCAATGATACCCTCCAAATTAGTACCATCAGAGAAACGCCATGCAGTTCCCGCATCATAAATTGCGTTATTCGGACATTCTGGTTCACATGCCCCACAATTTATACACTCATCTGTTATTTTAATTGCCATGTTTTCGTCTAATTCTTTTGCTTAGTTTACCTTTGCGCTGCAAATATAAGATATAATCCGTTAATAATAATTCTAAATATGTCAGCATTAACTCAAGAAAAAGCAATAATTGCGTTCAGCAAACTCGGCAGAAAGCTTACAAACCCTACTGACATACTGGGAGATGCACTTTATGCTGCCGAAAGTGCCAATGCATGGTTTACTCAGGAAAATATCAAAAAATCGATCTTATCATTTGCTGAGATGTTAAATGAATCAGATCTGGCCCTTTGGTTTCAATCCGTACAGTTTAGTACATCCCCCAAAAAGGTAGGCCTCATACTGGCAGGAAACATCCCCTTAGTAGGCTTACATGACATTTTATGCGTTTTAGCGACCGGGAACAAGGCCCTGATCAAACTTTCTTCCTCAGATGACAGGCTGATTAAAATTGTTCTTGCCGAACTGGTTAATATAGAAGCTGCTTTTACAGATCGGATTGAATATGTAGAGCGTTTAAAAGACTTTGATGCGGTAATTGCTACCGGAAGTAACAATTCATCCAGATATTTCGATTATTATTTTGGTAAAGTACCCAACATTATCCGCAAAAACAGAAACAGTATTGCCGTTTTAAATGGTACGGAAAGTAAAGAAGATATCCAAAGGCTGGGCGCTGATATTTTTGATTATTTTGGCCTGGGTTGCAGGAATGTCTCTAAAATCTATTTTCCGAAAGGATATGACATTGCTAAATTTTATGAGGGAATTGAAAGTTTTCAGTCCATTATTAACCATTTCAAATATCAGAATAACTACGATTATAATAAATCTATTTACCTGGTAAATGCTGCCAAACATTTTGACAACGGCTTTTTACTGTTAAAAGAAGATGAAAGTTTGGCTTCACCGTTGGCCGTGCTTTATTACGAAGAATATGAAAACCTGCAGGATATAGAAGATAAACTGAAAGCTAAAGCTGCTGATATCCAATGTGTAGTCACTCAATCGCCAATAAATATAGCCGGATTTGATTTTGGCCAAAGCCAGCACCCAAAACTCTGGGATTATGCCGATCAGGTAAATACAATCGAGTTCTTAAATAGCCTAAATTGAATTTCTGAACGTTAGTCTTTCCCCTTTCTACTTTGGTCTTTCAGCTTAAATAGCTATTTTTGGACACAATGTATATCGTAAAAGTTAAAGGCATAGCCAAAATTCCGGATTACGTACAGTTAAGAGATGACAAGTTTACACTTTTAGCTTATTTTAGGGTAGACAGGCCTGATAAATCACTGGAAAAACTGGGGCTTGGCGACAAGCAGGAATACATTATGGAAATGGTAAAAGATTTGCCTTTCGGGCAGATTTCAAAATTAGAAATATAATATGGCAGGCAACTCAGTAATTCATTTAAGCAATGTTGATGTTTTTCAACAGAAACATTTAGTCCTCTCCAATGTAAATTTACACATCGAAAAAGACGAATTTATATTCCTGATCGGGCAAACGGGGTCTGGAAAGAGCAGCTTGCTTAAAATATTATATGGCGACCTTCATATTGGCAATGGTGAGGGTAATATTGCCGGCTTCGACCTTAGAAACCTGAAAGAAAGCCAGGTACCGTTCTTACGCCGTAAATTAGGCGTTGTTTTCCAGGATTTTCAACTGCTTACCGATAGAACTATTGAAAAAAACCTTGAATTTGTACTTAAAGCTACGGGTTGGAAAGACGAAAAGCTGATCAACGAGCGTATTAAAGATGTTTTGGATAAAGTGGGCCTGCGTTCTAAAATCAAAAAAATGCCGCACGAAATTTCGGGTGGCGAGCAACAGCGTATCGTAATTGCAAGGGCTTTACTTAATGATCCTGAAATTATCCTGGCTGATGAGCCGACAGGTAACTTAGATCCCGAAACTTCTGAAGAAATTGTCACCCTGCTGAAGCAGATCAGTCAGACAGGAACGGCAGTTTTAATGGCCACACATGATTACCATATCATCCGTACTTTCCCATCGCGTATTATCAAATGTGAAAACGGCATCGTTCACGAAGGTGTACAAATAGCATAAAATTTCTGACATCCGTCAGCTAATCAGCCAATCTGTTCAGATAATCGCATATAAATCTGACAGCTTGGCTGATTTACGTTTATGGCAAAATAGTTGAGATTAACAGAAAAAAATTCAGCCTTATATTATGTTTAATAAGAAGAAAAATAACGATAAAGAAGAAAATATAATGAACCCTGAAAACACGTCAGAAAATACTACGGAAAATGTAGAAAATACTGATGCTACTGCAAATGAGACTGAGCAAACACCAGAATTATCTGCCGAAGAGAAATTGCAGGCGGAGGTTCAACAGCTTAATGATAAATACCTGCGTTTATATGCAGAATTCGACAATTACAAACGCCGTACGCAAAAAGAGCGTGTAGAGTTGTTACAAACTGCGGGTAAAGATGTGATTGTTTCGCTTTTACCTGTTTTAGATGATTTTGACCGTGCGTTAAAAGCCATGGAAAGTGCTACTGAAGTAGCCCCTGTTAAAGAAGGTATTGCACTGGTCAGCAATAAATTAAAAAATACTTTGGCACAAAAAGGTTTAAAAGATGTAGAAAGCATCAATCAGCCTTTTAACACCGATTTCCATGAAGCTATCACCAATATCCCGGCCCCTACAGAGGATTTAAAGGGCAAAGTTATAGACGAGGTTGAAAAAGGTTATACCTTAAATGATAATGTAATCCGCTTCGCTAAAGTAGTAGTTGGAGCGTAAAAAATAATTATTGAATGATTGAGTTTTGAATGATTGAATTGAGATTCTTTCATCCCATCACTCAATCATTCAGTCATTTTATAAAAAAAGATGAGTAAAAGAGATTATTACGACGTGTTGGGCGTAACCAAAAGCGCAGGTGCTGACGAGATCAAGAAAGCTTACCGTAAGATGGCGATCAAATATCACCCGGATAAAAACCCGGGAGATAAAGCCGCTGAGGATAAATTTAAAGAAGCTGCAGAAGCATACGAAGTTTTAAGCAGCCCTGAAAAGAAACAGCGTTATGATCAGTTTGGCCACGCCGGTGTAGGAAGTAGTGCTTCGGGAGGTTATGGTGGTGGCAGCATGAACATGGACGATATCTTCAGTAATTTTGGGGATATTTTTGGTGGACACAATCCGTTCGAGAGCTTTTTTGGCGGTGGCGGCGGTGGCCAGCAACGTGGTGGGCGTAGAGTAGCCAAAGGTTCGAACCTACGCATTAAAGTTAAACTTACACTGGAAGAAATTGCCCATGGTGCCGAAAAGAAGATCAAGGTTAATAAACTGATTGTTTGTAAAACCTGCGATGGTTCTGGTGCAAAAGATAGATCATCGGTAAGTACCTGTGGTACCTGCGGTGGTAGCGGCCAGGTACGCAGGGTAACCAATACCATTTTAGGCCAGATGCAAACCGCATCTACCTGCCCTACCTGTAACGGAAGCGGTCAGCAAATTACCGCTAAATGTAATGTATGCCATGGCGACGGTGTGGTACGCGGTGAAGAAACCATTACCATCAATATTCCTGCTGGTGTAAGTGAGGGTATGCAATTGAGCATGAGCGGAAAAGGAAATGCAGCTCCGAATGGTGGTATCCCGGGCGATTTAATTATTTTAATTGAAGAAATTCCACACGAAACCTTAAAACGTGAAGGCAATAATGTTGTTTATGATTTGCATTTAAGTTTTGTTGATGCTGCTTTAGGGATGAGTATCGAAGTACCAACTATTGACGGCAAAGCCAAAATAAAAATTGATCCAGGTACCCAAAGCGGAAAGTTATTGCGTTTAAAGGGGAAAGGTTTACCAGAAGTAAATTCATACCATAGAGGTGATGAAATTATCCATATCAACATCTGGACACCAAAAGCTTTAAGCAGCGATGAACGAAATGTTTTGGAAAAATTACGTGAATCGCCAAACTTTAAGCCTCAGCCAGGTAAAAATGATAAGAGCTTTTTTGAACGAATGAAAGAATACTTTGAGTAAATAATCCGATATCATGAAGAAGCCGATGTTTTTAGCATCGGCTTTTTTGTTTATCATACTAATCTACAAAATTATTATAAGCAGAACGCATGCTATCCTGATGGCGGACTAATTCTTCAATATTATAATCCGTTAACTGGCCAGAAGCTGAAGCATCGCGCATCATTTTTCGTGCAGCAATTAAATATTCATTTAACCTTTCATTAAAATTTCTAAAATAGCCGTCCTTACCAGGATATTTAGTTGCATCTGGCACAGCCATAGCTACATGTTTTTGATGTTGTTCCTGAAGCGCCTGATAAGCAGTTTTCGCTTTAGCCTCTATGGATTTATAATTTTTAGTACTGGCCATTAACTTGGTAAATGCGGCAGTTGCACTCCTATCATCCTTAAGTGCAAATATGTATTCTTTTAAGGGGTGAGTTTTCAAAATTACCCGTTCTGCATCATCTCCGATCAGGTTTAGTTTAGCCAAAACCAAGTCGTCGTGCGTGTAGTATTTTTTACCCATACTATAAATAGAATCAACCAATGCTTTTCCTTTATTTCCCTTGTCATCCTTCCAATCTTCTGCCTTGATGTACTCATTTAAAGATTTGTATGTTTCTTTGATTTTATCGAGTAAACCCGTCATTACGGTTACATTTTCTTTAAAAAATTTCTGATCATCTTTATTTAGCGCACTGGGCGGAGTTTCAGGCTTTAGCTTGCTTCTACTAATCGTAGGTGTCGAAAAAGGCTCTATTAAACCAATAAAAGCAAAGTGATCATTCGGATTTTGCAATCCCTTTTCAATTTTGATCACATTATTTTCGATACGCTTGATGTAATCATTGTTTTTATCCGTAAAACCTACCATTACATTGTTATATTCAATGATGGCATTCACATCGTTTTCATCTGCTTCGGCATAAGCAGTTTTAGCACTTTCGTCTTTTTTCTTATCATTTTTACAGGCTGTAAAAGACAGTATTAGCGCAAGTGCTGTTAATTTTAAGATCGTTTTCATAGTATAAATTGTTTTCATAAATCTGATTCCCGATCAGAGCAATTTTTAAACCAAAAAGTTTTCAAAAGTCACGCGCTTTATGATTTTAATATCTTTTTATTCAATTTCAATTATTTAAACCGGTTAGAATTAAGGTTACCAAAACGGCGCTAGGGTATTAATGTTAATGGAAGAGTTTTACAAATCCTTTAGAAAGTATCCCATTGCCTGGGCGTTATTTATAATTTTTGTTGTTGGATGGTCTTTACCTCTAGTCAGTATGGTTTTTCCTGATGCACCATCTGAAAAACTTATTTATCAAAAAGGCCAACACAATCCTACCGCAGTTTATTTACGCTATCTGTAGCTTATCTCATCATTAATCTTACTTTAGGTTTTACAGGCAAAAAAAACAACATTTATTTAACGCTATCCGCTTACATTGGAATTTCTTTGATCCTTTTTATAGCTATAGCCAATGGCTCATAAAGCTTTCTCGATCATGCCTGTTTTCCATTTGCGAAATGGAGAATTGGTTGTTCAGGTTTCTATGGCAGGATTTGAAAAATAGGTTTATTGGTGAAGTTCGAGGTGACCAGCTGACTCCTTCAATCACGTTAATAAATTGGATGGAAATCGTTATTTATTTATGAGGGGCTGACTAAAAAGGTACAATGCTAATCTAGTCAGCTTTTTTTTCTATGGCTATAGAATACCTCACCGAACTTATTTTGTTGGCTAACTTTTGATCGACCTTACATGAAATTGGGATTAAAAGG
>NZ_CAJYOJ010000074.1 GCF_913776295.1 uncultured Pedobacter sp.
TGTCAGTGGAGCCCGAAAAATTTGTTAGGCCGGATTTAAGCGGAACGGAGATACGGTGCTACGGCCTAGCTACGCCGAAATGCATAGGTTCCGCAAGTCACTCATTAATAGACAATTGCAAAATAACGTCAATGGTAGTGCAGCGAAGAATCTTTAATTTTCTTCTACTTATTTTGAAATATTTCTTCAATTCAGTGTCTGGTAAAGAAGATTCTTCACTGCGTTCAGAATATGGTGTCCCACGCTCACCTACCTCAAAAACTGATGTCTCTTCAACAACAAATGTTTAGGTGCTCCAACAGTCTGCGCTTTATAAATCCCGGTATGGCCCGAAAATAGGTAAGCCGTAACACAGGCCAGGGCAATATAAATTCCCGATGATGCACCAAATAACTCTATTCCCATAAAAATACAGGCTAAAGGCGTGTTCGCTGCTCCGGCAAAAACGGCTACGAAACCCATGCCTGCCAGCAAGCTTATTGGTAAGGGAATAAAAAAACTTAAAAAGCTACCCAGTGTAGCCCCGATAAAAAAAAGTGGAGTAACTTCACCACCTTTAAACCCCGCACTTAAGGTCAGTGCAGTTAGAAATAATTTAATCGCAAAGGTATAATAAGCCTCTTGTTTGATAAACGATTCGGAAATTGCCGGAATGCCCAGGCCGATATATCGTGTATTACCGATGAGGTAAATAATTCCGACTAAAATTATTCCGCCAATAAACGGACGCAGCGGTGGGTATTTAATTTTGGCAAAAAGAGCGGAAAACGAATGGTTTAATGCAGAAAAACTTCTGGCTGCAAGGCCAAACAATATGCCTGCACCTAAGGATAACAATAGGTTTACTGAGTTTATTTCGGGTACAGCAGCTATGGAGTAATGGGTATGCCCAACTCCCCAGGTTTTACAGGCATAATCGGCAATAATTGCCGTAATGAACGATGGAAGAATTGAACCGTAAGTTAAACTTCCAATCACAAAAACCTCTAGTCCGAATACGGCACCCGCCAGGGGTGTTCCAAAAACAGAGGCAAACCCCGCACTGATTCCACAAATAAGGATTACCTTGCGGTCTCTGGCTTTTAGTTTCAACGGTTTGGTAAATTGGTCGGCAAAGGCTCCCCCAATTTGTACAGCCGTGCCCTCTCTTCCAGCCGATCCGCCAAATAAATGGGTGATAATCGTACCCGCAAAAATGAGTGGCGCCATAATCAGCGGAATCACATTTTTCGGCGATTGTAATTCCTCAATCAAAAGATTGTTTCCTTTAACAACCTTTGCACCCCAGTAATGGTAAGCAAGGCCAATAGTTAAACCAGCGACAGGCAAAAAGGCGATTAGCCACAGATGTTGCCCGCGATAATCTGTTGCCCAGTTTAATGTCGCCAAAAAAAGAGCAGAAGCAGAGCCAATAATTCCACCTAATATGGCAGAGATAAACAGCCACTTTACCGTACTTATTAAGAGTAATCCGAAGTCGAGTTTAATAAAGTGTTTGATAGACAGAAGAAATCCTTCTGTTAGTTTGTTAACAGGCATTTGAATTCAATTTTAAATAAAAATCGTAGGAGTCATCAGCCTGTTTGGGCGGTTTTGGCGGTACCCCATCGCCGTTGTTTCAAATGTATAAAATTTAGTTATTTGTTGCAAAATCTTTATCACCTTTGTGCAGCTAACTTTAAACCATGGATTTTACACCCGAGATAAAAGACAAACTACATCGACTTCAGGAAAAATACACGGCGATGGGACAGGATATGGCATCATACCTTGATGGTCTTCTATATGCCGATTTCTTAACCTATTGGGATTACATCCATCTGGATACTTTGCTAAGTCTGCAAAGTCCTAAAACACCGATACCTGATGAAGAGATTTTCATCATGTACCACCAGATTACCGAGCTTTATTTTAAGCTTGCCCTGCACGAGTGCAGACAGATTGCAGAACATGAAAATTTAACCGCAGAATTTTTTACTGCACGGGTAAAACGGATCAATGCCTATTTCAATGCATTAACCAACTCATTTGAAGTTATGGTTGATGGTATGGAGAAAGAACAGTTCTTGAAATTCCGCATGTCGTTGTTGCCTGCCAGTGGGTTCCAATCGGGTCAGTACCGGATGATTGAGATCTGTGCTACCGATTTTATCCGGTTAGTAGACAAATCCAAACGGGTAGAACTAACTAATGCAACGATAGAAGAACAATTCGAACATATTTATTGGAAATTTGGTGCAACTGAACTGGCTTCCGGAAAGCAAACTTTAACGTTAAAGCAATTTATCGATAAGTACGCCGCACAGTTTCTGCAATTGGCCAAAAACCGTGTTACAACTAATTTTTCGGCGCTATACCATCAATTGCAAGCTAATGGAGCTGATGTTTCCGCCCTTGCTGATGAATTACGTAAACTTGATCTGTACGTTAACGTAGAATGGCCTTTATCGCATTATAAATCGGCAGTACGTTATTTGGAAAAAGATCCGGTTGATATTGCCGCAACGGGCGGAACCAACTGGCAAAAGTATCTGCCTCCGCGTTTTCAGAAACGAATCTTCTATCCGTTTTTATGGACGGATATGCAAATGGAAGAGTGGGGTAAAGGCTGGGTGCTTAGTGTACTTAAAACACTCAAAAACAAAGATTAATATTGCAAAAAGCTATTAAAAAAGACTGCTTTTTCTTAATTTGCGCAAATAATCAATGATGGAATCAGAGAATAACAGAATGATTGAATGGTATAGTACAAACATTCACGCATTTCAGAATCAGTTATTCAAAATTAATAAAGTATGACCGAGACATTAGATATAAAAATCACCAAAACAGATCAAACACGATTAACGGTTACTGATTTTTCACAATTACCTTTCGGTAAGGTTTTTACCGATCATATGTTTACTGCCGATTACGAGGATGGCGAATGGAAAAATTTACAAATTCTTCCTTATGGCCCTATTCCGATGAGCCCTGCAATTTCTGCACTTCATTACGGGCAGGCAATTTTCGAAGGGTTAAAGGCTTATCGTCAGCCAAATGGAAAAATCAGCGTATTCCGTGCGGATAAAAACTTTGAGCGTTTTAACAAATCAGCAGCCAGGATGTCGATGCCGGCTGTTCCTGAAGAAATTTTTATGCAGGGTTTAGCCGCGCTGATCAATGTTGACGAGAAGTGGGTACCGAACCAGGAAGACTATGCTTTGTATATCCGTCCGGTAATGTTCGCCATGGATCCTTTTTTAGGTGTTAAAGCATCGGATACCTATAAATTTGTTTTATTAACTACACCGACCGGCCCGTATTACAGTAGTGCATTAAAAGTTAAAATCGAAACTGAATTTACGCGTGCAGACGAAGGTGGTGTAGGCTTTGCCAAAACAGCCGGAAATTATGCGCGTTCTTTATACCCTTTTGAGCAAGCTAAAAAAGAAGGTTATGATCAATTGATCTGGACAGATTCGGTAACCCATGAATTTATTGAAGAAGCTGGAACAGCCAACTTGCTTTTTGTAATGAATGGTAAATTGATTACGCCATCGGTGCGCAGTACCGTTTTAGATGGTGTAACCCGTGATACAATTATCAAGCTGGCTAAAGAAGCCGGAGTAGAAGTTGAAGAGCGTAGGGTTTCTGTTAAGGAAGTAATTGACGGGATAGAGAACGGAAGCTTAACTGAAGCTTTCGCCGCCGGAACTGCAGCAACGGTAACGCACGTAGGCGAAATGGGTTATAATGGCCAGATCTATAAGCTAACCGATCCTGCTACGAGACATATTTCAAACGGCATTGCTAAAAAACTAAATGATATCCGTTACGGTTTAGCGCCTGATGAATTTGGCTGGAACTGGGTTTTGTAATCTGAAATCCTGTTAAACATAAAACCCCGTTGCAGATTCTGCACCGGGGTTATTTTTTGGCCTCGTTTTTCTGTTTCGTCATGCTGAATTTATTTTACAAGTAGAGGTATTGTTTTCATTTGCCTTGTGGCTACTTTGTGGTCAGCATCTTTAATACCCTGAAATAAATTAAGGGTGACGAACACGATCATGTTTGATTCTGGAAATTACTTATCCAAAATCACAACCCCTTTAGCTTCAAAAGCCAGTTCTTTTTTCGGGTCAGTAATTTTGGCTACTTCTTCAGGAGATTTTTTAGCATCTTCTGCATAATGACGCAAGGTTTCTACTGAAATGGTCTGTTTCTTGGCTAAGCCATCCAAAACCACTTTTTTACCTACGATATCCATTGGCATAAAGAAAGCGTAATCTTTAAAAGTTACCCGCATAGGGTCGCCATTCGGCATTTCTAATGTCATCCAGCAGCCTTTCTTCTTACATACATCAACCACCTTACCTTCGATTTTCATATCGACAGCCTTTTTGTCGCCCATGGCAGCTTCCATCTTGGCAACCGGTTTTACATCACCGGGTTTAACCTCTTCTCCAAATTTTTGACCGCTATAGGCCGTTTGTGCAAATGAAAGTGCAGTAAACAGACAAAAAATTAAGCTCAGGATATTTTTTTTCATGATTATATAAATGATTTTATTATGGTCTAATCAAAGTTATCTAAATTTTGCTAAATATGGAAACAAAAAAGCCCCGCTAACATCCGTTAGCGGGGAAAATCATCCCTAATGTTATGTAAATCAAACGCAATGATTTACTTCATCTTTTTTTCTATGGCAAACCAAAAACCAAAACTTTAGGTTTGGTTTGAATGTTTTGATAATGTACTTATATTCAGGCAATTATTTTTGTTGCTGATTGTGCCTGTCATTTGTTAAACGAGATATAGAATGTGGAAAATTATCTTCTTTATGAGGAATGTTGTTGAGTAAATTCCACATCATTACCCTTATCCAAAAACCAAACTGAATACCTCTTCTATTTTAGCAACAGCCTTAATTTCTAGGTTGTATTTTTCGATTGAAATCCCTTTCAAATTGTATTTAGAGATATAAATGGTTTCGAAACCCAGCTTGTCTGCTTCGGCAATACGTTGTTCAATCCTGTTTACCGCCCTAATTTCTCCTGACAGGCCAACTTCTGCCGCAAAACAATTTTTGGAAGACACCGCGATATCCTGATGAGAAGAAATAATGGCAATCAATACCGCCAGGTCAATTGCAGGATCTTCTACTCTGATTCCGCCGGCAATATTTAAGAAAACATCCTGTGTACTTAACCTGAAACCACAGCGTTTTTCTAAAACAGCTAAGAGCATATTCATTCTTTTGGTATCGAAACCTGTTGCGGAGCGTTGCGGGGTTCCGTAAGCAGCTGAACTTACGAGGGCCTGCGTTTCAATCAACATCGGCCTGGCGCCCTCTAAAGTAGCGGCAATAGCTATTCCGCTCAGCTCTTCATCACGCTGTGAAAGTAAAATCTCCGATGGATTGGAAACTTCCCTTAAACCACTTCCCTGCATTTCGTAAATACCCAATTCTGCAGCTGCACCAAATCGGTTTTTGATCGACCTCAGAATTCGATAAACATGGTGCCTGTCGCCTTCGAATTGTAAAACTGTATCAACCATATGTTCGAGTATTTTTGGGCCTGCAATAGCACCATCTTTAGTAATGTGGCCAATAAGGAAAACGGGTACACCGGTTTCTTTCGCAAAACGTAATAATTCCGCTGTACATTCCCTTACCTGCGATACACTGCCGGGAGTAGAATCGATATGGGCTGAATGGAGCGTTTGGATAGAATCGACCACTAAAATTTCCGGTTCTAAAATTTCGATCTGTTTAAAGATATTTTGCGTTGACGTTTCCGTCAGGATGTAACAGTTAGACGACGGATTTTCCTGAATCCTTTCCGCCCGCATTTTTATCTGTTGTTCGCTTTCCTCTCCGGAGATATACAGTAGTTTTTTACCTTTTAAATTTAAGGCCAGTTGTAGCATCAGGGTCGATTTGCCAATACCCGGTTCGCCACCGATTAATACCAACGATCCTTCCACCAGGCCACCACCCAATACGCGGTCCAATTCTTTATCACTGGTTAATATTCTACGCTCAGTTGATGATTGTATTTCATTAACCTTACTTGGCTTACTCAGTTTGCGACTGGTAGTATCACTTTTCCAGGTCGGAACCGATACCGGACTTTTTTCTACAATTTCTTCTACAAAAGTATTCCATTGATTGCAGGAGGGACATTTGCCTAGCCATTTTGCCGATTCGTAGCCACAGCTTTGACAGAAATACGCGGTTTTTGATTTTGCCAATTGATTAAAATTTAGATTACGAATTTAACCTTTCTCATTGAAGTTTGGATACCGATGGTCGAGATTATAATCCCGGCCGTATGATTTATGGATTTGCAATCCACACAAGTAATTCTTTCTGAAGTCGGGATTACAAATCCCGACTAGCAAAAAATCCAGACATCTAAAAAGCAAAAAGCCCGGATTTGATCCAGGCTTTCAGTTAATTTTTTCAGTTACAATTTAATCTCTTCGTCTTTAGCAGAGATAAAGTGAAACTCAGTTAAATGATACGATGATTGCGCTTTAACTTTAATCCACTGGCCGTATTTAAAGAACCAGCGGCGTTGAAGGTTGAAAATGCCTTTTGTAATATAAGCTTCGATATAAGGGTGTACACAAAGTGTGACTCCTTTTTCGTTCTGCTCTCTTAAAATATAATTAAGGTTGTTTTCAATATCATCCATTAAAACGATACTCGCTTTAATTTCCCCGGTCCCATCGCAGGTCGGGCATTTTTCTACCGTAACAATATTCATTTCCGGACGAACACGTTGTCTGGTAATTTGTACCAAACCAAATTTGCTTGGAGGCAAAATGGTATGTTTAGCTCTATCCAATAACATCAGCTCACGCAAATAATCGAATAGTATTTTACGGTTTGTTGGTTTGTGCATATCGATAAAATCGATGACCACAATACCGCCCATATCGCGCAAGCGCAATTGACGGGCAATTTCTTTAGCCGCCTCTTTATTTACCTGTAAAGCATTTTCTTCCTGATTTTCTTTACTGGCAGTACGATTTCCACTGTTTACGTCTATGACGTGGAGTGCTTCGGTATGCTCAACAACTAAGTAAGCACCACCTGGTAAGTTTACCGTTTTTCCGAAAGCATTTTTGATCTGCTTTTCTACACCAAAATGATCAAATATCGGTTCTTTCTGTTTGTAAAGTTTAACGATTTTTTCCATTTCCGGAGAAATATCGTGAACATAAGAACGGATATCATCGTACAGATCGGGAGTACTGACGTAAACATTTGTAAAATCAGGATTCAGAATATCACGGATTAACGTTGATGATCTGTCCATTTCTCCCCAAACTCTTTTTGAAGGTTCGGTAGAAGGCATTTTTTTTATGAAATTTTCCCATTTAGCAATCAGATCCAAAAGATCTTTTTGCATTTCGGCAACCCCTCTGCCTTCAGAAACGGTTCTGATGATGACCCCAAAATTTTGAGGTTTAATACTTTCAATAATCTTTTTTAAACGATTACGTTCGGTATTACTTTTAATTTTTTTTGATACAGATATGGTATTGGAGAATGGCACCAGTACCACATACCTGCCGGCAATCGAAATGTCGGAACTTAAACGCGGACCTTTTGTAGAAATTGGTTCTTTGGCAATTTGTACAGGTAGGAGCATGTTTTTACTTAGCACATCAGAAATTTTGCCTGCCTTATTAATATCAGCTTCCAGCTTTAAATTATCTAATAATGTGCCTGTAACCGAGCCATTACGCTTGATCTTCGTTAGCTTAATTAAAGATTGCACCTGAGGGCCCAGATCAAAGTAATGCAAAAACGCATCTTTTTCATAACCAACATCCACGAAAGCAGCATTCAGACCCGGCATAATTTTTTTAATGCGGCCCAAATAAATATCGCCTACGGCATAATTAGTATTGATTTGTTCTTTGTGAAGCTCAACAAGTTGTTTGTCTTCAATCAACGCTATGGTAACTCCGGCAGGAGTCGAATTGATAATTAATTCTTTTACCAACAGCTACAGATTTAAGGCTTTCGCCTATTAACAAATGGATAGTAAATAAAACATTGACGTAGCCAAAAACATATACTATTTAAAAATCGTATAAATTGTTTAAACCTCACAACGTTTGTTATGAGGTTTAACTGGCTTAATCAAAATAAGAAACTATTTTTTCTTATGTCTGTTTTTTCTTAAACGTTTTTTACGTTTGTGGGTAGCCATTTTATGTCTCTTTCTTTTTTTACCGCTTGGCATAGTTTTAAGTTTTAAATGTTTTTATTAATCTGTTAATTAATTTTTATTCTTTAGTTCAGCCACCTTCTTATCAATGAAAGAAGATAAGGTTGGGTTAGCCGCTAATTTTTTGCTTGATAGGTAAGCATCAACTGCTTCTTTATTTCTGCCTAAATTTTCTAAAGCTGTTCCTAAATAAAAATAGGCTTCAGGAGTTGGAGCTGTAGCAATTACCGTATTAAAACGGGGAATTGCCTTGTCAAACTGACCTGATTTTATCGAGAACAATCCTAAATTCATGTTTGCCTTTACATTTTTAGGTTCCTTAGCCACAACTTCCAGTAACATTGCAATGCCTTGCATTGGCGCACCCAGGCCGTTTACTATGGTTACACCTAAGCCTGTTTTAGCTTCAATGTTTGTAGAGTCCTTCTCTAATGCGTTTTTGTAAGACATGTTGGCTTTCTGCAATAAAGCAGGCTGCGCTAAGCTGTCTTGTGTGCTTTCAAAAGCCTTTATAAATTGATTTCCGGCGGCTAACCATGATTTTGTTGATGGTTCGCCTTCGGCTACAACTTCTAAATACAGGGCAGAAGGTGTAATCTGTTCAACATCATCCCATTTCTGGGCTAATTGTTTGGCAAGTTCGATCTTTTCTGCTCCATGTGCGCCTTTATAACTGTTTTCTAAAGCCGTAATATCTGTAGCCAAATTCTTGTTGATTACATTTTTTGCAGCAGTAGATGAAGTTTCGAGGTTTAATACCGATGTTGATGAAGGAGAAGTTGCTCCGGCCATTGGGCCACTTGAAGGCATTTTCCCATTTTCTTCCGTTGGTTTAACTAAACCCTTAATGTCTCTCGTAAATAAGAATGCAACAAGCAATACAATCGCTCCAATAACAATGGTTTGTTTTGATCTGATGTTGCTACTCATATCTTAAGACTTAGGCTTCTACTTTAATTTTTTTTGAATTACTTTTCACTTTATCAACAAATACTTTTGCTGGTTTAAAGCTCGGAACGAAGTGTTCAGGGATGATTATTGCAGTGTTTTTTGAGATATTTCTCGCGGTTTTTTGCGCTCTCTTTTTAACAACAAAGCTCCCGAAGCCTCTAACATATACATTTTCCCCGCCAATCATGCTGGTTTTGATAACCTTGAAAAATGCCTCAACTGTTTCCTGTACATCAACCTTCTCAATTCCGGTTTTTGTTGATATTTCTGAAATAATATCTGCCTTAGTCATATTTTATTATTTATTATATTATTATGTTTTAATATTACTGCTGTTTTGGGGTTGCAAAAGTATTGCTTTTTAATGAGATAGGGAAATAAAAGATGATTTTTTTATCGCCACACTTATCAGGCTATTGCAAGTTTTTTTTTAATTGGATAAATAGACCGTAATTTGCATTAATGACATTTCAAAATGAACTCATCCATTGGTACCGGCTCAATAAAAGAGATTTGCCTTGGAGGCACACCAATGACGCCTATACCATCTGGTTGTCAGAGGTTATATTGCAACAAACCAGGGTAGAGCAGGGACTTCCGTACTTCAATCGCTTTCTTGAAAATTTTCCTACAGTTGCAGATTTCGCAAGTGCTACCGAAACCAGGGTTTTAAAGCTTTGGCAAGGCCTTGGTTATTATTCGAGAGGAAGAAATATGCACGCAACCGCTCAGACTGTGGTGAAAGATTACGACGGAATCTTCCCAAATCTGCATGATGAGCTTATAAAATTAAAAGGAATAGGTGAATATACTGCTGCTGCAATCTCGTCGTTTTCATCAGGAGAAGCCCGGGCGGTAGTGGATGGAAATGTATTCAGGGTACTCTCCCGGTTTTATGGTTTGGCTACCCCGATAAATAGCCCTGCCGGTAAAAAAGAATTTTATGCACTAGCAAACGATTTGCTTTATAAAGAAGACCCTGCCCTGTATAATCAAGCTATCATGGAGTTTGGCGCCATGCAGTGCAAGCCAAAATCGCCTGATTGCGGCATTTGTCCGCTCCGGCAGGATTGTTATGCTTTTAACCACGGCCAGGTAAATGCACTGCCTGTTAAAATCCGTAAGGCCGAACAAAAACATCGGTATATCAATTACTTTATTTGTTTGGAAGATGAACAAGTATTGGTTAGGGAAAGGCAGGCGGGGGATATATGGCAGCATTTATATGATTTCCCAAGTATAGAAACGACTGAAAAATATGATTGGAGCAATTCATTATTTGTTGATCAGGTGAAATCTGTATTTGGAGATCATGCCGAATTTAGTTTTATAAGCGCTAAAAAGCATATTTTAACTCACCAAATAATCCATTTACAATTTTTTGTATTAAAAAATTATATATTTAACTTTAATAAACAAAAGGAACTTAATTGGGTTTCATTAATTAAATTAGATGATTTGCCGCAGCCAAAAGTAATTCATGATTTTGTTCAGGAATACTTTTATCAGGGTAAAATGGAATAACTAACCGTCTTATCTGATGCATTTGCAAAAGAAACAACTAACCAAAAATATTTATGTCTGGGATTAACAAAGTTATTTTAGTAGGCCACTTAGGCAAAGACCCTGAAGTGCGGCATTTAGACGGTGGCGTAACGGTAGCCAGCTTTCCATTAGCTACATCGGAAACATACAACAAGGACGGCAAGAGAGTGGAGCAAACAGAGTGGCACAATATTGTGTTATGGCGCGGATTGGCCGAAGTTGCTTCCAAATACCTGCAAAAAGGAAAACTGGTTTATATAGAAGGCAAACTAAGAACAAGATCCTTTGAAGATAAAGAAAAGGTTAAAAAATACGTCACCGAAATTGTAGCCGAAAACTTTACCATGTTGGGCAGGAAAAGCGATTTTGAGCAAGGTACGGCAACACCTACTCATCAAAATACTGAGACTAAAATTGATGATGAATTTACAATTGGCCCGTCAGATGAAAATGGTGATCTTCCGTTTTAATTAAAATTTAAAGTATTTGAAAAAGCTACCTGATGAGAGGTGGCTTTTTTTATGCGCTTATTTTTTGAATTTAAACAAAAAACTCCTGCCGGTACGAGGCAGGAGTTTCTGATGATTTAACTGAAAGTCTTAATTAATCTTTGTATAATAAATATTTAGCTTGATCTTATTTGTAGTGCTGTTGCTGGCGCCAATAATTGATCTTTCAGCAGAAGTAGCGCTGGGAACGATCTGGAAATCCGTGTAAGACGTAGGCGCCAGGAATGTGCCATAATCTTCCATGTTTTTATCAATCAGGCTTTGCACATAACTTGTTACAATAAAGATGTACCGTTTTTTTAACGAATCGAAATAACCGCCGAAGAGTGCTGCACCACCAGAGGTACTACCAGAAAATGTGGTATAATCAGGTATGTTTGCAGGTTGTTGGGCAATATCCCAACGATATAAGGAAAGACGTTGGGCGGCATTAAAAGGATATGCAGGAGTACTCTCACCAATCTCTACCACTAATTCTGCCTTATTGATAATTGCTTTCCCGTAAGTACTGGTAAAGTTTGTCAACTGAGGGAACTTTAACTTAGTTTTTACACCTGCTAAGCCTTGTAAATAAGTTACATTATATTGTTGGGTTGGATCAGTTGGCGTTGGGACAGCAATTTGTTTCTCTATTTCTGTGCCTGTATAATCGTGTTTAATATTGGCAGCTATACCCGAAATAAAAGAACCACCACTACCGTTTGAAACGAGTTTTCCAATAGGGAAATTTACAGTGGCAGTATCTATGCCATTGGAAGTATTTGTTTTTTTCCAAACAAGTTGCAGGTAAGAATCGGTTCCTGAAAAGTTAAAGAAGACAATGCCGCCAACACCTGTAGAAGACGTTTTATTAACCTGTGCGTACAAACCTTTAAACGATTCAATAAACTTGCTATCTGTCGCAGTTCCAGCAGTACCCTGGTTAAGTATGGCATTTTGTATAAATGCTTTGTTTAAAGGTATCCTGATCTGCGCGGGTACAGTTTTTAAAGTATCTGCTTTGCCGGTAACAATATCATATACCTTTTGCTTGGTATTTGGAGCCAGTTTGCCGGTAAAATTCCCTAATAAAGTATTATTGATAGCCTGAACATCCGAACTTTTATAAGTGGTTACTTTATTGGCCAGTTGGAATACATCTATACTGTATTTAGAATTGGTAGTATCACCGTAAAACTTGGTTACCTTGCTGGATTCATCGAACTTTAGTACCAGTACAGCTGAATCTAATACTGGAGAGGTACCGAAATCAGTGTTAACAACCGGATAAACGGTCATCGCTATACCAGCTTCTGTTTTACCAAAAACGGGATCAGTCATGTACCCTAAGGGATAGCGGTTCAATCCTGAAGTATTTGCTGCAGTTTCACGCACCAATTGTGTAGTAACGGGCGATACCACTAAAGTTCCGGTAATGGCCGTATTAGGGTCAACATCTAAACCCACACCATCGGGGTTTTTGCATGATGCAAAAAGAAAAAGACCTATCAACAGGGTTAATAAGTCTTGTTTTATAAATTTCATATTTAAAATAATAATACCTGATTAAGCTACAGAAACCAATTCATCATTTGAAATTTCTTCATAAAAACTATAGAAGTTTTCAAAATTCTCGGTTAAGTTAAAAGCTAATGTTGGCTTATTAGAATCTTTAACAAATTTTAACACATCTTTGCTTAGGTTTTCATCTCCTAAAACCACTGCATCTGAGTGGGTTATGGCGCCGATATGCATGCTGTCGCAATCAGATGGTAAAAATGCTTTAGTGTCATCTTCCGTCATATTGGCCATTACGGCCTTGGTAGCAAAATTGGCATCCAATTTCTCTGTAAAGCCATCCTCATAAACAGAATACACCACTTTGGAATTCTTAAAGGTAGGGTCGTTTTTATAAGTAGTTTTAATGTAAGCAGGAACCAAAGCGCTCATCCAGCCATGGCAGTGAACAATATCTGGTGCCCAGCCCAATTTTTTAACCGTTTCTAATGCGCCTTTGCAGAAGAAAATGGTACGTTCGTCGTTATCATCGAAAAATTTTCCGCTGGCATCTCTGAATACCTGCTTGCGTTGGAAATATTCTTCATTGTCTAAGAAATAAACCTGCATGCGTGCAGCTGGGATGGAGGCTACTTTAATGATTAAAGGGTTATCATTGTCGTCAATAATGATGTTCATTCCCGATAAGCGTATTACTTCATGTAAACGATTTCTTCTTTCGTTGATATTGCCGAATTTTGGCATCAAGATGCGGATTTCGAATCCTTTTTCTTGCATAGCCTGCGGCAATTGGCGCGTAATTTCAGAAATTTTAGTAAGCTCGAGGAAAGGCGACATCTCGTGTGTAACAATCAGCAGCTTCGTTTTTGCCATCTCCATATTTTAAGAAAATATTAAGTTAAATAAAAGATAATGAGCTGCAAAGGTAAGCATAATAATACTATTTATCAATATAGCAAGCATTTGTTTGGTTTCATTTAGATTAATTTACACCTTTACGGCTTTAATTTAGATTGTCCAAAATTGGAAATATTTAAAACCAAAGCAGCGCTTAAGGCTTTTTTGCAGCCGTTAAAGGCATCAGCTAAAAAAATAGCCTTGGTGCCTACCATGGGTGCCCTGCACAATGGCCACATCTCATTGATCAAACTGGCCCAGCAACATGCAGAGATCATTATCTGCAGTATTTTTGTAAATCCTACGCAGTTTACCGATCCTAAAGATCTGGAAAAATATCCACGCCCCATCGAACATGATCTGGCCATGCTGTCTGATGCCGGCTGTAATGCCGTGTTTATGCCCGATGTTGAAGAAATGTACCCAACTGGTGCAGATGAGGCCTGGCATATTGATTTAGGTAAAGCTGAGTTTCTGTTGGAAGGTGAGTTTAGGAAAGGCCATTATCAGGGCGTAACGCAGATTGTAAAAAAGCTGTTTGATGCTGTAGAGCCTGATGTGGCCATGTTCGGACAAAAAGATTTCCAGCAGGTATTGATGATCAGAAATATGCTGGCCTATTTTGAATTGCCCATCACCATTATAACCTGCCCCATTATCCGCGAAGAGGATGGTTTAGCCATGAGTAGCCGGAATATCCATTTATCTGCTGCAGACCGTAAACACTCATTGGTATTAAGCAGATCGTTGCAGTTTGTAATCGATCATTTTAATGATTACTCGCTGTCAGAATTAGAAAGTAAAGCTAAAGCATTTTACCATGATATCGATGGAGTTGAACTTGATTATTTTACCATTGCCAATGGGAATACACTGGAACCAGCCAAATCAAAAGAGGAAGATAACTTAGTTGTCCTGGTAGCTGCGAAAGTGGGCTCAACAAGATTAATCGATAATATGATTATAAAGTGACGTAAAATGGTAGAAGTAAGATGGCTGATGTATACTCTTAGTTTTATGGATCTTGTTACGTGCTGCCAAACATCAGTTCTTGAGTCATGAACCATCATCCATTTCCCATATTACATCATCCATTGTTTAAAACTCCGAACTGATTACTAACTTTGCCAAATGGTTATTACAATATTAAAATCGAAAATACACCGTGTTAGGGTAACACAAGCCGAATTGAATTATGTAGGCAGTATTACGATAGACGAGGATTTGATGGACGCGGCTAACATTATTGCTAATGAAAAAGTGCAGATTGTAAATAATAACAATGGTGCGCGTTTCGAAACTTACGTGATTAAAGGTGAGCGCGGAACAGGAACCATTTGCTTAAATGGCGCCACAGCACGTTTGGCTCAACTAGGTGATGTGCTCATCATCATGTCATACGGCTCATTGCCGATAGATGAGGCCAAAAAATATAATCCAATACTGGTTTTTCCTGACGATAACAACCATTTGCTAAAATAACCTTGTGACATTCGACCTCAAAACAGCGCTAAAATTTATCATCCTGTTTTTAATTGGGATAGGCGTCTTGTTTTTAGCTTTTCGGGGTCAGGATTTAGAAACGATTGGGGAGGAAATAAAAACGGCTAATTATTTTTGGGTCGTTATTTCTGCCATCTCTGTTTTAATTGCACATATATTGCGGGCTTTACGCTGGCAGATGTTATATCAATCTATCCATTATAAGGTAAGCTTTTGGCATGCGTACCATGCTGTAATGATTGGTTATCTGGCCAATCTTGCTTTGCCACGCTTCGGTGAAATTGGTCGCTGCTCGGTTGTTCATAGAGCCGCAAAAGTGCCGATGTTTGCTTCCATCGGAACCGTTATTACGGAGCGGTTATTTGATGTGGTAATGCTTTTTCTGACCAGCTTGGCCATGCTCATTTTTCAATATGATATCGTTTCCGGTTTTCTTTATCAAACCATATATCTTAACCTGGCTAAAAAATTAGATAGTTTCAATTATTGGTGGTTAATTGTTTTATGTGTCGTTATATTTCTGCTCGGTGCTATTGCGGTTTATTTTCTCAGGCAAAAATTCAGTAAAAAATTCCTGCGCATCTTTGTAAATCTGCGTCAGGGCTTTGGCTCGTATAACAAGCTAAAACAAAAAGGTTTGTTCCTGACCTACACATTGGGTATTTGGTTTTTCTACCAGCTTTCCATGTACTTTGCATTTTCTTCCATTCAAGCTACTTCCGGGTTAAATCTGAATGCTGCATTCACGGCGATTGTTTTTTCAGGCTTTGCTATGGCGGCGCCTGTTCAGGGCGGTATTGGTGTTTTTCATTGGATGGTTGCCCAGTCATTAGTATTGTATGGAATATCTTTCAAAGATGGCTTAGCCTATTCAACCATTATTCATTCCTCGCAGTTTTTGCTGATCCTGGTGTTAGGAAGTTTAAGTTTGTTCTTCATTTTAACTAAAAAGGAAGCTAAATAGTTCTTTTTATATTGATGCCGGGTTTACCGGAACCAATTCATTTCAGGATCTTCAATGGTAAATGCGTGTTGAAATAATTTCAGCATGGGGGTAAGCCGTATCATAAAAATAAATTGCTATGCAGCCATAGTAATTTCGATCAGAAATACTACATTTGATTTACCAACCTTTTATACATAAATGTTATGCATTTTGAATTAAATGAAGAACAATTAATGATCCAGCAGGCTGCACGTGATTTTGCGCAGCAAGAATTAAAGCCTGGCGTAATTGAAAGAGATGAACATCAGAAATTTCCGGCCGAGCAGATCAAAAAACTCGGAGAGCTTGGTTTTCTGGGAATGATGGTGAGTGAAAAATATAATGGAAGCGGACTTGACGCCATTTCTTACGTTTTGGTAATGGAAGAGCTTTCTAAAATAGATGCTTCTGCATCTGTAGTGGTTTCGGTAAATAACTCATTGGTTTGTTATGGTTTAGAAGCCTATGGCACTGAAGCCCAAAAGGAAAAATATTTAAAGCCCCTGGCCGCTGGTGAAAAAATTGGCGCTTTCTGTTTGTCGGAGCCCGAAGCCGGGTCTGACGCCACCTCGCAACGAACAACAGCCGAAGATAAAGGAGATTATTATCTGCTTAATGGGACCAAAAACTGGATTACCAATGGAAGTACTGCATCAACTTACCTGGTTATTGCACAAACCCATCCTGAATTGAAGCATAAAGGTATAAATGCTTTTATTGTTGAGAAAGGAATGGAAGGTTTTACGATTGGGCCAAAAGAAAATAAACTCGGCATCCGTGGATCTGATACCCACTCATTGATGTTTAATGACGTTAAAGTGCCAAAAGAAAACAGGATTGGTGAAGATGGTTTCGGGTTCAAATTTGCGATGAAAACATTAGAGGGGGGAAGGATCGGTATTGCTGCACAGGCTTTGGGCATTGCACAGGGTGCTTTTGAGCTGGCTACACAATATGCCAAAGAGCGTAAATCATTCGGGAAACCGATTGCTGAACATCAGGCTATTGCTTTTAAGCTGGCTGATATGGCTACGCAGATAGAGGCAGCAAGGCTGTTGGTTTATAAGGCTGCCTGGCTAAAAGATCAGGGTTTGCCTTATACCAAGGCAGGTTCTATGGCAAAACTTTATGCTTCAAAAGTGGCTATGGATGTAACCGTAGAAGCGGTACAGATACACGGTGGTTATGGTTTTGTGAAGGAATACCATGTGGAACGTTTAATGCGCGATGCTAAAATTACCCAGAT
Organism: uncultured Pedobacter sp.; assembly: GCF_913776295.1. GTDB lineage: Bacteria > Bacteroidota > Bacteroidia > Sphingobacteriales > Sphingobacteriaceae > Pedobacter. The sequence goes on from NZ_CAJYOJ010000074.1 coordinate 17,365, forward strand.
TTATGAAGGGACATCTGAAATCCAGAAAATGGTGATTTCAAGAGAAGTGATTCGTTAGTTTTCAGTTATCGATTTTCAGTTGGCAGTTTGATTGAAAACTGCCAACCGAAAACTGAATTATTCCTTCTCTCCCGCAACAGCACTAAATACTGCCTTAATCAAAGCAACCACAATTGCTAAAAATGCTGCAGCAATAAAGCCCGAAGTATTGAAAGATGTCATCATGTTATCAACCAGTAAAATCATTAAAACAGTGATGATAAATGATACCAGCCCCAAGGTTAAGAAATTGATCGGAAAGGTTAATAGCCTGAGGATAAACCCGATTGTTGCATTTGCCAGTGCAATCAGTACCGAAGCGATAATGGCATTTCCGAAGCCATCAATACTTACCCCGGGCACCAGTTTGGCGCCTATAAAAAATGCCAGTCCTGTTAAAAGGATTTCGATAATAAATCTCATAATTGTTATTTTTATAAATGTTTAAATACTATTTTATCTGTTCGGTTATGTTTTGGGTTTCCATATCCTTGTTTTCATGTTCGAATAGAAACAAAAAACCAGTCATTAAGTTTTCGGGAGATAGTGCTTCTGTAATCATTAAGAATATTGATGAGGCAAGCCTTTTGCAGGTTAAAAATGCTTATCAGGGTAAAGCTGATACGACGAATATCATCTCGGTTTTGGTCAGGCCAGGTGATCTGGATAGTATCCAGGATGAGCAGGAAGTGCCTGGGGAAATTAAAATATCCGGCGATTCGCTCGTGTTTAGGCCCGATCAGCCTTTTTTAAAAGGTAAGGAATATCGGGTAGAAAGTTACATTGGGGTAAAATTTGCGACCATTGGTGATCTGGTTATGGGAAAGGGTAGACAGAACTTAAAGGCACAGCAGCAAACACTTAGACGGTAATAATTAGCATAATAATTCGTGTGGGTGTTTGATTTTTTGTAAAAAATTACTACATTTGCATCGTAATCGAAGAAAAGAGAAGGGGACAATGTCCCCTTTTTCTATGAAATCAGGTTAAAATATGCAGGTAGAAAAGAGAGTTGCAGCCCTCGTAGAGGAAAAAATTGCAGATCGGCCAGAACTGTTTTTGGTTGATGTGAAAATGTTGCCAAACAATAAACTGATTATTCATGTTGATGGCGACGAAGGTATTAGCATACAGGATTGTGTAGCCATAAGCAGGCATGTTGGTTTTCATCTTGAAGAGGAAAATGCAATAGATCAGGCTTATAATTTAGAGGTTTCTTCGCCGGGTGTTGGCGAACCTTTGAAATTAATCCGCCAGTACAATAAAAATGTTGGCCGTACGGTAAGCATCAGATTGAAAGAAGGATCTAAGAAAGAAGGGAAACTGCTGGCGGTTACAGAAAATAATCTCCTGATTGAAGAATCGGTTAAAGAAAAAGGGAAAAAGGCGGTAGCAATTCAGACAGATGTTCCGTTTAATGATATATTAGAAACAAGTGTGTTAATTTCATTTAAGTAAAATGAGTACTACAACAATTAATTTGATCGACTCTTTTCAAGAGTTCAAAGATTTCAAAAATATAGATCGCCCAACGGTGATCAGTGTGCTGGAAGAGGTTTTTCGTAGCATGTTGCGTAAAAAATACGGAACAGACGAAAACTGTGATGTTATTGTGAACCCTGATAACGGGGATTTAGAGATCTGGAGAACAAGAAAAGTGATGGAGGATGGATTTTCTGAGGATGATGATTTAGAGATCGAACTTGCTGATGTACACAAACTGGATCCTACTCTAGAAGTTGGCGATGATTATATTGAGCAGATCACTTTAGAAAGCTTCGGCCGCAGAGCAATCCTAGCTGCACGCCAAACACTCGTTTCTAAAGTGTTGGAATTAGAGAAAGATGAAATTTTCAAAAAATATAAAGATCGTGTTGGTGAAATTGTAACCGGCGAGGTTTATCAGGTTTGGAAGAAGGAAACGTTGGTTTTAGATGATGAAGGTAACGAACTTTTAATGCCTAAAACCGAGCAGATTCCTGCTGATTATTTCAAAAAAGGAGATTCTGTAAGAGCAGTAATCTCTAAGGTAGAAATGATCAATGCCAATCCGAAGATTATTATTTCGAGAACTGCACCAGAATTTTTACAACGCCTGTTCGAGCAGGAAGTTCCGGAAATTTTCGACGGTTTGATTACCATTAAAAAGATTGTTCGTGAGCCGGGAGAGCGTGCCAAAGTTGCGGTTGAATCGTACGATGACCGTATCGATCCGGTAGGAGCATGTGTGGGTATGAAAGGATCACGTATCCATGGAATCGTTCGCGAATTGAAAAACGAAAATATTGATGTGATTAACTTCACTAATAATATTTCGTTATACATCACCCGTGCATTGAGCCCGGCTAAAATCACGTCTATCAAATTGGATGATGAAACCAAACATGCATCGGTTTATCTAAAACCAGATCAGGTTTCATTGGCCATCGGACGTGGCGGACACAACATCAAACTGGCTGGTAAATTAACTGGTTATGAAATTGATGTATACCGTGAAGCAGGTGAAGAAAGCGATGAGGATGTGGATTTAGAAGAATTCTCAGATGAGATTGATAGCTGGATTATTGATGAATTAAAGGCTATCGGGTGCGATACTGCTAAGAGTGTTTTAGCACTTACAGTAGAAGATTTGGTAAAACGCACCGACTTAGAAGAAGAAACCATTAAGGAAGTGGTTCAGATTTTACAGTCAGAATTTGAATAAGTGGTGTAATTGCCAAATAAACACTACTTTTGTTTTATTATAAAAAATAACAGGAGCTAAATGTCAGACGACAAACCAATCATTTTAATTAAAGCTATTAAAGAACTTAATATAGGCATGGGTACAGCCGTTGAGTTTTTAAACAAAAAGGGCTTCTCTGCCGAGAAGAGTCCTATGTTTAAACTTACGGGTGAGATGTATAATGCCTTGTTAAAAGAGTATCAGGGAGATAAGATCGTAAGAGAAGAAGCCAAACAAATAGTGATTGGTAAAATACGTCGCGACGAGCCTGAAACTGAAAAGCCAGTAGAAGCGCCGAAGAAAAATGCCGATTTTGAGAAAAATGAGGAGATTTTAATTAAAAATGCTCAATCATTTACCCCTCCGGTAGAAAAACCAAAGGCTGTAGAAACGCCTAAGGCTGAAGCGCCAACACCAGCACCTGCGGCAGCAGTAGAGCCAGTAAAAGAAAATAAAGGGGAAGAAACCGGATTACCTGGGGTTAAAATTGTAGGAAAGATCGATTTAAATGATCTTAATCCGAAAACACGTCCGGCTAAAAAAGAGGAAACACCTGTTGTGCCTGCGCCTGTTGCAGAACCGGCAGTGGTTAAAGCACCAGAACCTGTAAAGCCGGTAGAGCAGCCTAAAGCGGAGGAAAAACCGTTTGAGGTTAAAAAAGAAGAAACTCCTGTTGCGTCGGCCCCAGTTGCAGAAACACCAGTTGCAAAACCAGCTGGGCCTGTAAAACCAGCTGAACAGCCTAAAGCCGAAGAGAAACCAGCTGAAGCAAAACCAGCGAGCAACGAGCCTGAAGTAATTAAAGCGCGTACCGTTAAATTAACAGGTCCGAACATTATTGGTAAAATTGTTTTACCAACAACGCCGGATAGAAGAAACGGTCCGGTAGCATCATCTAGTGATAGTGAAGCTGCTAAACGTAAGCGTAAACGCAAGAAAACCCCGGGAGCACCCGGACAACCAGGTCAACAAGGCGGTCAGGGCCAGCAAGGGCAACATAATCCTGCAGGTGCACCAGGTCAGCCCCGCCAACCTTATCAGGGCAACAGGCCAGGTGGTGGTACGCCCTACCAGGGTAACAGGCCAGCCGGACAGGGTGGTACGCCATATCAGGGAAATAGAAATAACAATAACAGGCCAGGTTTCCAAAATAGAAATGCTACACCAAGCGGACCTAAAGAAGAACCTACTGAAAAAGAAATTCAAGATCAGATCAAAGCAACACTTGCCCGTTTAAGTGGTGCAGGTAAATCTGGTAAATTTGCGCAACGGGCTAAACTTCGTCGTCAGAAACGTGATGATGTTGCCTTTAATGCCGAGGAAGCAGCAAATGAGCTTGAATCACAATCGAAAATATTAAAAGTAACAGAATTTGTTACAGCTAATGAGTTAGCGAACATGATGGACGTACCGGTTACCAAAATTATTGGTACTTGTATGAGCCTGGGCATGTTTGTTTCCATTAATCAACGTTTAGATGCTGAAACCTTAACCATCGTTGCCGATGAGTTTGGTTATGAAATTCAATTCATAAAACCAGATGAAGAGGAAGACAATGTAATTGAGGAAGAAGATGACGAGGCCGATTTAATTGAAAGAGCTCCGGTTGTAACGATCATGGGTCACGTCGATCACGGTAAAACCTCATTACTGGATTATATCCGTAAAGCAAATGTGGTAGCTGGTGAGGCCGGTGGTATTACCCAGCACATTGGTGCCTACATGGTAACTACGCCTTCAGGTAAAAAAGTAACTTTCTTAGATACTCCAGGTCACGAAGCCTTTACGGCGATGCGTGCACGTGGTGCCAAGGCAGCCGATATTGCCATTATTGTTATCGCTGCGGATGATGCAGTGATGCCTCAAACAAAAGAGGCCATTAACCACGCACAGGCAGCAGGCGTTCCATTGGTATTTGCTTTTACTAAAGTAGATAAACCAGGTGCCAATGCAGATAAGGTAAGAGAGCAGTTATCGGTGATGAATATCCTGGTTGAAGATTGGGGTGGTAAATATCAATCGCAGGAAATTTCAAGTAAAAGCGGCTTAAATGTTGACTTGCTTTTAGATAAGGTATTATTAGAGGCTGAATTATTAGAACTGAAAGCCAATCCTAATAAACGTGCTACAGGTACGGTAATCGAATCTGCATTAGATAAAGGACGCGGTATTGTAACTACCGTATTGGTTCAGGGTGGTACCCTAAAAGTTGGAGATCCAATTTTGGCAGGTAGCTACAGCGGGCGTGTAAAAGCGTTAACCAATGAGCGTGGTGCTAAAGTTCATTCAGCAGGCCCATCACAACCCGTACAGGTTTTGGGTATGCAGGGTGCGCCTACAGCGGGTGATCGTTTCAACGCCTTAGAGAGTGAAACTGAGGCACGTGATATTGCAAACAAACGGATGCAGTTACAACGTGAACAGGGCTTACGTACACAGAAACACATTACTCTAGATGAGATTGGTCGTCGTTTGGCAATCGGTAACTTTAAAGAACTTAATATCATTGTTAAAGGTGATGTGGATGGTTCTATCGAAGCGTTATCAGATTCATTATTGAAACTGTCTACCGAGCAAATCCAGATCAATATTATCAGTAAAGGTGTTGGTCAGATTTCAGAATCCGATGTATTGTTAGCTTCAGCTTCAGATGCGATTATTATCGGTTTCCAGGTGCGTCCGTCAACAGGTGCGCGTAAACTGGCAGAAGCTGAGCAAATTGATATCCGTTTATATTCTATCATTTACGATGCGATCAATGAGATTAAATCGGCAATGGAAGGTATGTTGGATCCTGAATTTGAAGAGAAAATTGTGGCTAATGTGGAGATTCGTGAAACATTCAAGATCACCAAAGTGGGTACCATTGCAGGTTGTATGGTACTGGATGGTAAAATTACCCGTAACAGCAAAATCCGCGTAGTACGCGATGGTGTGGTAATTTACACTGGTGAGCTGGCCTCATTGAAACGCTTTAAAGATGATGTAAAAGAAGTATCGAAAGGTTACGAATGTGGTTTAAATATTCAGAACTTTAACAATATCGAAGTTGGCGATATTGTAGAAGCTTACGAACAGGTTGAAGTAGCAAGAAAGCTTTAATTAGTTTAAGAGATTTGAAATAAGGTGGCTCCAAAATGAGCCACTTTTTTTATGGCAATAAAAATTGTTATCTTAAAAATATCGGATAATTTTTAGTTTGTATCTTAAAAATATCGGATAATTTTTAGTTTTTATCTTAAAATTATCGATATTTTTGTTTGATAGTTATGTTTATGGAAAGGTCAAGAGCTTTAGAATCATTAAAAAACCACTTAGGTAAACCTCAGCACACCATTATTATAGGGCCAAGGCAGATCGGCAAAACTACACTTGTTAAGCAATTGGCGGAGCAGTTAGAGCAGGCTAATGAATTGGTTTATTTTCTGACTTTCGAAGATCCTGCTATTTTAGAAGCTGTAAATGGTCATGCTGAAAATATCTTTAATTATACATTATTGCTAGGTGATGTTCCTGCAGATAAAAGATTATATATTATTATCGATGAGGTTCAGTATGCAAAAGACCCCAGTAATTTTTTAAAGCTTTTGTATGATAAGTATTCGCCAAAATTAAAAATCATCGCTACGGGCAGCAGCGCTTTTTACATTGATAAAAGTTTTAAGGATAGTTTAGCGGGGAGAAAAAAGGTATTTGAATTTTTTCCTTTGGCCTTTGATGAGTTTCTCCATTTTAAAGGTGAGAATGGCTTAATTACCGAGTGGGAACAAATGAAAAAACGAGTTACTTACCAGGGATTACAGCGTAGCCGTATAAATGTGCTGTTCGATGAATATTTGATTTACGGTGGTTATCCTGCTGTTGTTTTGGCAGATACAGAACAAGAGAAGCAGGACATGCTCAAAGAACTTGTAAATAGTTATATGAAAAAAGATGCTTTGGAAGCAGGTATTAAGGAAGAGCTTAAGTTTTTTCAGCTGGCCAGACTGTTAGCCGATCAAACTGGCAATCTGCTCAATAACAATGAATTGGGCAATACCCTGCAGATGGCCGGTTCTACAGTAGAAAATTATATTTACCTGATGCAAAAAACGTTCATTGTTCAGTTGCTTTCTCCATTTTACGGTAATGTTCGGAAAGAGCTAACTAAAATGCCAAAGGTTTATTTCAATGATAACGGCTTGCGTAACGCATTGTTAAATAATTTTTCGAAGTTAAATGAGAGGGCTGACAAAGGCGAATTGTTGGAGAATTATGTTTATTGCAGGTTAAGGCAATTGTATGATACTGATCGTTTGCATTTTTGGCGTACGGCTGACGGTAACGAAGTGGATTTTGTGGTACAAGAGCAATTAAAGAAAGGCCTTGCCTATGAGGTTAAATATAATGATGTTCAGTTTAAACCTAACAAGTATAAGAAATTTATAGAAGCATATCCTGACTTCAGTTTGACATGTGTTTGTAAGTTGATTACCAAAGAAGATTCAATAGAAGCGATTCGGCTATAGCTTGCTAACCATAAGGTCGTGAAAATGCTATCTTAAAAATATTGATGTGATTTTTGCTTTTTGGGAATTGCCTTAGCCTTTTTAAATCCTGATTCTACAATAATATCCTGAATCGAAATTTCATAAAGTTCGGCTATTTTACCAAGCTGTGAAAGAGAAAAATCAACTTCATTGTTTTCCCATTTTCGATAAGCAACCCTGCTTATTCCAATTACATCAGCTGCGCATTGCTGTGTGTACTTATATTTATTTCTGTACTTTCTTAAGGTATTCCCTATATCCAACATAATATGAGACGTTAACGGCTATGTATTTTTAATATTCACCTATTGTGTATCTAATAATATAAATAATGATAATAAGGAATTGTCAAAAATAGTAAATAAAATCAGTTTATTTGCGTATGTTTTGGATTGCGGGAAAGCAAAAAGAAACAAAAAAGTTATTGTATTCCGATTGAATTTAACCTTTAAAAGATTGAAAATTTATAATCCAGGTTGTAACCGAATAACAAGTATTATCTTTTTATTATTAGTTGTTGCCTACACTAGCTGTAAAAAAGATAAACCGAATGACCTAAATATGGAAGAAATTTTATCACCAACCACAGGTACAAGAACTCAATTTACACTTGACTCCATTTTTTTGTATGCAAAACAGATTTACTTATGGAACGATGTTTTGCCGGATTATAGCACTTTTAAACCAAGAGAAAAATATGGCAATGCCCAATCCGAAATAAGTGCATTTAGAAGTGAACTTTTTGATATTTCTCAATTTAAAATTAACCAGGTAACAGGTAAGCCATTTGAGATTTCAAACAATAATTACGTACCTAAATACTCGTACCTTCAATTAGGAAGAAATGGCGGTGGTGCGCGTGCAGGAATAGTAAATGATGAAGCTGTTTTGGCTACACGTCTTATTCATTTAAACGAAAAGGTAATTGCTTATGTCGCATTAGGTTCATTCCCATCTTCAAGCAATACCAAATCCAAATTAGATCAGGTTTTTAATAAAATAGCTACAGATAAACCTAAATTTCTGATTTTAGATTTGCGCTCAAATGGTGGTGGTTATGTAGAGACTGCAGAATATGTTGCCGATTTAATTGTACCTAGTATATTAAATGGCAAAAAAATGTATTCGGAAGAATTTAACTCTTCCCTTCAAAATGGAAATGCAAAGATTTTAAGGCGTCAGCCATACTTAGATGAAAAAGGCAAAGCGGTTACGTACAATGGACGGATGGCTACATTGGCTGATGTTGATTATACCGAAGCTGGCAATACGTACACATTTAATAAAAAAGGCAGCTTGGAAAGTATTCAGGATATTTATGTCATCGTATCTGGAAGAACGGCATCTGCCAGTGAATTATTGATCAGTTGCCTACAACCTTATTTCAACGTGAAGTTAATAGGCGAAAAGACTTATGGAAAACCAATTGGTTTCTTCGCCATTAATATTGATCAGTATAGTGTTTACCTGAGCAGTTTCCTTATTAAAAACGCGGAAGGATGGTCCGATTACTTTAACGGTATGGAGCCTGATTTGAATATTATTATGCCTAACAATCCGATATTAGGTGATTTAGAAGAGATCTGTTTAAAGTCTACTCTTGCTTTGATTGATGGGAAAATCCAAGCGCAACCCAAAAAAAGTGCCAGTACTTTAAAGCTGAGATCAAATGCAATCCATGTATTAGTTAATAGTAATGATTCTATCGGGATGATTGAAAATAGGATGAAGTTGAGGCGTTAAGGTCTTTTTAGATTGGAGGAGATGTAATCATATGTTTTGTGCCCCATACTATTTAATCAGATTCTAAAGTTATTATTATTGGTAATATGATAATCTAGCCTTATCATAATTGATTTTTCTTGTCGGTAGTTTTGTAAAAAAAAATATAGATAACTATCGATGAAAAACAATTACAAATTAAAAATTATTTGCCTGCTGTGCTTGGTGATAGCAGCATTTAGCAGTTGCAAGAAAAATGAGCTTTTGGAAGAGAAAGGACTAACTAATAACCACAATGCACTTGCAGGTTTTGGAAGAGATGGAAAAAATGATTTATTGGGTTATGGATATAATGTCCTAGGGGAATTTGCGAATGCCAGCGCAGCTACTCTTCCTGTCATTAACGTTGATAAGTTGCAGGCTGACCAATCCACAAGAGTAATATGGGATCTTTCAACTAAAACAGGCGGAAAATTAGAAGCTGGGAGCGATGCCGTTTCTTATTTGAATAAATTAACTACACGTTTTAGTAACACTTTTGGTGCTGACTTCTTGGGTATGTCATTGTTCAGAACCACTATAACTGGGAGTTACAATTATACTGATAGTTTTTCATCTAAAAACATTTACAGTAGCTATAATTTATTGATTCAGCAAAAGAGGGTTAAATTGAATGCACAAAGGGATGTACTTCTGTCTTACTTAGATCCAGAGTTCCTTTCTTTTGTTCAAAACCAAACACCAGAGGCTATTGTGAATATGTATGGTACCCATATTCTAGCTGATATTATACTGGGAGGAAAATTGGATGTTATCTATCAATCAGAAACTTCAAAGTCCGATAGAATTACGGCAAGTTCGGCCGGAGTAGATATTCATGTAAAAAAGATTTTCAATCTAAATACAGGATATACTTATGATACTAACTATACTTTAGAAAATTCTGCCCAAAAATTACATTATATAACTAGTGGAGGAGATCCAACTAGAAGCTTAATAGGCGATGTCGTTATCGGGAATGCCACTAATCCGAACCCAACTCCAACAATAAACATTTCAGCTTGGCAAAATAGCTGTACATTAGAAAATTCGGTACTGATAGATATTCCAAGCAATGGCTTATTGCCTATCTACGATTTTATTCCAGATCAGGCAAAAGCTTTAGCAGTAAAGAATTACATCATACAATATCTCGCAGTTAACCAGGCTTCTTTATTGCCCACAATATTTTATGAGTATTATAATTCAGTAACTAATAGACATGCCTATAATTTAGGCCCAAATATGGAGCAGTATTGGGGTAATTATCATCACAATGCAGAACCTTTTAAAGTTTACGCCACGCAATATGCAGGTGCGGTTCCTCTATATCAATTCTATAATCCGAGTATTGATAATCGTGTATTGACAACAAACAGATATCCAGGATTTGGCGGGTATAATTATGATGGCATACTTTGCTATGTATATAAGACTCCAACCACAGGTACAGTACCGGTTTATGAATTTTATAGCTCATCGGGAGGACATCTTTATACCACTAATAGAAATGCATCATTCCCAGGTTGGTCTTACAACGGACAACCATTTCATGCATTTCCGAATTAATTTTTTAAAGCTGTAAAAGTTTAAAGTATAATACTTCCAGAAAAGTAAAAGAGCTTCAATAATATTGAGGCTCTTTTAATATTTACATCTATTCTCTTGTAAACCAAAAACATCCACAACCATAAAACTGCTTCTTAAGTAACTCATCAGATGGGTTAACAACTAATCCTCCATCTGCTTCATCTTCTGGTATTAAAGTAAATTCTTTAAGAGTTAGCTCAGAAAATAATGATAAAACCTGGTTTTTAGAATAAATGCGGTGAGCATTAAAACAGATGACATCCTTTGACCCTAACGGAACAATGAATAGCAAACTACCGCCAACAGCTAATCCCCGCTTCAATTCCTTTATTGCTTTAATATCACCATCATAATCCAACGGGTCTCCATATCTACCTAATCCTACATGTTCTACAGTGTGCATGCATGATAGGGATTCAATTGAATAGAATTCAAAAGGTAAATTCATTAAATTACCAGGTAGCGATTTAAGATTTGCCAATTCTAATTTTGCTGGTCTGTAATCGTAAAATTCAACAGTTAAAATTGCCGAAAGCGTAGAACAGAAATGCAGTGTAGAAGAGATATCTATGTGCTTGGCAGGTGCGTTATTTATAATGATTCTTGTTGCCCAGGCAGGATGATAAACATAATGCCTGTCAAAGCCCGTTTTTGCTGTATTATAAAACAACATGGGTAAAGATTTTCTTCATCCAAAGCAAAACGCTTATTTGTACGCCTTTCTTTTTCAAGTAGATGCTGAAATTCTGCTTTGAATTTAAGCATCTTGGAATTGTCTTTTGAAAATAGCTTTCTTATTTTTTTTATCATACTAAATCCTGATTATTAGCACAACTAAGATAATATAATTATTTAATGCAATTTTTAAAGGAACTTCATACTAAATTATGCAGCCTCATATCCGAGTAAGGGTAATATTATTTATACATCTGTGTTAAAAATTACTTGATCTTTTTTATAAGACCGTTTTTTGTAGATATTAGCAGACTGTTTTAAGAATGATATTCAATGGATACTGAGCCAATACAAGTTACAGCGCATAAGATAAAGAATTTTTCTTTTGTCGATTCAATCAGATGCATATCTATGATCGGGATCGTTATTGAACACTGTGGAGTTGTTACTCCAAATCACTATAGTAGTCAGCTAGAAAACATTGTCGAAAGTTGCATTATTCAATCTTTTAAATTCAGTACAATTGCTTTTTTTCTGATCGGAGGCTTTTTGATTAACCATAAGTTTGATGAATATACACCTGTCCAATATCTCAGAAACAGATTTAAGAAAACCATTGGACCTTGGATATTTTGGATATTGATGTTGATAGCCATCAGTGTTTTGGACCGTTTTATTGCCCATAGCAGAGGAAGTGCTATGGGATTGATGGGATCTAATTTCTTTCTTTACTTTTTTGAAACCTTTACCGAACTTGTACTAATTAGTCCATATTGGTTTATCCTTAACTTTCTGATTTGTATTACTGTTTTGTTGCTGTTTAAAAAGTATTTATACAGCCCTTGGCTTGGTTTGGTACTTGCGCTCTTTTCGTTATTTTATAGTATAAATATTTACCAAAGCTGGATTGCGACGACCCATACCACAGCAATTTTTGGATTTGTATTTTATTTATGGCTGGGTGTTTATTTTAACGAATATTATGATAGGGTAATAGCAATAATTAAGAACACCTCCTGGCTTAAAATGATAATTTTAGCAGTTGTTGCCTTTTGCATTGCCGTTGGAGAGTCTACTTACCTCAATAGCATTAGAATAACAGATGCATATAATACTTTACGTTTCACTAACATTATATATTCATTAGTAATATTCGCTTTATTATTAAAAGTAGGTAGTTTAAATTGGCTTCAACGTAATTTACGCCCTCGTGAAACTACTTTTGGCATATATCTAATCCATGTTGTTATCATTGGCAGAGGACTTCCTTTAATCTTTCAGCCATTAAAATTAAACTTCCTTGAATTTAGCGTATGGTTAAATACAGCAATATTATTGTTTAGATTTTTAGTTGTATATACGGTGAGTTTTTTCCTGACTAAAGCTATTTCAAAAACTAAAATGAAGTGGACTGTGGGGAATTAACTGATTAACCCCCTGAGACTGATTTTAAAGACCTTCCTAAATTGTTTAAAGTTAAAGAAAGACGGATGGTATAATTCCTTTTTAAAGTACCAATTTAATGCTTTGACATTTGCTTTTTTTGACTTGAGTATTTCAAACCATTTATTAAATAAAAACCGATTCACCTTTTGTTGATCAAATCGCTTTGATTTCGTATTGGCGGTTTTCATTGCATTTAATAGATCGAAATAACTTAAAAAAGATGTTTTTTTTAAGTTATTGGTAAATAGTTGTTTATGTAGGTTTAGATGTGTAATGTTAAACGGCATGCCAAGGCTATCCTGAATGTACTTAAGTATTTGAAGTTCGTTTTTTTCTTGATCTTCAGATCTTTTTATCGTGATGTTTTCACCATGTATGCGGTACTTGACAAGGAAGGCATCAATATTGGCAACTTTATATTTTTCTGAAATCCGGATAAAAAGGTCAAAATCTTCGGCTAACGCATAATCTCTGTATCCATTAACTTCCTTGAAAGCCTGTGTTTTAAACATGGTACTGGAATTTACAAAAGGATTTGTGAATAAGATGCGCATGTTTATTGAGTCATCCGTTGGCGCAATAATTTCATTGTTGGATTCTAATCCATTTTTATCGATTATTTTACTATGCCCTCCGCATAGTGCGATTTCAGGGTGCGCATATAAAAAATCTAATTGTAGCTGTAGCCTATTGGGATAGGCAATATCATCGCTATCTAAAATTGCGATGTATTCGCCTTTAGCAAGGGTCAATAACCTGTTTCTAGTATAGGGTAATCCTTTATTGCCTTCATTTTGTATAAACCTGATCCTGCTATCAGTAAATTTCTTCACAACCGAAGCAGTGTCATCAGTTGATCCATCATCTATTATAATGAATTCAAAATCTTTAAAAGTTTGGGTTAAAATGCTTGCTATCGATTCTTCTATAAACCCGGAAGAGTTATAAGCAGCCATAAAAACAGTTATTACAGGACTTGTCATATCTTAATCCAGCTTTTAGGGCAGATATCGGTATCATCAACATTTATATTATTCACCCATTTTTTTGGAGCGATAACTAATTTATCACCATTATTGTTTAACCATGCCCCCCACCAACTGAAACTGCTGTTTGCTATAATATTATGTTTACAGTTGCTCATTAACTGCATGTCGAGATAGCTATTTCTTCCATCATTCCAATCTATGTATGTAATATTTTGCAATTTAAGATTTTGTCGACACCAGACGATGTCATCAGAAAAGACAAAATACCGGGGATTTTTAACTTTCAGATTTATGATCGATATCGCCTGCTCATAATAATTTAAATCGCAGATGTTACCTAGTAAAGGATCTTTTAAGTAATCTCCTCTTCTTATATGGATTGACACACTTTCGGTATTTAAAATCTGCTGCAAAACGGTTTGATTTTCTATTTCCTTGATTTTTGGGAATATGAACTCATGCTTTATTTTATCCGCTATATTCCTAAAATAACCTTCGTTTTGCCAGTATCCAGAATAATAATTGTTAGTATTATTTAGAAAAGAAGCATCGAAATTAAATTCGCTTTCTTCAACTCTGCATGTGTTCTTTAAATTTAATATCCTTTTGAGTTTTCTAAATATCCATTTTGATTGATCAGGCCTAAATAATTCTAGAAGAAATTTGTTCGGTATTTTTACTTTTAAGTTAAAAATATTTTCCAATTCATAACCATTATGTAAAGGATATTCTTCAAAATCAGATAGATCTGCATATACCTTAATGCCTCTATTTTGTAACGATTTGTAAAAAGCATATTGAAACATTTGATTGCCTAAACCACCTAAGAATTTTATAATTTTCATTAATAAGTATTAGCTATTTTCGAATAAACCGTTATTTTTTATTCTGAAAATGAATTTATAAATTTCGAAATACCACGAAAGGCGGAATAAAATAATCTAGATAAGACAAATAAAATTTTAAACTATTTATTCTTTATTTTGCATCTTAAGTAGAACTTTACAAATTAACTGATTTATTTTTATTCAATCGATTATTTCGTGATGAAAAGAATATTATTTATAACACAAAATTTAGGTAGAGGAGGTTCAGAAATGCTTTTGTGGTATTCCTTAAATCATCTGAATAAAAATAAGTTTACTCCTATAATATTCTGTAAAGAAAAGGGCGAGCTTATTGATGCTTTACCTACGCAAGTTAAATACTTTTTACCATATAAAAAGAGTAGAAAATTTTTTCAAAAGGCATTCAGGGCAATTTTAAAGTGCTTTAGGATCAATCCACTTGAATATCAGTTAAAACGAATTCAAGAAAGAAATAATATTGATTTTTGGTATGTTAATACTATTATAATTCCAGAGGTTTATGAAATAGCACAAAAACTAGGGGTTAAAATCATAACACATGTGCACGAACTTACGATTGCTTATAATTTTATAACATATAGTGATTTAAAAAGAATTATCAATTATTCATCAATTCTTATCGGTTGTTCTGAGGCTGTGTGTAATAAGATAAGAGATATGGGTAGAACGGATGTGAAACTATTGTATGGTTTTGTTGACACTGATAAAATAACTTATACAAAATTAGCTCAAGAAGTAAAAGCGGCAACCGGTTTTAGTAGCGATGATTTCGTGTGGGCTATTTCTGGAAAAACATCTTTAATAAAGGGAATTGATTTTTTGGTTGCTTTGCTTGAGGTAGTTCCCCAAAATTTTAAGTTTATTTGGATTGGAGGAGATGAATTTACTGGCTTATATTATTATACTGAGAAATCTTTACAAACTAAGTTTCCCGGTAGAGTTAAGTTTTTAGGTATTCAGCGGGATGAATATTATAATTATCTTAATTCAGCGGATGCCTTTTTATTACTATCAAGAGAAGATTCATTTCCATTGGTAATGTTGGAGGCTGCCACTTTAGGTAAACCAATTGTAGGATTTAATTCGGGGGGGATTAGTGAATTTATAAAGCCAGATACTGGTAGAGTTATTAATTCTTGGAGAATTGAGGATTTAGCTGATTCAATGAAAGAAATTGAAAGTAATTTTTCTGCTTTCAAGAAAGAAGAAATTAAAAGACAAGTTCTTAATTACGAAGTGAAAAAACAAGTTGCAATTTTAGAGGATATTCTGGATGAAATGCCTTGAAATAGTTCTTCAAGAGGTACTTATATTTTAAACTTACTATGTCACTTAGAATTAAAATACTTATTCTTCAAAGTACTAAAAAATGACTTTTTGTTAGTGTTGTTTTTACTTGTATAGTAGTTGATCCTATCGATGTAATGTTCGTATCCGTTTTGTTTTAGGGACGAAGCGTACCTTTTCAACAGTGCTTTTAAATCTGGCCTCATCTCTTTTGTGAATAAAGCCCATTTAGAAATTTCTGATGGATTGTAATAATCCCATCCGCTATAATGGAAAAAACACAGTGGTATAGTATCGTTGACGAAAAATTTTCCGTCATGCGATGATATATTTCGTTCGTGCAGATTCCAATAAGCTACATTCATTCCCCGATTATTTTCTATGAATACATTTTTAAAATATAGGGGAACCAGGTTTAGCCATAATTGCTCTCCATAAAAACCTCTTTTAAAATCGTATATACATTCTTTAACAGACCTTTCTCTCAACCAAGAAATATAAGAGAAAGTTTCTTCTGATTTTTTCAACCTAAAAAAACCTCCGTTATATAGTCCAGCGTTTAAAACTTCCAGCTCCTGCCGCTTCATATTAATATCTGGTGGCCGTGTAAAGTGAGGTGTAATTACGATATCTTCATTATTAATTGTACTTGAGGGCAATTTCCCAAAAAAGTAAGTGTCTGAATCACAAAAAATAACCTGGTCGATATGCCCCTGGTCGAGGAAATGTTTTGCAAACAATACCTTTGAGCAGTTAGCTAACTGCATTGGATTGTAGTTTTGAGTAATGAAGTCAAATTCCTCAACTCCTAATTCGTGAAGCTGGATAATCGGATATTTTTGCATTAGATCATCTGATGCAATTTCTTCATTGGTTAGGTAATCTGCAAGGCAGATGTAAAATTCAAATTCCGGATGAAAAAGTTTAGCAGAATCTAACAATGATACGGCAAAAGGCAAATAATTGGTAGTGACTACTGTAAAAAATAATGTCATTTCGAGAATATTTTATCAAGATTTTTATAGCAACTTTCCTTTTCATAATTAAGATTAAAGCTAACCAATGCATTTTCTGCTTGTTTTTGGTAGGCAGACTCATCTGTTAATAGTTGCATAATGTAATTTTTAAATTCAACCGGGTCGTCACTTACTAAACAACCATTGTTGTTTTTGTCAATTAACCCATCAACTCCTCTGGTATTACAAACAACTGGCATACCGTAAGATAGTGCTTCTATTACTTTTATTTTAGTTCCGGTACCTGTTAGCATAGGGCAAATCGCCACTTTAGCATTATTGTAATAGATTGAAAGTTCTTCAACAAAATTTATCGATGTAATATTTGGTGCCTTTATGGAAAGGTGCTCATTAATTTGACCAATAACACATATTTGCACATTGGTTGGCAATAATGGGTATACCTCTTTAAAAAACCAATTGGCAGCTTTTTGATTGTGTATATTATCGCTGGCGACATATATTAAATCGAATGATTTTTCTCCGACCGTGCCGACGCTTTGGGGTTTATCCAGCGTCATTGGAGCCAGAGCCACTTTATTTTTACAGAACTGACTAAAAATATACTGCTCTTCAACAGAAATGGCTAATGCAAGATCAAATAACGAAATCCTTCTGATCTCTTCTTTAAAAGATTGGCCAATATTAACCTTTCTCTGAAGTTGGGCCGTTATAAAATCATGGGTGTCAATTACCTTTATTGCCTTTTTGATATGAGGGTTATGCGCTACCAATGTAGCCCAACTGGCATAGTTGATGAAGACATAATCGTAATCGTTTTTTTTTAGGATTTTATTAAAGGCCCGCTTAAATCTTAACGTAACCAGCTCAGGGAAATTAAGCGGAAAAAACCAGGCTTTATTCTGATAGAAAAAATTGGGGAGCTTATAAAAAAGGAGATAGAAGAGTAAGTTTTTTTTTGATGGTTTTTTTTTGATCACATAAGTGTTATCGGCTAAGCCTGATTGCTCAAAAGCTTTAATATCTGTTTCGCTCCAGAGGCCGGTATAATATTCGCTTACAAAATCAATTTCAAAGTTTCTTGATTTAAAGTAGCTTAACATGCTTAAAGCCCGGGTTCTGTTGCCTGCATTTTTTTTAAGCGGATTATCGGGCATAAAAAATAATACTTTCTTCATCCGAAATTAGTCGTTAAAGGCTTGCATGTCGATTAAACGTCTATATAAGCCATTCTTATTCATCAATTCCCCATGGCTTCCGCTTTCTACAACCTCACCCTTATCAATCACTATAATCTGATCAGCATGCTGAATGGTGCTTAAGCGGTGTGCGATAACAATTGAGGTGCGGTTTTTCATCAGATTATTTAACGCATCCTGAACCAATTTTTCAGATTCGGTATCTAATGCTGAAGTAGCTTCGTCTAACAACATAATTGGCGGATTAGCCAATACTGCCCTTGCAATACATACCCGCTGTTTCTGACCTCCAGATAGTTTGTTCCCCCTATCGCCAACGCTGGTTTGATAACCATTTTCGGTATTCAATATAAAATCGTGCGCATTGGCAATTTTGGCAGCTGCAATTACCTCTTCTTCTGTAGCATCGGGTTTTGCAAAAGCTATATTATTAAAAATGCTATCGTTAAACAGAAAAGATTCCTGGTTCACAATGCCCATTTGTGAGCGGATACTTTCTACGGTAAGGTCCCTGTAATCGTAACCATCAATTTTGATACTTCCTGATTTTGGATCATGAAAACGCGGCAGTAAATCCATTAAGGTGCTTTTTCCTCCTCCTGAAGGACCAACCAAGGCTACTGTTTTGCCTTTTTCTATATCAAAACTTATTGAGTTCAGTATTTGTTTTTCTCCATAGTCGAAGGATATGTTCTGGATACTGATTGTATTGTTAAACCCATCAAGCGCCCTGGCATCCGGTTGATCTAACAATAATGGTTTAGTATCGATTAGTTCTAAAACCCTTTCACCTGCGGCAATTCCTGAATGTATACCGCTAAATGAATCTGTTAATGCTTTTGCAGGGCGCATTACCTGAGAAAAAATAGCAATGTAAGCAATAAAATCTGATGCAGCCAGTGCATTTTTATCATTATGCAAAATCAATGATCCCCCATACCAAACGATAACGGAAATCATTAAAACACCTAGAAATTCGGAAACCGGCGAGCCCAGTTGTTGACGTCTAACCATTTTGCGCGTCAGGTTAGAATAGAATATATTTTCCTGGTTAAATTTATTTTTGATCCGTTCTGTTGCGTTAAAGGCTTTAATAATTTTAATCCCACTCAAGGCTTCATCTAAAAAGCCAATCATTTTAGCGAAAGATTCATGCGATTCTTTAGCTTGTTGCTTTAATCTTTTTACAATTTTGCTGATAATAAATGCGGAAATCGGGATTACTAACAAAGAGAATAAAGTTAGCTTTGCTGATATATTAAATAGAAGAATAACATATACGATTAATGTTACAGGTTCTTTAAAGACAACCTGAAGCGTATTTGTAACTGTAAACTGAACAACCTGAACATCAGAGGCTACTTTAGAAATAATATCACCCTTCCTTTCATTGTTGAAATATCCTATATGAAGATTCATCACATTGTTAAAAACCCGCTTTCTAAAGTTAAGCAAGGTATGCACTCTTAAATCTTCCATGTAACGCTGAGAAAAATATCTGAACAAATTGGAAAGCAATACAGAGATAACGATAATGATGCAGATGTACATCAACGTACTTTCTATAGTGTTAACTTTGATGGAATAATTAACAAAGTCTCTTAATTTTCCTAACAAACTAAATGAGGAAGCTGCTTTATCTGTTAAGCTAGGTGTTTGGCAAGCTTGCTTGTTTGCATTTAAAAGTGTTTCGAACAGTGGCGATAACAATGCTAAGTTAAAGGTTCCGAATAGAATCGAAAGCAGAGTTGCAATAACATATGGTATAGCAAACTTTTCTATGGGTTTGGCAAATGATAATAAACGAAAATAAGTCTTCATTTTATATAAAATGGAATATGTAAAAAGGAAGATGGTTCAGGTATTGTCCTAAAAAATCTATATAAAAACTCAGCAAAGTTAAGCTTTTCAATTAAACGTTGCGGTTTTTTGAAAAGAGTAAGGTTTAAAATTACAATTCCTGGCTTTTAAGAATGGATAGATGGGATCTTTTTACTGCCGATATATTTCAATTATTTAACATTAATGCTGCAGAATAGAACGAAAGAATGGCTCGAGACCACTCTCTTATTACGGTAGGAAATTTTTAAGGCATTCACGATATAGCTCCATATACTGGTTGGCCGCTATTTCCCATGAAAATTTTTCGGCCTGTACTATAGCTTCTTGAGCACAGTTATTTTGGGTGAAATCCATCATTCCATTGTTAAATACCTCTTGCATATGCACGGGGTCGAAATTGTCAAAGTAATAGGCAACATCGCCGCCAACTTCAGGAAGTGAAGTAAATTTTGAAAGGAAAACAGGTTTTCCAAAGTGAAGCGCTTCTATTACAGGAAGACCAAAACCTTCGGCAACAGAAGGAAATAAGAAGGCATCACAGTTTTTATAGTACCAGGCTTTATCTTCATCAGAGATTGGTCCTGTAATATGTACCCTGTTTAAACAGTTATATTTCTGAGCTTCTTCCAAGATTATTTGCTTATGAGGGGTTTCTCTGCCCGAAATAACGAGGTGAAAATCATTTCCTTTTAATAAAGCCGGGAGCAAGTGAAAGCCTTTCTGAACAGATAATAAGCCTATCGTAAATAAGAAAGGTTTTGGAGGCACAAAGTCCGGGCAATGTTTTTCATCCGAAATCAATTTATCTGCACCATTATAAATCACACTAACCTTTGCTTTGGCTTCGGGGAAGTAATGCACAACATCATTCGCTACAAACTGCGATATACATACAATCTGATCACATTGCGAAATAAGTTTACCTAATTTTTTCAGATATACCTTGATTCTGTGTGGTTTGCTAAACTTTAAATGAACCTTGTTCATGTCATGAACAGTCATTATTTTTTTTGCATTCACTCTATTAGGCCTTAATCTGCAGGTTTGATCGGAAAGATGAACAACGTCGAAGTCATTTTTTCGTTTAAAAAATAAACGGTCCAACCTGGATAGGTAGATAATATCAACTAGTCCGTTAAAAAGATATTGAGTGTGTTTAAAAAGATAAAACTTGAACTCGAATTTTCCTTTGTTTTCTTTGATCAAGGCATCTCCCAATCCCTTTCCAAAAGAAAAATAACCACAGTTGGCATCTTTCATGGAATCGAAGGTGACTAAGACATTGGGCTTTTTCATTAAAGAAGTAATTAATAATGCAAATATAAGCAGATTTAAATTGAAGTCTACTTTATGATTTTATAGTTACGGTACTCAAATAGCCTCCATCCGGTGAGATCTTCAATTTTTTGCAAAATTCTTCTCCGAAAATTCATTTTCGGTGTTTCTTTCGTGAGATCTTTATCAAATTTCCAGTTTGCGGCTGCAATTCTGGTCTGCATTACTTTTGGATGGCTGCCTTTAAAATGAACCAAACGATCGGCATTGTGCATATCATAGGTTTCTTGCACCGGATAATTTTCCTCAATCCATTCGTCTGTCTGATAAAACTGGTTAAAATTCCGCACTTTGCCTTGTAATCCTTTTGGGGGTTTTACCCAGCCATAGTGGTAAATGTATGCATCGATTAGCTTAACTTTGAGTTTTCTGTCGTTAATTCTAAAACCCTGCGCATCCCGGTAGGAGCGAACTCCAGGCAGGTTTTTAATGATCCTAACTTCTCTTCTGTACCAACGTCTGGATTGAGCCAGATAATCATAAGAAGCATAAAAATGTTTATATTTTAAAAGTAAGGCCTCCACATGGTTATTGGTCAATTCTGTTTCCATTTCTTTTTTGATCAGCGGGAGGTAATCTTCATGTATAGCTTCATCGCCCTGTATATAAATCATCCAGTCGGTATCTGCACTGATTTCAGCTAGTGCCTTATTGGTTTCATCGGCAAAAACACGTCCGCCTTCGCGCATATTTTCATCCCAGATGGTATCAATTGTTATGATTTTTGGATCAATGCTTTTAACCATTTCAGCAGTTTCGTCTGTAGAGTTTCCCAATGCTACAATAAAATCATCGCACAATGGCAGTACAGAAAGTATCGCTTCTTTTGCAGGGTAATCGTTAGCAATAGCATTTCTTAAAAAGGTAAAACCGGTAACTTTCATTATGGGGGCGCTTTTTCTAGCTGATAATTTTTGTTTATTTGTACAAAGATAGTTTTATTGATGAATACGCATCTATCCATTCCAAGCGAATTAAAAGCAGGTAATTATAAGGTTTTGGCAAGAACACTAACACTTGTTGAAAACGATATTGAGCCGGCTGATTCGATTTTAAGAAGTTTAGATAGTAGGGCTGATGTTCCGGTTCTAGGTATTACGGGGCCGCCGGGCGCAGGTAAGAGCACGTTGGTAAATGCAGTAACCGGTTATTTTATTGCTGAAGGGAAACGCATTGCCATCTTAGCAGTAGATCCGACCTCTCCATTTAATTTTGGCTCCTTGCTGGGCGATCGCATCCGCATGGCTGGTCAGTTTAACCATCCAGATGTTTTTATCCGTTCGTTGGCAACACGTGGAGCCTTAGGCGGTATTTCGGCAAAAACGATCGAAATGGTTGATATTTTAAAGGCAGCTAATTTTGATCTGATTATAGTGGAAACGGTTGGAGTAGGACAATCGGAAGTAGAAATTGCAGGGTTGGCAGATAAAACCATTGTGGTATTGGTGCCTGAATCCGGGGATGAAATTCAGCATATCAAATCTGGTTTAATGGAAATAGCCGGTTGTTTTGTGGTTAATAAAGCTGATCGGGAAGGCGCGGATACTTTTGCCAATAACCTAAAGAAAATCGTTCAACAAGGCGTAAAAACCATTCCGGTCTTAAAAACTGTTGCCGATAAAAACATAGGTATCGACGAGTTGTGTAAGTGGGTTGTTAATGCTGAATTTTTTGATGATAGCCGGAAATCTTTTTTGCTTGCTGAAAAAGCATGGAAGATTATACAGTACCAAAAAATGAAGCATATCGATAAAAAAAGGCTGCTTGAAAAAATTCAGGCAGCCTTAAAACAAGGTGATTTCAATATTTATCGTTTTGCGGATGAGTTTAGTAAGGATTAACTGTTTAAAGTGGTTAATTGAAAACTAAAAATTGTCAACTGAAGACTGACTAACTGTTCATCATTTCCTCGATTTCTTCTGCTTCTAATGGTATGTCCGCCATTAAATCTATGTTTCCATCTGCAGTGATGAGAATATTGTTTTCTAAACGGATGCCTAAGCCTTCTTCTGGAATATAGATGCCTGGCTCAACTGTAAGGATGTTCCCATTTGTAAATGGAGTGTATCTTCCGGCAAAGTCATGTACATCAATACCTAAATGATGTGAATTGCCATGCATAAAATATTTTTTATAGGCTGGCCACGCCGGGTTTTGTTTTTTTACGTCTGTGGTAGAAAGGAGTCCGAGATTAATTAATTGCGCAGTCATGATTTCACCAACCTGTTCATGGTAGGTATTCCATACCGTTCCTTCGTTAATGAGTTTGATCGATTCTTTCATGACATGTAACACGGCATTATATACATCCTTTTGTCTTTGTGTAAACCTGCCATTAACTGGGATGGCCCTGCTCATATCTGCATTATAATTGGCATACTCTGCTCCAAAATCGAAAAGTATTACATCCCCATCTTCACAAACCTGGTTATTGTCGTTATAGTGTAGGATGTTGGCATTATGGCCCGAAGCGATAATCGGGGTGTAAGCGTGGCCCGTTGCACCCTGGCGTATAAATTCGTGTATAATCTCCGCTTCAATCTCATATTCTTTAACGCCAGGTTTTGTGAACTTTAACACCCTGATAAAAGCATCCCGGGTTATTGCCGATGCCCTTTTGATCAACTCAATTTCGATATCTGATTTAACTGCACGCAGATTTCTCATAATGGGCGCCGAGCGTTCGTAATGATGCAATGGGTATTTTGATTTCATTTGCTCAATGAAACGGATGTCCCGATAAGGAACTTCGTGAGCATACCTGTCGTTCTCATTCGTATTCAGATAAATATGTTCAGCATAGTTAACGATGCTGTGTAAAATGTTGTCGAAATCTTCCAGCCAATACACAGACTGGATGCCTGAAGCGGCTTTTGCCTGTTCCTTGGTATATTTATATCCTTCCCAAACTTTGATGTAGTCGTTTGTCTGTCTTAAAAACAGGACTTCTCTGTACAAAGGATTAGGACAATCGGGATATAACAGTAAAATTGTTTGTTCCTGGTCAATTCCTGATAAATAAAATAAATCAGGATTTTGCTTAAAAACAAAGTTCTGATCCCCACTTCTAGGGAATTCATCACTTGAGTTGAATATAGCTAGTGAATTGTTTTTTAGATTATTATATAAATTTTTTCGATTTAGAATAAATAATGATTGATGAATAGTAGGATATTTCATGAAGTGATATTTTATGTGGGCTAGGACCAAATGTAATAAAATGATTAATGACTGGTGAAGTTTGGAACGGAGTTTGTATAAAAGTTTGAAAATTTAAAATTTTGATTATTTTTGCCTTTACTGAAAAATTAATCAATTAAATTGTTTAACCCTTAAAAAAGAAAAAAGATTATGAACTATTCTACTTTAAAGAAAAGTGTTGCGCTTTCTTTAGTGGCATTAACAGGAGTTGCTTCTCTTGCTGTCGCTCAGGATGCTCCTGCAACCTCTTCTGCTGTCAAGGTATTTGGCGGTAGAGGACAGTACAGAACTTGGTCTATCGGTGTACATGGTGGTGTTTTAATGCCAGTAGTTGCTATCGGTGGTACTAACGATTTCAACAAATGGGATGCTAACTTAGGTTACGGTTTAAACATCCGTAAGCAATTAGGTCACTCATTTGGTTTAGAATTAAACGGAACACGTGGTAAACTTTCAGGTAACAACGAAGGTATTACTAATCCTGCTGTTAGAGATTTCGAAACTCAATTACAATATGCTGTAGATTTACGTGGTGTTGTAAACGTAGGTTCTATCGATTTCTTACGTCGTGAAAACGCTGTAGGTTTCTTCGTAACCGCTGGTGCTGGTATGTTGGCTTATGCGCCAAAAATTACTACTGGTAATGGTCAGGTTATCGATTGGAAAGGTAAAGCTATTGGTCCTGCTGATGACAGACATGAGGCTAAAGATTACGTAAAAGGTTTCTATATTCCAGTTGGTGCTGGTGTTAAATTCAAAGTTTCTGAGCGTGTTAACTTTAACTTAGGTTATACCATGAACTTTGTTGATGCTGACAACTTAGATGGAGTTTACGCAAAAGGTCAAACTAAAGACAAATTCTCTTACGGTTATGCTGGTTTAGAATTCTCTTTAGGTTCTTCTGCTAAACCAAGTTTAGAGTGGACTAACCCATTAGCTACTATGTACGATGAGTTAAAAGATCCAACTTTACGTCAAGAAGTTGAAGCATTGAAAAACCGTGTTTCTGCTGTTGAGAAATCTGTTGAAGATTTGAAAAAAGATACTGACGGTGACGGTGTTGCTGATCAATTCGATAAATGCCCAGGTACTCCTGCTGGTACTGCTGTTGATGGTTCAGGTTGTCCTCTTCCAAAAGCAACAGAGCCTGCAGCTGCTACAAGCAATGTAACTGGTTTCGAAAAAATCGGTTTCGATTTCAACTCTTCAGTTTTAAAAACTGAGTCTTACCCTACTTTAGATAAATTATCTTCAGTGTTACGTGAAAACGGTGGTAAAGTAACTGTAAATGGTTATGCTTCAAGCGAAGGTACTGCTGCATATAACTTGAAATTATCTAAAGACAGAGCTAACTCTGTTAAAACTTACTTAGTAAACTCTGGCGTTAACGCTAGTCAGGTTGCTACAAAAGGTTATGGTGAAGCTAACCCAATTGCTTCTAACGATACTGAAGAAGGTCGTATCCAGAACCGTCGTGTTGAAACTGCTAGAAACTAGTATTTCAATATAAAAGTTAAGAAAGTCCCGATGCAAATCGGGACTTTTTTTATGCCATTTTGTTTCGCGTATTAAGCTTTTTAGCTAAGTTTGTACCATGTACTTCTTTAGGAAAAAAGATCCCAACAGACCAAATAACATCAATTTGAGGATTATGCATTTTATTAATGCTTTGGCCATCTTGATTTTTCTTGCAGGTATCATCTACAAGCTTATTCAGTGGCTTGCTAAATAACCCCAAATCATATGAAACAAATTATTAAAACAACCAATGCTCCAGCCCCAATTGGACCATATAGCCAGGCTGTGCAAGCCGGAAACTTTTTATTCGTATCTGGCCAGGTAGCCATCAATCCGGAAAACGGGGAATTAAATATTGGGAATATCGAGGAAGAGACCCATCAGGTAATGCGCAACCTAAAAGCTGTTTTGCTTGAGGCCGGTTTAACGTTCGACCATGTTGTTAAGTCTACTATTTTTTTAAGCGATATGGGTACCTTTGCTCAGGTTAATGAGGTTTACGGACAATATTTTACCGCTGATTTTCCTGCCCGGGAAACGGTTCAGGTTTCGGTATTACCTAAAAATGTTAACGTAGAAATCTCTGTAATTGCCGTTTTAGGCTAGTTTTGGCAGAAAATAAAAGTAAATATTTTATATCCGGCATTGTTCCTTACATCATCTGGGGAACAATGTCTATCCCTTTGCGCAACATAAAGGGATTTCCGCCACACGAAATTTTATATTATAGGATATTCGTCTCCATCACTTTAATTTGGGCAACTATTTTTTTATTCAGAAGAACAGCATTAAAAAATGATCTGAATTTCTTAAAATCATTAAGCATCCGCAATAAAACCAAACTAATACTGCTTACTGTGGTGTCGTCATTTCTAATCACTGGAAATTGGTTTACCTATATTTATGCCGTAAATAGCGTAAGCTTGAAAGCGGCTGCCTTTGCCTATATGGTTTGCCCGCTGTTAACGGCGCTCTGTGGATTTATTATTTTGAAAGAGCAATTAACTAAGGCCAAGATTATTGCGCTGATTGTTGCATTTATCAGTATTATACTATTAGCAACGGGATCCTTACATGAAGTAATATGGGCCATTATCATAGCCTCCTTTTATGCTTTGTATGTTATTTTGCTCAAAATAATCAAAGGGCTAGATAAATTTAACTTTTTAGGTGTTCAGTTAATTCTATCAGGATTAATGATGCTGCCATTGTATTTCTTCAATGCCGCGCCTTTTCCAACGGCATCTATATTTTGGCTGCATATATTTTTGATCGCCATTGTATTTACCATTGTTCCACTTTTTTTAAATGCCTATGCGCTGATGGGAATGCCATCCTCTGCCCTGGGTATTTTAATCTATGTTAATCCTATTGTTGCTTTTGCCGTTGCCTTTTTCTATTTTAAAGAGCAAATAGATCTGCACCAGCTTTTTGCTTATTTGCTTTTGCTGCTATCGATCGTTATTTTTAATGCACAGTTGTTAAAAAGTGTTGTTTACAAGAAACAGTAGAATATTTTGTTTAATTCGGTATTAGATACACCTGTTGAATTTTTGAAAGGCGTTGGGCCGAGCCGTGCTGATGTTTTAAAAAAGGATCTCGGCCTGTTTACCTATCAGGATTTGCTTGCACACTATCCTTTCAGGTATATCGACCGTACTAAATATTTTAAAATCAATCAGATCAATCCCGATTCGCAGTATATACAGATCATTGGCCGGGTAGTTAGTAAAAAGGTAGTCGGAGATAAAAGAGCAAAACGTATCGTGGCTGTTTTTAAAGATGAAACCGCAATGATGGAGTTGGTTTGGTTTCAGAGCTTAAAGTGGGTTGATGATAACATTAATGTTGGTACTGCATATGTAGCCTTTGGGAAACCTAATTTTTTTAACGGGACATTTAGTATTTCACATCCTGAAATGGAACTATACCAGCGCAAACCGGTTGGAAGAGGCAATTTAACTTTACAGCCGGTTTATAATTCAACGGAAAAGCTTAAAAAGTTTAATCTTGATTCAAAGGGGCTACAGCGTTTAATTGCAGGTCTTCTCGATCAGATCATCCCACAGGTTCCGGAAAATTTACCGCAGTATATTATAGATAAATATCAGTTGCCAGATAAAAGATTGGCCTTGTTAAATATTCATTTCCCCAAAAATCAAAAGGATTTAAATGCGGCAGAAAGACGATTAAAATTTGAAGAGTTATTCTTCATCCAGTTGCAGCTCTTACACAACAAACATTTACGCCAGTTAAAATTTAAAGGTGCAACCTTCGATAAAGTTGGGGACAAGGTAAACCGCTTTTACAACGAATTTTTGCCCTTTGAGTTAACTAATGCTCAAAAACGGGTGGTTAAAGAAATCAGGATTGATACACAGCGGGGTGTTCAGATGAACCGGCTTGTTCAGGGCGACGTAGGCAGTGGTAAAACAGCGGTTGCGTTGATGAGCATGCTATTGGCAAATGATAATGGCTACCAGGCTTGTATGATGGCACCTACTGAAATTTTAGCCCGTCAGCACTATGCTTCTATTACCGAGCTCGTAACCGATAACCTGGTGCGTGTTGCCATCCTTACCGGAAATACTAAAAAGAAGGAGCGTACCATTTTGCATGAGCAGTTAGAGAGTGGAGAGATCGATATTCTGATCGGAACACACGCATTGATTGAAGATAAGGTTCAGTTTAAAAACCTGGGGCTGGTAGTGATTGATGAACAGCACCGTTTTGGTGTTGAACAACGTGCTAAGCTTTGGCGGAAAAATATTATTCCTCCGCATATCCTGGTCATGACGGCTACACCGATTCCGCGCACGCTGGCAATGACTTTATATGGTGATCTTGACGTTTCAATTATCGATGAATTACCGGCGGGCAGAAAACCTATCGAAACAAGACACCTTTTTGAAAGCCAACGGCTTAGGATGTTTGGTTTCATGAAACAGGAAATAGCCAAAGGCAGACAGGTTTATATTGTTTATCCTTTGATTAAAGAGAGCGAAAAGTTAGATCTTTTAAATCTTGAGGCGGGGATTGAGCAGTTAAGTTACCATTTTCCACGTCCTGCTTACCAGATCAGTATTGTGCATGGGCAAATGGCAAATGCAGATAAACAATTCGAGATGCAGCAGTTTATTGATGGGAAAAATCAGATTATGGTGGCTACAACTGTAATTGAAGTAGGTGTTAATGTGCCTAATGCTTCTGTAATGGTCATTGAAAATGCCGAACGGTTTGGTCTGTCTCAGCTTCACCAGTTGCGTGGCAGGGTAGGCCGTGGCGCTGAACAATCTTTTTGTATCTTAATGAGTGGCAACAAACTTAGTAAAGAGGGTAAGATCCGTTTAGAAACCATGGTTCGCACCAATAACGGGTTTGAAATTTCGGAAATTGATCTGCAGCTTCGCGGACCTGGTGATATTACCGGAACGCAGCAGAGTGGTGTACTGGATTTGAAACTTGCGGACCTTGCTAAAGATCAGATAATTTTATCTGAAGCACGAAATACGGTTATCGGGCTTTTTTCGGAAGATCCAAAATTAGAAAAACCTGAACATGCCGCTTTAAAAGTATATCTGCAAAAGTTAGAAAGAGGAATTTCTTTTGATAAAATTAGTTAATCAAAAAATCTCATTAATTTTTTGCGTTTTGACAATAATATTTACTATTGTATTATTTGTCCTACTCGGGCTGCTTTTGGCATTATTTTTTTACGAGTTAGTCCCTTACAATTATTATTTTACCCCCTTTTTTAAATTACCAATATCCCTATCTTGCATGCGCCAAATATGAACTGTTTATCCTACAGGCCTGTAATGCCAGGATATCTTATTCGTAGTTTTTCGGCTATTATAAGTTTATACATCAGATAGGGGATTCATAAATTTACATTGATTTTTTGATCCTTTTACCTTAGTCAGTATTGATACAGGTGATTGAACGGGTAGCAATAAATCGTGTTAATACAGGAATTTGTGATGACTCATCAATGTTAAATTGTATTACAATCAATATCTAACCAAAATAAATTGAAAACTATGAAAAAAACTCTATTGAGGACTCTTGCCAGAAGTAGCATGTTTCTTGTTTGCAGTGGTGGTCTTGTTTTTTCTCCACTTGCCAGCATGTCTGCCAAAGCATCATTACATGAAAAGGAAGCTCTTGATTTTTACAAAATTCCTTTTGAGGATATTATTGTTAAGGGGAAAGTTACAGATGCAAAAGGTCCTGTTCCAGGTGTAAGTGTGAAGCTAAAAGGAGGCGCAGCAGCAACTGTAACCGATGGGTCAGGAAATTTTAGCATTAAAGTGCCTGAAGATGCCACACTGGTATTTACCTATATCGGTTATACGGATCAGGAAGTTCAGGTAAAAAAACAAACCAATATTAATGTAAAGTTATCAGAAAATAACCAAAATCTTTCGGAAGTAGTTGTGGTGGGTTATGGTACACAAAAGAAAGCCGTTGTGTCTGGCGCAGTTGCTTCAGTTAAAGGTACCGAGCTTGCCAAATCTTCATCGGTAAATTTAAGTAACTCTTTAGCCGGACGATTGCCTGGTGTAACAGCTTTGCAGGGGAGTGGTGAGCCAGGTTACGATGGGTCGACCATTAGGATCCGCGGTACAAACTCACTTGGAAACAATAACGCGTTGATTGTAATCGATGGAATACCTAACCGTGCGGGGGGTATCGAGCGCTTAAATCCGAACGATATTGAAAGTGTATCGGTATTAAAGGATGCATCTGCTGCCATTTATGGCTCTCAGGCGGCTAATGGAGTAATCTTAATTACCACCAAATTGGGTAAATCCGGCAAGCCTCAGTTTTCTTATGATTTCAGTTACGGCTTGCAGCAGCCTACCAGGATACCAAAAATGACTAATTCTGTACAGTATGCCGAAATTCTAAATGAGCTGAATATTTTTGGTTCTGATATCAATCCGAATGAGTGGGCGGCTGCATGGAACAGTTTCAAATCTACGGGTTCCTATACTTCTACTGGAGGAAAAACAATTAATGCTGCTTATAAAGCGGATGAGATCAGGAAATTTGCCGATGGATCAGATCCGTTAAGGTATCCCAATACCGATTGGTTTAAAACTACTTTTCAAAACTGGTCGCCTCAGCAAAGGCATAATGTTCAGATCAATGGTGGTAGTGAAAATGTAAAGTACCTCGTTTCTCTGGGTTATCTTGATCAGGATGGCTATTACAAAAATTCTGCCACTGGATATAAGCAATATGATTTGCGTTTCAATCTCGAATCAAAGCTGAGTAAATATATTACCACAACCTTAGGTGTAACAGCAAGAGAAGAAAACCGTAATTTCCCTACGGTTGGTGCAGGTGATATTTTCAGGTTTTTAATGCGGGGAAGACCGACTGAAATTGCGATATGGCCAAATGGTAAACCTGGAAGAGATATCGAGTACGGTTACAATCCTGTGATATCTACAACAGATTTAACCGGTTATAACAAAGATATCAGAGATTATTTTCAAACTACAGGTAAGGTAGAAATTAAAATTCCAGGTGTTGAGGGACTAAAAGTAACCGGAACTGCAGCAGTAGATAAATATTCTGGCAGACAGAAAAACTGGCAATTGCCCTGGACACTTTACGATTGGGACAAAAAAACTTTTGAAGCAGATGGTGTAACGCCGGTATTAACAGGTACAGTAAGATCGCAATATACTGATCCACGACTAAGGGAAACTGCTGGCGGTCAATTGGCCATTAACTTAACCGGAATGATCAATTACGATAAAAAAATCGGCGATCACAATATTGGTTTAATGGCTGGTGTAACACGCGAAAAAGTAACAAATGATGGATTTACTGCTTTTAGAAGATATTTTCTTTCATCAGTCATTGAGCAGTTACTAGCAGGAGATGAGAAAGAACAGTCTTTAGGAAATAATCCCGGCGATCCGAATAACTTATTTAACAGGGCTCGTTTAAGTTATTTCGGAAGGGCTGCTTATAATTATAAAGAAAAATACCTGGCAGAATTTTTATGGCGCGTAGATGGTTCATATATTTTTCCAACAGCCAGACGTTTTGGTTTCTTCCCTGGTGTATCAGTAGGCTGGCGTTTATCAGAAGAAGCATTTTTCAAAGAGAATGTGAGGTTCGTGGATAATTTAAAATTAAGGGCATCATATGGCCAGATGGGTGCTGAAGCTTATTTTGGAAATACATTGCAAGAATATCAATATCTGAGTTTGATGAATTTTGGAACATATACCATTAATGATCTGGTTACCAAAACACTTGTAGAAGGCAATGTACCTAATTTAGATTTTGGATGGGAGGTAGCCAATAATACCAACATCGGTTTAGATGCATCTTTTCTAAAGAATAGATTATCACTTGAGTTGGATTATTTTTATAACAAGAGAACAAACATCTTAATTAGCAGAAGTAGTTCGGTGCCTGAAAGCTCAGGTATTGTAGATCGTTTACCGCCTGTTAACTTAGGAAAGGTGAATAATAAAGGTTTTGAGTTTAAATTGAGTTATAACGATCGGGTTGGGGATTTAAATTTTGGCGTGAGCGTAAACGGTGGTTATGCCAAAAACAAAATCATTTTTTGGGATGAAACACCCGGGGCCCCGGAGTGGCAACGATCAACAGGTAGGGTAACCAGCTCCTGGTTAGTGTACGAGTACGACGGTGTGTTTAAAGATCAGGCTGAAATTAATGCCAATACAATTAATTATAGTGCATTAACCAGCAATCTTCGGCCCGGTGATATGAAGTTTAAAGATATTAATGGCGATGGCAAAATCAATGCCGATGACAAAATACGGTTGGATAAAAATGGTACGCCAACCTTTACCGGTGGTTTTAACTTGAATCTTCAGTATAAGGGATTCGACTTATCTGTTCTAATTCAGGGTGCAACCGGCGGAATGCAGATTGTAGGGATTACAGAATCGGGTGATATTGGTAATTTCTTAGAATGGTCGTATAAAAACCGTTGGAGTATTGATAATCCAAGTTCAGTAAATCCACGTTTGTCAAACCGCGGAGCTACTTATTATACCGATGGTAACAATGCATTAAACAATACGTATTGGTTGCGAAGCAATAACTACGTGAGGCTTAAAAATGTGGAATTAGGTTATACCCTGCCAACTGGCTGGGTTGAAAAAGTTGGTTTAAATAGTGTAAGGGTATATACCAATGGATTGAATCTGGCTACTCTTGATAAAATCAAAATTTGGGATCCTGAGTCAACCAATTCAAGCGGTCAGTATTATCCACAGGCCAGGGTAATCAATTTTGGTATTAAAGCCGCGTTTTAATGTATAGCTATTTATCAATTATAATCAAGAATATGAAAGCAGTAAATAAAAATATAAAGCTCTATATATTAGTTTCGATTACCTTTTTTGCAGTTTCCTGTAAGAAGGATTTTATGAATGTAAATCCGCCTGATAAAATATCTTCGGAACTGGTGTGGAAAGACCCTGTACTGGCACAGGCTTTTGTTAACGATATTTACAATGGATTGGGAAATGGTGGTTTTTCTGAGCAAATGCTGGCTTCAGTTTCAGATGAAGCCTTATTTACCCATCCTACCAGAGGTATCGATTTAGTTAACAATGCTACGATCAATCCATCTACACTCGGTTGGGTAGACGATACCTGGGGATATAAACAGATGTATAATCGCATCAGGGCCTGTAATACTACTGTTGAAAGGATTGTAGGTGGCGATAACGGTTTGAGCAGCCAATCTTTAAAAGATCAGTTGCTAGGCGAGGCCTATTTTTTACGTGCCTATTTCTATCAGCAGTTACTGCGTTATTACGGTGCTGTGCCTATCATAACCAAAACCTATGCATTAACTGATGATTTTAAGATCAAACGTAATACCTATGAAGAGTGTGTAAATTTTATTGTTAAAGATTGCGATGAAGCCAATAGGTTGTTAACAGGGAAAACACTAGATAAAGGCCGTACTACAGCCCTTGCCGCTTTAGCATTAAAATCCCGGGTATTGATTTATGCGGCCAGCGATTTGCATGACAGGGCAAAGCTTACCGCTAAAGTAACCAATATTGCTGCTCAAAAATTAGATTTTTTAAGTTATGCGAGCGGTAATCAGGCTGATCGTTATCGGTTGGCGCAAACTGCTGCTAAAGCCGTGATGGATTTAGGCACAGGTTATAAATTAAACCTTTCCGCGCCCGCTGCAGATGGCCAAATAAATTATAAAAGCATAGCCATGGGCGGGGCAAGTAAGGCTTCCGGTATAGATGCTTCTGCCTCTTCAGAACTTATTTTTGCCCGTTATTTCATTATTCAAAACAACATTAAACATGCGCAGCAAAATGGTCCGAATGGTTACCACAACTGGGCCGGTAATACGCCAATAGGTTTGTTGGTTGATGATTATGAGATGAACGATGGCAGTAAGTTTAGCTGGACAAATGCTGCGCAAAAAGCTAATCCTTATCAGAATAGAGATCCTCGTTTTTATGCAACCATTTTATACGATGGTGCTGGCTGGAAACCACGTGATAAAGCTTCCGGTGATGTCGATCCCGCAAGCCAGATCCAAACGGGTATCTATGATTTATTAGACGATAAAGGTGCTAGATTTGATTTTAGAGGATTGGATACACGTGGAAGTTCCATTGAAAATTGGAACGGTAGCTGGACAGGTTATTACTATCATAAATTTATTGATCCGGATCCAACAATTGTAGATGCTTCTATGTCGCAGAATGTACCATGGCCTTTCTTTAGGTATACAGAGGCGGTGTTTAATTATATTGAAGCCAGTATCGAGTTAGGGGAACTTAGTAATGCTACAAACTGGTTAAATAAAATCCGCTTCCGGGCAGGCATGCCTGCTGTAACCGTTACAGATCAAGCAGGGCTTAGAACCGTTTACCGCCACGAGCGCCGCATAGAAATGGCTTATGAAGAACAACGTTATCATGATGCACGCAGGTGGTTAATTGCCAGTGAAACTTTAGGTAGAAAAGTTACTTATATCAAGGTAACCGGTAAGTTTAAGTCTGGCAAAAGCATGACTGCTCCTTACCATTACGATCCTACCGTATACGATTACACTTATACTCCGGTTGAAGAAAATGCACAAGAAAACAGAACTTGGGACAATAAGCTTTATTTTAGGCCCTTTAGCCGCGACGAAGTAAATAAGAATAATTTACTCGAACAAAATCCAGGTTACTAAGCTGGGGCATATCTTAACCCGATGGATAATTTTTCATCGGGTTTTTTATGCTTCAAGTTTTAGGTTATTCGTCACAAAACTTTTTTATATAAATATCAATATTGAGCCTTTTCCTATTCCTGTATTTAATTTTCAAAGCTTAGTTTTGCAAATAATTTTTATCCATGGCAGATTCAGGCCCCAATTCCGTTATTGTAAAACCAGATCCCTTTGCAGCCTTACGTTATAAGGAATTTAGATCGTTCTTAGGCATGCGGTTCTTTTTTACGCTTGCTTATCAAATGCAGGCCGTTGTTATTGGGTATCACATTTACGATTTAACACACGATCCGCTAAAACTTGGCCTGGTTGGATTATGTGAAGCCATTCCAGCTATTGGAATTGCCCTTTATGGTGGTTATATTGCTGATAAGAGTGAAAAACGTGGTTTGCTAATCAAAATTTTTTCAGGTGTTTGGCTGGCCTCGGTTTTAATGCTGATTATTACCAGTAAATATCTTCACCTTCGGGAAGACCTCATCGTACTGATCATGTATGGCCTGGTTTTCTGCATCGGTTTAGCCAGGGGCTTTTTTGGTCCGGCAACATTTTCATTAATGGCCAAAATTGTTCCCAAAGAATTATATCCGAATTCGAGTACGTGGAACAGCAGTAGCTGGCAACTGGCAACCATTATCGGGCCGCTGCTTGGCGGTTTAGTAAATTGGTTATGGGGAATTACCGCAGCCTATGGCGTCATTGTCACTCTTGTTACGGTGTCATTGATCTGCATATTTACCTTCAAAAAGCATCCAGCCACCTATGTACCTACGCAGAATATCTTCCATAGTTTAAAAGAAGGAATCCAGTTTGTTTTTAAAACGAAGATGATGGTTTGGGCCATGAGCTTAGACCTGTTCTCCGTGTTTTTTGGTGGTGCTGTAGCCTTGTTGCCCATGTTTGCCAAAGATGTTTTTCATTTGGGGTCTTTTGGGTTGGGCATGATGCGCGGTGCAGCTTCTTCAGGGGCTGTAATTACGATGCTGGCCATGACACGCTTTTCGCCGATGGGAAAACCCTGGCGTAATTTATTAATTGCGGTAACCGGTTTCGGCCTAAGCATTATTGGTTATGGCTTATCTAAAAACTTCTATCTCACCTTATTCTTTCTTTTTTTGGAAGGATCATTTGATAGTGTAAGCGTAATCATCAGGCAAACCATCATGCAGTTACTTACTCCGGACGAGATGCGGGGAAGGGTTTCAGCAGTAAATAGCATGTTTATTGGTTCATCCAACGAAATCGGCGAGTTCGAATCGGGTTTAACCGCTAAACTGATGAATCTGGTTCCTGCGGTTGTATTTGGAGGAAGCATGACGATTGCCATTGCCGGTATTACCTGGTTAAAAACAAGGTCTTTAACCAAATTAAGTTTACAGGATATCAATGATCAAACTACTAAGCGTATTTAATACAAAACGTTGTCAATTTTAATAGTTGGTAAGTTAAGAAGTCGACAAGCTATAGTTGGTATGTTTATCATTCAAGTTTGGTGCAGATATTGAACCGAAGGTGAAGGGTGCTTTTTATAGATAGGAAAGCAATAGAATGCAAGATTTTTCGGTAGTCCTGCCTTTCCTCCAATCTTTTTGTTAATGGTAGTACGGTTTGTTATTCCGTGCAACAAAAAGTATTTCCGTACAGTCAGGTTTAGCATAGTTGGGTTTTTGCTACTATTAATGGTGAACAGGCCGGATGTGCAAATAAACCATTGGATAATTTTATTTAAAAAGTTGTCAACCTGAATAGCTGATCGTGCTAGAAAGTTGACAACTTTGAATGCTAAAACGTCTTATTTTTACCCCATATGAGATAAATAATAGATCCCAGAAAGGGTGCAAGCAGAATAATGATGAACCACAAAACCTTTACGCTAAAACCCATCGAGCTGTTTCTGGAAATATGATAAAGGGCGATCAAGATTAAGGCCAGCCATAAAATGGCCGGTATAATCACAAACAGAGCAACCTGGTTGCTGTTGATTTCTGCTAATAACATCCGAATAAATTTAAGTACTTAAGCTTCAACAATCCGTTCGCCAATTTGTTGGCGCCACATGGCCTGGTACAGGCCATTTTGTGCAATTAGTTCTTCATGCTTACCTTGTTCGATAATATGGCCCTTTTCCAGCACATAAATCTGATCAGCATGTTTAATTGTTGATAAACGGTGTGCAATTAAAATAGTAATGTGATCGGTTAAACTGGACACCGAACGGATGGTTTTGGTAATTTCCTCTTCGGTAATCGAATCGAGTGATGAGGTTGCTTCGTCAAAAACGAGTATATCTGGCTGGCGCAATAGTGCTCTGGCAATAGATAGGCGTTGCTTTTCTCCGCCCGAAACCTTTACACCACCTTCGCCAATAATCGAATCCAGGCCTTTGTCGGCACGGGCCAGTAAGGTTTGGCAGGCCGCCTGGCTTAATACCTTGTAACATTCCTCATCAGTTGCCGTAGGGTTTACGAATAGCAGGTTTTCCCTTATCGTACCCGAAAACAGCTGTGTGTCCTGAGTCACAAAACCGATCTTTTCCCGCAGGGCATCCAAATCAATGTTATTGCTTGAAATACCATTGTATAAAATTTCACCCTCTTTTGGCGGATAAAGACCAACCAATAATTTTACTAAGGTGGTTTTTCCCGATCCTGAAGGACCAACAAAAGCAATGGTTTGCCCGTTATGGGTTTTAAAAGAAATATTTTCTAAAGCATTGCGGTTAGCAGTTTGATGTTTAAAGCCAACATCGCTAAAGGTTAGATCATTAATTTTCTGAATTTCGGTAGGGCTTTCTGGCTTCTTATCTATTGGTGTACTTAAAATCTTTTTAAAGTTGCCAAGCGAAACTTCAGCTTCTCTCCAGGCTAAAATTACATTGCCCAACTCCTGTAATGGTCCGAACAGGAAAAAAGAATAAAATAGAAAAGTTAAATACTGACCTGCAGAAATGGTGTTATCAAAAATGAGCAATAATAAAACCAATACCATGGTACTGCGTACCAGGTTTACGGTGGTACCCTGTACAAAGCTCATGCTTCGCACATATTTTACCTTTTTAAGCTCAAGGCCCAAAATCTTATAAGTGGTTTTGTTTAAACGGTCAATTTCCTGATCGGCCAGCCCCAAACTTTTTACCAGTTCGATATTTCTAAGCGATTCGGTGGTAGAACCAGCCAAAGCAGTAGTTTCGCCAACAATAGCCCGCTGGATGGTTTTGATTTTACGACTTAAAAACCAGCTGACGAAACTAATGATGGGAATAGCCGAAAAATAAACCAGGGTAACTTTGTAACTCACGGTAAAGGAGTAAACAATTACAAATACCATCCCGATTAAACTAACAAATAAGATACTGATAAAGGCAGTAATAAACTTTTCAGAATCTAAACGCACTTTCTGTAAAATACCCAGGGTTTCGCCACTTCGCTGATCTTCGAAAACCTGATAAGGCAATTTCAGCGAGTGCTGCAAACCATCGGCATACATTTTTGCCCCAACTTTTTGCACAATCACGCTGGTAAAATAATCCTGAAAGTTTTTGGCAATCCGCGATACCATAGCTGCTCCGATTGCAAGGCCGATTAAGCCTATTGAACCCCAAAGGTATTGAGCATAGGTTAAGGTATTTTTTTTGTTAATGAAGCGATCTAAAATTTTTCCGGTAATAAGCGGATCCATCAAAGAAAAGCCAATATTTAAACCTGCAAGCAATAACGCCAAAGCCACAATCCATTTATGGCTTTTCAGGTAACTGAGTAATAATCCCATTAAGTTTTGTTGTTTTAGGTACAAACATAAAAAAAGGGAATGGATAAAAAACCATTCCCTTTTTTTATGACTTTAAGCTAAGAAAGTTAGCTAAATCTTTTTTAGAAACCGTAGCGTAAGCCGATTTGTGCCTGCCAAGGGTTACCCGACGGAGTTACAACACCAGTGTTATTTACACGATAGTTATAGTTAGAAGTAGTCGCATCAAAGCCTGTTACCGCGTATAATGCCTGCGTACCTAAAGTTTCCGAAGTACCCCAGGTTTTCTTAAACACGTTTGCTACGTTAAACAAATCACCAGAGATTTCAATACTTTGTTTTCTACCGCGTCCGAATTTAATCTGATAGGCTAATCTTAAATCAATTGTACCATAGAAACCATTGATACCACCATTACGCTCCGCAAATGTGCCTTCGTACTTGGTGATATAATCTTTCAAGCTCTGGCTTGCTGCACCATTATCTAACAAGGTCTGTAATGCAGTTCTAAGTGCGGCTGGCACGTTGGTATTTGACCTGTCGAAGATGTAGGCTAAATCATTAGTGGCCACGAAATCGCCATTGGTATTTCCACCAGATAATAAACTATATCTCGTGCCGCCAATGCCCGAATAACGGATCCCAGCTTTAATACCGTAAAATGATGGCAATGTTCCGTAAACCACTACCTTGTTTCTAAATTGACCATTTGAATAAGTCATTTTACTTAAATTGCGTGGATCATCAATAACTGGTAAAGACAATGTTGCTGAATTGGCTACGTTACCATTGTACGATGTATTGTCTTTAGTATCATTCCATGTAAAACTTGCTGAAATTTCTCCATCTTTGAAGTATCTCCAAGTACCATCAACAACAACTGCAAACTGATTTACCTTGCCTTGGCTGTTCATTTCTAACACCCTGCCAAACTGATTAGTTAAACGGCCTCTTTTCCAATCGGTAGTTCCATTACCAGGAATGATACTATTTGCAGGTACATAAACTCCCCTGTTTCCTTCGTTTGATAATCTGAAGAAAGGATCGGCGACCATATTTCTGTCTACATACATATAGTTATGGCGAGCTAATGTTGCGTAACCCGTAATCCCTATTCTTATCCTATCATTTATCAGTTTGTTGTAAGATAAGTTTGCTTTGTATACTACCGGTATTTTGGCATCATCAGCATAAGTATTAATAGTAGGTATTTGTAATGCTGGTAGCGTTGGTGCTGTAGCTGTTCCGTTTCTGTACCCAATAAAGTTAGGCGTTGGTACACCAGTACCGGTAACATCAACCGTTGCAAAATGTTTACCATCAAATGTCAAGTTATTAATGGTTACATAATTGTTCACATCCGACCCAAAAATTCCGGCGCCCAGACGAACATAATCTGTATGTTTTTCATTTACATCCCAGTTAAACTGGATACGGGGCTGAATTAAAAACTGCTTTAATTTATGATCTGTTCTTACTCCAATGGCATTAAATAAATCTTGGTTTAATGGCGATGTTGGGTATTTACTGTAATCTAAACGTAAACCGCCAGTAAAATCTAAACCTTTACCCAGTTTGGTTTGCATCTGGCCGTAAACTGCAGTATTCCATAGTTTGCCCACAACAGTTGGATCAGCAACTAAAGGAACTTCCCTGTAATAACTGATTGGTGTTAAATTATCAAAGTTTTGTAATGCGGTTGCATCGCTTGCTCCAGTACCTGATCTGTTAAACGTAAAACGACCATTTACTTCACTTCCATACAATGATTTTGCATGGGTATACATGATATCTACACCAAATGTATATTTAATTTTGTCGGTATTATAATATAAATTATCTACCAATTGGAAAACGTTATTGGTAAAACTTTCCTGGCCAAAACGATGCCCGCCAATTTGAACAGCTGTTAATAAACTGCCATTTGGGGTTGTAGACTGTAAGTTAGAAACTACTGCTCTTGGTATCGCAAAACCTAATTCATCATTTTGCGTACTCGCCTGGTAGGTGTACAAATGTTGCAACTTTAATTCATTGGTAACTTTGCTGCTAATTGTGGAGCGTAAGGTAGCCAGTAAACTATTATCCACGTTTTTATCATTTCCATAACTTTCGTAAAAGTTAATGGCCGTATTGTCAGCTAATCCCAACGGATTCCTGTCGTTAGTATAGTTATCTCTAACGGTTAATAAATTTTTATCATCAATTTGCCAGTCTAACCGAAGAAAACCTGCATCGGTACCTCTTTTTTTAGGGAAAGAACCAAATTGTGGTGTATTGGCTACGCCATATTTTGATCTTGCAACAGCCAGGAAGTTATTTAATGTGGCATTTGTAATGTTGAAACGGGCAATATCGGCATCCGAGTTAATATCCGCAATAATTAACGGGCGAGAATCTCTCTGGTGATCCCAGGCTGCAAAATAATGTAATTTATCTTTAATGATCGGGCCACCTAAGCTAAAACCATACTGATAAGTTGAAAAATCATTGGTTCTTCTGTTCCCCCTGATGTCGTACTTGCTCGCTAGGAAATCAGCACGGTTATAAGCAAATGCACTACCTGTAATTTGGTTAGTACCAGATTTAGTTACGGCACTGATGGTACCACCACCTGAACGGCCCAAACTCACATCGTACTGATTGGTCACTACTTTAAACTCGCGTACACTTTCAATGGAGATAGAGTATGGCGCACCACTCCGGCTGGTTGTACTGCCTGCTGAAGTTGGGTTTTTCGCTGTCATACCATCGATGGTGAAGTTAGTAGAGGAACCCAACTGTCCTGAAATACCACCTGGGCCTGCTAAAGGAGATAAATCTGTTAAGCTGGAAAAGTTACGGCCGTTTACAGGTAACAGATTCATCGTTTTGGATGAAATTTCTGTTGAAGCACCAAATTGCTGTACTTTATTCCTTAAAGCTGATCCATTAACGGTGATAGCATCAAGCGTTTGTGCATCTTCCTGCATATTGACTGTTACCATTACAGCATCGCCCTGGTTAAGCATGTAACCTGTCCTGTTTTGCTCAGCATAACCAATGTAAGTGGCTTTAATAGTATAAGGGCCGCCTAATGGTAATTCTTTAAAAGTATACTCGCCCTGTGCGTTGGTTGAGGTTTTAGTTGTAAAACCGGTAGAGTTGTTTTTAATTTGAACAGAAACACCTGGAATGGGTTTCTTTTGATTATCGGTTACAATTCCGGAAATTGATGCTTGAGTAGTTTGTGCCATAGCCGAATTATTGGCATAACATAAAAACAGCATCACTGCGATAAGTAAATTTTTCATCATAATTAATTTTCTGATTTATGATGCAAAGGTGTTGTTGCAGTATTAAGCCGGTTTGGACTCTAGGTTATGAAATGGTTTAGGATTATTTAGTTTTTCGGCTTATTGTTAAGCTAATGTTAATGAGCTTTTTGATGTAGGGGCTGGAAGTTGCTTTTAAAACATGTGCAAAAATTAGTTAGCCACAGAAACACAGAAATCACAGAGGAAATTAAAGTTTTTCGTGCTTGCCGTGGCAAACCTAATGCTGAGGTGTGCGCAAGAAGAAAAGAATTATCAGATAAAACTTGTAAGTGACTTCTATGATGTAGGGGCTGTATAGCTGAAATTGAGATTATTACGAATAGAGTGACATAAAAATAATCAAAAAAAACGGCCGATAAATGAATATAGGCCGTTCTAACTTTAAGCTTCAACTGTCAATTAACCGATTTAAACAATTAACCAGTTAACCATTTTTATTTCTTTTCAGCAATATATTTCTCACTAAACTTCTTATCCAATTGTTTGTGCAGGTTATCAAGATTGATATCCCTGCCCTGAATAAAAGCCTGTTCTACTTTATTGGTACGCATATCCAGTGCATCGCCAGCAGAAATAAGGAAAGTTGCATCTTTGCCGGTTTCAATACTGCCCGTGGTTTTATCAATGCCCATTGCTTTTGCGGCGTTTAAGGTAATGGTTGATAAAGCTTTTTCTTTGTCTAAACCCCAGGCCGTAACGGTACCCGCCATAAAAGGCAAATTTCGCTGTTGCCAATATCCGTCAATACTCAATACCACATTTAAGCCGGCATTAGCCATTATTGCCGCATTTTTGTAAGGCATATTTACATCATCATCATTGTTGTTCGGCAAAGCATGTGGTTGCTTAACCACTAACGTGATG
Source organism: uncultured Pedobacter sp. (assembly GCF_913776295.1). Lineage (GTDB taxonomy): Bacteria > Bacteroidota > Bacteroidia > Sphingobacteriales > Sphingobacteriaceae > Pedobacter. Next base: position 60,531 of record NZ_CAJYOJ010000074.1, read on the forward strand.
TTGTTGTCTTTTAAAAAATCAATGATTAGATAGGCTTCATCTGCACCGGTAATCACAGGGGTAATGCCGAATTTTTTGGCAAAGTTTACGGCTGCAACAATGTCTTTCTGACTTTCGGCTGCAATAAACAGCTTTTCATCTCCTTTAAATACCTTTTTCATGGCTTCGAAACGGGTATTAATAACTTCTGGTTTGCCCATTTCGGAATAGGCTTTAGCTTCAGTAAAGAAAGAATTTAACTGTGCAATGGCGGCCTGTGTTCTTTCTGCTAAAGCTTCCGGCGACTGCTGTGGACGACCGAAACCACCAAAGCCGCCTCTAAAGCGAGGTGCAACCGGCCAGGTCATGTGCATGGCATCGTCAGTTTTTAATGCAGCGTCTTCCCAGTTCCAGGCATCGAGTTGTACTACCGATGAACTTCCGGAAACCATACCGCCCTGTGGGGTTGGTTGTGCCATTAATATGCCATTACTGCGTAACGTGGCAGGAACTTTCGAATCGGTATTGTAAGCTACGATAGAGCGGATGTGCGAATTAAAATCGCCGATTTCCTGAAAATCCAAAGTTGCTTTTACGGCTTCAATTTCTGTTAAACCCAAATTGGTGGTTGCGGCTATAAAGCCTGGATAAACGTGCTTGCCGGTGGCCATAATCCGCATCACATTATCTTGTGGCACCTGACCATTGGCCGTTACCGAAATAATTTTACCATTGCCAAAAACTATAGTGCCATTTTCGACTACGGTACCATTTCCGATGTGTACGGTTGCTCCGGTAATAGCGATGGTTTGGCTTTGTTTTTTTGCAGGCGAAATGTTGGCCTGGGCAAAACAAGTCAGGCTTGCTGCCGATAAAGCCAGACTGAATAGATATTGTTTAGTGTGCATGTTCTTTCTCGGTTAATTCTGCGGAATAGTTTTCTAAGGTTTCGCAATTGTAAAGGCGTGGCGCATCACCCATTGGGCGCTGTGTACGGCTGCCTTTACTTTTGCTCTCTAACATTTTCTGGATCAGGCGGGCTTTTTCGGCCTGCATGGTTTTAATTACCTGTGCATCTTTGTCCAGATCCCAATATGCAATTCCATCCACAAAGGTTTTTTCTGCCTTGGCATAAATAGAGAGCGGGTTAGCCGTCCAGATCACTACATCGGCATCTTTTCCTGCTTTTAAACTGCCCACTTTATCGTCAATATGGAGCATTATGGCAGGGTTTAAGGTTACGAATTTTAGGGCGTCTTCTTCAGGCACGTTACCGTATAGTACTGATTTGCCAGCTTCCTGATTCAAGTGACGGGCCATTTCTGCATCATCAGAGTTAAAAGCGGTAGTTACGCCCACATTGTGCATAATTTTTCCGTTGTAAGGAATTGCCTCTGCCACTTCGTTTTTATAAGCCCACCAATCGGAGAAGGTAGAGCCAGCAATGCCGTGCGCCTTCATTTTATCGGCCACTTTATAACCCTCTAAAATGTGGGTAAAGGTATTGATTTTGAAACCTAAACTATCGGCCACGTGAATGAGCATGTTTATTTCGCTCTGCACATAAGAATGGCAGGTAATGAAACGTTTGTTGTTCAGAATTTCAACAATGGCATCTAATTCTAAATCGCGGCGTACGTTGTTACCTTTTACCGAGCGTGCTTTGGCATATTCTTTTGCACGGGTAAATTCATCTACAAAAGTTTGCTCAACGCCCATACGCGTAACCGGAAAACGGGCACCTGTACCGAAATTGCTTTGTTTTACGTTTTCGCCCAGCGCAAATTTGATGAAGCCATCGGCTCCGGCAAATTTTAATTCCTCTGGCGATTTGCCCCAACGCAGTTTAATTAATTGCGACTGACCACCGATTGGATTAGCCGACCCGTGCAAGATGTGTGAAGTAGTTACGCCACCAGCCAGCTGGCGATAAATATTTACATCTTCAGAATTAATGATATCGGCAACCCTTACTTCAGCAGAAACCGATTGTGCCCCTTCATTGATTCCCCCGGAGCCGGCAATATGCGAATGCTCATCAATGATACCTGCGGTAACATGTTTACCGGTAGCATCGATTACTTTGGCGCCGCTTGACGAAAGGTTTTTACCAACAGCTTTAATCTTTCCATTCTCCAGAAGGATATCGGCATTTTGAAGTACACCTTCTTTTTCATTTGTCCAGATGGTAGCATTTTTAATCAATACCGTTTCTTGTTTAGGCAATTCCGTTGCGCCAAAGGCTGTAAAAGGATAAATAACCTGGCCAACCGCCAATACTGGTTTAGGATCTTCTTTTTTAGGCATTTCTTTTACGGCTTCTTTATAAGTTGCAGTAAATTTCCCGACAGTACCATCAGCCAGAGCTGATTCACCTTTTATGGTAATGGGTTTGGCCGATGTAATGTAACCACTTAAACGAATATCGCCACTCGGATTTTTCTTTAAATTGAAATTAATGCTTAGCCAATCGCCATTTCTGGTAAACGTAGCAGTGGTTTTTATACTATCGGTACCTATTCTTTCCATTGCTGCGGCAGATCCACCACCTGTACCGGTAATCTTTAAGGTTAAAGGACCAACACCATCAACGTTTAAGTTGTAAGCGCCACGAAGATCACTCACATCCATTTTATTGACGATGAAACGTTTGCCCTGTACCCAGTTTTCAAAAATGATGTTTTCTTTTTTGAACAGGCTGTCTGATGAGATCAAAAAGTTGGCAATTTTTCCTTTTTCCAAGGTACCTACTTTATCACCTATGCCTAAAAGTGAGGCGGGTATTTCGGTAACTGATTGCAAGGCTTGTTTTTTGCTTAAGCCATTTTCTATCGCCGTGCGGATGTTCGTCCAGAAATCGCGGCTGTTCTCCAGGCCAAAGGCTGTTAAAGCAAATCTAATTCCTGCCTTTTCCAGTGCAGCAGGATTGGTTGGAGCCAGTTCCCAGCCTTTCATTTGCGATAAACTCACATTCCTGGCTTCGGCAGGGTCTTCCACATCATAAGCTTTCGGGAAAGTTAACGGAATAATCAAACTCGCACCAGTGGCTTTAACTTCGTTGATGCGCTGGTATTCATCGCCGGTAGATTTAATAATGTATTTTTTGCCAAATTCTTTTCCGATTTTATCGGCACGTAACACATTCTGCCATCCGTCAACTTCAAAAATCTGAGGCATAGCCTGCTGCTTGCCAAATTCGTCCAGCGAGATGTTGTATTCATCTTTTTGCCTGCCATACCATTGCGCATCGTAATAGGTTTGACGCAATAAAGCAATAGCACCCATTAATGAAGTAGGGTAATCGTTGGATGAACTTCCTTTGTTAAACGAATAATTGGCTGCAGTTTGGTCTTTCAGGATGACACTGTTATCTGCACCTTCATTTAAGGTTACCGCTGCAGAAACCCCGCGGGCAATGCCGTCGCGGTTAATTACATTTACACTTCCGAAACCAGCCTTGCGCAATTCATCTGCTTTTTTGCTATCCGTTGCGAAAATGTTTTTTACATACGTTTCTGGTCTGATGGCCTCGTTCCAGCCGTAAGCCCCCTTTTTTGTAGATATAAAAATAGACTGGCGCTGGCCACCAAAGCCACGTTGTGCAGCTGATGTTTCGCTAACACCGTAACTTGTAAAGGCATCAATCAGCGAAGGATAAATAAATTTTCCCTTTAAATCAATTACCACATAACCTTTAGGTACAGCTAAGCCGGCTCCGACAGCCTGAATGGTTTGTCCTTTAATTAAAAGTGTCGCATTGGTAAGGGTTTGGTTGGCATTTACTACTATGGTTGCGTTGGTAAAAGCAAACATTCCGGGTCTGGTATCAAAAGAGCCATTAACAGGAAAAGAGGTTTGCTGTGCAAACAGAAATGTAGCAGAAAATACCAGCCCAAGGGCGAGTAAAATTTTCTTCATAATCAGTTTAGGTTTTAATTTGTTTAAAACTAATATAAATAAGCGTTCCTTTTAAAGAATATCCTCTTTTTTACAATTAATGCCTACTTTTGATTAAACATATTTTAGAAAAATGTATAATATCTTGAAATCTGCGCACTCCGGATGGCGCTACATCGTATTAATTTTATTGGTTATCGCGGTAATAAATGCATTATCGGGCTGGTTTGGAAATAAAACGTATACAGAGGGTAATCGTAAACTAAATGTATTTACCCTGATTAGCGCGCATATCCAGTTTTTGATAGGTTTGGTGTTATTCTTTCTGAGTCCGCTAACCAAATTGCCAATGAGCGATGCCATTGGCCGTTATTTTAAGGCCGAGCATACTTCTATGATGCTTATTGCAATTATTTTAATTACCGTGGGTAACGCAAAGTCGAAAAAATTAACAGATGCGGTAGCTAAACACCGTACTATCGCTATTTTCTTTGGGCTAGCGCTCATTCTGATTATTGTAGCCATTCTCCTAATGGTTAAGGCCGTTCCGGGAAGATCTTTTTTTGGCGTTTCTTAATCTGAATATTATTTAATTCATAGCATCCCGCTTCAGCAGAGCGGGATTTTTTTGTTTTGAATACACTCTTTTTTTACCACAAAGTACACAGAGCAAGGGCACGGAGGTCGCAAAGCTAGGTATATCAGCAGTCGTCATCTCGACTGGAGCAACGCGGAATGGATAGATCTATCTAGGCAGATTTCTCGACTGCGTCGCACTCCGCTCGAAATGACGACATTGTGTAAAAGATCCTTCGCTATGCTACCATTGACGTTATTTTGTTATCATTTGATAGTTAGACACTTGTGCACAATGCATTTCCGTCTAACAAGGCCTTCGCACTGTGCCCCCGTTCTACTTAAGCCCGGCCTAACAAATTTTTCGGATTCCACTGACCGAGTCCTATTACTGGCTTTGAAAGAAAAATTTTCAGCCGGCATTTTTTGTTACTTTTTGATGCCAAAAAGTAAGAGCCATTCGGCGGCGGTAAGCCGAGGCAAGACTGGGCTGTATGGCATAAGTAATTAG
>NZ_CAJYOJ010000075.1 GCF_913776295.1 uncultured Pedobacter sp.
AGTTCAAATTGAGCTATAAGATCAGTAGGTAATAATAATTTAAGTAGTTCGGTCTCCAAGGCAGTTCTGCTAAAAAAGGCTAAACTAAAAATTTAATCCCAGCCCCCCAACTTTTTTGCTTGATCCAGTTATTTAAATTCGCTTTCTTTCCTTCATACGATGAAAAAATCCGAGATTTAGCTGATAACATTGCTGATCCAGAAAGTTGGGATTTTTCAGATTCAACTTTAAAAAGTTATCAGATTCTCAAAAATTATCTTGAGCATACTTTTAGGAAATTAAAATCAGAAGGAAAAATTTGCTTTACTTCGAACAATAGGTACGCTGCATTTAATACTGGGCTTGTAACTTCCAATCTGGAAGAAATCATTGCATTTTTTGAAGAATATAAAAATCAGAGAAATGGATTCAGTACACCATATTTCTTTAAGGGTTTTCTGAAAAATAGTGACAATCAAATTTTAACTCACTTTTCTAATAGCCTACCTGAAATAGCTAATTATTTTGAAAAACCTGCAGCCTTGATTTTTAATCCGAAATGCAATTTGATACCAGATATAGATCATATCATTAGCGATAATTTATCTAGATTCCCGTCTCATCTTCAGTCAGCTCATGATGATGAAATAAGAAGACAACTTTTTGGAGCAATTGATGATGTTAAAAAGAAGGTTAGAACAAATTACAAAATAGCTATTCCTCAATATTATGATAATAAAATTCAGCTGCTATTACCATTATGTTTAACTGCAGGCTCGCCTAATCCTGATTTGGCCCTTGTTGTTCATGCATTAAATGAATCGACTTATACAGCAAGAACCTGCCTAACGCTTAAGATGGCATACAACAATGCTCGCCTTATCGTTAAACCACAAAGCTCGTGGCTTAAACCTTAGTTCAAACAAGATTAATCTTGATCTTTTGTTCGAAAAAACAATTAAGATGTACAAATCAGAAAAACGAGTTCTTAACGGCACAGCGCTTCGGATCTAAACCTAATGGAATGGCAGCTCCCCGCATAAAGTCGGTACTATAATGAACAATACTGAAGATTTAAAAATGTACACCTTTTGTTTTCCGAAAAAGAAAGTCGGTTAGTGAAAAGAAGTAGCTGGTACTTTAATCTTTTCTGATGCACCTTGATTGCTTTTGATGAGCCAGAAGGCGAATAATGCGCCCACCAAAGCCATAGCTGCACCCACATAAGCCGGTGAGGTATAATCGAAACCATAAACCAGTGGAAGTCCACCAAAGAAAGCGCCCAAAGCATTACCAATGTTAAAACTCGCCTGGCTGGCAGATGCCGCCAACATTTCTGAACCTTTGGCACTTTGAATCATCAACATCTGGATGGGGGCAGCCAGCGAGAAAGCGACGGCGCCGGTAATAAAAGTCATGATTAACGCCAAAGGTTGGCTCGCCGATACAAAATGAACAATGGTTAAGGTAATCACCATCGTGAGCAATAAAGCTGCAGATGCTTTGGCTGGAGAAAATTTATCGGCCAAACGGCCGCCAACGTAATTGCCGAACATCATGCCCAAACCCGCCAGCATTAATATATAAGTTACCGCGTTTGGCGAAAAGCCTGCAACGTCTGTCATTAATGGAGCAATGTAACTGTACCAGGTAAATAACCCGCCTGTACCGATAGAGATCATAAAAATAATGATCCAGGCGTCTCTTTTTTTGAAGAAACTTAATTCAGCTTTTAAATCTCTGTTTTTTGTTGCTTCTAACGCAGGTAACCATAATTTTAAACTTAATAAGGTTACCAAACCCACAAATACCACCACAGCAAAAGATATACGCCAGGAGAAATTGTGGCCGATGAAAGTGCCTAGTGGTACGCCTAAGATGTTAGCAATGGTTAAGCCCATAAACATCAGCGATACAGCCTGTGCTGCTTTCCCTTTTTCAGCTATTCTGCTGGCCACTACTGATCCGACACCGAAGAATGCCCCATGAGGCAAGCCGGAAAGTAACCTGGAGATAAAAAGAATGTTGAAAGTAGGTGCAAATGCAGAAAAGGCATTGAAGACCGTAAACATGATCATCAAGGCCATCAATATTTTTTTGGGTGGATATTTACCCGCAATCATAATCAACAAGGGAGCGCCTATTACCACGCCTAACGCATAAGCAGAAATTAAATGCCCGGCCTCCGGAATGGTTACTTTAAGATCTTTAGCAATATCGGGAAGCAGGCCCATCATTACAAATTCAGTGATTCCGATGCCCAAACCGCCTAAAGTAAGTGGTAGTAAATTCTTGTTCATAGTGCCCTTAGTGTTAAAATTACACTATGCAAAGGTAGGGCTTTTTATGGTTGTGTTTGTAAAAATTGGGACATTTATAACAGACGGAAGATGGGGTTGGAGGATGGAGAGCTAGGCGGTGGTAGGATGTTTCATGGTTGATAGGCAATAGTTAATTACCATGGTTGAATTTTTGTGCGCTTGAATCTTCATGGTTGAGAGCCAAATAGTTTATGCCCTTATTGGTTAGGCCGTTTTCCAACGAACTATTAACCCATAATCCAGCAAGCTTGCAATAATAAATGAACCAATAATTAATAAACCAATGATCTATAACTAATGAGCTAATGATCAATGAACCACCTCACTTTTCCTTTTTCCATAAAAAAAGGTCGTCCCACCCTGTGGAACAACCTCTTTACATTGCAAATTTTTATAACGACCTGCTGTATGCTAAAATCTTATTGATGGTTTCTTCTTGAGGATCTTTAGCAAGTCTATCTAACTTACCTTTTATTTGATCATAAAATAAGTCGATTTCTGCGTCCGATTCGATGTCAGTTCTAGGCTGAAACATGTTGGCTGTAGGTAAATTTACATTGTTTTTTGATGTAGAGGTTTTTGTCATAAGCAGCTAAATGTGATAAGTTTTATAAACTTAACGATAGTTCAGATGCTTTATTTCAAACCCGCAAAAAAAATATGTAACATTTTTACTACCCTTTGTAGGTCATTTCTTTTGTTTTAAGCATCTTACGCAAATTACTCAATGCATAACGCATACGGCCCAAGGCTGTATTGATGCTTACATCGGTTAAGTCTGCGATCTCTTTAAAGCTTAAATCTGCGTAATGGCGCATTAAGAGTACTTCTTTCTGCTCATCAGGCAGTAAATGGATCAAGGCTTTCAGATCTTTATGGGTTTGATCGCGAAGCATTTTATCTTCTGCACTTTCATCATAAAAGTGTAGCATATTGAATACATCCATTCCATCAGCACTGGTGATGATCGGCGTTCTCTTTTCTCTTCTGAAATAATCGATAACCAGGTTGTGCGCAATACGCATTACCCAGGGTAAAAATTTACCTTCCTCGTTATATCTTCCCGATCGCAGCGTATTGATCACTTTAATAAAGGCATCCTGAAATATATCCTCAGCTAGATATTGGTCTTTTACCAATAAGTAGATAGAGGTATAAATTTTACTTTTATGTCTTTTAAGAAGTTCCTGCAATCCATTCTCGTTCCCGGCAATATATACCTTTACCAGGTCCTGATCATTGTATGATTGTAAATTCATAGGTTTACCTACACTAAATCCCGTACTGTTTGCTAAAAATTAATTTGTAGATGTTTAATTTCTATAGCTTGTCTCCTATGTTTTTTGAAATGTGTTAGTTTGGTTTTGAGGTTGTTAATGTTCAAAGAAAGTTATTTTTTTATCAAAAAACAAAAAATAAAATGATAAAAAATAAATTAACCGTCTGAGTACCCTATTTTTGTATCTTCCAAAAACCCTAACCACATTCTGGGGTTATATATTTATATTCGTTACCATACATGAGCAAAAAAGAGGCCGAAAAAGATCCGCATAAAAATATTATCATAAAAGGTGCAAGGGTGCACAACCTAAAGAACATCGATGTTGCCATTCCCAAAAATAAACTTGTGGTGGTAACGGGCATGTCTGGTTCGGGTAAATCTTCGCTTGCATTTGATACTTTATATGCAGAAGGACAACGCCGATATGTAGAAAGTTTGTCATCATACGCCCGCCAGTTTATGGGCAGGATGAATAAACCGGATGTTGATTATATCAAAGGTATTGCTCCGGCGATTGCCATCGAACAGAAGGTGATTACATCCAATCCCCGCTCTACGGTTGGTACCTCAACTGAAATTTACGATTACCTGAAATTGCTTTTCTCACGCATAGGGAAAACCATATCGCCGGTTTCGGGCAAGGAAGTAAGAAAGGATTCGGTAAGCACTGTGGTAGATTATGTAAATGCCATGCCTGAAGATACGACGGTAACCATTTTTTGTCCGCTATATCCACATAACAACCGTACGATCAAAGAAGAGTTGGCTATTTTATTACAGAAAGGATTTTTACGCGTTCTGATTAACGATAAAATAGAAAAGATAGAAACTATTCTAGATGATGCCGATTTTAAGGACGAAGAACTTACCGATGATAAAACCGTTCAGATTCTGATCGATCGTATTGTAACCAACCAGGAAGAGGAAACATTGAGTAGACTGGCTGATTCTGCACAAACCGCTTTTTTTGAAGGCAAGGGAGATTGTTATGTAGAAGCTCAGGGTACAACGAAACATTTCAGCGATCGTTTTGAACTGGATGGAATAAAATTTGAAGAGCCTACACCAAACTTTTTCTCCTTTAATAACCCTTATGGTGCCTGTAAACGCTGTGAAGGATACGGGAACGTTATTGGAATTGATGAAGATCTGGTGATTCCTGATAAGAGCAAAAGTGTTTATGATAATGCCATTGCCCCATGGCGTGGCGAAAAAATGAACGTCTGGTTGCAAAACTTTATTAAAGCCGCACCCAAATTCGATTTTCCGATCCATCGCGCATATAGTGCACTTACTGAAAAAGAACAGCAGTTACTTTGGACCGGAAATAAATATTTTGCTGGTTTGGATGCTTTTTTCAAAGAACTGGAAGAGCAGACTTATAAAATCCAGTATCGCGTAATGCTGTCGCGTTATCGCGGTAAAACCACCTGTCCTGATTGTAAGGGTTCGCGTTTGCGTAAAGATGCCTCTTATGTTAAAATAGCTGAAAAATCGATTATCGATGTGGTGCTGATGCCTTTATCGAAAGCTTTGGTTTTCTTTAATGAACTAAAACTAAGTGTAAACGATGCCAAAATTGCCAAACGTTTGCTGGCAGAGATCAATAACCGTTTCCTGTATTTAAACAATGTGGGTTTGGGTTACCTTACCTTAAACCGCTTATCGAATACTTTATCTGGAGGAGAATCACAAAGAATTAATCTGGCAACATCCTTAGGCAGTAGCCTGGTTGGGTCGGTTTATGTATTGGACGAACCCAGTATTGGACTGCATCCAAGGGATACCAATAAACTGATTGAGGTGTTGGTTTCACTCCGAAATGTAGGTAATACCGTATTAGTGGTGGAGCATGAAGAAGAAATGATGCGTGCTGCTGATCACATTATTGATATTGGTCCGGAGGCAGGTACGCATGGTGGTAACCTTGTTTTTAGTGGGAACTATGACGAGATTTTAAAAGATAAACATAGCTTAACAGGTCGTTATCTTTCTGGATCAGAGAAAATTGCTATTCCGGCGAAACGCCGTAAATGGAAAGATCACATCCTGATTAAAGGAGCAAGGGAAAATAACCTGAAAAGTATAGATGTTAAGTTTCCGCTAGGCGTTTTTACCGCGGTAAGTGGTGTTTCCGGATCTGGTAAAACCAGTTTGGTGAAAAAGATTTTATATCCGGCGCTGCAAAAAGCCATCGGAAATTATGCCGGTGAACAGACGGGTGCATACGATGGTATTTTCGGTAATTATGACCTTGTAAGTGCGGTAGAACTGGTAGATCAGAACCCAATTGGCCGTTCCAGTCGCTCCAATCCGGTTACCTATGTTAAAGCCTGGGATGACATCCGTGCACTTTTCTCAGGCTTGCCTGCTGCAAAGGCCGCCGGCTTGAAACCTGCTGCTTTCTCCTTTAACGTAGAGGGGGGGCGTTGCGACGTTTGTCAGGGTGAGGGCGAGGTGAAGATCGAAATGCAATTTATGGCTGATATTTACCTGCCTTGCGAGGCTTGCAACGGTAAACGCTTTAAACAACAAGTGTTGGATGTTACTTATAAAGAGAAAAATGTTTCTGAAATTTTGGATATGACCATTGATGAGGCTGTTGATTTCTTTAAAGAGGAACAAAAAATCCTGAATAAATTAAATCCATTGGTTGATGTTGGATTAGGTTACGTGCATTTAGGCCAGTCATCTAATACTTTATCAGGTGGTGAGGCGCAGCGGATCAAGTTGGCTTCATTTCTGATTAAAGGCAATAATGCAAACAAAACGGTGTTTATTTTTGATGAGCCGACCACCGGGTTGCACTTTCATGATATTAAAAAATTATTAAAAGCATTAAATACACTTATTGAGCAGGGCAATACCATTTTGGTGATCGAACATAATATGGATATGATCAAATGTGCCGATTGGGTGATCGATATCGGTCCTGAAGGGGGAGATGGTGGTGGCAATCTGGTATTTGAAGGAGTGCCTGAAGAACTGGTTAAAGTAGAAAACTCGTATACCGGAAAATATTTGGCTGCGCATTTAAATTTAAATCCATAATTTCGGCAATGCTTTTTCTAACGTTTTTAATCGGCATCCTTCTCAATGCCATGGGGTATATTCCTCCCGGCAATATTAATCTTACCGTAGCCCAGCTTGCCATTAATAAAGGCATGCGGCAGGTTTGGTATTTTATCTTATCCTTTTCGTGTGTAGAGGTATTTTTTACTTTCGGGATGATGCGCTTTGCCCGATGGGCAATGAGCGATATTAACCCTAATGAGGCTGTTAGCGAGGTGCGTTTGGGCACTTTGGTAGATTGTTTTATGATTGTGATGTTTCTGGTAATGGGAACCATTACCTGGAAAAACAGAAAAAAAACACCGAAAACCAGTAGCAAAAAAGATGATAAGCGTAGTGGAAGCGTTTTATATGGATTGATTTTGGGGGTATTAAACCCGGTCCAGATTCCATTCTGGCTGTTTTTTGGTAATTATGTCATTTTACACCAATGGATTCAGACCGATTACCTCTCACTGGTCATATTTAGTTTAGGCTCGGGGGTAGGATCTTCTCTGGCACTTTATGTATATGCCCATTTTGCCACCTATATCCAGGAGAAATTTGCCCTGAGCAGTCTGATCATTAATAAGTCCATTGCCATATTTTTATATGCACTGGCCGCTTACCTGATCGTGAAACAATTGATTGTTATTTTATAATCCAGCCGGTTGCTGCATCTGTACTGCCAATGAGTTGATAATTGCCGAAAATCCCTAAAAGGTTTACGGTCTGTCCTTCTTTTAAGGTTATTTTAGGCGCTGCTAAACTATCCGGTTTATCATAAACTTTTTGCTGAAGTGTATTGATCTTAAATTTTTTCAAAGGTTCAGCTACCTGTACAAGGCTATTGCTTTGAATAAAACCCGTGCTTCCATCAGGCAATTCTGCCTTATAATAATTTGCTGTTGCTGCATATGCCTCTACAATAGTGCCTGTATTCAATGTAGCCAGAACAGTTGCTTTATTTTGCGGAGCGGATAACATTTTGGTGGCAGATATAGTTCTTAAAGTTTTATTCAATTTATTGATTGGAGCGGTAACGGCACTCGGCGTTTTGGTTATAGGATCTATAAAAGGCAATGGGTTTACGGCTCCATTAAAGGTGTAAATTCCAAAATGTAAATGGGTTGGCGTATTGCGCGCATTGCCGGTATTACCCATAAAGCCTAAGGTATCACCTATGTTTACATCCTGCCCTTCTACGGCCAGCTGTTCGTCCAAATGGGCATAGTATAACGTATAATCTTTACCTTTCGGGCGCACCCAAACTACTTTTCCACCCAGGTTATTTTCGTTTACGCGTGTCACCGTTCCTTCCGAGATGGCCAGAACAGGTGTTCTGAAATTGCCAAAAATATCAACGCCTTCATGTTTCCTCGCATTATTATCCCTGCCATCTCCCCAATAACTTTTGATGCTATTGGTATTTTTTGATTTTATCGGGAAAGCAAGAGACGGACCAGCGGTAATTTCTAATTCATAAGCTACATTCTGCAACAGTTCCGGCTGTAGCCTGATCAGATAGGAACCTGTTTCATCGATATCAAAGCTAATAGGATTATTTAAAGTATCGGCAGAGGCAATGAGTTTTTGGGTTTGATCCACACTATACCAAACGTCAATATAAACCAAAGCATTGGTTGAAGGCTTTTTGCTTAGCTTTATGTTTAACTTTTGCCCTTTGGTTGCATTGAATTTATAAGCAGTTGCAGGAACCTTATCTGCAGCGAAATAACCGTTCTCTTTATAAGGGATGTTAATATTTAATGCTTTTTGGGTACTCAAATTAGCTGCATTCAACCATGCAGACCCCATGGCTGTTTTATCCAGCCCTACATTTATCAACTTTTTTTGATATTGCTCGTGCGGACTTGAGGCCTTAAACAGATTAACCGATCGTGTTTTGCATGACAATATACCTGATGCAAGCATCGCGATGAAAAAGAGCCAAAGCCGGGATCTGTAAGTTTTCATGACCCTAAGCCTTTTTCAAATGTTTAAAAACTGCCGCCGTTACCAATCCACCGATCAGGTACCAGGTGACCGTTAATATTTTAGCTTTATCGGTTTTAGTAACCGGCGTATCATCTAACCCGACTTTATCTGGGATGCTTATTGCGCCCAAACCGGCAGTAAGACCTGCTATTGCACCTTTGAAATAAATGTTCTTTTTATCTCCTAAGCCAATGGCGCTGTAGTACAAGGTATTGCTGATGATATCGCCCGCCAGGGTTGCCAGATATAGATTGTCGCCCTTCGGACTATCAAGATTTAAATTGGCCATTGATTTGGAAAGCGCCTGCTTACCCAATAGGTCTATCCTTGGTGCTCCAGGATCAAACCGCCTAACACTTTCATGCAATATATTTAAGGCTGCAGCACCTGCGAAGCCAGCTAGTAAAGATTTAAGTGATTTCATATTAGAATAATCCCCACAAGTGACAAATTGTTTTATGAGGATCAAGATTGTGTGATGCATCGCAATTAAAGTACTTTCTCCGTTATAAAATTGATACACAAAATAGGTTCCGTTAACTTAATCATAACATTAAATTTATGTTTAGGAAGTTTGCCCAAACTAATATTGGATTTTAATACAAACACATTTATCCTTATGTCTGACAGGCATTTTTTTCTAAAAAATGGTTTGGCTGCTGTGGTAGTGGCCGGTTTATCACCAGTTCTTCCTTCGTTTGCTGAAGAAAGTAGTATGGCAAGCAAACCTGTAAAAAAATTAAAACTTCGTTTTGCAATCGCATCCGACGGGCACTACGGGCAGCCGGGAACTGATTATAGGCTTCATCACGAAAATATGGTAAAATGGCTGAATGCCTCGCATGAGCAAAATCCACTGAATTTTGTCATCATCAATGGCGATCTGGTACATGATAGGCCCGAATTATTGAAAGAAGTAAAAAGGGATTATTATGATCGTTTAAAAGTTCCTTTTTATGCCGTGCCTGGTAATCATGACCACGCAGATACGGCACTCTGGAAATCGGTTTTTGGTTATGAAGATAACTTTTCATTTGAAAAAAATGGAGTTGGTTTTGTTCTTGCCAATACTTCGGATCTTAAGGGAACATATCAGTGTCCAGATAACGATTTTTTAAAACAGGAACTGGATAAATTTAAAGATTTAAAAATGGTATTTGTGGTATTACATATCCCACCACATTTCTGGGTGCCGGAGAGTCCATTTGTGGAGTGCCCCGATACCATTAAGTTGCTGCACAGCTATCCAAATGTGAAAGCCGCATTTCATGGCCATGACCATAGTTTGGATGCGGTTTTTTATACCGGTAAATTGCCACATTTTTTTGATGCACACATAGGTGGCAACTGGGGCACGGCCTACAAAGGTTTTCGCATTGTGGAAGTGGATGAGCATGACAAGGTTAATACTTATCAGGTAAATGCAAGTCAATCGCCTTTTTTAAATGAAACCCAATTCTAGCGCTTCATTATTTAAAATGAAAAAGATAATTTTTGCAGCTGTTTTTGCTGCATTCGCACTTCGGGGCTCGGCTCAGAGCTTAGCCAATGTTAATCCGGAATTGAAGACAGGCAACGATGCAGCACAGCCGTTTTTGTTTATTTTAAACACCCTTACTGCAGAAAACCCCCGTTGGAATATTCATTATTCTGGTAGTTACGGCCAACGTACCAACGGACAATTTGGATATGATGGCTTAGGACAGCAATTTGGAATTAAGGGATATTTGGGTAATCGTTTAACCTTATATGCTACGGCAGCATTGGGATTTGCCAATGGCGGGGGCGTTGCTTCTGCACAGCAGGCCGAACTGATCCGCGACCTGATAGGAGGAAAGGGAATTGCAGGTTTTAGATTGGGGGCAGGTTTGGGTTTAAGCCGCGATTGGTCTAGCATTGGGTCGGCCATTAGCCGCATTACAGCTGCCTTCGATCGACCCAATTGGCGTATGGCGGGTAATTTACGCTTCGAAAAAGCCTTTAGCCGCAGCCGCGATAAGCTCGATTTTATTACCAGTATTGGTTTTCAGCACCGTGTTTCAAACTCCTTATTCCTGGGTTTCGAGGCGCTTGGTCAGGATCTGGAGGGCTTTTGGGAGAAGGACGAAGCAGAGGGTGGCGCAAAATTAATGATCGGCCCCTCTATTAATCTGGAACCAAAGGACGGTAAACTATCGTTCACCCTCTCAGGTGGTCCGGTATTTTATGCTACAAGGAGCCAGGTCAGCTCTCCGGCAGCCATACGTGAAATCGGTAACATTGCCTCAGGCAATGGTTATAACATCAGGGCCCTGGTAAACTTTAATCTTCACCGGTAAGTTTTATAAGTCAACTCAATGAAAAAATCATATATCCTTATTCTCGTTGCTTTTTTGCTGGTACAGCGTGGTTTTGCACAATGGCCTGGTAAAAATGAAACTACACAGCAAATTTTATTACCTAATGGTTGGAAATTGAGCCCGGCCGGGCATTCAATACAATTGGGCGATTTGCCTTTAAACATGCAGCTGAGCACATCGGGTAAATACCTGGCCATTACCAATAACGGCCAGAGTACACAATCGCTTCAACTGATTGATCCTAAAACCGAACAAATTATTGACGAAAAGGTAATGGCCAAATCCTGGTACGGAATTGCTTTTAGTAAAGATGAAAAACACCTCTACGCATCAGGCGGTAACGATAACTGGATTCTGGATTTTAATATTGTAAACAATAAACTGGGCAGGAGTGATACCATTATTTTGGGGCCGGTTTGGCCAAAGGGTAAAATATGTCCTGCCGGTATTGTGGTAAATAGCAGTAACCGTAAATTATTCACTGTTACCAAAGAAGATAGCGCCCTGTATATTATTGATCCGAAAGCAAAAAAGATTTTAAAACGGTTACAACTTCCTGCCATTGCCTATAGCTGTACACTGGCAGCCGATGAGCGTAAATTGTATATTTCGCTTTGGGGTGGAAAAGCAGTGGCAGTTGTAGATCTGCAATCAGAAACTATTATTCAGCAGATCCCGGTAGGCGACCATCCTAATGAGCTTTTATTTAACAAAAAAGGTAATATCCTGTATGTGGCCAATGCGAACGATAATACGGTTTCAGTGGTAAATACGCTAAACAACAAGGTTATCGAAACCATTTCTACTACGCTTTATGCCACACAGTTAACAGGTTCTACCACTAACGGTTTGGCTTTAAGTGCCAATGAGAAAACCTTGTACATTGCCAATGCTGATAACAACTGTTTAGCGGTGTTTGATGTAAGCAAACCTGGAGTAAGCTTAAGTCAGGGTTTTATTCCGGTAGGTTGGTATCCAACGAGCGTTAAGGTATTGGGTAATAAAATTTTGGTAACCAACGGTAAGGGAAATACCTCAATGGCGAACCCTAAAGGACCTCAACCCGTTTCTAAGGTGGATAACAGCGATTACCACATGGGCAGTACGGCTAACAGCAGGCTGCAATACATTGCCGGTTTGTTTAAAGGTACGCTGTCTTTTATAAATTTTCCCAAACCCGAACAATTAAAAGTGTACACGAAACAAGTTTATGCGAATACACCATTTAATGACAAAAAAGCGATAACTGCAGATGGGGAGGCCGGAAATCCGATTCCAAGAAAGCAAGGTGAAAAATCACCAATCAAACATGTGTTTTATATTATTAAAGAAAACCGTACGTATGATCAAGTATTGGGCGACCTAAAAAAGGGCAACGGAGATTCTACATTAACGCTTTTCGGGCGTAAAGTGACACCCAACCAACATGCTCTGGCAGAGAATTTCGTATTGCTTGATAACTTTTATGTAGATGCCGAAGTTAGTGCCGACGGGCATAACTGGAGCATGGCAGCTTACGCAACAGATGTGGTAGAAAAAACGTGGCCAACCAGTTATGGTGCCCGTGGCGGGAGTACCAGTTTTGAAGGTGGCAGGCCGGTAACTTACCCGAAAGGGGGTTTTATCTGGGATTATTGCCAGCGGGCAGGAATCAGTTACCGCAGTTATGGCGAGTTTGGTTCTTACGCTAAAGCGAATATCAAATCGTTACAGGGGCATATGTGTCCGGCTTCTCCGGGTTTTGATATGGATATTAAAGATCAGGTGCGTGTAGATGCCTGGCAGCACGATTTCGATTCTTTACTGGTAGCCGGTGCGGTGCCCCAGTTTAGTACTTTACGGATTTCTAACGATCATACCAGCGGCCAGAAGAAAGGAAAATACTCGCCACAGGCAGCGGTTGCCGATAATGATCTGGCAGTAGGTAGAATCATTGAACATCTTTCGCACAGTAAGGTGTGGAACGAGTCGGTTGTGTTTATTTTAGAAGATGATGCACAAAACGGGCCAGATCATGTAGATGCACACCGTTCTCCGGCTTATGTAATTGGCCCTTATGTGAAAAGAAATGCGGCGGTGCATACCATGTATTCTACATCAGGCTTTCTGCGTACCATGGAACTGATTTTAGGTTTACCACCCATGAGCCAGTATGATGCAGGAGCAATGCCCTTATATGAGTGCTTTACAAGTAAGCCGGATTTTACGCCGTACAATGTACTGCAGCCCCTTATTGATTTAGACACCAGAAATGTGGCGGTTAGTGAAAGCAGCAGACGTTCTGAACTGTTCAATTTTGCGAAAGAAGATTCTGCCCCCGATTTAGATTTAAATGAAGTAATATGGAAATCGGTTAAAGGTGAACAATCAGTAATGCCGGCTCCCAAACGAAGCGCTTTTGTGATTCTTGAAAAAAAGAAAAAAGATGATGATGATTAGCCTTCGCTTATGATCTGATTTTTAAA
>NZ_CAJYOJ010000076.1 GCF_913776295.1 uncultured Pedobacter sp.
TAATCGGGTTTAGGTGGCCCGGCCGGTAAGGAGATTGGGGGTTGCAAAGCGCAAAATTTACTATGCCTTTAAAATTTCAATGGGTTTTACAGCACTGTTCTGCGTAAATAAACCCCTGCCCGTTGCAGGCGGGTGATCGCAGCGAACACGAAGTGCAACGGAGTAAAGCGAAGAGCAGGAAGAAACTTCACTATTTAACCCAGGTTTTGCTTTCCGAAACAAAAAAATAATACTTTTCTAAAAAGAAATATAAGGCGCAATCTTATCAATCACCTGCTGATTTAAGAGAATGATCTTTTTTAAATCGGCTACACCGGTATAATTACCATGCTGCCTGCGGTATTGAATAATGGCATTGATCTGTTTAAACGTAAGATAGGGATTACGCTTTAAATCATTAAAAGTTGCCGTATTGAGGTTGATCGTTTTTAGCGGCGTATTACCAATTTTAATCTGATCTTTAATTTCGGCATATTTATTAGAATCTAAGCCGTACACTTCAAGAAGCTGTTCTTTTTTATGGAAACCACCTAAACGTTCGCGGTATTTAAGAATTCTAAGTGCAAAAGTCCCACCGATGCCTTTAATCTCATCCAATTGAGTAGAATCTGCCGTATTAATATCAACAACCACCGGAGCTTTTTTGGCATATTCCTTCCTTTCATTACGCGCATCACTTTTGGGCAATCTTATTGTCTCGGGTATGCTGGCATAGGGCAATATCTTTTTATACATTTCAGGCGAAATGGTATACATTTTCTGAAGATCCTCGGGTTTATAAAACCTTCCTCCCTTATTGGTATAATTTACAATGGATTGTGCCTGTTTTGCTGAAAGGCCCAGCGTTTCCCACCCCTCTTTCGTTAATGTATTGGGATCGAATTTAAAAAGCTTAACTGTTTTTTTGTGGCTGAAAGTTTCGATCCGATCGCGAACAGCATCATTAGTCGCTTGATCTGTTATGCTAATCTGCTGAATTTGTGCTAAAAGATTCGGGTCATCCTTTGGAACCGGCTGCCAATAGCCAAATATAATTGGTACGGCCTTTATAATCATGATAATAAAGACCAGGAGCAACAATCCGTTGAATTCGCTTTTGCTTACACCAAAATTTTTGTTGAACCAAATTCTCATTGATGCGATATGACATGTGGATTATAAATATAAATCTTATTTTTGGGATTGCAAAACTGACTAGGTTTTGCCTATCAACAATCTAAGAATTTATATGAAAATCATAACTACATCTGAGTTTGCGAAAGCAACAAAGATAGATAAGCTAGGTGTACCAGGTTTAGCAGGTTTGATGATGGAGATCATGAAACTGAACGACATTAATGATGTATTTGCGCAAAACCAACACTTTAAAGGCTTAGAATTTGTAGACAAGATACTGGAAACCATTGGTGTTTCTATCGAATTTGACGATGATGATTTAAATAGCATACCGAAAACCGGGCCGTTTATTGCCATTGCAAACCACCCTTATGGCGGTGTGGAAGGTTTGGCCCTGGTTAAACTTTTATGTACGGTTAGGCCGGATGCCAAGGTAATGGTGAATTTTATTCTGAAAAAAATACCAAACCTGGATGAGTTTTTTGTGGCTGTAAATCCGTTTGAAAATGTGCAGCATTCATCCAGCATCAGCGGATTGAAGACTACTTTTGATCTGCTTAGAAACGGCACGCCGATTGGCATTTTCCCGGCCGGGGAGGTTTCTACTTTTAAATTAGATGCGCAGCAGGTAACCGACAGGATGTGGCACCCTGTTGTTGGAAAGCTGATTGCTAAAGCTAAAGTACCGGTTGTACCGATTTATTTCCATGGCAACAACGGTGTTTTCTTTAATATTCTGAGCTTTATACACCCTACCCTGCGAACGGCAAAACTACCTTCAGAATTTTTAAACAAACATGGCCGTACCATTAAAGTTAGGATTGGCAAACCCATAGCCGTATCTGAAATTTCGCATATGAACAGCAGCAATAAGCTGATGGACTTTTTAAGGGCCCGGACGTATGCGCTGGGTATTGGTTTAGACACCGAAAAGAAACTCTTTAATCCATTAAACTTATTTAAGATTAAAAAGAAACCTGCGGAGGTAATTGAGGAAACTTCCAGGCTTTTAATCAAAAATGAGGTTGCGGCGCTGGAAGATTTCAGGGTTTGGACGGAGAAAAATTATGAGGTATACATTGTCCCGACTTTAAAAATCCCGAATATTTTAAGGGAGATAGGTCGCCTTCGCGAAATTACTTTCCGTGAGGTTGGCGAGGGCACCAACAAAAAAATCGATCTGGATAATTACGATATCTACTATAACCATTTATTTATATGGGATAAAGATTTAGAAAATATTGTAGGCGCTTACCGGATTGGAAAAGGTGATGAGATTTTAGAAAGCATGGGCCGCCGTGGTTTTTACCTTTCTGAACTCTTTAAAATGAAAGATCAATTCTACCCGATGCTGAGACAAGGTATTGAACTGGGCAGATCGTGGATCAGAAAAGAATACCAGGGTAAACCACTTCCGTTATTCCTGTTATGGAAAGGGATTTTAAAATACCTGATCGATAATCCACAGTACCGCTATATGTTCGGTCCGGTAAGTATCAGCAACAATTTCTCGAAATTCAGCAAGGCTTTGATTGTAGATTACATTACCAAAAACCATTTCGATTACGAAATGGCCAAATATGTTAAACCCCGAAACAAATTTAAAGCCGATTTACTGCCAATTTCTACCGATACCCTGGTCGACAGCAGCGAATCTTTTAAAGATCTTGATAGCATTATCGGAGATATTGAAAACTCACATATTAAAATCCCGGTGTTGTTAAGGCAGTATATGAACCTGAATGCAAAAATTATCTCGTTTAATATCGACCCTAAGTTTTCTGATTGTTTAGATGGTTTCTTAGTGGTTGATACCCATAGTATTCCTGCAGAGATTTTAGAGAAACTTGGCAAAAATCTATAATTTATGCCATAAAAAAACCCAGACATCCATCTGGGTTTTTTATTATCAACTAACCTAAACTTTATAAATACTAACCAAATATTTATGGCACAAAAGTAGTTTGGCCATGTTAAATTGGTATTAAAGAAATGTTATTTATAGAAATTTATTAATGTACCGGATGTAATTTGCCAATACCCGTAATGGATATGGAAGAAAGTCCGGCTTTAGCAAATCTGTTCAAGATGTTAACATAGTATTAAGCACCACTTAAATGGTTTACATAAAGAAATTGTTGCTTTTACATTAATAATAAGTAAATTTAAAATAACCAAATATGGCGCGGCTTGAAAAAAAGAATTTACATCTGCATTTTGAGAACTATTTTGTTCGCTGGCCTGATGACGAATGCTATCGGCTCAAAGGGACAGCAACATGCTTTCGATTTTTATGATGGAGCCTTTAATTTCAGTGTCGATTCTACAATAGTTTTTCCTGTACCTCAAGAGGCAACTACATCAGCTGTTTCAAACTTTTATCATCAGATCTCTTCAGGAAGATACGCTTCCCTGATCTCATCTTTAGAAAGGTACCAGAAAGAATATAATTTAAACGACTGGATTTATTATCAGCTGATCCGTAAAACAGCCGAACAGATTAGTCCGAAAGCAAATAACTATTTTGCCTACACCTTATACAAATGGTTTTTACTCAGTAAGTGTGGCTATGATGCAAGGCTGGCAGTAGGTAATGATCAGGTCATTTTTTATGTGAGAAATGAGGAGGACATCAGCGATATTCCGTTTTTTATGATTGAAGGAAAAAAGTTTATGTGCCTGAACTACCATGATTATGGCAAACTATTTAAGCAGGCCGATGCTTACAAACCGGTAAAAATATTAATTCCGGAAGGTAAAAATCCATTTTCGTATAAAGTAACGCGAATGCCCGATTTTAAGCCCGAAAGTTATGAGGAAAAGGACATTGAATTTAGCTACCGTCAGAAAATACATCATTTTAAACTAAAAGTTAATCAGGATGTTCAAACCATTTTCAAAAATTATCCGGTAGTTGATTTTGAGAGTTACTTTAATATTCCGCTAAGCCGAGAAACATACAGTTCTCTGATCCCCACACTGAAAGAAAATCTGAAAAACATGGATCAGAAAAAAGGCGTTGATTACCTGATGAGATTTACACGTTATGGCTTTCTATATGAAGATGACAGTGAAAACTATGGTAAGGAAAAACGATTCGCTCCGGAACAAACCTTGTTAAGTAAATATAGTGACTGCGATGACCGTGCTGCGTTATTTTTTTATCTGGTGAAAGAAATATATAACCTCCCGATGATCGCTTTGCTATATCCCAAACATTTAACCATTGCCGTACAGTTTGATAAACCGGTAGGCGAAGCAATTACTTACAAGGGCAAAAAATATTCTTATTGCGAACCAACCCCGCAATCAAAAAACCTAAAGATAGGACAAATTGCCACCAACCTGAAAAATCTGAAATATGATGTGGTATATGCCTATGAGCCTGGCAATAAATAATACCCGACATATTAAATTAAGGTTAACTAAAAGTTAAAATAATATTATTTTATCAAGTACCGAAAGATCAACACTTTATTTACCGTATTTTTAAGCGCTAAGTATAATAACCATATGGCCGCTATCATCTATACTGTTATCAAAGAATTCTTTGTCGAAATTCACGGCCACCCGGTCAAGGCCAGAATCTTATCGCCAATTAGTGATGATAAAACCTTTACCTTTCAGGTCAGTTCACACTTTAAAAATGCCAGCGAACAGGAAGCCAACGTACCGGCCTCCACCTTTACTTCTTATACCAATGCCGAACGCCATTTGCTGGGCTACCTTGAAGCTTTTCAAAACACACTGGATTTAGGTGGCGATGTAGCACCAGGGGTTGATTTTTAAACCTGTTACGGATCGTATTCGAGCAGAAGTGTTTAATATTCGATTGATTGAGATCCAATCTGATTAACAGCAGGAAATATTTTATATGTTAAGTAAGAGGTTTACCGTTAACATAATCATAATATTAACTTAACTTTCTGTTTTTTTACCTTTGTAAAAACCCGTAAATTTCAGATGAAAAAGAACAAATCCAAGTCGAAAAATCACTCGACAAATAAAAAGCTACGTAAAGAATTAGAATCGAAATTAACCTTTGCATTTAACGAATTGGTTAATCAATATGGAAAAGCCAAAAAAACGGACAAAGTGATTGAGAAGTTTGCCAAACAACTTGTTAAGAAGGTAAATATTCCTGTTGTTGATGATTTAATAACAGCATCGATCAACGAAGAGAAAGCTATTGTTGCGGACATTGAAGAAAAACCAGTTAAAGTGGTTTCTACAAAGAAAACAAAAGCCTCATTAAAAGAAGCAGAATTGAAATAAAAGCTGACAAAAAAGGCCGGGAGTGCAGATTCCCGGCCTTTTTATTTTAAATCGTTATTAAAAATCAGCTTATTTAACAGCACCAGGAGTGGTGTAAGGTAATGATTGAGGATCAAAATGAGCCCAGCCAGCAGCCCAGTTATCAGCACCAAAAGCACCTCTGTAGGCTACAGCTGTAAAACCTGATGTTAATTTAGCATTAGCAAATGAAGCACCGGTTGCTGCAGCAGAATTTGCCACTACCGTAAAGTTTGGAGTACCAACCCTTGAGCTTGCAACCAGATCTGCAGAATATTTGTAAGGATCGGTAATGATGCTCGACGCTAAAGCAGTAGGGTCAAAAGTATTCAATGCTGTCGCAGCCTGCAATAATGGGCTAATCACACTTAAAGCTGTTGCATTAGAAGCTTTAATCTGATTTCCTTTACCATTGCTATTATAGATCAGGTTGTTTGCAAATAATGATTTACCAGTAGCAAGATTGCTGGATGCGTTTGCACCGGCAGAACCAGCACCATCATCATAATAAACACCTTCAGTATAACCAACAATGATAGAGTTAACTAAACTCATTGCAGAGTTACGACGGATTTGAGCACCGTGCTGGAAGTTAGCATTGATGCTGCTACCACCAGAACCTACAGGGCCTAAAATCGTCATGTTTGAAAAAATAGCAGAAGTTTGAGGCGCTGAGTTGTCACCGGCCGCATTGTTATCGGATTCGAAACCGTTTGATCCGGAAACGTCAGCAGTTACAGCTAAACGTTGTGCTAAACCAAACTGAACTTTACCTGAGAAACCGTTATCGGTATCAAAATCATCATCCCAGCTATCGATAGCCAATAAGTGAGCACAGTTAACTGCACCACCGAACCATTCGAAAGCATCATCACCAGAACGGTAAACCTCGATATAATCGATTTGAGTACCTGAACCAACTGAACCAAAAGTTAAACCGTTGATTTCGTTATCAGGACTTAAAGCAATACCTGCATACTCTATACGCACATATTTCATCACACCTGAATTATCGGCATTATCGGTACCACCATGTTTACCTTTATCAGTTGCATCAGATATACCCTCAATTGGAACAGATGTACCTAAGTTGTTCTGAGCTTTACCCAAAAGAATCACACCACCCCAATCGCCTTCTTTGCGAGCACCAGCAGCTACACTTGAAGTAAATACAATGGGTTTATCTACTGTACCGGTTGCATTGATTTTAGCTCCTCTTGTAATAACCAAAGCACCTTTGGTAGCTTTATCACCTTTAATAATCGTACCAGGCTGAATGGTTAAAGTAGCATTGTTGGTTACAAAAACATTACCTTTTAACAGGTAAATTTTATCTGCACTCCAGGTTGTACTTGCTGTTACATCACCAGAAACTTCTACTGTGTTAGCCGCTAAAGGTGGGTTAATATCATCATCGACAGTGTTTTTAGAACAACTTGCCAACAAAACGATTACGCTCATTGCGCAAAGTAATAATTGTTTTTTCATCTTTCCTTGTTTCTTAACTTTTTATAAAATTATTATCCTATTGTAATTTGTAGATTAAACAGATTTTAAAATATCATTAACATCAGCACTTTTCACTAAACATGATCTTAACATTAAAATGTATAAGAGAAAGAAAGTGAGTAATTACTTCCTGGCTTATAACTACTAATGGTTTCATCGCCTTTCGAGCGATCGTATTTTTTATCAAGATCGTTATCATAGTATTGTGTAATGCGGTTATTTAAAATATCACCAGCATTAAATTTAATTTCGCCTCTGTTTTTAATCACTTTTAAGGCCAATTGCAAATCGATAACATCCCTAGGTGCTTCCCATATTGCAGGGAAAAGTACACCACCGGCAACATTAAGTCTCCGTCCTACCCTGTTGTAGAGTGCATTAAAGTTTAGCTTGTTATCCAGTAAGCTATGTTGTAAACCAGCATTAATAATGTAAGGCGCCTGACCAACCATTGGTCTTTTCACATCTTTCAGATTTAAACCAGTATTATTC
The DNA here is from genome assembly GCF_913776295.1 of uncultured Pedobacter sp. Taxonomy (GTDB): domain Bacteria; phylum Bacteroidota; class Bacteroidia; order Sphingobacteriales; family Sphingobacteriaceae; genus Pedobacter. The sequence continues at coordinate 7,411 of NZ_CAJYOJ010000076.1, forward strand.
GTTTCAACTTTTGATTTAATAAGCGAAAGATTTGTGTAGAAGGTTGTATTCTTTAAGAAATCAGTTTTGGCAATAAAATCCAGTGATTTACGAAATTCCAATTCCACCCCATAAACATTAACCTGATCAGAATTGATATAGGTTATGATTCTTGAAGAACCACCATCACTATTAAAAGATTCGATGGCATTGTGGAATTTTTTATAGAATGCCGAAACTGAAATGATCTGTCCTGCCTGAGGATAAAATTCGAAACGGATATCGCCGTTGTCGATTTTTGCTTCTTTTAGACCAGGATTACCCTGTTGCAAAGCCAAAAGTTCATAATCATAAACTGATGCAGAAGCCAATTCCCTAAATTCTGGCCTGGCAAGCGTACGATAATAAGAAGCCCTTAAATTTATTTTTGGTGTTAGGCTGTACGTGTAGTTCGCAGATGGCAAAAAGTCAACATAGTTATCATTGACAGAAGTTTGAGGTGTAGGCACTTTAGCGTCTAAAACAACATTAAATTGTTCAACTCTTAGTCCCCATACCAATCTCGATTTTTCGCCCAGTTTGTTGTCTAGCATTAAATAACCCGCATTGGTCATAGAGTGCGCGTTGTAGCTATCGGCATCCAACGAAATATCATTTAAATAATAAGCCCCGCCATTGATTGCATCTTTACCATATAATGTATTAAGAGATCTTCTCTGTACCTCATCTTTCAGCGAAGAGCTTTGATTGGCCTGTAATCCGATAAATCTTGCGTCGAAACTACGTTTGCGATAAATAGAACTTAAACCAGCTTTGAAAGTAGATGTTTGGCTAAACATTTTTACCGGTAAGGTATAGTTTAAACCTCCGCTAAAGTTATCTTCGTTCAATTTTGAGAATAACCTAGAATTTTCCTTATTGATATTGTCTGTTTGAGCAACATATACATACGCTTCTTTACCTGCAAGACTTGGATCTCTTTGATAAGAGATTTTCTTTTGATCTGGTTGATCATTCAAAATATTGGCATAACTTAACGACCAGTTGATTTTTGAATTATTCTCACCAAGTGGATGTGTGCCTTCGAGGGTAGACTTGAACAAAGATTTCTGCATTAAATCGAATGCATAAAATTTAATATCCCTTCCTCTATCCTTATTATAACCTTGTCTATCCAGATATTGATCGTCATAAGTTCTGTTATAAATGTTCTTTAAGGTAATCTTACTTTTACCGAAGGAATAAGCAAAATTGGCAATTGCACCTAAATTAGTAGAGAATTTATAAGCATTATCATGATAATCATAATTTACATAATCACGGATAACATCATTATAAATAGTTTGTGAATTTCTATAAGTAACTGAAAATAATGCGCCTAATCTATTATTGCTTTCTTTAAAATCTTTGACTCTACCTAAAGTAAACTGATAATTTTGAGTAGGAAGAGAAGTATTGTTATAAGTTTTCCAGTTAGATGAGAGGCTGTTCATTGCTGCAACATCCTGAGCAGGTGTTAGTCCGGCAAGGATTTTATTACGTGACGGGAAATTACCCGGTAAGGCTTTATTGCCATTATCAAAGCCAAAATAATCACTGGCATTTCTAACCCCGCTCTTAAAATCCTTAAACGTTGATGCTGTGTTATAACCAGCTCCAATACCAAAACTGATAAAATTGTTATCTGGTATATCTTTCGTCAAAATCTGGATAGCACCTCCGGTAAAATCAGCAGGTAAATCTGGTGTAGCTGTTTTACTGACTATCAGGTTATCAACCAGATTCGAAGGAACAATATCAAATGAAAATGCTTTACGGTTGGGCTCAGTACTTGGTAATGATGCGCCATCAAGGGTTGCATTGTTATACCTATCGCTCAATCCCCTCACGACCACAAATTTGTTATCCTGAACCGTAGCACCGCTTACCCTTTTTAAAATATCAGAAGTATTTCTATCCGGCGATTTTTTAATCTGGTCGCTCGAAATACCATCAGAAATTAAAGCACTGTTTTTTTGTTGCGCATATAAAGAGTTAACCGATTCTTGCTTAAAGCTTGCTTTTACCACAACCTCCTGCAAGTTTTGCCCGACAGCCTCGTTAAGTACAATATTTAAACTGGTAACTGATGGTCCTTTAACCTCTACATCTGATACCTCTTTAGTCTGGTACCCGACGTAAGAAAACTCAAGCGCATATTTACCATTGCTTATGGCTTGTAAAGTATATTTACCATCAACATCTGTTGAAACACCTTTAGTTGTACCTTTAATTTTAACCGTTACGCCGATTAGGGTTTCGCCTGTTTTTTTATCGGTAACCGTTCCAGAAATTTTTCCGGTTTGGGCATACGAAAGTATGCTGATCGTTAAAGCTAACACAGTAAGTGCCGCTCTTTTAAAAAAGTTTAGTAAGTCCAATTTGCCTTTATTTGATAAGGGCAAAATTATTACCACAGTGTTAACTGTAGGTTAGATGTTAATTAAGATTGTTTTACTTTAAGGTTAATTCAATATTAACCAATATTTTTGATCAGTAACGGATGCCCACCTTTTTGCAGATGAAATGCAATAACCAGATTGGGCCGATTAACAAAAATTTAACATCATCCAGGAAAGATGGTTTCTTCCTTTCAATTTTATGTCCGATAAACTGACCGATCCAGGCGGCTATAAATATTGCAGCGTAAATGGCATACGCGGTTCCGCTCCCCAGACCTACCGCCTGCTCAATTTTAACGATGATATAACTCATTATTCCCACCACCCAGATCATCATGAAAAATAAAACTGGTGATAAAGTGAAATAATAATACAAGCTAAAGGCTATCAGAAACGAAGCCCAATTAAAGAAGCCGTTATAGCTGCCCAGAAAATTTAGATGCGGAAATGGAATCTGCCATACTAAACCCAACAGGCTGAACACGATCAAAGGAACACAGATCCAATGAACCAGTTTATTGGTTGAGTTTTGGTGGCTCTCTGCATACTTGTCGAAAAGTACATCAACCGGTCTTTTAGGGTCAATTTTAATGGTTTGCTTGCTCATTATGTAAAAATAAAAAAAGCGATGGAATATCCATCGCTTTATATAGAGACCTTATAGGTTTTTGAAACCTGTAAGGTCTTAAACTATTATTTCGCAAAAGCTACCGAACGGGTTTCCCTGATTACGGTCACCTTAATCTGACCCGGATAGGTCATTTCAGTTTGAATACGTGTAGAAATATCGGCCGCTAAAAGTTCTGCCTGTGCATCGGTTATGCGTTCGCTTTCTACAATTACACGTAGTTCTCTACCAGCCTGTATAGCGAAAGTTTTTTCTACACCTGGATAAGATAACGCCAATTCTTCTAAATCTTTAAGGCGTTTAATATAACTTTCCACCACCTCGCGGCGTGCCCCCGGACGTGCGCCAGAAATGGCATCACAAGCCTGTACAATTGGAGAGATCATTGAAGTCATCTCAATTTCATCATGGTGGGCACCAATAGCATTGCAAATTTCCGGGTGCTCTTTATATTTTTCAGCCAGTTGCATTCCTAAAATGGCGTGTGGCAATTCCGGGTTATCATCAGGCACTTTACCAATATCGTGTAAGAGACCCGCACGTTTAGCCATTTTAGCATTTAAGCCTAACTCTGCAGCCATTGTGGCACAGAAATTCGCCACCTCACGTGAGTGATGTAAAAGATTTTGTCCGTATGATGAACGGTAACGCATACGCCCAACCATCCGGATCAACTCCGGATGCAAACCATGGATCCCTAAATCAATTACGGTACGCTCTCCAATTTCTACAATCTCATCTTCAATCTGTTTTTTGGTTTTGGCTACAATTTCTTCAATACGTGCCGGGTGGATACGACCATCGGTTACCAAACGGTGTAAAGCCAAACGGGCGATTTCTCTTCTTACCGGATCGAAACCAGATAGAATGATCGCTTCCGGTGTATCGTCCACAATAATTTCAATGCCGGTTGCTGCTTCCAGGGCACGGATATTTCTACCCTCTCTTCCAATAACGCGACCTTTAATTTCGTCACTTTCGATATGGAAAATAGACACAGAATTTTCAATTGCCGCTTCGGTAGCCGTACGCTGAATGGTTTGAATCACCACTTTTTTAGCTTCCTTACTTGCCGTTAATTTGGCCTCATCCACAATATCCTTCACCTGCATCATAGCCTGGGTACGGGCTTCCTGTTTCAGATTTTCTACCAATTGTTCTTTAGCTTCTTCAGCAGAAAGGCCGGCAATAGTTTCTAACTGTTTTAGATGCTGATTTTTAAGTACCTCCACTTCTTCTTGCTTTTTAACGGCAAGCTCAGTCTGTTTTTCGAGGTTAATTTTATGCTTTTCGAGTTCCTGCTCTTTTTTATTAAAGTTCTCCATACGCTGATTGACCGATTGCTCTTTCTGCTTAATGGTATTTTCGCGCTGGTTAATGGTATTGTTTCTTGCACTAACTTCTTGTTCGTGTTCAGCTTTTAATTGTAAGAATTTCTCTTTTGCTTCTAAAAGTTTATTCTTTTTTAAAATCTCTGCATTGTTTTCTGCATCTTTTAAAATTTTCTTCACTTTGTTCTGTGCGGCAATTTCCTGCTGTTTAAGCAAGTTACGCAACAGAAATCTTCCTATTACTACTCCGATAGCTATACCCGCTATCACGGCAAATACATATCCTAATATTTCAACTATTTCCATTTTGTTTTTTATGTAAAAAAAAACCGCAACTAATTTTTAAAGTCTCATACATTTTAAACCTCAACTAAGCATAATTAGGGTTTAAGCCATTTTCAGGTGCAATTGCAAATGAAATACGCCCTCTTAACCCTATAGATATTGAAGTGTTAAGTTTTATAAAATTTGAAACTCAAAAACCAGCTGCGGCTATGTTTTTATGCTAAATAGTGGCACCGTCGCTGATCCGATAACTAATCGGATGTAAACCTAATTAAATAGATGCTGAAACGAGTTCAGCATGACGAATTGCCGAAAGAACGAACCTTATTTTGCAAAGAAATTATTGAGTAAAATATCCAATTCTTCAACTTTATCGGCAACAGCAGTATCCTGGCTCTGTACTTTGTTTTCTGTTCTTAATACGGCTGTTGCATAGTGCAACACTGCCATAGAAAGAAGGTCTTGCTTATCTCTAACCGCATAATTATCCTGGTAATCTTTTATGCGCTCATTGATCATTTTTGCTGCCCGTCTCACAATTTCTTCCTCTTCCACATTTACTTTTAGTGGGTAAATACGGTCGGAAATGGTTATTTTAATCGAGATTTCTCCCATTTGCTAGCTTAGTTTCTGATTTCCTTGCATCACTATTTTTTTAATAATGCAATACTCTTATCAATCTCCCGCACAAAATCGTTAATTTTTTGTTTAATGTCAAGCGATTTTTCACTTGCCCCCTCTATACTTTTAGCCAATTTTGTAACTCTCAATTTTTCATCAAGTTCCAAATTTTTGCCTTTTGCTGTATCGAGCGCAACCTTTAACGATTGATTTTCAAGCTTTAATAAATCATTTTCTTCCTGTAGCGCATTACATAACTCAATTACCCGAGCCGTTTTTTGTAATACTTTATCTAATTGATCTGCAACAGAAGCCATGAATTTATTTTTAAAAATACGAATTTATATTTTATTTCCTAATTTCTGCCCCGGCTTGTGCCGTTAAATTCGTGATTAGTTTCTGCATGGTATGTTCAATCTGCTTATCGGTCAGGGTTTGTTCCTCATCCTGCAAAATAAAATTCAAGGCATAAGATTTTTTGCCTTCCGGCAATTTATCACCCACATATACATCAAATACACCCACTTCCTTGATCAGCTTTTTATCAGTTTTAAATGCAATGCCTTTCAAAGTATCGAAAGTTACATTTTGATCAATCAGCAAGGAAAGATCGCGACGCACCTGCGGATACTTAGCAACATCTTTATGTACGATTTTATTTCTCCTTACAATATCCAATAAAACAGCCCAATCAAAATCAGCATAATATACATCTGCATTTACATCAGCTATTTTACGGTCGGCTTTTGAAACGGCCCCGAAACTTACCAAAGTTTTATCTCCACGGAAATATTTAATGCCATAGGCAAAGTTTTCGTCGTTTAAAACATCAGACTGGTAACTGGTAATGCCCAAACGTGATACGATGGCATCAACTGCTGATTTTAAATTATAAAAAGTGGCCGGTTTAGCCTGATGGTTCCATTGCTCACTTTGTTTGGCACCTGCAATCAACAATAATAACCTTGGGCGCTCCACATACTGCTCATTAATTAGATGATAGGTTTTACCAAATTCGTAAAACTTCACGTCCGGATTCTTCCGGTTCTGATTGTAGGCTACACTTTCCAAAGCCGGCATCAATAAATTCTGTCGCATTACATTTAAATCACTGCTCAACGGATTTAAAATGAATACGGCTTCGTCTAAATTTTTCGAATAGGCTGATTTGGTTAACGAGTTACACATAATCTCTGCAAAACCATTTGCAGTGAGCATATCTGCAATGACGTTATGCGTATTTTCCTTCTCAGGCTTTACACTGTAAGAAAGTGATGCATTCACCTTTGAAGGAATTTCGATATTGTTGTAACCATAAATACGCAATACCTCTTCTGTAATATCGCATTCGCGGGTTACGTCTACTTTAAATGATGGTACCCTTAAAGCCAAAGTATCATCAGAAGTATTAGTTGCCGAAATACCTAAAGCGGTAATGATGTGTTTGATTTCAGCCGAAGGAATATTTGCGCCGATTAATTTATTGATATTGGTATAACTTACCTCGAACTCAAATGGCTTGATTTGGTTTGGGTAGATATCAGCCACCGGAGAAGAAATTTCGCCACCAGCCAGTTCTTTGATCAACAAAGCAGCATATTTTAATGCAGTAACCGTAATCTCAGGATCGGTACCACGCTCGTAACGGAAAGAAGCATCGGTTTTTAAACCATGTCTTTTAGATGTTTTGCGAACAGAAACAGAATTGAAATAAGCACTTTCGAGGAAAATATTTTTGGTATTGGTATCAACGCCTGAAGATTTACCGCCAAAAACACCGGCTATACACATTGGTGCTTCAGCATTGCAGATCATCAGATCATCTGCAATCAACTTGCGCTCCACCTCATCAAGCGTTACAAAAGGTGTTCCTTCGGCAACTTTCTTAACAATTACTTTTCCACCGCTAATTTTATCAGCATCAAATGCATGTAAAGGCTGCCCCAAACCATGAAGCACATAATTGGTGATATCCACCACATTATTGATCGGGCGTAAACCAATTACCTTTAGCTTGTCTTTCAACCAATCAGGCGATTCTGTAACGGTAACACCAGAAATGGTAACACTACTATACCGTGGACAAGCTGTTGAATCTTCTACTTCGACAGGTATAACCAGACTTTCGTTATCCGTTTTGAATGCAGAAATATCAGGCATTTCATACTCACTTCTGAAATAGGCCGCTAAATCTCTCGCCACGCCTAAATGAGATGCTGCATCGGCACGGTTGGGTGTTAATCCGATTTCGAAAACAAAATCATCATCCATTTTAAAATGATCTTTTGCGCGGATCCCGACCTCGGTATCTTCAGCCAGGATCATAATTCCATCATGCGATTTGCCTAAACCGATTTCATCTTCGGCACAGATCATTCCCTGCGAAAGTTCACCCCTGATTTTTGATTCTTTTATCTTAAAAGGTTCTCCCTCTAAAGGATATACCGTTGTACCCACTGTAGCTACGACCACTTTTTGGCCAGCGCCCACATTTGGCGCACCGCAAACAATCTGAAGGTTTTCTTTGCCGCCAACATTTACGGTCGTAATGCGCAAACGATCGGCATTCGGATGCTGAACACAGGTTAATACTTCGCCAATAACCAATCCCTCTAAACCGCCTAAAACAGGCTGCACTTTTTCTACACTTTCTACCTCTAAACCCACATTGGTAAGGATTAAAGAAAGTTCCTGAGGTGTTTTATCAATTTGTACGAATTTTTTTAACCAGTTATATGATATTTTCATTTATTGAGATTTGAGATTCGAGACCTTAGATTTGAGACTTACGAGCGCTAAAATCGTGGTTCAAGAATTATAAAATGCAAAGATATTATTTAAAGGGCAAAGCAGGAAGTTAATTATTGAGATTTGATATTGGAGAGACGAGATTTGAGACATGAGAAGTGAGCGATAACAAAACCGAAAAATGGTTCAAACACCAAAAAGTGACTAGTGGCCGATTTTAAGATTGGACAGAATGACCGCGCATGCCCCTGCTCCTATTACCAGCATAATAGCCGAAGCAATCACTAACTGAAGTCCAGGTTTAACAGGCTGATTGTTAGCCGCCTTGATAATGATCTGAATGATGCCAATAACGAATAATAATACAACTACTGCCCAATATATAATAAAGATTCCCATACGCTTGCTTTGAGATTAACTGTTAAAAAGCAATACGGCACAAGCACCAAAACCGATTACGGCCATTACTACCGAAATAATAAGCAGTTTCAATCCGGATTTCACCGGTTCGTTCCTGGATGATTTAATGATAATCTGAATGATCCCCACTACAAAAAGTACAATTGCAGTAAGCACATAAACCACAATTAAGCCGAATAAACCATCCATATCAATTCATATTTAATTTTTCCCTGATGAGATCTATTTTATTATCGCGGTAAAAAATATTCATGGTTTCGAAAGGCACCATTTTATATTTATCGCTTACGATGTGTACACACGATTTTTTAACAGCACGCACATCAAAATCGAGCGGATCCATAAAATTCATGATAATGATCCGAAATAAGTTATCGTAACTTAAACTATCTGATTTTACTCTTGGCAGGCAGCACATCAGTTCGCCAAAAGTATCTTCTGCACAATCAACCGAAACACCAGTGCTAAACAGGTTGAGCATATGTTCTTTAAGTTTTTCATCATGTTCAAAAACGATTGTGTTTTTTGAGTTATTGAGCAAATCTTCCGGATTGATCAGGTGGGTCATCGGAATCACCTCATCGCCTATTTTTAACGCATAAGCCATACACAATGCATCAGGATTACATGGTACAGGGATCAAATCCTGAGGCGTAAAGGTTGGGTATTGCTCATAAATTTTCCGGCGCACCTCGGTTAAGGTAATTCTTCCCTGTTGATCATTATAATCATCGTTTCTTCCGGCAACCTGAGTAGGCTGGAAAGTGACGCCGCGAACACATTTCTGCTTTAATGCATAATCCAAAATATCGCCAATCTCATGATCGTTTAGTCCTTTTTGTAAAGTAACTACCAGAGTGGTCGATATGTTAAAGTGGTTTAAATGATCGATAGCTTTTTTTCTTACTTCAGTAAGATCTTCGCCCCTTAGCCTAGTTAACACATCGGCACTGAAACTGTCAAACTGCAGGTAAATTTCAAAATCGGGCATATAACTGGCCAGCTTCTCTACAAAGTTGATATCCTTAGCAATCCTGATGCCGTTGGTATTTACCATCAAGTGTTTAATGGGTTTGGTTTTGGCGAGATCTAATATCTTAAAAAACTCAGGATGTACCGTTGGTTCGCCGCCGGAGAGCTGTACCACATCAGGCTCACCTTCGTTAGCCACTACCACATCCATCATTCGCTCTATTTCTGCCAAAGTTCGGTGCCTGCCATAATTTGGCGACGACATGGCATAACAGGTTGGACAGGCGAGGTTGCAGCGATCGGTAACCTCTATCACCGTTAAACAAGAATGTTGTTCGTGATCGGTACACAAGCCACAATCATAAGGACAACCGTAATGCACCTTGGTATTAAACTTCAGCGGCATTTCAGATTGTTTATTATAATTCCTGATCTGTTTATAATACTCCACGTCATCTGCAATCATCACTTTGCTATCGCCATGTACCCTGCAATTTTTCAGCATAAATACCCTGGCGTCCTGAAAAACGATTTTCGCATCACAGAGCTGTAAACATTCAGGACAAAGGCTTTTGGTATAATCGTAGTATATATAATCTCTGGTATTGGCCATAATGTTTACCGGTTAGGTAATACTTTTTCTAAAAATTCTGAAGATGAATTTATAATAATAAATAAAAATAAACAAAGCAGACCAATGAATGCTGCTTAAATTTAAAAATAATGGATAGTAAGGCTTCATAAACTCCATTAAAAACCGAAACAAGAAATACAGCACCATAAATAATTTAAAGCGATCACCATTAATCATTTCTTTATGTTTCAAATGGTTAAAAAGAAAGATCAGAAGCATGAGGTAAATCATTTCATAGAGCATGACAGGATGCCTGGGTATACCATCACCGAGGTCCATACCCATAAAAAAACGGGTAGGAATACCATAGGTCGGTTCATCGGTCCCCATAGAGAAGCAACCGATCCGTCCGATAATCAACGCAACCAAAATCGGGATTACATAGACATCTCCGGATGCGATTTTTACGCCTATTATTTTCTTAATCAATTCGACGCCAAATAAGCCCCCAAGCAAACCGCCAACAATGGTTTTACTTTGATAAAGTATCGAAAAATTAAGCTGATGGAGTACCTGAGGGGTTTCGAGTACAGCAATTACCCTTGAGCCGATAAGAGCGCCCAACATGGCACCCAACATAATCCACAGCCTGTTTTCATCAGATATCGGATCTACGATTCCTTTCTTATAATAGTAATACAATCTTACGCCAACGATAAAGGCCAGGGTTTCGAAAATATAGTGATAATGGTATTGGTTACCGAAAAGCCCGAACTGAAAAGGAAATGGTGATACGGATTTTAAAAGCATCTACTGAAAGTATAACCGACAAAAAACAGGTAAATGATCAGAATAATACCTTTTATCCTTACTATCAGTCAATACAGCAAACTTTTGCACTTTAAAACCTTTGTTTACAAAAACATAGTCTATCCTATCTCTTAGGTCGCTATCGAAATGAAAACCATTAAAAGTACCTGTTGGGCCGTATGGCGGCTCTACCGAAACCTCTTTTGCATCGGTTAGAAAAGATTTGATGGTAGCAATGGCTTCAGTTTCCGGTGTTACATTTAAATCACCGGTAAAAACAACCGGTAATTCAGGCGCAATTTGCTGTATTTTTTGCTTTAATAATTTGGCCGATTCAATTCTTGCTTTCACCCCAACATGATCGTAATGGGTATTAAAAACGATAAATTCTCTTTTATTCAACTTATCGTAAAGTTTTACCCAGCTACATATACGGTTAAGTGCGGCATCCCATCCTTTTGAAGGTACATCCGGGGTTTCTGATAACCAGAATGTTCCACCATCTTTTTTAGTAAAACGGTCTTTATCAAAATAAACTGCAGAAAATTCTCCTTTTCTTTTCCCGTCATCGCGCCCAACGCCTACCACATCAAAATTAGAATTTTCGAGCAGGGCATCAAATTGTTCGGGCAATGCCTCCTGCACGCAAAGGATATCGGCATCGTGAAATTTAACCAACGCTTTTACATTGTCTTTTCGGTTTGGCCAGGCATTAACGCCGTCTGATGCCACATTTAAGCGGATGTTATAGGTAATGATGTTAACAGGGGCAGCAGTTTTCTGAGCGAATGCCGAAATAGTTAACAAAAGAAAAAGAGGGATGATTTTTAAAGCATTCATAAATGTAATTTCATTATTTAATTAATATGGTGGCTTGTAACACCTGATTTTAAGCCGCAATTATATTACTATAACGTTAATTGTACTTTAACATCCAATATATTTTAAATTAAATCTTCATCCCTATAACTATAATAGCGGTTATTCGCGAAAATTAGGTGATCAACCACATACAAACTCAACAAATTGCCTGAAGCAACCATATCTCTGGTCAATTTATCGTCGCTTTAAATTTCCGGAAGGGTGATTATGTGCCAACACAATATTTGCCGCATTGTTTTCCAAAGCTGTTTTAAAGATAATTTTCGGATCGGCTACCGTACCGGCCTGCCCGCCTTTACTGATCAAAAATTTGCCGATTACCCGGTTAGACCTGTTGAGCAGTAATATCCAGAATTCTTCGTGATTGAGATTAGCAAAGGTCTGATGTAGATATTTATATACATCATTAGAGGTAGTTACATGCGTAATCACTTCTTCTACGGTTTCTTTCCGCCGTAAACCAAGCTCTAAAGCAGCGATAATGGTTAGTGCTTTGGCTTCTCCGATACCTTTAAACCTTGAAAGTTCCTGAATGGAGGCCTTTCCTAGTTTTGTTAAATTGTTCTCGTAAAAAGATAAAATTCTTTTACTCAAATCAACAGCGGTTTCATTTTTATTGCCAGAGCCAATTAAAATAGCAATGAGTTCGGCATCTGTTAAATGTCTTCTACCGTGCAACAAAAGTTTTTCGCGGGGACGGTCTTCTTCGGCCCATAACTTTATACCTAGTTTCTGTTCGTAGTTTTCCATTTTTTAAGATAAAAAAAGGCATCCTAACTTATCGTTGGGATGCCTTCCTAATATCGTAAAAAATTGGCTTATTTTAAACCGTTAACGAATTTCGTTAATTTTGATTTGTTATTTGCCGCTTTGTTTTTGTGGATGATGTTCTTTTTAGCTAAACGATCTAACATAGAGATTACTTTAGGCAATAAATCTGAGGCAGATTTTTTATCTTCTGCAGCACGTAATCTTTTAATGAAAGTACGCGTAGTTTTTGCCTGATATCTGTTACGTAAACGTTTTGTTGCGTTTGCTCTAATTCTTTTTAATGAAGATTTATGATTTGCCATTTCTATTTAGCCTTTTATTTTTCTTATTCGTTTCCTTTAATTCGGGTTGCAAATATAGGATTAATGTTTTTAAATTACAAAACACTTTCAACTTTTTTTTCATCACAACCGAAGCCTGTTTTGGAACAGTAAAAATAAGTTAAAATTATTCATTAATAATACTTTAACATAATTGAATAAAAATTCCTTTCCATGGAGAAAACAGGCTTAAAAATACTATTTTTGGGCAAAACGATTTTGAGTGAAAAAAAGAATAGCCATCTTTGCATCAGGTTCCGGCTCTAATGCCCAAAAACTGATGGAGCATTTTAAGCGGAGCAATGAAATAGAAATATCTTTGGTATTAACCAATAATGCCGATGCCTATGTATTACAAAGGGCCGATAATTTCGAAATCCCCACTCATATCTTCGATCGTAACGAATTCTACCAAACTGATGAGGTGGTAGATCTGCTAAAAAATCTTGAAATCGATTTTATAGTACTGGCTGGCTTCCTTTGGTTGATGCCTAAAAACCTGATCCACGCCTACCCTGGCAGAATTGTCAATATCCACCCGGCCATCCTTCCGAAATTTGGCGGAAAAGGCATGTATGGCGACCACGTACATCAGGCAGTGATGGCTGCAGGAGAAGCAGAGGGTGGAATAACCATTCATTACGTGAATGAAAATTATGACGAAGGCGAGTATATTTACCAGGCCCGCTACAGGATAGATAAAAACGATAGCCTCGAAATGGTAAAGTTTAAAGGGCAGCAACTGGAACATTTACATTACCCTAAGGTGGTAGAAAGCCTGGTAAAGAAGATTATGAAGTAGGATACTTGTAAACGTAAAATCATTAAAAAATTTTTCTGTTGCAAAATGCCTTACACCTCAAGTATATAAAAATGGTTAAAAAACTTATTACCAAATAATCGATGGAACGATATGCTCCTTCGCTTAACTGATTAATACCACTACAGGCAATTAGTGGCCCTATTATAATCTGCTTCTGTAAAAGTGAAAGTAAATCTATATTTGCGGTCGTCCTTACGCTCCGCGATATAACTACCGATATTCAAAGGATTGTTTTCTCCCTTATCATCCTTAATGACGATACATTTCATATGATCGAACTTAATGACAATGGGCTGATTGGGGCTCTTACGTGCCTTATCATCTATCAATGGACTGTAGTAATCACTGGCACTGACCACTTTGTCTGACAGCTCATGAGTCATCATTGCCGCACTTGACGATTGTGGAGAAAGGCTATATTTCTCAAACCCACTGCTAAAAGTAACATGATGGTTAGTCTTGTTTACAAAATAAAATTCGCCCTCCATCGCATAATCCCTTATTTTGTTACAGGATGCACCCAGACTCAAAAATATGCTAATAATTGCTCCGAAAATCAAATAGCGCACTGACGCGCCATAATGTGTTGTTTCCATAATTGTATAATAAATTGTGTTTCTATTCGGTCATTGTTTTTTTATTCGTGAACGCGGCCTGTATTTCTACTATGGAATATCCTTCCGCCTATCTGTTGGCCAAAAATGGACCATAGCCTACTATCTTCAAATATCGCCATGTTTGAGGACCACCAAAGGCCAAATTCATGGGAAAGATGTAAATTAACTTTGTGCGTAAACTAATCCCGATTTTTTCGATTGCGTAAAAAATTAAATTCCGTAGTTCCCTATCAAAATAATTAACAGTCTTTCTCAAATCAAAGAAGAAGTGATTATAATGATTACTATTAAAAAAACCAACCGTATTCTTAAAGTAAACCGTAAACATAAAAAAATACATCTATTAGTCTTTATTATTTTAAACGCAATCGCAATACGATAACAAGGTAAAAAACATCACCTCTCTATACGGCTGTGACGGCTCTAATAACTTCAAACAAACCTGAAACAGCCAACGCAAATCTTATTCTTTTTTTGCCCATCCAACATAATAAAAAAGCCATACGATTTTACTACCTTTGCGGCTCAAAATTTTCAGTAGAATGAGTCAATCCATTAAAATCAAAAACGCTTTAATCTCAGTATATTATAAAGATGGTTTGGAGCCATTGGTAAAATTGTTGGCCGCACAAGGGGTACAATTATTTTCTACGGGCGGAACAGAACAATTCATCAAAGATTTAAACCTTCCTGTTACAGCGGTTGAAGATTTAACAGGTTATCCATCTATCTTAGGCGGACGTGTTAAAACCTTACATCCAAAAGTATTTGGAGGAATTTTAAACCGTAGGGCGTTAACTGGCGACCAGGAGCAGATTGCTGAATACGAAATTCCTGAAATTGACCTGGTTATTGTTGACTTATATCCATTTGAAGAAACGGTAAGAGCAGGCGGAACACCTGAAGAAATTATCGAAAAAATAGACATCGGTGGTATTTCCTTAATCCGTGCCGCAGCAAAAAACTTCAATGATGTGGTGATCATTGCATCAAAAAATGACTACCCTACTTTAGAAGCACAATTAGCAGCGCAGAATGGCGAAACCACTTTAGCACAACGTAAAGCGTATGCTAAAAAAGCATTCCATACCTCTTCTCATTACGATACTGCCATTTTCAATTATTTTAATACTGAAGAACCACTTGATGTTTTCAAACAGAGTGTTACCGACGCCAAAACCTTACGTTATGGCGAAAACCCTCATCAAGGCGGTAGGTTTTATGGCGATTTAGATGCCATGTTCACCAAACTTAACGGCAAAGAACTTTCTTACAATAATTTGGTGGATGTAGATGCAGCTGTTGCTTTAATCGACGAATTCGAAGAGCCAACTTTTGCCATTTTAAAACACACCAATGCCTGTGGCATAGCCTCACGCCCAACCGTTAAACAAGCATGGATTGACGCTTTAGCTTGTGATCCCGTTTCGGCTTTTGGTGGCGTACTGATTACCAATGTTGAAGTTGACCTGGAAACCGCAGAAGAAATCAATAACCTGTTTTTTGAGGTATTGATTGCGCCGTCTTACCAGGCAGAGGCAGTAGAGTTGTTCAGCAAAAAGAAAAACCGCGTTATTTTACAGCGCAATGAGGTTGAACTGAGTAAAAAACAATTTAAAACATTATTAAACGGTGTAATTGAGCAGGATAAAGATTTAATTATCGAAGGTCCGGAGCAAATGACAACGGTTACAGATAAAGCACCAACTGAGCAAGAACTAAAAGATTTGTTCTTTGCCAACAAAATTGTAAAACACACCAAATCGAACACCATTGTTTTGGTTAAAGATGATGTTTTAATTGCAAGCGGTGTGGGCCAGACTTCGCGCGTGGATGCCTTAAGACAAGCGATTGAAAAAGCGACTTCTTTCGGTTTCAGCGTTAAAGGTGCTGCAATGGCTTCTGATGCTTTCTTTCCTTTTCCTGATTGTGTGGAGATTGCTGCCGATGCTGGAATTACAGCTGTTCTGCAACCAGGTGGATCAATCAAGGATGCGGATTCTGTTGCAAAAGCAAACGAAAAAGGCATTGCCATGGTAACCACAGGGGTAAGACACTTTAAACACTAGAAAGGTAGAAGGTTAAGGGTTTAAGGGTGGAAGGTTTTATATGATTACTTCCAATCACCAGAATCCGGCACTAAGAATAATAAGTTTTATTTTCTGAACATTTTAATTGCCTTAAAAACAATTTAATAACTGTAGAAAATAAAACTTAAAACAATAAAAATCCTATTTTTACATTAGGAATAGTATAGATTTGATCAAATAAAGAAAACATACCTTATACATGGGATTATTTAACTGGTTTACGCAAGAAGTTGCCATTGATTTAGGCACCGCGAATACCCTGATTATACATAACGACAAAGTAGTGGTAGATGAGCCATCTATTGTTGCTTTCGATCGTACTACAAATAAAGTGATTGCAATTGGCCGTCAGGCCATGCAAATGGAGGGTAAAACCCACGATAATATTAAAACTGTACGTCCGTTGAAAGATGGTGTAATCGCCGATTTCAACGCTGCGGAAGCGATGATTAAAGGAATGATCCGGATGCTTAACGGCGGTAAAGGCTGGATGTTTCCTTCATTGCGTATGGTAATCTGTATTCCATCTGGTATCACCGAAGTAGAAAAACGTGCCGTGCGCGATTCAGCCGAAATTGCCGGTGCAAAAGAAGTTTACCTGATCCACGAACCAATGGCTGCTGCGGTAGGTATCGGGATTGATGTGGAAGAGCCAATGGGTAACATGATTATCGATATAGGTGGAGGTACTACCGAAATTGCAGTTATTGCTTTATCAGGTATTGTTTGCGATCAGTCTATCAGGGTTGCCGGAGATAACTTCGACTCTGATATCGTAAATTATATCCGCCGCCAGCACAACATCATGATTGGTGACCGTACTGCTGAAAAAATTAAAATTGAAGTGGGTGCAGCGCTACCTGAATTACAGGATGCGCCTGCTGATTTCGCAGTTCAGGGCCGCGATTTAATGACGGGTGTACCTAAACAGATCACTGTATCTTATACTGAAATTGCGCATTGCTTAGATAAATCCATTTCTAAAATTGAAGAAGCGATTTTAAAAGCTTTAGAGATTACTCCTCCGGAACTTTCGGCGGACATCTACCAAACAGGTATTTATTTAACTGGTGGTGGAGCATTGCTAAGAGGTTTGGATAAGCGTGTAGCCGCGAAAACAAAACTGCCGGTTCACGTTGCAGAAGATCCACTTCGTGCAGTAGTTCGTGGCACCGGCATCGCCCTTAAAAACATCGGCGGATATAAATTTTTAATGCAATAATATTCAGTTTGGAGTTTGGGGTTGTGAGTTTGGAGTTTCCACTTCTACGCCAAACGATTAACTCCCAACTCCGAACTTTTAACTCCAAACTCAAATGCGTAACCTTTGGATTTTCATCAGCAGATACAACGCATTTTTCTTGTTTATCATGTTTTTCGTTGTCGGCATTTACCTTACGGTTAAAAATAATGCTTACCAGAGAAGCGTAACTTTAAATTCCAGCAACGAGGTTGTAGGTACTGCCTATGAAAGGTTAAACGTTTTCAAACGATATTTGAACCTGGGCATGGTTAACGATAGCCTTGCCGCAGAAAACGCCAAACTTAAAAGCCAATTACTGAAATTAACTACTATAGACACGGCCAAAGATGTTAAAGTGGTAGATACGGTCAACAATCAACAATATACCTATCTGGCAGCCAAAGTGGTTAAAAATTCGGTCACTTTGCGCAACAACATCATGACGATTAATAAAGGTACAGTTGATGGGATTAAAAGTGGTATGGCTGTAATTGCTCCTCAACGCGGAGTAGTTGGTTTTATCCGTGATGTTTCTGCACATCTGGCCACCATCCAGTCATTATTGCATAAAGATACGAAGATCAGTGTAACCTTGAAAAAGAACCATGCACTAGGTTCATTGGTTTGGGGCGATGGAAATTTTGATATTAAAAAGGCATTTGTAAAAGAGGTACCCAATCATATTAAAATGTATGTTGGCGATACCGTTGTCACTTCCGGTTATGGCTCCTTTCCTGCAGGGGTCCTGGTTGGAAAAATCAGTAAGGCCAATGTGGCCACAAATGATAATTTTTTATCAGCAGAATTAAATTTGTTTACTGACTTTAGTACGTTGCAATATGTATATGTGGTTAAAGATAAAAGAGCTGATGAACAGAAAGCTTTAGAAAGCATGGCTAAACCTAATGAATAGTAGAATCATAATTGTAAATATTGTCAGGTGGTTTTTACTGCTTTTTGTGCAGATTTTTCTGCTCAAGAATATGGGTTTTTACGATCTTTCAACCCCTTTCATCTATGTGCTGTTTTTACTCCTGCTCCCATTTGGCATTCCCAATATTTTATTATACTCACTGGCTTTTGCCACAGGATTAGCCCTCGATGCTTTTTACGATACCATGGGCGTACATGCTACAGCCTGTGTGGTCCTGGCTTTAGTAAGGATTTCCTTTATTTCCATCAGCTTAAACCGCGATGCCATTGACGATCCGGAACCATCGTTAAGTTATATGGGTTTCCAATGGTTTTCACTTTATACTTTTCTTTGCGTTGCAGCACACCACCTCGTGTTATTTTTTCTGGAAACATTCAGGTTAACCGAAGTTGGTTATACTTTAATGAGATGCGGTTTAAGTTGTATCTTTACACTGCTTATTATTTTTTTGGTAGAGTTTATATTCTATAGAAGAACGCCACGCTAAATGGATCAATTATTTAACCGGAAATATATCGTCCAGGGATTATTTATTGTAGTCGCCCTCATTTTATTGGGAAAGTTATTCTATATCCAGATTATTAGCGACAAGGCATTTAGCTCCGCCGAGAGTAACGTACTCCGTAAAATTTATAAATACCCTGCCCGCGGAGCCATCCTCGACCGGAATATGAAGGTAATTGTGCAGAACGAACCTGTTTACGATTTAATGGTGATCCCAAACGAGGTTAAACCCTTTGATACCCTCGGATTGGCCAATGCTTTAGAAATCACTATTGAAGATGTGCGTAAAAAGCTGAAAAAAGCAAAAGCGCAATCTCCTTATCAATCTACATTTTTTGAAAGACAGATTTCGGTACAGAGTTATGCACGCTTACAGGAAATCATGTATCGTTTCCCTGGCTTCAGAACACAGGACAGGACGATCAGGCATTATCCAGATAGCATTGCCGGACAGCTTTTCGGCTATGTAAAAGAAGTAAATCCTGATGATATTGAAAAATCTGAAGGTTATTATAAACCGGGCGATTTTATTGGAAAAAGTGGGTTGGAGCGGTCCTACGAAGATTTTTTAAGGGGCAAAAAAGGGGTGATCAATACACTTTACGATGCCAGAAACGTTGCTCAGGGAAGTTATGCCAACGGTAAATACGATATAAATGCGGTATCCGGAGACCGCTTAATTTCTTCTTTAGACATCAGAATCCAACGCCTTGGCGAAGAATTGATGAAAAATAAAGTAGGTGCAATTGTGGCCATTGAGCCGGCAACCGGAGAAATCCTGGCATTTGTAAGCAGTCCAGGCTATGACCCTAACCAGTTAGTGGGTAAAGATTGGGGAAAAAACTACATGAGTTTGATTGCAAATCCTTATCGCCCACAGATTGTAAGGCCTATTGCCGGACAATATTCTCCCGGATCATCATTTAAGCCTGTTGATGCTTTGGTTGCCCTGCAAGATGGTGCCATAGATCCGAATACTACATTTTTCTGTCCGGGTTATTATATGGCCGGAAATCATAAAGTAAAGTGTGAGCACGTTGATGGCACCATTAACATGCAACGTGGCATTGCCCGTTCCTGCAACACCTATTTCTGCCATGTTTTTCAGAACATTATCACGAAAAACGGCATGAAAAACCAACGCCAAACTTATGCGCATTGGCATGAACAGATTTCAAAATGGGGTTTTGGCCAGAAATTGGGCATTGATATGCCTTTCGAAAAAAAGGGTATATTTTATCAGGCTGATCATTATGATAAAATTTATGGCAAACGCTGGGGATATACCACTGTAATTTCACAGGCCATTGGTCAGGGTGAGATTACCTCTACTCCATTACAAATGGCCAATGTAATGGCCGCCATTGCTAACCGTGGCTATTATTTAAAACCTCACTTAATTAAAGGTATCGGCGATAAAAATGTAGTTAAGAAAGAGTATGTAGTTAAAAACTATGTAGGTGTAGATGAAAAATACTTTCCTATTGTAATCGATGGCATGCGGGATGCAGTAAATAGTCCTTGGGGAACGGCAAAAGAATCGCAGATACCCAACATTCTGATGTGCGGTAAAACCGGAACCGTACAAAACCCACATGGCAAAAACCACTCTGTTTTTATTGGTTTTGCGCCTATGAACAAGCCTAAAATTGCCATTGCCGTGATTGTAGAAAATGGCGGTTATGGAGGATCTTATGCTGCACCGATTTCGAGTTTTATTGTAGAGAAATACTTAACCGATAGCATTAAACCACGTTCTAACGGTTATACCGTTAAAGCATTCGCCGAAACCAATCTTTTACCGGCTTTGATTGATAAGACCAAAAAGGTAAAACCCACCAAATTAGACAGTTTAAAACTAAAAAAAGCCGATTCGCTTAAAAAGGTTAAAGACAGCTTAAAAATTAAACCCGCTGTACTTAAACAAACCGTCGCTACCAAGTTAAAAGTAAATCAACCTAGTATAAACAATAAACCTGTAACCAATAAGCAATGATTCAACAACAGGGAAACCGTTTCTTTTTTAATGTAGATTGGATTACCGTTTTAATCTATATTGCTTTATGTACAGTTGGTTTTATTAATGTTTATGCTTCTATCTACAATCCAGATAAAGCAACAGGTTTTGATTTTGCGAGCAGTTATGGTAAACAATTAATCTATGTCATTACCGGCGTGATATTGGGCCTGTCCATTTTATTGTTCGACGGCAGATTATTTAACGTATTTGCACCATTTATCTACGGCGCTACCCTATTTTTGCTTGTAGTAGTACTGTTTGTCGGGAGAAATGTTGGCGGAAACCAGGCCTGGATCCCGATAGGCTCTTTTAGGTTGCAGCCTTCGGAGTTTGCCAAATTTGGTACAGCCTTACTTTTAGCGAGGTATGTGAGCACATTTAATCCAAAATTCAGGGATATTAAATCGATTGTCATTGCCGGTTTAATTGTATTAGCTCCGCTTTTGTTAATTATGCTACAACCTGACACAGGCTCTGCATTGGTTTTCTTGGCCTTTATGTTCCCCTTATATAGGGAGGGGCTATCGGGTTACTTCCTGTTGATTTTCCTTGGAATGATTGTACTCTTCGTTGCCGATTTCCTGGTACCCACTTACATCTTGATCCTTATCCTTACCACTATCGGCGGGCTTTTTATCTATAACAACAGGCGTAAACAGAAGATCATTATCTCCACCATATTGGTAACCATCATTGCCATTGCTTATTTATTTGTAGTTAAAATTGCCTACGAAAAAGTTTTGGCACCTCATCAACGCAGCCGCATTGAGTTGATGTTAGGCCTTAAGGCTGATAATAAAGGTGCGGGTTATAATGTCATCCAATCGCAGATTGCCATTGGCTCTGGGCAGTTAACGGGTCGTGGTTTTTTACAGGGTACCCAAACCAAATATGGTTATGTACCTGCTCAAAGTACCGACTTTATCTTTTCTACCATTGGCGAAGAATGGGGCTTTGTGGGCTGTTCTGTGGTAATTGGCCTGTATATGTTTTTATTGCTCCGGTTGATTAATCTGGCAGAAAGACAACGGTCTACTTTCTCCAGGGTTTACGGCTACAGCGTGGCCTGCATCTTCTTTTTCCACGTGTTTATCAATATCGGAATGACTATTGGAATTATTCCGGTAATCGGGATTCCGCTACCGTTTATCAGTTATGGCGGTTCGTCGTTATGGAGTTTTACCATCCTGTTGTTTATATTTTTGAAACTGGATTCTAACCGGATGGGGTTTATTTAAAGAGTCGGAAGTCCTGAGTCTTTAGTCTGAAGTCGACACTTCGTAGTGTATATTGCCAACCTTATTTAACAATCTTTGCGCTAGCTGGTATGGTCGAGGTATTTATTGTTTTTGAAAGCAAAACCAGTAATCAAATTATCGTATGCTCCCGCTAAACGCTTCACTTCCTGTCCGCTTTTATCGCCCGCACCGGGCAGCGGTTTAGGCGGGCAATACAATGCTGCTATCCGCAGTGAATAAACCCGACAAAAATGGAAATCCTTTTTGAAGCCGTAACATCCGTATTACGCAGCAGCTTTCTCAAAAAGATTGAAATGATGGCGGGGCTACAGCACCTGTGAAATACCGAACGTTCGTTTCTAAATCAAAAAACTAAAAGTATTTTTGTTTGAGTGTAGCGCGCAGTTATATCATTCACTAAACCGCTTAACACCAGCCGCTAACCGCTCTTATTTACTAAACCTTCTATTTAACAGCTCGTAAAACTGATCAACAGTGGCCTGTTTACTGGCCCAGTTATTTTTTACTGCATAATTATTTTGAAGATAACTATCTGCGGCTTCGAAACTGTTCATCTTATTGATGATATCAATTACTTCAGAATAGGCCAGGTTATAGCCATTAAAAAGATCTTTAATAAAAAGTAACTTTTCATTTAAATTAATGGCCTGTTTTAAATCGGAAATCGGTGCTTTAACGGGCTCATTATTCTGGCTGTTTGTTTTGGCCAATAAGTCGTTTAAACTTGGTGCCGGTTTTGCCACTACGGGCTGCGGAGTTGGTTTTACAGGCACAGCTTCAGGTCTGAATATGGGCCGCTCCTCATCTACAGATGGTGAAATAATGGGGTCATCCAGTTTTACATCTTTTATTGCTTCAATAGGTTGAGTAGCAGGTGTGGGTATAGGTTCTTCCACTTTAACGGCCACAACAGGCTCTTCCAACTTTTCAGCCGCGATGGGCTCCTCTTTAACAATTGTTTCGGCTGCTGCTTCTTGATGCGGAATTAAAAAAGGCTCAGGACCAATTTCATCTTCATCAGCTGGCTGCGGTTCCTCCTGAATAGCTAAAGTTGCTTCTTTATCATGAATAATCTTTTTACGCGCTAAAATTTCTGCTTCTTCCTGGCTTAGAGGGCGATCAAAAATTTCGTCTACAGATCCATTCGCAACCGGATTTGCTTCGTAATCAAACTGATCGTTTTGATGATGCGTATTGAGTACAAATTCGAAAGTATGGTCGTCCTGATCGGGCTTAAAAAAATCCTTATTCAAAAGTGAAGCAGCTTTGTGTTCTTCAATTAATTCATCATCAAGCACTTCCTGTTCAGGTTTTATATCTACGCGCTCTTCCTCTTCCTGGGCCGTTACCACTTCTTCCAGTTCCTGCGGAGCAAAACGTTCATCATTGTCCGCAGAACTTTTTTCAGGTTCCGGCAATACAATCGTATTTTGTTCGGCTAACAAGCTATGTTTTCCGACTTCAGTTGATTTATTTTCTATTGTGGCATTTAATTTTTTGACGATATTAACATGATCAGAAAGGAAATGGGCATTAGCCAGAAACAGCTCCAATTCCAAATCGTTTAATTGCTGCGGATTTTGAGCCAAAAACTGGTATTGCTCATTTAACTCTGTTAAAATACTGCCTATCTTTCTGAAAATATCTTGTTGGTTCATCATAAAATTAAAACGAAATTTTAGCCAATTTATGTTGCTAACTAAGTGTTCAAAAATAACACAAAATTTAATATTTATTTTATTGTCATTGATCCTTAAAAGGTAACAATTTAACACCTATTATCTGACAAAATAACTCAATATATATCACAAACCTAATAATATCTGATTTGTTTTCCGTGACTAAAACAAGCTTATAATTTTTGGGAGAATTTTCCTCTTTGTGCAAAATAGATCTGAGCTCTTCATAAACTACCGCCTTTCAGATTGATGATATTATTGTATTTTTATCAAATTTATTTTCAAAACATAACAACTATGCGCTCACAAACCTGTGCTATACTTTTGGGTATATCTGAAATTTTTGTTCTATTAATCGCTTTATTAATTTTTTGGTCGGTAGCCAATTTTGGAAAGAATACTTCTTTGGGATTTTGGGGTTCATTACTACTGGCAATATTTACCACTCCGATTATCGCCTTTTTAATTATTTTAATTTTTTTCAGAAAACGGTAACTGCCAAATATCAAGGAAGTTTGCAAAAATGATTAAGTTAAAAAAGTCATTACTTATTATTTTTAACCTTTTTGAAATACAAAATCCTCATATTTGTTTGGTTTAAAGTATAGGGGAAATAAAAAAACAGGCATGTTATTTAGCGAACAGAATTTTAGGAGAAGGGGCGAATTTTCGGGAAGTATAGAAGTGGTATGTGGCTCTATGTTTTCCGGTAAAACTGAAGAACTGATCAGAAGGCTAAAGCGGGCGCAGATTGCTAAACTAAATGTCGAAATTTTTAAACCCCGTACCGATACCCGTTATCATGAAACTGCCGTGGTTTCGCACGATTTAAACTCAATCAACTCCACTCCCGTTGATAGCGCTTCAGCCATTTTATTGCTGGGTACCAATACACAGGTGGTGGGTATAGATGAGGCACAGTTTTTTGATGATGAACTACCAGATGTTTGCAATAAACTGGCACTTAAGGGCATACGCGTGATTATTGCTGGTTTAGATATGGATTTTACAGGGAAACCTTTTGGCCCGATGCCAGCTTTGATGGCCATTGCCGAACATGTGACTAAAGTAAATGCGGTTTGTGTTTGTTGTGGTAATCCTGCTCTTTACAGTTACCGTACTGTTGCCGATGAAGCTACGGTGTTACTGGGCGAAAAGGAAAGTTACGAGCCACGTTGCAGAGCCTGTTATAATCTGGATAAAGGATAACCCTCACATGATTATTCCTTATCTTTAAGCCAGTTTATTAGCGGTATGTACAAACAAGCTCAATTAGAAGCCTTCAGAAAGGGTATTGCTCAATTTGTAACATTTAATGATGCGGAATGGAAAATCTTTACTCCATACGTTAGTTTTTCCATCCTAAGCAAAAAAGAACATTTTGCAGTTGAAGGAAAAGTTTGCGACTACATGTGTTTTATTACCAGTGGCGCCGTTCGTTACTACCATATCAAAGACGGGCAGGAAATTACGGGATACTTTAGCTTTGAAAATGAGTTGATGAGTGCTTATAAAAGTTTCCTGAAACGCACGCCCAACACCAATTACATTCAGGCACTTGAAGAAACAGCATTGGTGATGATTTCATACCAAAATCTTCAACAAATGTTAAATCACCCGATATTGGCTTTAAAAATGGAACGTTTCGGTCGCTTAATTGCCGAATATTATATCTGCTGTTATGAAGACCGGGTAACTGCTTTTATTACCCAGAGTCCGGAAGAGCGTTACATCACACTCGAAAAAACAGGAAAAAATATTTTCCAACGCATTCCACAACACTTTATTGCCAACTTTTTAGGCATTACGCCTGTTTCACTTTCCCGGATCCGTAAACGAACGCTTCTGCAATAAAGAGTTGTCGACTTTCTAGCAAATGCGCTATCGAAGTTCTTCATACGGAATAATCCAAAAACCTTATCTTTTGTTAACGTTTTCATAGTTCGGTGCCGCATAACTTTGAACCAATCAAAAAAACAAAGATATGCACACTATACTTGGCGCCGGCGGGCCAACTGCAAACGCACTAACCAGAGAATTACTTAATACAGACGAAACCATTAGGTTGGTTAGCCGAAAACCAATTTCTACAAACTTCCCGCAGGTAAGCTGGGTTAAGGCAGATTTATTAAATGAAGCTGAACTTTTTGCAGCAGCCGAAGGTTCGAAAGTGATTTACCTGTGTGCGGGTTTGGTTTATGATGCCAAGATATGGCAAGAACAGTGGCCGGTTATCATTCAAAATGTAATGAACTTAACCAAGCGTACTGGCGCAAGGTTAATTTTTTTCGATAATGTTTATATGTATGGGCTGGTAAATGGACCGATGACAGAAGATACACCTTACCAACCATGTAGTTTAAAAGGTGAAGTAAGGGCAAAAGTAGCCGAACAATTAATGAACGAATCCAAAACAGGCAAAATAAATGTAACCATTGCACGTGCTGCAGATTTTTACGGAGCCGATTCGATGAACAGCTTTTTTGACATGATGGTGCTCGATAAGTTTGCCAAAAAAGAAAAAGCGCAATGGATAGGCAACCCTGGTACACTACACAGCTTTACCTATGTTGAAGATGCAGGAAGAGCCTTATTTTTGTTAGGACAAACACCCGGTTCCGGCAACCAGATCTGGCACCTTCCCACTGCCGCTCCTTTAAAAGGAAAAGCATTCATTGAAATGGCCGCTAAAATTTATGAAACCAAACCCCGGTATATAACTATTAATAAACTAATGCTGCGCCTGGTAGGTTTATTTAAAAAAGTAGTTGCCGGTACAGTAGAAATGTACTATCAGTATGACCATGATTATCATTTCGATTCTACCAAATTTGAAAAGGCCTTCAACTTTAAGCCTACCGCTTACCATGATGGGATACTAAAACTATCACAAACCATGTATAAGAAACAGAATTGATATGAAATGGGAGAAATGATAGGCTAACTCTTTATCTTTATCGCAAATGATTCAAGATAATAAAAAGGATAGCAAAGTTCGAACCGTATCTATTTTAGGTTGCGGTTGGTTTGGCCTTGCTTTAGCCAAAAAACTGGTCGGATTAAATTATATGGTTAAAGGTTCTACCACCAGTCAGGATAAATTAGCGATCCTCCAATCGGAACATATACAGCCATTTTTAGTAAATTTTACGGCAGAATCGATTGTTACGGATGCTGCTTTTTTTGAGGCTGATGTACTGTTTATCTGTATTCCCCCAAAGCGAAATTCAGCTGAATTACTTGATTATCCGAAAAAGATCAATTCAATTTTGGCCGCAGCAGAAAATAGATCAAAACATGTGGTATTGATCAGTTCGACCAGTGTTTATGCTGATGAAAATAAAACAGTAAATGAAAACAGCGAAACCATTCCGGATACGGATTCGGGAAAGTTTGTTTTAGCTGCCGAAATACTTTTTAAGGAATTATTTCCTGAAAAGGCAACGGTAATTCGCTTTGCGGGCTTGATTGGTCCAGAACGTAACCCGGGTAGATTTTTTGCCGGAAAAACAAACATTCCGAATGGTTTGGCTCCGGTAAACCTGATCCACCAGACCGATGCCGTTGGCCTTGCAATAAAACTTTTGGAAAAGCAGGCATTTGGCCAAACATATAATGCCTGCTCACCAAACCATCCTGCAAAAATGGATTTTTATGCGGAAGCGGCCAAAGCATTGGGTTTAGTTATTCCTGAATTTATTGAAGAAAAGAAAAACTGGAAGATTGTAGAGAGTTTGAATGTGCCAAAGTACCTGGATTATGAATTTAAGATAGCGATTTAACTACTATGGTCGTCATTGCGAGAAGGCTTTTTCAGCCGACGAAGCAATCTTCTGGCAAGGAACAACTAGCAGGAAAGATTGCTTCGTCGTTCCTCCTCGCAATGACGAAACCTACTATTAACTCAACAACCCTAACAACTCTTTTTTGGTTAAATTTTTAAAGAAACTTCCTTCTGTCTGGATCAGATTCTTTACCAAATCCTTTTTAGTTGCCTGGAGTTTCATGATTTTTTCTTCAATAGTATCAGGGCAGATTAGCCTGACCGCCATTACATTTTTATGTTGGCCAATTCTGTATGCCCTATCAATCGCCTGGTTTTCTACCGCAGGGTTCCACCATGGATCAACCAGGTAAACATAATCGGCTTCAGTTAAATTCAATCCCGTACCGCCCGCTTTTAAACTAATCAGAAAAACCGGAATATCGGCATTTTCCTGAAATGAAGCAACCGCTTCAGCCCTTTTCCGCGTTTGCCCGGTAAGATATTCGTACCTGATTCCCTTATTTTCCAGTTGCTTTTTAATCAGGTCGAGCATGGTAACAAACTGAGAAAAAACAAGAATTTTATGCTTTCCTACCCTGTTTTCTATCTGCTCTATCAGCACATCAATTTTTGAAGAAGCCTGCAGATAAGATTTTCCATCAGCCAGCAAAGCTGCCGAATTGCAAATCTGCCTTAACGTGGTGATGCTTTTCAATACATGCATCGAACTTTTAGGCAGTTCATCTTCCTGTTTACCCAAAATATAATCCTGGATTTCCTTTTTATTGGCTTCATAAACTTCTCGCTGCTCCTCACCCATTTCGCAATACAGTACAATTTCAGTTTTATCGGGAAGCTCTTTTGCTACCTGTTCTTTGGTTCTGCGGAGGATAAAAGGTCTTATTTTTTTCTGGAGTTCCTCGGCTCTTTTACTATCCTTAAATTGGTCGATCGGGGTAGAATATAAATCGGCAAACTGTTGTTTACTTCCAAACAAACCCGGGCAGGCAAATGACAGCTGCCCGTATAAATCAAAGGTATTATTCTCAATAGGCGTCCCCGTCATCACTACTTTATTTCGAGATTGCAGCATTCTGACCGCCTTATAACGTTGGGAATCGGGATTTTTGATCAGCTGCGATTCATCCAAAAAGATATAATTGAAGCGATAATCTTTCAGGAAACGGATATCGGAAAGCAATGTTCCATATGAAGTTAAAATAATTTCATAATCATCGAAAGTATCCGTTGTTTTTGTCCGTTCGCCAGCATAAATGGTTTTTACTTTTATTGACGGTGCAAATTTCTCTACTTCTGCCTTCCAATTAAATATTAAAGAAGCTGGCACAACCACCAGATTGGTATTGTGTTTTACTTTTTCACGCTGTGATAAAATGAAAGCCAAAACCTGAATGGTTTTACCCAACCCCATATCATCGGCCAAACAGGCACCAAAGTTAAAGTCATCTAAAAAATTGAGCCAGTTTAAACCATCTTTCTGGTAATGGCGCAACGTTGCGGTTAAACCTTCCGGTACCTCAACCTCCTGGATGGAATTGCTTCTTTCAAATTTCTGCCGGTACAGTTTTAATTCGTTTTTAACTTCACCATCTAACAGTGCATCCTCATATAGCTCATTTATCGAAGCAAATTTGATTTTCGGTGTAAGAATGGCATCTTCAGTTACTTCGCCAGCACCGAAATAAGCCGAAAATTTCTCTATCCATTCATGCGGAAGTATGCCAAGGGTTCCGTCATCAAGTGTTACAAATTTGCTTTTGTTTCTGATCGATTTATGGAGATGTTTAAGTGCCACCTGTTTTTTGCCAAACTTCACTTTTACTTTGGTTTCAAACCAATCCGTTCCGCTTAATACTTCAATATTGATTTTAGCCTTAAACTCACTAAATTTATTGTTTTTGAGTTGATTGAACCCTAAAATATGAATGCCTTTATTTCGCCATTCTTCAAAAGCATTCAGGAACCAGGCTTCTTCCATAAACCTTTTGCGGTGCAGATAAAAAGAATCGTTGGTTTCCTGCTCGTAGAAATAAGGATGTTGTTTTAAAATGTCACCAATAAACTGCAACTCTGCCGCTTCATCACGGTGCAGGGTAAAAAGATTGCCCAGTTTATCCTGTGCCTGAATTTGCTTTTTAGAAAGAACAGGGATTTCCAGGTTTCCATAACGCATAACCGGCGTAAGCAGAATATAATCTTCAGATTCTGACAGGTAGATCAATTGCTCGTTTTCGAGATCGAAACCTTTTTCTTCAATCTGACTTTTGGTGGCAGGTTTTAAATAAGCATAATCAACTTGGATACTTCCTTCTAAAGGCACCAGAATATTTTTTTGAAACTCCAGATATTTTGTTTTGTGCAGGACTAATCTGTTGCTCTGTTTTTTGAAAAAACCAATTACCCGTAAAAAATCGAGTCTGCCAATTAGATAAAGTTGGTTGTAAAGTTTAACAAAGTACTGGTGTACCAACACCAGGCTATCCAGCTCGTATGATTTCCCTTCGATAATCAACCGACCTGTAATTTCATAATAATCATCGCGTTGGTTTACCGAAAGGTGTAAATCTAACTCCAGCAAATGTACCTCAACTGCGATAATGGTAGAGGCTTGAATTGCAACAGATTGCTTACTATCCTGTAAATAAAGAGGAACCTTTAGCGGATTTTTCACAATCGCTTTTAAAGCTTCAATTTCTGCCTCGCTTTGTTCGTGATTATATTGCTGTTGAAAAGCAATGATGCCACTGTAAAACTTTAACTGATCGCTATCACTGGTTTTAAACAGCAAATCTACCGGATTTATACCCATGAGAGGATTTTTCACCTTACCGTTTTTGGTAGTTTTGGCTGAGAATAATTCTATAATTAGATTATTATAATAGCGGTGCTGCCCAAAAACCAGGATCATTTTACCTGGATCACTTTTGACCGGTAGTTTTGACTTGGATTTACTAGCTGGCAACAAAAGTTCCTGTAAATTCTGCTGAACTTCTTTGTTGAAAGGTTGGAGCGCATCCATTTTCGGCCGGATTACAACCTGGCTGTTTTCGTAACGGAGATTGAACAGCAGATCGAGATGCGCCTCTTTTTCCAACCCATAATCGATTGCAATTTTGGCAAGCTTTTGTTGGCGCAGGTTACTATCAAAAAAAATGAGCAGATCCGGGCGCTGAAGGATATTATACAAAACCCTCGCCTGGTGTTCGCATAACTTATGTTTAGGTGTAGCACACCTGCAGGAAAGTTTTACAGCGTTTTCATTTTGCTGAACCTGCACAATTGGAAAAGCTGATCCAGCGGTTTCATCGCTAAAAGCAGCAAAATCAATCTCAATCTGTTCTGGAAAAAGCTGATAAAAACCTTTAACATCTGTATGGATCAGTCCGCTTAAATGCTTTAGGATAACAATCTGGCTCAGGTTTTTCAGATTGAAATCCCTTAATATGTAATCGTAAGGATTTTGTTCTGATACCGGATGCGTTGTTACCTGTTCACTCATTTAAACTAAAAAGCTAAAGTGATAAAAGTAATCATTAATAAGTTTTAGCTAAAATGACTTTTTAGCTTTTTATGCACAATTAATGGATATAAATGATTTTTAGTTTAGCGAAACTAAATTTTGATAGATTTTTCCATTTCGTCACAATCAGTCGGGAAGAACTAAGCATGTACCACAACGGTCAAATGACGATTTATGTGGTTGAAAATGCAGATATTCTCTCCACAATATCTTCAATTACATCCGCAGATTTGAGGATTTTATAATGGCCTACCTCTTCAAATGATTTGGCGTTTATCGCAGGATTTTTAGCTAAAAACTCTTTTAGGAATGGATATGGGGAGATATGATCATCAGGATCGTAAGCCAGAAAATGATCCAAATCTGGACCTAATTGATAAAGTTCTGCCAGATTAAAGTGTTCAGCCGGAACTGGAAATTCTTTGGCAAAGTTGCTGAAAAAGATATCCTGATCCTTTGTGCCAATGTTTACCGAATCCAAACTTTGTGCGAAGTTTTCTCTCAGTTTGATCAACGGTGCAATGCTAACAAGCAAGTGAGGAAGAATCGATAATTCCTGTACAGCAATTACGTTAGCCATGCCACCAAGTGAATGCCCCACAAGGACATCGGGCATTGCATAATTTAAAGCAATAGATTTTACTGAATCTGCATATAACATCAGGTTGGAAAACTCGGAAACTGAACTTCCGTTGCCAGGTGCATCAAAAGCAATTATCTCCAGG
Source organism: uncultured Pedobacter sp. (assembly GCF_913776295.1). GTDB lineage: Bacteria > Bacteroidota > Bacteroidia > Sphingobacteriales > Sphingobacteriaceae > Pedobacter. The sequence continues at coordinate 39,394 of NZ_CAJYOJ010000076.1, forward strand.
TCATCTATTTTCTGAAGTTCAATAATCAGCTCATAAAAATCCAAAGCTTTTGAGGCCCAGCCGTGTGTAAGTAATACTTTTCGCTTTCCATTTCCCCAGCTAAAACAATTAATGGTGACGTTGGCTTTGGTAAAATAGGTATCAAAAACGGGAAGGCTAAACTGTTTTGAAGCCGTAATAAGCTGTTCCTGATGCAGGCGTAAAGGCATTTTAGGCGAATAAAAAATAAATTCACGCATGAGCGCGGCATCAGGTGCGGCCTGTGTTAATTTAAGCCCATTTACAATTTGTTTTAGTCTTTTCAACAGCAATTAATTTATACTTAAACCAGATGTGATTTTAAATCAGCCGGCGAATAGTTAATTGATTTCAAGGTTTTATCGTCAGATTTCCTGAACACCAAAAACAGTCCGTCTACTTCTTTATAATAAGATTCGGTCCCGTCTTTTTCTAAATAAAACCGGATGGTTTGCTCAGCTTCTTCTATCGTTTTACAGGCTTTGCTCATGTTAGAACGGTGAACTTCGTCAAATAACGTTTTAAATTTTCCGCCCAGGCCGAACTCGTGTATGGCACCCGCTAAAACATACTGCAAATCGCAAAGGGCATCGGCAACTTCTACCAGATCGTCATTTTCTACGGCTTCCTGTAGCTCTTTTAATTCCTCTGCTAAAAGCGAAATGCGTAAATTAGCCCGTTGTTTTGAAGGAATTACCGGATTCTCAAGAATTGGATGTTTAAAGGTAGTGTGAAATTCTGCAACCTGATTTAGCGAATTTGTCTCTTGCATGATGGTGTCTGGTTTAATCGTGATGCAGCAAACTTAAAAAAAATCGGAAGAAATATCGGGCAGAATTTATGCACAGGTTGGTTAATCGGTTAATTGTTTAATTGGTTAACTGAAAATTGCCAGGCATCAACTGCAAATTGTCAATTGTAAATTGTCAATTGTAAACTGTCAACTGCAAATTGCCAACTGAAAACTGGTGAGATTGGTTAATCGGTTAATTGTTTAATTGGTTAATTGTTTAATTGGTTAATTGTTTAATTGGTTAACTGAAAATTGTAAACTGTAAACTGCCAACTGAAAACTGCAAATTGTCAACTGAAAACTGAAAACTAAAAAAATCAGTTCCCACCCTTCTTCCCTTCCCTTACCACTTTAAAAAATTCCTCTTTATAGGTTTCGCCAACGGGGATGGCCTGATCGTTGATATAAACCGTATTTCCATCTATCATCTTAATTTTTTCCAGCGAAATAATGTAAGATTTGTGGATACGGTAAAAAGGTGGCTGTGGTAGTTCCGTTTCCAACTCCCGCAAGGCCTGGTACGTCACAATTCTTTGCGTAGCCGTATATACCGAAACATAGTTTTTCAGTCCCTCTATGTAGAGAATCTCGTCATAATTAACCTTGATAAACTTATTTTTGGTATCGCCTTTAATAAAAATAAAATCATTTCCTTGCACTAAAGGCTTTAAAGCAACTTCTTGCTGAACAGGTATGACGGGCATTAAAATCTGCTGTGCTTTCGTTGCTGCTTTGTAGAAACGTTCGTAAGAGATCGGTTTCAGGAGATAATCTACCACGTCCAGGTCAAAACCTTCCAAAGCGTACTCTGGGTATGCCGTTGTTAAAATCACCTTGCATTTACCGCCACAGATTTTCAAAAACTGGATTCCTGTTAACTCAGGCATCTGTATATCCAGGAAAACAAGATCTACTTTACCCTCCTGTACCAGGTTAAGTGCTTCAAAAGCATTGGTAGTAGTTCCAACCAAATCTAAAAATGGAGTTTTGTTGATAAAGGCAGCAATAATATCTGAAGCATAAGATTCATCATCAACGGCAAGGCAACGGATCATAGGTGATGGATATGGGTTAACGGTTAGGGTTTGGCAGATTAAGATATTTCAATGATACAAATTATACATCAGAGATTTAAGATCAAAGTACTTTTATAGGTATTTCCATTGTTCGAAATCAATAACTCATGTTTATCGGGATAGATCAGATCTAACCTGCGATGGATATTCACCATACCTACACCACTTGAGCGGTCTTTTTGTGCATGACTGATCTTATTGCTCACTTCAAAGCTTAATCTTTTGTTTTGCACTTTCAGTTTAATACGCACAGGCTGAGTTGCGTCGTTTACCACACCATGTTTAAAAGCATTTTCAACAAATGGAATCAAAATCAGTGAAGCTATTTTTTGATCGCTAACGCCCTCTGCAGTAAAATCCACATAAAATTTGGGTTCAAAACGCATCCTGAATAATGCCACATAACTTTCCAGATATTCCACTTCCTTATCTAAACTCACCTTACCATCCGGGCTGTCGTTCAAGGTATAACGCATCAGGTCTGACAAACGCAGAACAGCATTGGCCAGCTGATCTGAAACAGGAATAGCCAGCGAATAAACATAATTTAAAGTATTGTACAGAAAATGGGGATTAATCTGCGACTTCAAAAATGAGAGTTCAGCCTTAACTACTTCTTCCTTAAGTTTACGGTTCGCCTGCTCTGATTTAAAACTTTTTTCAATACCATATACCGCAGCTGGCACCACAATAAAAGCAATGCTCCAATAAATATTATCTGAGATGTATCCCCAGGCAGTAACTTCATCACTATAATTATGGAAACCAAACCATTTTAAGTAAAGCACTTCTTCTATGATGTACCGGAGTGAAATAAATACTGCAATAGTAAACAGAATAGCACCAATTAGTTGCAATACCTTACCCTTTTTCAAAAAACGCGGATAAGCCCATAGGTAACAGATATAAAATTCGATCAACTGAATAAAATTCATGGAGACATTAAATGCAACCCTGGTGAAGGTAGTTCCGGAAATTAAAGTGCCTCCGTATAAATAACCCAATACCAGCAACCAGCATAAAATATGAATAAAAATGGTTTTGATTGTTTTCATGCCCTAAATCTATATAAAGCTTTGGTATCCGCCTATTTTCTTATTCCAAACAGGTAAATAATTATCCCAACGTATCCAACCGGAGGACGAATGCCTGTTATACTTTAAAAAAGGATTGGGATAATATTTTAACCGGTTGGGATTATATAATTGTTAGGGTGATGCAACCACCTCATCTTTGAATCGTCAATACTAAAAACCAACTCAATGATGAATCCTCTATTTAAATCTATTCTTTTTACCCTGCTTGTTTTTAATTTTAAAACTGCGCTTGCTCAAAACATTAAGGTATCAGGAACGGTTACCGACAACAAAAATAACACACTCAATTATGCATCAGTAGCATTAATCCACTTACCTGATTCGGTTTCTGTATCCTTGCAGGTTACCAATGTACAAGGTTTATACGACTTTAGCAATGTTAAACCTGGCAGTTATCTGATTAAAGCTTTAATGATGGGTTATAGAAAAACCCAGTCTCCAACATTTGAAGTAAAGAATTTAACCGTTAAAGTTCCAACAATCATACTGGCAGACGAAAGTCAAAACCTGAAAGATGTTAACATTATATCAAAAATGCCCGTAATAGACCAGAAGGCAGACCGGGTGATTGTAAACGTAGAACAGATGAATACCGCAGGTGACAATGCACTGGAAGTAATCAGCAGGTCGCCAGGTGTAAAGCTCGATAAAGACGATAACATTGTACTTAAGGGTAAAAAAGGAATCAATGTAATGATTGATGGTAAGATGAGCTACATGACGGGGCTGGAATTAACTACTTATCTTAAATCGTTACCGGGATCGGCTGTGAGCAAATTAGAATTAATTTCTAATCCTCCATCTTCTTTTGATGCTGCCGGTACAGCCGGGATCATCAACATTAAACTGAAAAGAAATAAGATGCAGGGATTTAACGGAAACATGAATCTGGGCGGTGGTTATGGCCGTTATGAAAAGGTTTATGGCGGCACCAACCTGAATTACAATATCGGTAAGGTGAGTACCTATCTACGCTTAGATGCCGGACACTATAATTCATTCAACAGACTTACATTAAACAGAACCATTGGCGACGATCAATATAATCAGATTAATTTCTGGCATCCGATAACCAACAGCTTAAATTATTCTACAGGTGCCGATTATTTCATTAATGAGAAACATACCATAGGGCTGATGGTAAAAGGCTTTACTGCACCTGAAGAGACCAAAGTAAACAGCAATTCTGTAAATTATAATGCCGCAGGTATAAAAATGGGCGGCACATCCATGTTCAATCCACAAAGTAATACCGAAGAAAACCATGCACTTAATTTAAATTACCGTTTCAAAACAGATACGCTGGGAGGAGAATTAGGTTTTGATGCCGATTACGTAAGGTTCGATAATAGCAAAAACGAAACTTTCACCAATAATTATCTCGATGCAAACGATCAGCTGATCGGCAATCCAATTGATTTGCGTAACAAAGGAATGGGAAACGTTTCTATCTATTCTGTCAAAGCTGATTATAGCTTAAATTTTTCAAAAACATTAAAAATGGAAACCGGCTGGAAAAGCAGCTGGGTAAAATCACAGAGCGATGTACGTTTCGACTCGTTAAAAACAGCAGGCTGGCTTAACGATCCCCGCAGAACGAATGCTTTTTCATACAACGAGAATATTAATGCAGGCTATCTTTCCCTTGATCAAAGTTTTAAAAACCTTCAGATCAAAGCGGGTTTACGTGCAGAACAGACACTAGGCAACGGCAGCTCATCCGGTACCAATACCTTGATCAACCGAAAATACTGGAAGCTTTTCCCAACGATTTTTGTATCGTTAAAACTCGACTCAAACAACCTTATTACTGCGGCATACCGTAAAAGTATCAACAGACCATCGTACAGCAGCTTAAATCCTTTTACCTTTTATTCAGATCCATATACTGCCCTGCAAGGTAATCCATTATTACAGCCATCTTATGCCAATAGTTTCGAGTTTAATTATTCTATTAAAAGCTTCAGGGTATTAACTTTGAGTTATTCTGTAAACAATGGTTCAATATCGGAAGTGGTTTATCAGAACAACAGTACCAAAGAAAGTATCTCCAGACCAGAAAACCTGAATCGCACCATAAACTTTTACATGGCTGCCGGGAGTCCTTTTGATATAACCAAATGGTGGAACAATAGTACCGAAGTTTCGGCAGGATTTAACCGAACCGAATCAGCTGTCCAGGGAAATGGGTACAATGCTTTCTCCTGGAACTGGTCGGTGGTGATGGATAATACCTTCACCTTACCTAAAAATTATAGCTTAACCACCTATGCCTTTTACGATTCGCCATCTGTTTATGGCCTTTTCCATAACCTGGGAAGTCATCAGCTCAATATCGGTGCTAAAAAATCATTCTGGAACAAAAACGCCACGTTGGCACTAAAAGTAAACGACATTTTTAATACGAGTAAATTCAGGGCCAACCTCGAATATAACAACATTAAAACCTATTGGCAAAACGAATGGGAAAGCCGCAGGGTAAACCTGAGTTTCACCTATAAATTCGGAAATATGAAGATCAAGACTGCCCGTAAAAGACAAACGGGGACAAGCGAAGAAGAAAACAGGGCAGGCAAAAATTAACGATACGCGTAAAATAAAATCGGTTAACTCTGTAATGTTATACAGTTAACCGATTAAGCCGTATAATTAATGAAACCAGCTATAAAACCAGTAGCATCCAGATGTTACAGGCGTAATGGCCGGAATTACCCAGAGGGCCATCGAGTTTTTTAAAACCTGCCTTTTCGTACATGGTAATCGCTTTGGCAAGTTCCGGAAAAGACTCCAGATAAATTTCATTATAACCAAATTGCTGTGCAGATGCTATACTTTTCTCCATCAGCATTTTACCAATGCCTTTACCACGCGAAGCTGGAAGGGCATAAAATTTAACGAGTTCAACACAACCTTCCGGCAAGCCATCTGTTGGATAAATACCGCAGCCACCAATAATAACCCCATCCTCTTCTGCCAGCCAATAAGCAGATTCAGGATGTTCGAAAAGTGTTGCCAAATCATCCGTTGTAGGATCGGTATAAACGGTACCGGGCCTGTCTACTTTAAATTCTTTTAAAACCGTTCTGATCATGGAAGCAGTAGCAATATTATCTGCCGGAGTTATTTTCCTAATGGTTATGGCCATAGCTTATTATTTTTATCCAAAATTAAAAAACCAGCAATTGTTTTAAAATAAAAGCAAACAAAATACAAACGAATTCCATTATAAATATTAAAACTTATTGATACCATGGAAAACGAAGAAACTAAAAAAGAGACCTCACCAAACAGCGATCATCCAAAACCAACAGACTATGTACAGCTGGAAATAGAAACCGTAATACCCTCTACAGAAAAGGAAACAGCTCAACCAGATGAGTCTGCTCAAAAGACAGGAGAAGCGGAAGATGATGAAAAAGCAAATGCTAATGACCAGGTTGAAAAGACAGATACAGCGGAAAAACCGGCTGAAGAAAGTAAAGCTGATGGCGAAGATCAACGGGATGATATAGAAACCATTACGCCAAGGGCCTAAGTTAATTTTGATTAAACCCATATTGCGGCTGAAATAGTTTTAGTATTTTGGCGTTATGAATGATATGAAAAAGAGATTATTGCTTTTCTTGTTTACCATTAGCATTTTTGGTTGTGGAATTAACAGGCAGGCGCAACAGATAAAAGCACTGGAAAATTGCACCTATAAAATTACCGGCGTAAAACAGATAACAATAGCAGGAACAGATGTTAAACAATTGATGGATCAGCAAAGTTTTAGTTTAACCAGTTTACCCGGGGTAGCATTGGGTCTGTTAAGAAAAGACATTCCTTTAAAAGCCAACCTGAATTTAGAAATTACCAACCCATCAAGTAATTTAGCCGCCATCAACCAGTTCGAATATAAAATATTGGTTAATAATACTGATCTGGCAGAAGGCGTTGTTAATCAGAGTGTAAGTATCGCGCAAGGTCAGACCGTTACTGTTCCTGTACAGTTGATGAGCAATATCTACGGGTTGATATCTAATGGTAATGTTTTCAACGATATTATCAAGGCGGCTCAAAAGGGATCATCTTCAAAAGATGAAAAATTAGGCTTATTAACTATTAAAATCAGACCAACTTTTATGCTGGGCAGTACACCTGTTAAATATCCGGGTTACATCACCATCAACAAAGATATCAGCAGTAAAATACTATTGTAAATACGATCGTAAACAAAAAATGCCCGCTTAACATGTCTAGTCAAGCGGGCATTTTTATTAAGCTTCGTTAAAATTTCTTGTGGGGTGTCATCACCATACCTTTAAATCCGTTTGGATCCAGCTTTTCATCCAACTCCCTCAACTGAGCTATTGACAATTTGGGAACTGCTTTGGTTGCAGTGCTTAAACTAGATGTTTTTTTTACTGTAGTTACAAAATTTCCATTCTTCGCATAGGTCAAAGCGTAATTCAGCAAGGTCTCGGTTTCATCCCCCCATGTTTTCCTTAAATCTTCTGGTGATTCTTTGTCAACCGTAAGGCCACTATAATAGCCTCCCACTCCAAGTTTGTTTTTGGTTTCAAATTCCGGAATATACATATCCACCTTATCTATCCTGATCGGAAAGAAACCAACCGGTTTACCATAAGTTGTTCTCCCAATTAACTTGACATCGATTACCGGTTTTAAGCTATTAATGGTGAGTTCACTGGCTGATGCTGTAGCGCCCGTTACGATAAAATAAATTCTATTCAAGGCTAAACTACCTGATTTAGCAAACTTTTCTACGTTGTCTGCAGCTGTTGGTGAATAATTTAAATCAGCATAAGTCGCATATTTTCCATTTACCCCCGTGGTAAAGGTTTGCAATTTACCAGCATCATCCAACAAAGGTTGGTGTGCTAAAACAGAGCTTTTCCGCTGGGCTGTAGTTATATTTTGCAGATAATCGTTGTAGTAAGAAGTAAACATGGTGTTACCGTTTTCCGCTGAAGGTGCCAGCAGATTAATCATTTCGATAGCGGTTGAAACATAGCCGCCGCCATTATAGCGTAAATCAACAACCACTTCGCTAACCCCCTGCGTAGCAAAATTAGCAAAAACTGCACTTATGGCTGACGAGGAATTATTAGTAAAACTATTAAATACAATATAACCTACCTTCTTTGTACCCACCGTATAAACGTTTGTAAACAGTATCGGATTAACCGTATAGATACCGCTTGATATTACAGCAGTTTTAGAATTGCCGGCAATATCATTAAAAACTAAGGTGACTGTTGCGTTTGTGCCAAAAATAGCATTATTTAAAAAGTTAACCGCGCCCGGATAAGTCAGATCGGTTCTTCCGTTCACACTGGTTATCCTACAACCACGTGTTAATCCCTTCAATGCTGCCGGCGAGTTGGGATAAACATATTTCACCATGAGATCAGTAGTGCTATCGTAATTATACTGAACAGAAAAACCATAATCATTTGCCGAACCATTTACGTCGGCTTTAAGCGATCCTGTCTTTCCTGTAGTCGCTGCTGCATAATCAAAGAAAGAATATTTAGGTTCACCGGAATTGCTTACATATTCATATGGTTTGCCTGTTGCCGGATCTAAGGAATACTGTGTCATGGCATATAGTTCTGCCTCATTCGAACTAAATCTCCTTGGATTGAACACTTCATAGGTTGGCAGCGAAGTGTTCCAATAATAGAGTTCTTTTCCGTATAAAAAAATAGAATCTTTAGTTAGTTCATCGCGGGTTCCGCTGGGCGTAGTTACAACGGGAGGTGTTTCAGGCTCTTCAGGAACTGTACTACTCTTTTTACAGCCACTAAGGGCTATAAAGCTTAGAAAACTTAGTGCAGCCAGATGAAGGAATCTCTTATTTCTCATAGAAATTATTATAGTATAATGTTCAATATACGGATTAGGCAGCGGTAAGGTTGTTTAAAAATGAAGTTTTATCTATCCAAAACTCCATCTTATTCGAAATATTGTACGCCTATACGTAGATGTTGATGAACTACGTAAATCTACCGATTAAATTACTTTTTACCATGATATTTTACTGAATTTAAAAAGTATTTAAAAGTGGTGCCGGGATATTATCTCTTATGCCCCCAAAAATTGTCGTCTTTGCACCGCATTTGTCGATCAATTTATGCGCAAATTTGATCTAACAAGTTAAGAATCAATAGCAGTAAATCTAATTCCTAATTAATCGGAGTGGAGAATAACGATAACTTAAATTATACCTTATGGAAAAAATTCAATTTAAAACCACAATTAACGCACCAAGAGCGAAAGTTTGGGATGTACTTTTTGGTTTAAAAACCTACCCTGAGTGGACCGCTGTATTTGCTGAAGGATCGCAGGTGGAAACCGACTGGAAAAAAGGAAGCCGGGCCATTTTTGGAGATGGAAAAGGAAATGGGATGGTTGCAATGATCCACGAAAATATCCCCTATCAACACCTTTCCATCAAACACGTGGGCGAAATCAAAAATGGCAAAGAAAAGCTACACAATTGGGGCGAATCTTTTGAAAACTACACCTTAAACGAAAAAAATGGCGAAACCGAACTGCTGATCGATATGGATATGGTTAAAGAATGGGTAGAATATTTCACAGAAACATGGCCGAAAGCTTTAGCTAAAGTGAAAGAAATAGCCGAAAGATAAGATTTCAAGAAATATCTAAAAACCAAAAAAGCCTTTCATTACTGAAAGGCTTTTGGAAGTGGTGCCACCTGGATTCGAACCAGGGACACAAGGATTTTCAGTCCTTTGCTCTACCGACTGAGCTATGGCACCATCCCGTTTGGGATTGCAAATGTAGTATTCTTTTTCCCAAATCCAAAAAACGATTTCAGTTTTTTTCTATGAATGCAATGATCATGCATCAACTTTTTGATATGCAGGATGATGCAAAAAAAATTATTTTTTATTCATTCATCTAATCGTTCGTACAGAGGATCCAAGATCCATTGTTACGCTAATATCGAACATTTGAAAACCAACTAAAACCAAAAAAGCCTCTCATTTCTGAAAGGCTTTGGAAGTGGTGCCACCTGGATTCGAACCAGGGACACAAGGATTTTCAGTCCTTTGCTCTACCGACTGAGCTATGGCACCATCCGTTTGGGATTGCAAATGTAGTGTTCTTTTTTCAAAAGCAAAACTTTTTTTCGATTATTTCATTGCCACACTGATTATCAATTAATTAATTTTTCATTTTTTGAAATCTACATGATCATCTTTGCTTAGAATGAATACAAACAAAAATTTTTTACCATTTATTTATGCATGCATAGTAATTTATTTAGATTAATATTCTATTTTAGCACTACAATCTCATATTTGCATGGTAGCACAGATTCTTTTTCTAGTACTCACGCTTGCAGCAATTGCGCTGTTTACAGTTAATCTGCGTAAAATAATTCGCAATATTCGCCTGGGCAAACCGGTAAATCGACAAGATCAACCGCAAAAAAGGTTAATAACCATGCTCCGGGTGGCTTTTGGCCAATCTAAAATGGTCGTCCGCCCTATCCCTGCCTTTCTGCATTTTTTTGTGTACATCGGCTTCGTCATTATCAACATCGAAGTGTTGGAAATCATGATTGATGGGTTATTCGGCACACACCGCATCTTCAATGGTCTGGGCGGTTTATATAACTTCCTGATTGGCGCTTTCGAAATCCTGGCTTTTACAGTGTGGGTTTCCTGTGCTATTTTTCTTGTCCGCAGGAATATCCTAAAACTTAAACGCTTTAGTGGTATAGAGATGAAAAGCTGGCCAAAATCTGATGCCAACTATATTCTCATCACCGAGATTTTATTAATGAGTGCTTTCCTGTTCATGAATGCGGCAGATGCAAAATTACAGCTTTTGGGCGCCAGCCATTATGTTACTGCCGGTGCATTTCCGGTAAGCCAGTATTTAATGAACATCCTACCCTCATCAGAAAGTGCTTTGGTTATCATTGAGCGTAGTTGTTGGTGGTTCCACATTATTGGTATCTTAGCATTCCTAAATTACCTGCCCTATTCAAAACATTTTCATATCCTTTTTGCCTTCCCCAACACCTATTTTTCCAATCTGGAACCTAAAGGAGAGTTTACCAACATGGCCTCGGTTACCAATGAAGTAAAAGCGATGCTCGATCCTTCCTTTGTGCCGGCAGAAACCGAAACAGGTAAGTTTGGCGCAAAAGACGTAACTGATCTGAGTTGGGTAAACCTGATGAATGCTTATACCTGCACTGAATGTGGTAGATGTACCTCGGTATGTCCGGCCAACATTACTGGGAAACTTTTATCTCCACGCAAAATTATGATGGATACCCGCGACCGTATTACAGAAGTGGGCCAGAATATTGATAAACATGGCGAAGCACACCAGGATGGAAAATCGTTATTGGATGATTACATCAGCAGAGAAGAAATTTGGGCCTGCACCAGCTGTAATGCCTGCGTTGAAGCCTGCCCGGTAAATATCGATCCATTACAGATTATTATGGAACTGCGACGTTTTGCTGTGATGGAAGAATCGCAGGCACCTGGAAGTATTAATGCGATGCTGGGCAACATTGAAAATAACCAGGCGCCTTGGAAATACTCTCCTGCTGATCGTTTTAACTGGGCACAAGAGAGTTAGCAGTTAGCAGTTGACAGTTTTCAGTTGACAATGAGTTAAATAACAATGAAATCAAGTCTGATACCCGATACCTCATACTTGATACCAGATTAAACAATAATCACATCAAGTCTTGATACTTAATACATCATACTTGATACTAGATAATAGACAAATGGAATTTAAAGTCCCTACAATGGCCGAGTTAATGGCCGCAGGTGAAGAACCGGAAATATTATTTTGGGTAGGCTGTGCCGGAAGTTATGATGAAAGAGCGCAAAAAATTACCCGCGACATTTGTAAGATTTTACATCATGTAGGCATTAAATATGCGGTCTTGGGCACAGAAGAAAGCTGTACCGGAGATCCTGCCAAAAGAGCCGGCAACGAGTTCCTTTTCCAGATGCAGGCGATGACCAATATTGAGGTGTTGAATGCCTATAACATCAAAAAAATTGTTACCGGATGCCCTCATTGTTTTAACACCATCAAAAACGAATATCCGGGTTTAGGAGGCACTTATGAAGTCATTCACCATACGCAACTGATACAGGATTTAATTAACGAGGGCAAACTGAAAGCCGAAGGAGGCGAAAGTTTCAAAGGTAAAAAAATCACTTATCATGATCCTTGTTATCTGGGCCGTGGGAACGGAATTTACGAAGCACCAAGAAAAGCTTTGGAAGTACTTGATGCGCAATTAGTAGAAATGAAACGCTGCAAAAGTAATGGCTTATGTTGCGGTGCCGGCGGTGCCCAGATGTTTAAAGAACCAGAAAAGGGAAATAAAGACATCAACGTAGAACGTATTGACGAGGCTTTAGAAACCAATCCACAATTTATTGCAGCAGGCTGCCCATTCTGCATGACCATGTTAAGTGATGGCATCAAACTAAAAGATAAAGAACAGGAAGTTAAAGTGCTTGATATTGCTGAGATTACAACAAGGGCAAACGGCTTGTAACAACTGATTTAGGTCAACTTGATAAAAGCTGTACCATAAGAATAGTTGTCAATCTTAGCGTTAGCCTGCATCATTCCCAACCCGATCCGATGGTTATCGGATGGAAACTACGTAGTGTTCATGAGTACCAATAAAAAAACAAAAAAATTAATGAATAATCTTCATGCAAAATGGCATCCGTTCGACCAGGTTTAGCCTGGTCATTTTTCTTCTGACAGGTCGGTTTTCCCGTTGCACAAACCTAAGTTTATAGCCCTGATCGCAGCGGCATCCCCCGATCCTTCATCCTACCGTGTGGACACATCTTTTGCTAAGTTTCAGGGATATTTTTGATTCTCCATCCAATATTTATTTCAGCGAATTTTTGTAGCCCAATCCATAATGTTGTTATTCCAGGCGGTCTTTCGCTTG
>NZ_CAJYOJ010000077.1 GCF_913776295.1 uncultured Pedobacter sp.
AATTTTTCGGACTCCACCGACCAAGCCCTATTACTGGCTTTGAAAGAAAAATTTTCAGCCGGCATTTTTTGTTACTTTTTGATGCCAAAAAGTAAGAGCCATTCGGCGGCGGTGAGCCGAGGCAAGACTGTGCTGTATGGCATAAGAAATCAGTTACGTCATTTATATTGATTTTTATACCATAAATTATTCCTCAGGATGACAATCGCGCAGAATGGAAATGGAAACTACCAACTTGCCAACTCCAAACTTAAACCGCTGGTTCCTGCTGACTCAAACAATGAAAGCTACCCAAACCCCAGATGATATCAACCGAGTTGATCCCTACTACCTTCCGGTCAGGGAAACAGCCCTGAATAATATCTAAAGCTTTCTGGTCGTTCACATCATCAAAAACCGGAACAATTACAGCCGAATTGGCAATGTAAAAATTGGCATAGGAAGCCGGCAAACGGGTATCATCATAGATTACAGGCGAAGGCATTGGCAATTCGACAATGTTCAGGGGCCTGCCATCTTTTAATCTCATTTCTTTCAGTGCCGCTAAGTTTTCTTGTAGCAACACATAATTTTCATCCAAAGGATTATTTTCTACGACCGTTAAAACGGTATCTTCGTTTACGAAACGGGTAATGTCATCGATATGACCATCCGTATCATCACCTACAATGCCATCGCCCAGCCATAACACCTGATCCTGGCCATAATATTCAAGCAAATATTGTTCTATCTGCTCCTTTGTTAAATGTGGATTACGATTCTCATTCAGGAGACATGCTGTAGTCGTTAAAACCGTACCAGCACCATTAAACTCTACAGAACCACCTTCCATTACAATATCAGGATTGAATAATGGCAAATTAAAATGTTTCGCAATTTTAGTCGGCACTACATCGTCCAGGTCAAACGGAGGGTACTTACCGCCCCAGGCATTGTAGCCCCAATCTACCACTGCTTTGTCATTGCCATTAAGCACAAATGCAGGCCCATGATCGCGGCACCAGGCATCATTGGTTTCGTTGAAATAAAATTCAATCTGCGTTAAATCGGCATCTACTTTTTTAAGTTCGGCAATGGCAAAGGCTTTCATTTCTTCGTCTTTTACATTGATCCTTACTTTTTCACCCTCAGCCACCACTTTGATAAACTGGCAATAAGGGGCGTAAATAGTTTCGATCTTGCCCGGCCAACTGGCTTCTTTGTGTGGCCAGCTTAACCAGGTAGCCTCGTGTTTAGTCCACTCAGCAGGAAAAGCGTAACCTTGATTTTTCGGGGAATAATCGAAATGATTGATATTTAAATCTTTTCTTGGCGGAAAGTTTGACATATGTTTTAGTCCGAAGTCGGGTGTCCGAGGTCCGGTGATTTAGTGTTAATAAAGTCCGAAACTCGGATGTCCGAGGTCCGGTGAGTTAATGTTAATAAAGTCCGAAAGTCGGGTGTCCGAGGTCCGGTGAGTTAATGTTAATAATGTCCGAAATCGAATATCCAAGGTCCGGTGAGTTAGTGTTAATAAGTCCGAAAGTCGAATGTCCGAAGTCCGGTGATTTAATGTTAATAATGTCCGAAAGTCGAATGTCCGAAGTCTGGTGATTTAGTGTTATTTTTCAAAGTCCAAAAGTGGAGTCCGAATATCTAGTTTCGTTAGCCATGGCTGCAATATTTTCAGACTTCGACCTCCACCTAACTTAATTTAGCGATTTGATTAAAGCCGAAATCATGATCAAAACCTCTTCACACGCCTGATAATGCTTTTGAAAGATTTCCTCAGTAATATATCCCCGCCTGATAGCTAAATGCAAACAATTCACGACTTCTATATCTGATCTTAATGCATAGCCTAAAAACTTTTTAAATTCTGGATTACTCTGTCCCGTGCTACCTTCTGCTATGTTTATAGAAATGGAGTCTGCTGCCCGTTTCGCTTGCGATGTTAGAACATAAATCTCTTCTTTGGGGAAAAATTTTGTCATTTTATCTATTTCATCTGCAAGATCTAAAGCTTTTTGCCAAACCTTAAGTTTTTCAAATTTAAAGGCCATATGTTATCAAAGGTTAAAGTTCGAAAATCAAATCTTTCTGATATAATCTGTTAAAATATATACAAATTACAACTTCTTAAACTTTGAACCAAACCTTTGCCTGTTACAGTTATAAGCCTGGGCTTCCGACTTCGGTCTCCCGACCTCTGACTCATTTAATCCCCATCAATATACCTTTTCGTGATCGGCTGGTAAGAATCAATTCTTCTGTCTCTTAAAAACGGCCAATGTTTACGCATAAAATCGCTTTGATCGAGATCCAGTTCCACTACTTCGGTTTCTTCCTGATCATGCGAAGCTAGATAAAGTAACCGGCCCTGTGCATTGGTAGCAAAACTGCCTCCCCAGAATTTCATTGCGCCATCCTGCTCAAAACCTACCCGGTTTACACTCACCACCGGAACTCCGTTTGCCACAGCATGCGAGCGTTGAATGGTTTGCCATGCATTGTACTGATCCTGATTGGTTTCCTCATCCTGATCGGTAGCCCAACCAATTGCTGTTGGATAAAACATGATATCGGCACCCATTAATGCGGTAATACGGGACGCTTCCGGATACCATTGATCCCAGCAGATTAGAATTCCGATCTTGGCGAATTTGGTTTGGAAAACCTTATATCCCAAATCACCCGGTGTGAAATAAAACTTCTCATAGTAAGCCGGATCATCAGGAATATGCATTTTGCGATACTTACCTAAATATGCCCCATCGGCATCTAAAACAGCAGTAGTGTTGTGATACAAACCTTCGGCGCGTTTTTCAAACAGCGAAGCAATAATCACTACGCCTAATTCTTTCGCAACTACCTGCAAAGCATCGGTTGACGGGCCTGGAATAGCTTCCGCCAGGTCGAAGTTGTCGTAATCTTCCACATCGCAGAAGTACAGGGATGTGAAAAGTTCCTGTAAACACACAATCTGTGCTCCCTTTGCAGCAGCGTCCCTTACTTTCGTAATGGCTTTATCTAAATTTTCCTGTTTATCTTTAGTACAGCTCATCTGCACTAAACCAACATTTACTTTCTTCATTTCTTAAAATTATTGGATAAGCGAATGTTAAAATGAATGAGTTTACCAACCATTCCGCCATTCAAAATCCAGTCATGCTAAATCTGGATGCAAAGTTACTATTTTGTTTAAAAGTAGAACGGCATAAAATTGTAAATGTTATTTAAAATAAGCTTCAATCATTTTCGCCAAACATGATGATTTCTTGTTTTTAAACGCAAGCTCAGGAGCGCAATAAGATGACTCAATTGCGTGGCTTAACTTTGAAACACCTGTAAATGATAAGATCATTCAAAGCCTATTCTCCTTCTTCTCCTCCATTTTTCATTTTCATTAAAATGGCATAGGCATTTTTTGTCACTACATTACCGGGCTTTTTATTGGTTTTGATTTCTATAAATCCATCCATAGTTGTTCCAATTTCTACATTAACCATTTTGTAGTGTTGGTGGCCCAGTTCTTCGAAAATGTAATACTTATTTTCCCATTTAACTACAGCATCTTCCGGTAAAGCATCAACGGTTTCGTTGCCGATAGAAATGGCTGCATTCAGAAAGGAGCCTGGTAATAGTTTACGATCTGAATTTTGGATATCGCAATGCACGGTGGTAGTCCGGTCGTCTTCAATACTGGGTGTAATCAGATGTATTTTAGCGATATATTTCTTTTCGGGATTTGTCGTTGTGTTACAGACAACCTCCTGTCCTGGTTTTAAACTGGCTGCATCTTTTTCAAGTACAGTGAGGTTTGCGTGTAATTCTCCCGGCCCTATCAATTCAAATAAAATATCGGTTGCATTCACAAACTTGCCCGTGTTTACATTCACCTTGGTAACATAGCCACTAATGGGCGAATAAATTTTGATGGTACGGGTGATCGAATTTTCGTTTAAAGTTTCAGGATTAATGCCAATTAGCCTCAGTTTTTGAGCAAGCGCTTTTACCAAAACTTTTTGGTTGTTATAATCGCTCTCGGTTTGCTGAAAGATTTTATCGCTCGTTGCCTTGGTTTGATTTAGTCCCTTTTGCCTGGTATAATCTGCCACCAAAAACTTCAGCCTGTTTTGAGCAGTCAGGTAATCTTGCTGCAGTTGAATGTACTGCTGATCTTCAACGGTAGCTAAAACTGCCCCTTTGTTGACAAACATTCCGGGCATGATAATCATTTTCTTAATATAGCCACCCATAGGTACACTTACGGAATAGGTGTTTTCTGGTGGTACATCTACAACACCATTAACATTAATGGTACTATGCATTGTTTTTTGTGTGACTTTGCCCGTTAAAATCCCGGCATTTTTTACCTGAGCATCGGTGAGTTGTACCTCGTCGGCATTTGCCATTGCAGGTTTCTCTGCCTGAGCGGTTTCTTTTTTATCTGCACTGGTGCAAGCCAGTAAAAGTGACATGCAAACCAATCCCGCTAATATTTGAGTTTTCATTTTATCTTATTTATCTGTTGCTGTAATACGTTCAATTTCAAAAGCAGCTTCGTTAAATTGCTGCACTTTATCATAATATTCTGCTTTAACCTGTATGAACTGGTTAACCAGTATCACCCAGTCCAAATAAGCAATCTCGCCAGCATTAAGTTTATCAGAAGCCGTTCTGAAAATATCACCAGCGTTTCTTAACGCGATTTTATGGTAAGAACTGATCAGCTTTTCAAGCCGGGTATAGCGTTCAACTGCGTTTACTAAATTATTATCCAAAGTTTTTTTTGTTAAGGCCAATTCTTTTTCACGCTGTTGGATAAGGATGCCATTGGCTTTAATACGGGAATTTTGCGCACCGAAAAAGATTGGAATTCCAACACCAATACTAACAGAAGAAAACCTTTTACTTTTGTCGAAATACTGCTCTGCCCCAATACTGTTGGTTTGCCAACCGATAATACTCGAATTATTGTAACCAAAACTTAAAGAAGGCATCAATTTACTTTTTTCAAGTGCCTTTTGCTGCCTGGCCAATACCAGCTGCTCTTCGCCCAATTGCAACAAGGGATGGCTGAGTTCATCCTGTTTAAATAAAAGCCTTGTGGAGTAAAGCAGGCTATCGGCCTTCGGGTACAGGTTTTCACGGCTATTTAACAAAAAACTAAACCTGTTTTGCATCAATACAGCATCTGTTTTAAGCAGCTCCAGTTGATTGTTAATTTGCTGCTTTTGATTTTCTGCAGTGCGAAGTTCCAGCAAATCAACATCACCGGATTTAAAACGCTGCGTAGATTTATCTAGAAATGCACCATAAACACTATCGGCCCAAAGTAATAATTTTTGTTTTTCGCTTAATAGCAAAAGGCTATAATAGGCCGATTTTACCTCTGTTTTCAAATCGAGCTGACGGGCATCCACTTCAATCTCGCTGATGCGGAGATTTGTTTTGTGAGCCGCAGATTGCCTGGCATACACCGATGGAAAATCAAGTGTTTGCATGACAGAAAATTTATTGTCATTCGCCAGGCTATTGAATTTACCATAATCGAAACTGACTCCTGTTTTTGGCGCATCAAAACTACTTTTGGCTATTTGCTGATAATACTGAACGTTGCTTTTGGCAATCTGCAGCGATAGGTTGTTTTTAACAGCAGTATCCAGTGCTGCTTTTAAGCTGATATTTTTTTGAGCATTCGCATGGAAAGTCCCAAAAAGTATTATCAGCGCAGTTATGGCAAGTTTATTTTTGGGTTTAAAATACGAAAAGCCCTTTTCAAACAATATGTATAACATGGGCAAAACAAATAACGTTAGTAAGGTAGAGATTAATAAACCACCAATAACCACTGTAGCCAGCGGCTTTTGGACCGCACCACCTGCTCCGGTACTGATCGCCATCGGAATAAAACCTAGCGATGGAACCAGGGCAGTCATTAGAACAGCACGTAGCTTCGATTTCGTTGCATGGATAACGATCCGCTTTACATCAGTCCACCCCTCTTTTTTTAACCGGTTAAATTCCGAAACCAGTAAAATTCCGTTCAATACGGCTACACCAAAAAGCGCGATAAAGCCAACCCCTGCAGAAATACTGAAAGGCAGATCCCTGATCCACAGGGCAAATATGCCACCCGTTGCGGAAAGCGGAATGGCCGTGTAGATTAGAAGACCTTGTTTAACCGAACTGAAAGCAAAATACAGGAGTAAGAAAATTAGTAATAAAGCGATCGGAACTACAATTGCCAAACGTGATTTTGCTGCCGTCATGTTTTCGAAAGAGCCACCATAAGAAATGGTATAACCTTTAGGTAAGTTAAGTTTTGCACCGGCTTTCTGTTGTAATTCTTCTACAATCGACTGAACATCTCTATCCTTAACATTAAATCCAACAATGATCCGGCGTTTGGTATCTTCCCTTTGAATCTGATTAACCCCTTCCACTTCTTCTATATTTGCTACCATGCTTAAAGGCACCTGGGTACCGGATTTGGTTAAAACCATCAGATTTTCAACGTCTTTGATATTCTTTCTGGCTGCCTCATCCAGGCGTACCACCATATCAAAACGTTTTTCTCCTTCGTAAACCTGGCCGGCCACCTGGCCTGCAAAAGCAGTATTAACCACGCGGTTTACATCACCCACGTTTATACCATATTTTGCCATACCATCGCGGTTGTATTTAATCACCACCTGGGGCATTCCTGTAACCTGTTCCTCATAAACATTAATGGCGCCCTTAACCGTACCGATTATACCTCCTAAACGTTTGGCATAAACAGCCAGCGAATCCAGATCTTCCCCAAATATCTTACAAACCACATCCTGCCTCGCTCCGGTCATCAGTTCGTTAAACCGCATTTGTACCGGAAATTGAAAGCCTACCGTAATGCCGGGGATAACTTCAACAGCCTTGGTCATTTTAGCACTCAATTCCGGAAATGATCTGGCGGAAGTCCATTCTTTTTTAGGTTTTAAAATCACCATCATATCTCCTGCTTCAAAAGGCATGGGATCTGTCGGCACTTCGGCACTTCCTATTTTGGTTACTATTTTTTGCACCTCCGGAAATTTCTCCAACAGAATTTTCGATGCTTTCTGTGTAGTTTCAATCGTATTGTTCAGGTTACTTCCGGTAAGTAGACGGGTCTCCACTGCAAAGTCTCCCTCTTCCAACTGTGGAATAAATTCGCCACCGAGGGTACCCATTATAAAAATAGAAACGGCAAATAGGGAAAGCGTAACCACCAGAATGGTTTTTGGAAAACGAAGTACTTTACTCAATACTGGCTGATACTTTCTCTCGAGCCAGGCCATCAACTTATCGGTTAGGTTTCTTTTATGGCTGATGGTTTTATTCAGACACAAAGCCGACATCATTGGCACATAAGTAATGGATAAGAGAAAAGCCCCAAGAATAGCAAAAGCAATGGTCCAGGCCATGGGTTTAAACATCTTACCTTCAATACCTTCCAATGATAAAATGGGCAGATAAACAATAAGTATAATAATCTGGCTGAACACCGCCGATTTAATCATCGATCCGGTTGATTTTTCCACTTCATTATCCATCTGGTTTTGATCTATTTTACCAATGGCCTTAAAGTGTTTGCTGTGCGAGAAGCGGTGGAGAATGGCTTCTACCACAATTACAGAACCATCTACAATTAAACCAAAATCTATGGCTCCAAGCGACATCAGATTTCCACCCACTCCAAACTTGTTCATCAATATGATGGCAAAAAGCATGGATAGCGGGATTACAGAGGATACGATCAAACCGGCACGAAGATTCCCTAAGAAAAACACCAGTACAAAAATCACAATCAGTGCACCCTCCATTAGGTTGGTTTCTACCGTACTAATGGCATTATCAACCATTTTTGTCCGATCTAAGAAGGGCTCGATTACCACACCATCAGGAACCATGGTTTGAATTTTCGCAATTTTATCTTTTACCCGCTTAACCACAACAGAAGAATTTTCGCCCTTTAACATCATCACAACAGCTCCTGCAACCTCACCTTGCGCGTTATAAGTCATGGCACCATAACGTATGGCCGAACCATACTGAACTTTGGCAACCTGCCCCATCAAAACAGGCATTCCGTTTTCAAGCGTTTTCACCACAATCTTTTCGATATCGGCCAGATTAGAGGTTAATCCTTCGCTTCGGATGTATAAAACGGTTGGTCCTTTTTCGATATACGCGCCACCTGTGTTTTCGTTGTTTTTTTCCAGGGCATCGAATATTTCGGCAATGGTAAGTCCATAGGCTTTAAGTTGGTCTTGCCTCACGGCAACTTCGTACTGTTTCAGCCTGCCGCCAAAACTAGATACCTCTGCCACCCCGGGAGTACCCAAAAGTTGTCGCCTCACTATCCAATCCTGAATAGTACGCAATTCCTGTTCGTTGAATTTGCCTTCGTAACCTTTTTTTGGCCGAACTACATACTGGTATATTTCGCCTAAGCCCGTTGAAACAGGAGCCATCGCCGGCGACCCTATGCCTTGTGGAATTTCCTGCTGTACCTGCTGTAAGCGTTCGGCAATTTGCTGTCTTGCCCAGTAAACATCAGTGTCTTCCGTAAAAACGATCGTAACCAACGAAAGTCCGAAACGTGAAAAACTCCTGATCTGCTTCAGCCCCGAAATACTGCTACAAGCTTGTTCAATAGGAAACGTAATAAGACGCTCGATATCTGGTGCGCCTAATGATGGAGATACGGTAATGACCTGCACCTGATTGTCGGTGATATCGGGAAGTGCATCTATCGGTAATTTGGTAACCTCGTAAGCACCCCAACCAATCAGTGAGCATACAAACAATCCAATAATCAGTTTATTCCGGATGGAAAAACCGATAATTTTATTTAACATGATAACTTAAATTAAAATACAGACATATCCAGAAACCATCGTAAATGGTTCTGAAAAAAATTAAAAAGAAATTCTAAGCTATGGAGATGGGCGGGCGGAACAGGCTTCCGAAAGTAGGATTGCTGTAGCAATTGCTATAATTAAAAGCCTTTTTGGTATAAATATTTAGACATACCACTTTTAGTAATATAAATTTTTCTGCCGGAACGCCAACTGATATGATATGATGACCATCAATCTTTTTGAAGGGAAGTTTCATATCTTCTTCATCATCATGATCGTTCGGGTCTTGCCCAAAGTAATGCATTTCGAGAAAACCGATGAAACTAAGTTCTGCGTTTAGCTGATGATGCTGTAAATAGTGAAGAACAAGTTGAGGCATCTTGATCACTTCCCTGACAGAGGTATTAAAAATGAGCACAGGGAAAAGTAGCAGAAGTACAACTTTATTCACCCTGCAAAGATAGTAAAGCCATAAAATAATTCAAACCAAAGTGCTTATTATATCTGTTACTTTACTTAAAAACATGCTAATTGCTGCGGGCATCAAAAAATTTCTTAGCAACCGGTAGATATCCGCTGAAGGGACGTAGCCTGTCGTAAAATCATATAGAATGAGCAGGTGGACATTTAGGCTGTCCACCTGCTTTGTTAGCATGGTTTAGGGATTGATATTATCTTTTTTCGGTTTCGTTTTGCTTTCCACAACTTCTGTAACGGTTAACACCTCCTTACGTTTTTCAGGATCCATTAACTCCATCAGTTTTAACCCTAATAAACCATCCATTGCTGAACCACCGTGGTTGCCTCCGCTTCCGCCAATTAATACATCAGGGATCAGTTTCACATTACCTTTGGATAACTGTTCGGTAATTTTGTAACGGGTAAAGTTTTCGCCTCCTAAAGCTTTAACAGCAAGTTCGTAAGCTTCTGCTGTAGATTTACCAACTGCCAGGATTTTGCCTGCTTCGGCGTTACCGGTTAACGAGATCTGTTCTGCCTCTGCTGACGCACGTAATTTAATGGCTTCCGAATCGGCTTGCGCACGTGCTTTTGTAGCTTCAGCTTCAGCATGAGCGCGCATTTTGGTCGCTTCGGCCTCGGCACCTACTGCCAGTTTTACTCCGGCCGCGTCACCCTCCGATTTTTTTACCGTTGCACTTGCGGTACGCTCGGCAATCTCTACACTTTGCTGTGCTTTCACAATATCTTTCTGCATATCAGCAATGGCAGTTTCCTTTTCCATTCCCTGGCGCGTTTCCTGCGCCTGTTTTTGCGTTTCGTATGTTACCTTTTGTTCTTCTGCAATTTTACGGTCGGTTAAGGTTTTCATCAACGATTCTGGCGGAACAATATCACCAATTAAGGTATCAACCGCATTTACGTTATACTCATCAAGCACTTTACGAATATGCTCTTTAGCGGATTCCTGACGCTCTCTACGGGTACTCAGGAAAGCAATTACATCACTGCCCTGTGCCGAGTTACGGAAATAGTTCCCGATGGTAGGCTCTAAAACCTGCGAAACCAGATTCACCATGTTCCCAAAACGTGCAATAACTTTTGGTGCTTCGGTAGTGGGTACATGGATAATCTGTGCCACATCCAGATTAAAAGGGAAGCCATCTTTGGAACGTACAGTTATTGTTGACAGGTTTTTATCAAGGTTGTGTGCTTCACTACGTGCCGATGCCCAGTTGAGTACCAGATTGGTTGTGGGAACCAGCTCTACCTTCATAATGTATTTGTTGATCGGATATTTCCCTGGTCCAAGCGGTTCCAGCCAAACGCCTTTAGATCCTTTGGCTACAATATTACCATGTTTAAAATCGGCACCGGTTAAATCATCACCCTCCTTACCAATAAACGAAATCACCACGCCTACATAACCAATGGCAATCTCCGTCATTGGTATTTCTTCCAACTGGATAGCCCAGGGATTTAAGTTGTAAGAACCAGCCAGAATGACCTGTGGCTGCAAACCTCGGTTACCACCATTTTTGATAAAGGCATCAAAATCCTGGAAATTGTTGTGGCCTTCTACCAATTTGCCCGCAATCTGGTTGGCTTCGATCGGTAAACCATCCAAGGTAGTCACAATACCAACCATACTCTCCTGAATACGTATCATATCGGTAACCGAAACCTGAAACAGCATGGTATTGATCCGGTACGAACCGGAAGTGATATACGCGGTTTGCCTCCCCCGCTGGCCACCGTTTTCAAGAAACTTTACGGCATCCTGAAAATTATCAGACTCCACTTTTTGTCCCAGAATATTACCTGTCGGGATTTCGGCCCCATCTTTAGCCATAATGAGTCCGATTTTTCCTTCAGGAATAATGGTAAATTGCTCCATGGTTACACTGTACTGCCAAAACCACATCCCGAAATACAGCCCGGGCGCCAACGTTTTTCCCTGAAAACCGGCTTCGCCTTTAATGGCGATGATACGCCCGTCGGGCAGTTCCCGATCGGAGCCCAGAAGTACAAATTTTTTGGTAATCAACCCGATCCTGTCTTCGGGTACGATGACCATCCCGAATAAGAAACGTAAAATATATTTGTATAAAACGATGCACAACAGTGCCACTAAAACCCACCAGTAATTAGAAATGAGCGCTTCCATAATGTTGCTATATTTTTCTTTTTTTAAACCTGATAAACCATTTATCAAGCGCGATATGGATATCAAATGATGTGCTTTATTATCATTTTTGAAGCTTATTTTCAAACTATTTTTTATTGATTTTAAGCCATCAAAAATGACCCAGAATCCATTAAGTACGAAATGTCACCTGCAGATGACATTTCCGGGAATAAGCTAACTGAACGCTTATAATGAGCAAAACTAAGGCATTTTGACCTGTGCAAATAGCCTAAGAAATTTTAAATGTATAAATCACAATTAATGCGAAAAAGATGTCCTTTTTTTGACCTCAGGAACTGACCTGATTGCCAGACAATGTTCACAAAGCCGGACAATGGAAGGCGATATGGATATGGTTAACCTCATGTGTTTGGGCCACATATAATAATTATATCCGTTTAGGGGCAACGCAGCCCAGGGATATAACTGGGAAGGCGACAATTACTTAAAAACTTAAACGCCCATTTCTTCTCTGTACTCCTGTTGCAGTTCGAACAGACATTTTGCACAAAGACAGCCATCATAAAGTTCGGAGATATACTGTACTTCGTTAATGCTAAGCTGTACCACGCTGCACTGGCATTTGGTATAGGAATTTGCCTTGCATTCAATAGCACTTCCGCATCTTTCGCAGGGAATGATTTCGTGTTTGCTATGTTTTAAGGTTGAAGGCATAGGCTATAAGGTTTAAGGTAAAACCTATCGTAATACAAAAATATAAACAAAAAATAAGGTTTTGAGCGTTTGCCCAAAACCTTACCATATAATTAGATTCGTCATCCTGAATTTATTTCAGGACCTGCCTGATAGATGCTGAAACAAGTTCAGCATGACGGCCACTCCTAAAAGTTTCCTCTTTGGGATTTAAAGGTTTAACCAGAGCAGCTAATACAACCTTCTTCCATGGTGCAAACCGGACCGGTAATGATTTCTTCAGCTACCTGATCTTGTGGAATTTCGGCAGGGATAACCGCTTCAATTGCTTTACCTCCCTGATTCTCAACTGTAAACTTAACTGCCTGAGAAGCCGCTTGGGTACGCAAGTAATACATACCGGTTTTCAAGCCTTTCTCCCATGCATAAAAGTGCATTGATGTTAATTTTGATGTATTTGGCGCATTTACAAACAGGTTTAATGATTGTGACTGACAGATATAAGCGCCACGGTCGGCAGCCATATCGATGATGTTACGCATTTTGATCTCCCAAACGGTTTTATACAGTTCTTTAATGTAATCAGGAATTTCAGGAATAGCCTGGATTGAACCGTTGGCCAATATGATTTTGTTTTTCATATCGTTGTTCCATAAGCCCAGGGCTACTAAATCTTTCAACAGGTGTTTGTTTACCACCACAAACTCTCCGCTTAATACCCGACGGGTGTAAATGTTAGAAGTGTAAGGTTCAAAACACTCGTTGTTACCTAAAATCTGCGAAGTAGATGCAGTTGGCATTGGAGCCACCAATAAGGAGTTATACACCCCATCCTTAATTACTTTTTCGCGCAAGGTATCCCAATCCCAACGTCCGCTGTCTGGTTTTACATTCCATAGATCAAATTGGAATTTACCCTCAGACAATGGCGAACCTTTAAATGTCTGGTAATGACCGTGTTTCACTGCTAAATCGTGTGAAGCCGACATCGAAGCGAAATAGATGGTTTCGAAAATATCTTTGTTCAAACGTTTAGCCTCATCGCTTTCGAAAGGTAAACGCAACAGGATAAACGCATCAGCCAAGCCTTGCACACCTAAACCAACCGGGCGATGGCGCATGTTAGAGTTTTCCGCTTCCTGGACAGGGTAATAGTTATGATCGATGATTTTATTCAGGTTTAAAGTAGCCTGATAAGTTACATCGTATAATTTCTGGTGATCAAAAGCACCGTTGATTACAAAACGAGGCAGTGCCAGCGAAGCTAAGTTACAAACCGCCACCTCATCTTTAGAGGTATACTCGATAATTTCGGTACACAGGTTAGAACTTTTAATGGTACCTAAGTTCTGCTGGTTAGATTTGCTGTTTGCTGCATCTTTAAACAACATATAAGGTGTACCGGTTTCGATCTGAGAATCCAGGATAGCAAACCAAAGTTCCTGTGCTTTAATGGTTTTACGGCCACGGCCTTCCGCTTCGTATTTAGTATATAATTCTTCGAATTCCTTGCCGAAACAATCTGCCAAACCTGGTGCTTCGTGTGGGCAGAACAACGTCCATTCGCCATTATCCTTAACACGTTGCATAAATAAATCGTTAATCCATAGTGCATAGAACAAATCGCGCGCGCGCATTTCTTCTTTACCATGGTTTTTACGAAGATCTAAAAATTCGAAAACATCTGCATGCCAAGGCTCAAGATAAATAGCAAAAGCACCTTTACGCTTACCTCCACCCTGATCTACATAACGCGCAGTATCGTTAAATACGCGTAACATCGGGATAATACCATTACTTGTACCATTTGTACCCCCAATGTATGAACCCGTAGCACGGATATTATGAATGCTTAGACCAATACCACCAGCACTTTGCGAAATTTTAGCAGTTTGCTTTAATGTATCATAAATACCTTCAATGCTGTCATCCTGCATAGTTAACAGGAAACACGACGACATTTGAGGTTTTGGTGTAGCCGCATTGAACAACGTTGGTGTAGCATGTGTAAACCAACGCTCGCTCATTAAGTTATAGGTTTTAATGGCGCTTTCGATATCTTCTTTGTGGATACCAACCGCAACACGCATAAACAAATGCTGAGGACGTTCTACAATCTGACCATTAACTTTCAACAGGTACGATTTTTCCAAAGTTTTGAAACCAAAATAATCGAAACCAAAATCGCGGTCATAAATGATCGAACTATCTAAAATATCCTTATTTTTTTCAATGATCTCATAAATATCATCAGCGATGAGAGGGGCTTCTTTCTGTGCTTTCGGGTCGAAATATTCGTACAACATTTTCATCGTACCCGAGAATGACTTAGTGGTGTTTTTATGTAAGTTGGAAACCGCAATACGCGAGGCCAACAAAGCATAATCAGGGTGTTTGGTGGTTAACGAGGCAGCAGTTTCTGCAGCAAGGTTATCCAACTCCGACGTGGTTACCCCATCGTATAAACCTTCAATTACCTTTTTGGCAACGTCAATCGGATCAACAAGATCTGAATTTAAACCATAGCAAAGTTTTTGAATACGTGCTGTGATTTTGTCAAACTGCACCGGTTCTTTCCGGCCATCTCTTTTTAGTACGAACATATTTTATGAGATTATTAGTTAATATTTAGTAGCGGGTAGTAAGTATCAAGACTTAATATCCACCTTTACATTTTTGTAATTTAATTAATTGGTATTAAGTGATGAGTATCAGGTATCGAGATTACAACAACCTTCCACCCTCAACCTTTTAACCTTCCTCCTTAGAAGTCTTCATCTAGAGAAAACGCCTGTGCTTTGTTATCGGCAGCGGTTAATACACCACTTTTCTGATAATCGCCAACACGTTTTTCGAAGAAATTGGTTTTACCCTGTAAGGAGATCATTTCCATAAAGTCGAAAGGATTAGTGGCATTGTATATTTTTTTGTAACCTAACTCCTGTAACCACCTATCGGCCACAAACTCGATATATTGGCTCATTAATTTTGCGTTCATACCAATCAAGGCAACTGGTAATGCATCGGTGATAAATTCTTTTTCAATTTCAACGGCATCGCTGATAATGCCATGCACCTGTTCTTCGCTCAGTTTATTGCTCAACATACTGTACAACAGGCAGGCAAATTCGCAGTGAGAACCTTCATCTCTTGATATCAACTCGTTACTGAAAGTTAAGCCTGGCATTAAACCGCGTTTCTTTAACCAGAAAATTGAACAGAAACTACCGCTGAAGAAAATACCTTCAACTGCAGCAAAAGCTACTAAACGCTCAGCAAAAGTTCCGTTATCAATCCAGCGCAAGGCCCATTCAGCCTTTCTCTTTACGGCCGGAACGGTATCAATAGCATGGAACAAGCGATCTTTTTCTTCCGGATCTTTAATATAGGTATCGATTAATAAGGCATAAGTTTCTGAATGGATATTTTCCATCATGATCTGGAAACCGTAAAAGCAGCGCGCTTCCGGAATCTGAACTTCACTCATGAAGTTTACTGCAAGGTTTTCGTTTACGATACCATCACTGGCCGCAAAAAACGCTAAAATATGAGATATGAAATGTCTTTCCCCGTCGTTAAGGTTTTCCCAATGCTTAAGGTCATCAGAAAGGTCGATTTCTTCGGCAGTCCAGAAACTGGCCTCCGTTCTTTTATACATCTCCCAAACTTTCGGATACTTAATCGGCAAAAGCACAAACCTGTCTTTGTTTTCTTGTAGTAATAATTCCTGTTCCATATGCTGAGGTTTTTAAAATCTTTATTTTTTTACAGAGCCGACAAAGACATGCATCCACCAATTTATATATGATGATTGTAATGTCTTGCTCAAAACGCTGCTGTGAAAGTGCTAACCCTATTGCCTGGCAAACAACTGAATTTTTAGTTGCGAAAATTTAGAATGATAATCTGAGAGATCTACTTATAATTAACTAAAAACTAAGCTTTTATATTTGTTTCCAAGCGCAAGAAGTTAAAGAACTTTGTTATAACAAATATATACACGGTGGCTATTTTTTGTGAACCAAAGTTGTTAACACTCCACCTGATTACTGAGGAAAAACGATCAGCCTAATATCATTTTCGATCGAAAAAAAAGCTAATCGTTTGTTTTCAAGGCTTTAACAAACCAAAATGAGTGTTAATAACTTAAATTTTAGGAGTATTTTGAGGCTAAAAAGGGTATTATTCAACCGTATAACTAAGCTTTACTTTAGCAATGCCCTTGTGGTAGATACCGATCTGTTTGGCCGCCCGCTCAGACAGATCTATAGCGAGTTTTTTAGAATATGGACCACGATCGTTCACTTTAACTACGACCGATTTTCCATTGTCGGGATTGGTTACTTTAACCATAGTACCCATGGGCAGGGTGCGGTGGGCAGCAGTAAATTTTTTCGCCCGGTATTTGGCGCCGCTGGTGGTTCGGTGACCTTCGAATTTTCTGTGATAATAAGTGGCGAGAACTGTTTTTTTGATACTATCCGGTTCATTTGACGAATCAGAATGCTGTGCTTTAACTTGTAAAAACAGGAGGCAAAAACTTAATAACAACAGATACTTCATAGGCTAAATTTTATTTATCGAGCCAGCAAATATAAGCATTTAGTTTATAATCAATAATTTGTGGAAAAACAGCTCATTTTTGTGTATAAAAAAAGGCGTAAAGCTTATCGCCTTACGCCCCTACCTAACCCTTCTACATCTACCTTATTTTTGATCCGGCACGAAATTCATGGAGATCGAATTTACACAATGACGGGTGTCTTTATTGGTAAATCCTTCGCCCAAAAATACGTGACCAAGATGCGCGCCACAATTGGCGCAAACAATTTCTGTACGCGAGCCATCAGCATCAGGAATACGCTTAACAGCGCCTTTAATTTCATCATCAAAAGCAGGCCAGCCACAATGTGCATCAAACTTACTTTCTGAGCGGTATAAAGGAGCGTTACAACGTTTACACGTATAAGTTCCTTTTTCTGTAGTATGTTCGTATTTACCTGTGCCCGGATACTCGGTACCTTTATGTACAATTACCCTTTCTTCTTCGGGCGTTAATGGATTCCAGTTCATCTTTTTCTTGGGTATAATTTGTGTTGCGTCTGTTGCCTGTTTTGTTTCTTTCTTATCCTGCTTTTGCGCACAGGCAGAAAGCCCGGTAATTAAAACAACAGCTGAAAGCAAAAATAGTTTATTTAACATCGTTTTCATACTTCAATATACGGTATAGATATTATTTTGGTTTGCTGGTTTAAAGGTTTGCATGAGTGTTTACAAAGTAATGATAATACAGGTGGCAGTTGAGCGTTTTCAGTTGGGAACTGGCAAGTCTGGATGCTAAAGGTGCAATCATTCCAGAAATTGCTGGTTGTCACGGAGGATAGGAAAGTTTTTTAAATTTTCTTATACGCCAAAAGTTTTTTGCCACGGAAACACGGAATGCACGGAAGCTGATTTTTAAAGAACAACACGTCGAATGTCTAAAGTTGGTTTGCCAAAATTTAAAACTAAGCCCACTGTACAGCCTGAGCATTTTAAATAATTGATAGTTTGAGCCAGATCCTCGTTGGCAATTCCGCTTTTAGATTTAATCTCTAACACAATCGAATCAAAAACTATAAAATCAGCATAAAAGCTATGAGGCAATAAAACCTCTTTATAATAAACCGGATAAAACTTTTCTCGCTCGTAAAAATAGCCTCTACCATCTAATTCAATACAAAGCGCATCTTTGTAGACGATTTCTAAAAAACCATTTCCAAGTTCTTTATGAACAGCGATAGCAGCATTAATAATTAAATCAGTTTCATTTTTATAGGGAAAATTATCTTGTCTTATTTCATAATTCATAATGATAATTTTGAACTAATTTAATGATAATTCTAACATTCTTTCATTTCTATTTCCGTGGTGCTCTGTGTTTCCGTGACGACTAATTTTTTAACCCTGTGGCTACTTTGTTTTCGGGCAATCTAACCAAATAAAAAAGCGCTTCGAACCTAATCGAAACGCTTTCCTTTTTATGTAAATTTAAAATCTTACTTCGCTAATTCTTCCGCAATTGCAACTCCAATTTCTGCAGGACTTTCTACTACCCGGATACCGCACTCGCGCATGATCTTCATTTTTGCAGCTGCAGTATCATCAGCACCGCCAACAATTGCACCCGCGTGGCCCATTCTACGTCCCGGAGGCGCAGTTTGACCAGCGATAAAGCCAACAACAGGTTTCGTACCGTGTTCTTTGATCCAACGTGCAGCTTCAGCTTCCATACCACCACCAATTTCACCAATCATGATGATACCGTGCGTTTCCGGATCGTTCATTAATAATTTTACTGCTTCAACAGTCGGTGTTCCGATAATCGGGTCGCCACCAATACCAATAGCAGTAGTAATACCCAAACCAGCTTTAACCACCTGATCTACCGCCTCGTAAGTTAAAGTTCCTGATTTAGAAACGACACCTACATGACCTTTTTTGAAGATAAAACCTGGCATAATACCAATTTTGGCCTCATCAGCAGTAATTACACCAGGGCAGTTAGGACCAATCAGCGTAACATCACGGTCAGCAATATACTCTTTAACCTGAATCATATCCTTTGTCGGGATACCTTCGGTAATACAAACAATAACTTTAATACCGCCTTCGGCAGCTTCCATAATGGCATCAGCAGCAAAAGCCGGCGGCACAAAAATGATCGATACATTTGCACCCGTTTGATCAACGGCATCTTTAACAGTATTAAAAACAGGCTTTTCTAAATGTAATTGCCCACCTTTGCCAGGTGTTACACCACCAACTACGTTTGTACCATAGGCCAGCATCTGCTCAGCGTGGTAAGTTCCTTCGTTTCCGGTAAAACCCTGAACGATAACCTTAGAATCTTTATTTACTAAAACGCTCATGTATCAATATTTTTTTGTGCAAAGCTAATATTATTGAACTGGAATTCAAATCTAAAACCATATTATTTAGTCCGTTTTTTCAGTAAAATGTAAGGAAATGGTTTTGAGCCAAAAGCGGAAAGACTAAAGCTAAAAGCAGAAAGACTAAAGCTAAAAGGGGAAAGACTATAGCTAAGCGCAAAGCGAAATCAATTATTATATTACTGTTACAAAAAAATTCTAGCAGGAGTTACATCTCGCTTTTTGAAAAGATTAAATTGCAGGATAAAAGACTTTAGGCAATAAAATCGGAGCAAGCCCTTTAATTAAGTGCAACGACGTAAAGCGAATGGCAGGACTAAAGACCGCCGAGAGACACAGCACGTCCGTTTCCTAATCAAAAGCATTAACACTTAAGAAAAAAAATAACAGTCTCCGATTGGTTCAGTAACAAAGTTAGATGCCTTTGGCAACATGCCTGGAGCAAGCCCCTCGGTAATAAACCTGACAGCAGCGAACACGAAGTGCAACGAAGTAAAGCGAATGGCAGGACTAAAGACCGCCAAGACCACTGCACGTCCATTTCCTAATTAAAAATATCAACGCTTAAAAAAAACAAACATTCTCCGATTGTTCAGTAACAAAATAAGATACCTTTGGCAATATGCCGAAAGCAAGCCCCTCGGTAATAAACCTGACAGCAGCGAACACGGAGTGCAACGAAGTAAAGCGAATGGCAGGGCTAAAGACCGCCAAGAGACACAGCACGTACGTTTCCTAATCAAAAGCATTAACACTTAAGAAAAAAAATAAACAGTCTCCGATTGGTTCAGTAACAAAGTTTAGATGCTTTTGGCAACATGCCTGCAGCGAGCCCCTCGGTAATAAACCTGACAGCAGCGAACACGGAGTGCAACGAAGTAAAGCGAATGGCAGGACTAAAGACCGCCAAGAATTACTGAACGTCCGTTTCCAAATTAAAAACATTGACGCTTAGGGTAAGGATATGGACAGTTCGCTATCTGTTACCTCAAGCAAAAGCCAGAACCACTGCGATCGGTTTGGTAACAAAGTTCAGACGCTTTTGGCATCATCAGGGCGAAACACTTAAATTTACCTGTAGAGACCAAAGAATAAAGCTTAAAGACCAAAGCAAAGAGACTGAAGACCAAAGCAGAAAGACTAAAGCTTAAACCCAATAACTATTATAACAACGAGCCGAATGAACAGCAAAGCATTATCCTTACTATTTTTAATCTTTTTTATCTCAATCGCAGCTAAAGCTCAGACTGCTGATACCAGTAAATACATTTTACAAAATGATGCTGAAATAGCGAAGCAAGAACCAGGAACCCACAATGGCGGAGGTAAAACCATTGGCTTTAACTTTTTCTCTAATGCCAAAAACCTGAAAACAGCTTTTAGGAAAAGGATTTTGAAACCGGGCTCATCAATCGGCTATCACCTGCAAAAAGAGGATGAAATTTATTACGTAATCAGCGGAAAAGGAACCATGCAAATGAACGGAAAAACTTTTGCGGTGAAACCCGGCGATGCCATTCTAACCCGTCCGGGCAGCTCTCATGGCATTGCACCGGATGCAGACAACGATCTGGTGATTTTGATTGTTTATGAAAAATGATTGACAGTTTTCAGTTTACAATTAGCAGTTTTCAGTCAGCTGTTTTCAGTGGGTAGTTGGCAATTTATGGGCGCAAGTGCAAACAAAATGCCGAATGAATCTTATCCACTCGGCATTATTATATGATTTGATTGAATGATGTATCCAAAACTGAAAACGCTAAACCGGAATTCCCAATTTAAGCCTTCCATCCTTTCACCCATTCGTTCTGGGCTCTTTCATCCTGAAAAGTCCAGGCTACGAAGCGGCTTATTTTCTGGCCCTGGCTCATGATAACCGTACGTACTTCAAAAGCATTTGCTTTAACCAAAGCGTTATAAATGCTTTTTAGGTTTGCGCTTTTGGAAACGAGTGAACTAAACCATAACACCTGGTTTTTAATCTGCGCACTCTGGATAATCATCTGCTCCACAAAAGCACGTTCGCCTCCCGGGCACCAAAGCTCGGCCTTGTTTCCACCAAAGTTTAATACATGTTTTACTTCTTTTTCATTTCCCCCCAGGTTGCGCCATTTTTGGCGGGTGCCCTGCTCAGCTTCTTTTAGGGAAGAATGGAAAGGTGGATTACAAACCACCGCATCAAAACGTTCTGTTCTACCTACAATTCCCCTGAAAATACCCATTTTAGATGATTGCTGACGGATTTCTATCGCACCCTGCAATGGTTTGTTGGCTTCAATAATGCGTTTCGCCGATTCGACCGAAAGTGGATCAATCTCCGAACCCACAAAACTCCATCCGTATTCCTGATGACCAATGATGGGGTAAATACAGTTAGCGCCTACACCAATGTCGAGCACGTTGATTTTGGGGCCTTTTGGATTTTTACCTTTATTGCTTGATCCCAACAGATCGGCAACATAATGGATATAATCTGCCCTGCCCGGAATAGGCGGACAAAGAAAATCCTGCGGAATATCCCACTGCTGGATATCGTAAAAATATTTCAGCAATGCCCTATTTAATGCTTTAACGGCATTCTGATCGGCAAAATCGATAGAATCATCATTGTGTTCATTTTTAAAAACAAAACGTCTTAGTTCTTTTGAAGCGGCAATAAGTTGTTTGAAATTGTAACGTGAACGGTGTTTATTGCGTGGATGCAACTCGCTTTTTTCTTTGCGGTTATTTTGTTCTTGCTGGGCCAATGTACTATGGGTTAATTAAACAAGCTGTGTTGCCTGTTTCTGCTACAAAGATACGGAAAAAGGTTGAGGGCGGGAAGGTTAAAGGTTAGAAGGCCTTGAAAAACAATCGAATTAGCTTGGAGTTGGGAGTTCGGAGTTTTTAGTTAGGATTAGACTCAACTCCAAACTAACCGTTTGCTTTCGACTTCCTGATCGCCTTACGCCAAACGCTCAACTCCAAATTAACCTTCCTTACCCTTTTCTATGGTTACAGGTTGAATGGCCTTCAGATATTTTTCTTCATCGAACTGATTTTCACTTTTGGCTATCACGATAGTGGCCACGCCGTTTCCAATGACGTTAGTGATGGCCCTGGCCTCGCTCATAAAGCGGTCTACACCAATCAAAATGGAAATATGTTCAATGGGCATAATTTTTAAAGCGGTGAGGGTTGATACCAATACGATAAACCCACTTCCGGTTACACCGGCAGCACCTTTTGAAGTAACCATAAGTACACCTAAAATGGTAATCTGCTGCCCCAGGGATAAATCGACATGGAAAACCTGGCAGAGAAATATTACCGCCATGGCGAGGTAAATTGCGGTACCGTCAAGGTTAAAAGAATAGCCGGTCGGAATGACCAAACCCACCACCGATTTATCGCAACCTATGCTCTCCATTTTCTGCATCATACTGGGCAAAGCCGATTCGGAAGAGGAAGTGCCCAATACAATCAGGATTTCCTGACGGATGTATTTGAGGTAAGCCCATAAACTGAACTCATAATACCTGCAAATCCCATTCAGCACGATAAAAATAAAAAGGAAACAGGTTAAATATACTGAACCCATCAGTTTGGCCATGCCAAATATACTTTCCAGACCATGGGTACCGATGCTAAAGGCCATCCCACCGAAGGCACCAATAGGTGCCAGGCGCATAATTACCTTCATGATTTTGAAAAGCACTTTCGATATTTTGTCGAAGGCATTTAAAACGCTGGTTCCCTCTCCACCCAGTTTATTTAATCCGTAACCAAAAAGGATTGCAAATAATAAAATTTGTAAAATGTTGCCTTCGGCAAAAGCAGCGATAACATTATGTGGAATAATATGCAGAAAGAATTCTGCCCAGTTCATTTCTTTAGCCTGCTCAGCATATCCAGCAATTTTTGTCGCATCGCTGGTCTTGGCCACCATTCCGGCACCGGGTTTTAATATATTGGCCACTAATAAACCGATCGCAATGGCGACCGTGCTTACCATTTCGAAATATAATAATGCCTTACCGCCTACTCTGCCTACTTTTTTCATATCGCCCATGTGTGCGATGCCCAAAACAATGGTAAAAAATATGATCGGGGCAATTAACATGCTAATCAGGTTAATAAAACCCTGACTGATTAGTTTAGCTGTTGGCGCAAAACCGGGAAAGTAAGTACCAACCATAATACCCACCGTTATGGCAATTAAAACCTGAACGGTTAAATTGGAAAATATCTTTTTCATTGATGCTTAGGAAAAATGAAAGATAGGGTAATTTTTCTTTCCGTTCCTATACTCGTTTAAAATTACCTGTAACATGCTCCTCTACGATGCATTTGGAAGGCATAGCAGATTGACAATAATCAAGACTCCTTTGTTAAATCGGGTTACAAAACTGGATTTATTCTACAGTAATTCATATATTTAGCGACCTAACAAACCAAACCTCCAAACATTCATGTCTTTATACAACCTATCTGCTGAAAAGATATTACTGCAAAAAATTGCCGAGGGTGATGCCTATGCCTTTAAGCATGTTTTTGAGCTGTATAAGAACAAAGTATATAGTTTTGTGGTCCGGTTTGTGCACTCAAGGGCTGATGCTGAAGAAATTGTACAGGATACTTTCTGCACCATCTGGCAAAAGCGTGATATATTGCCCAACATTGAGCACCCGCGCAACTATATATACACTATTGTACGCAATAAAACCTATACTTATCTGAACCTGGCCGCAAAAAATCAGAAAGCGCTGGCCCAGGTATGGGCAAACATGCAGTTGGAACAGAATGATATTGCCGATCTTACCGATTTAAGGGATAGTGAACTTCTGATCAAAAAAGGGCTTTCCAACCTATCGGAGCAAAAGCAACATATTTTTAAACTGAGCAGGATAGATGGGATGAGCCATGAAGAAATCGCCGCACAGGTTGGTTTATCCAAAAGCAGGGTAAAAAATGTGATCGTAGATGTACTAAAGTACCTGCGCCATTATCTTTCCGAAAACAATATCAGCATCAGTATTTCCGGACTGTTGTTTTATTTCATGAGGTAAATCCTATTTAAAATACCTGTTCATAAATGCAGTAACCGCTCTTGCTATTGATTTTGCGTAATTGTTCCTGCTTCTATCATTCATCCTAACGTCCTGGTTAAACTCAAGCTGAATAGCCGAGATATTGCCCGAAAACCGGGATCCGTGCCTCGCCGTATTATAACCACCGTTGAAATACCGTCTATCGGGAAAATCATTTGCATCTATAGGATTGGGATAGGCCTTTGACGGTGTTGCCGTAAATCCCCCTTCATTTAACAGCGTGCCAAGTGCCGTATCTCCTGTAGCCAGTTCTTTCATGCTCGCCTTTCCCGATCTCACCAATGCCCTTACACTCGATTGATCAGCCAGTTTTTCGAGGTCGCCACTTAAAAAGTCTTTACCGCTTAATAATAGTCCTACTTCTGTTCGCTGTGGCCGGTGCGCATTTCCATGAATATTAAGAACTAATCCTGAACCATTTTTAGCCACCTGAACCTTGGCATCCTCAATATATTGATGAAAAGCTTTCCAGGCGGCGATGGCATTTTCATCACCCTGTGCGGCTAATGACATGGCCCTATTGGCATCCAGCTTACTCCGGTGCAGGTGATTAAGCACCACATGCGGACGTAATCCGGTCACTTTTCTGATCTCCTCTGCCAGGGCCAGTGTGAGTTCCAGTGTTTTCGAATCAGCCATTGCCGAGAAACTTTCGGTATCGCCATAATCCAAATCGCTTCCCGATACCACAAAATCCTTAGTGCGCGTATGCATAAATTCCGGTTTGAGGTCGCCACCATGCGGCGAAGTAAGAATCAGTTTTGAGCCGGCATCGCCTGCAATGTACTCGATAGCTATTGCGTGCTCACCAATAGCTGATTCAACCTGAAAGGTATAACTTTTACCTGGCTGATACCTCCGTAGACTGTCTTGCAGTGAAAATGTTTTAGCAATGCCCGATGCCTGGTAACCTAAGCCGCTCAGCAGCAGTATAACAATATAAATCCGTGTTCTTAAAGACATTTTTTTGGTTTTAGATATAGACTTTTTCTATGTTTAAAAGGACCGCGAAAAAAAATATTTTTTTTCGCGGTCCTTTGGCTCCTGCCGGTAGTCTATCTTTTTAACCAAACTTGCCAAAACATCATGCCCGAAAATATTGACCAAAGAATTAACGAACTGCTTATACAATATGTAGACAAGCGCATTTCTGAAGCTGATTTCAAAGAATTGTTCGAATACCTCAGCCAAACAGAAAACAGGCACATTTTTGATGATTTTATGAAAAAATCGGAAAAAGAAACCCTACCGGATATTACGGCCAACCATGTAGACTGGGACCATATGTACCAACAGATAGTAGAAAACGGGCAGGAAAAACCGAAGTTCGGTTTAATCATCAATATCGGCAAAAAACTGACCATTGCAGCATCCCTGGTGATGATGGTTTATCTTGGGTATCAATTATATTATCAACCTAAAGTTATCCATACTGTGACAGCCGTTCCTAAACAGGATCTTGAGCCTGGAAAGAATAAAGCAATTTTAACTCTTGCGGATGGTTCCAAAATTATACTGGACGATAAACACAACGGAATGTTGACCAAACAGGGTGTAGTAGATATCAGTAAAAGCGACCAGGGAACGGTAGTGTATTCGGCAAAAAAAACTGCTCCATCAGAAAAAATTTACATCAATACCCTAAGTACACCAAGAGGTGGTCATTTTAAGCTGATGCTGCCCGATAAAACAACAGTATGGCTCAATGCAGAATCGTCTATTACTTTCCCTTCTGCATTTACCGGGAATGAGCGGAAGGTAAAAGTAACTGGAGAAACCTATTTTGAAGTTTCAAAAAACCGCAACAAACCTTTCCTGGTAGAAAGCGGGGAAGCCCAGGTAGAAGTTTTGGGTACCCATTTCAACGTAAACGTATATCCAAATGAAGAAAACTCAGCAGTTACGCTTTTAGAGGGTTCGGTAAAACTAAACAGGCAGGCGCATTCAAAAAAAATCTTACCGGGGCAGCAGGCCATTTTTAACCGGAACAGCGATCGAATTGACGTTCGGTATGTGGATGTAGATAATGTTGTAGACTGGAAAAACGGATTGTTCATTTTCGAGGATGCCACTGTACCCGAAGTAATGCGCCAGATTGAGAGGTGGTACGATGTAGATGTAAAGTACATCGGACAAATACCGGGTATTAAATTTAACGGAGCATTAAGCCGCAGCAATAACGTGTCTAAGTTACTTAAACTTCTACGGGCTGCCGGAAATATCGAATTCCATATCCATAATAAAACAATAGAGGTAAAACAAATTAGTAAGACACCATGAAATAGATAAATCGGAAATACCCATAGCGAAAAAAATCCTCCCGGTGGCCGCCGGGAAGATTTCACTAAAGCTGCAGGCAGCAGTTTTGGGCTATAATAATTATCAACAGATCTATAAACCTAAAACCAAACAAACTTATGAAAGATTGTCTACAATCTGAAACGGGCACTGTTATGCCCAAAACCACCAAACTACAGAAGAGAAGAAGTTATGCGTTTAAAGCTTTTTTGATCATGAAATTTACAGCAATCATCGTCTTTTGCCTCTCCATGCAACTGAGTGCCAATACCATGGCACAGAAAGTAAGCTTATCGGTAAAAGATGCCAGTCTTAAAACGATTTTTAAAGAGGTTCGGAAACAAACAGGCTACTATTTTATCTATAGCAACGAGGCCTTATCTCAATCCATACCGGTATCTGTTCAGGCTAAGAACCTGGAACTGGACAAACTTCTGGCTATCATTTTTGATCGCCAGCCACTAAGTTATGCTATTGAAGAACAAACCATTATCGTCAATATCAAAACCCCGGTTCCTGCCATGAGGGTGGACCGGATCATCACCGGTATCGTTACCGGACAGGATGATAACCAGACCTTACCTGGGGTATCGGTAAAAGTAAAAGGAAAAAACGGGGGCGTCATCACCAATATGGATGGAAAGTATACCATTAACCTTCCCGAAGGTGAAAATACGCTCGTATTTTCATACCTGGGTTATACTACAAAAGAGGTCATCGTAGGCTCATCAAATACACTCAATGTTAAGCTCGCCGTAGAAAACAAGCAGCTGGAAGAAGTGGTTGTTCAAGCCT
This sequence comes from uncultured Pedobacter sp., assembly GCF_913776295.1. Lineage (GTDB taxonomy): Bacteria > Bacteroidota > Bacteroidia > Sphingobacteriales > Sphingobacteriaceae > Pedobacter. The sequence goes on from NZ_CAJYOJ010000077.1 coordinate 27,284, forward strand.
ATGGAACCGTGCGTAAGAGTGCGCTGACCAATTCGGTTTCCACCATTAGTGCAAAAGAAATTGAATCCAGGCCCATATCAAATTTGGGTGTCGCATTGGTAGGTGCTGCACCTGGCTTGCAAACCACTACAGGAAGCGGGCAACCTGGTGCCGGGCCGGCCGTAAGGATCAGAGGATTTGGCACCATTAACGGTGGTTCTGATCCTTTGTACGTGGTAGATGGTGCACCTTATGAAGGCGCGCTGAACAACCTCAATCCCGATGATGTGGAAAGCATTTCCGTGTTGAAAGATGCTTCGGCCTCTGCCTTATATGGTTCGCGGGCAGCAAATGGTGTCATTCTGATCACCACAAAAAGAGGAAAAGACAGTCCGGCTACACTGACCTTAAAAACTACCCAGGGATTAAATTCACGCGGGCTGAGCGATTACGAAAAAGTAGATGCCTTTCAGTATTACCCGCTTTTATGGGAATCGATGAGAAACAGCCTGGTAACCGGCGGAGCAACTTTAGATGCGGCCAACACACAGGCATCCAATAATATTTCGGGGGCTCTGGTTTCGAACCCGTTTAATGTACCAGACAACCAGATTGTACTGACTGACGGAAGAATTAATCCTTCAGCCAGCCTGCTTTATCCTGAAGACCTGGACTGGCGCGATGCGCTACGCCGCACCGGTTTAAGAAGTGAATATAATCTGAACTACAGAGGTGGCAGCAATAAAAGTGATTTTTTTGCTTCTTTCAATTATTTGAAGGATGAAGGTTATTCTGTTTTAACTGACTTTAATCGATATAGTGGCCGGGTAAACGTGAACTCTCAGATTAAAAAATGGATCAAAACCGGGATGAATGTTTCAGGATCTGTTCAGAAAACAAAAGTAGGTAACGAAGATAGCGGAATCTGGGAAAATCCATTTTACACCGACCTGATCTTTGGTCCTATCTATGCGGTACATAAACACAATCCTGACGGAAGTTATGTCATGGATGCATCCGGCAATAAAGTTTATGACGAAGGTTATACACGACCTATAGCGCCAGGTAGAAACGTGATAGCAGAAACGGAATACAATGATAATTTCACCGAACGCAATTTTTTAAGCGGCAGAACTTATGCAGAGATTTCTTTTCTGAAAAACTTTAAATTCACAACGAACATCAGCCTGGATTTAAACAATTATAAATTCAATGTTTTTGATAGTCCGAAGATTGGAGACGGGCTTAGCTCAAACGGACGGAGCAACCGGACCAACACCACAACCCGTACCATTAACATTAACCAGTTGTTAAATTATAACAAGACCATTGGCAGACATAATATCGACGTGCTGGCCGGACATGAATCTTACCAGCGTCGTTACGATTACAATTTCGGCAGTGCAGCCGGACAAATTGTAAGCGGCTCAACGGAGTTGAGAAATTTTGCTAATATACTTTCACTAACTTCTTATCAGGATAATTACCGCATTGAGTCTTATTTCGGCCGGATGCAGTATGATTTTGACGGACGATATTTCTTGTCTGCTTCTTATCGTACGGATGGATCTTCTAAATTTGCACCTGATTACCGCTGGGGCAACTTCTGGTCTGTGGGCGCTGGCTGGCAAATCAATAAGGAAAAGTTTTTTAAAGTGGGATGGGTAGACAACCTGAAAATCCGCGGATCTTATGGCCAGGTAGGTTCTGATGACCTGGGCAGTTATTATCTTTATCAGACCTTTTATGATACCGGATATAAAAATGGAAATGAGGCGGGGATAAAACAATCGCTGGCATTGGGAAATGAAAAAATTCAATGGGAATCTAACGACAATATGGATGTTGCCCTTGAATTTGGTGTATTGAAAAATAGGATTTCAGGAAGCGTTGAATATTTTAACCGCTATACGGATAATCTGTTATTTAATGTCCCATTGGCTTTATCATCCGGATTAACGACTCAAAATCAGAATTTTGGCAGTTTGTACAATCGCGGAATTGAAATCCAGCTGGATGGTATACCGGTAAAAACCAAAAATTTCAGATGGAATATCGGCATCAACTGGACCAAAATCAATAATAAAATCTCTAAACTGCCATTCGATGAATTTATCGACGGAACCAAAAAATATATGGTGGGTCAGTCCCGTTACGATTACTGGCTAAGGGATTATTATGGTGTTGATCCGGATACGGGATCAGAACTATATGTTGCGGGGCCGGCCGCTACCTCAACGAAAACTTTGGCCGACGGAACCGTAGTAACCACCAGCGGAAGCGGTGCGCAGTACCATTATGCTGGTTCTGCCATTCCTGATTTTTATGGCAGTATCAACAATACCTTTACCTATAAAAATTTCTCTCTGGATTTCAGGTTTATCTACCAGGTGGGCGGTGTTTCGTTCGATAATGATTACCAATCGCTCATGTACAACGGAACTTACGGGCGGGCACTGCATGTTGACGCCCTGAATCGCTGGCAGAACCCGGGCGACATTACCAACGTTCCAAGGCGGGCCATCGGCGCAACCATGTATGATAGTGATAAATGGTTGGTTGATGCTTCTTACCTGTATTTACGCGCTGCCAACTTTAGCTATAACCTACCTAAAGCATTTACTAAAAAAATAGCCATCAATAATGCCAGAGTCTTCGTTACCGGAGAAAACCTTTTTATGAAATCATACCGCAAAGGTTTTGATCCTTCACAGGCTTTCAACGGAAATACAGGCTATACCTATGCCCCTACACGGATTATTTCTTTAGGTTTAAACGTAACGCTATAATATCATTGACATGAAAATTTTTAAACTCACATCGGTATTCATGCTGATTACGGCATTGCTTACCTCTTGCAAAAAAGACTTTTTAGAAACCTTCCCTACCGATCAGGTAGCGCAAACTACCGCCTTCGAATCTTTAGCCAATGCCAAACTGGCCGTTAATGGTATGTATAGGCTGATGTACCTGCAGATCTCGAATCAATCGCAGGATGCTCATGGGGCCATGATGCTGAATATGGACGCCATGGGAGAAGATTTTGTATGGTCGGGCAATACTTACAGTTATTTCAAACCCGCTTTACGGTGGGTAGATCACCGCAGTGCTGCAACGGGTTTAGCAGCTTTTCCGTATATTCTTTATTACCGCATTAACAGTAATGCCAACATGATTATCGAAAACATTGATAAAATTGACGGTTCTGCAAATGAAAAAGCAGCGGTTAAAGGCGAATGTCTGGCCGTACGGGCCTGGTGCCACTTTAACCTGGTTCAGCTTTATGGCAAACGCTACGAAGCAGGTAAACAGAATACACAGCCCGGCGTTCCAATAATCATCAACAATAGTGGAGTTGATCAGCCACGTTCCACTGTAGAAGATGTTTATAAGCAGATTAATGCCGATTTGGATCAGGCCATCTCCTTACTTTCTGCCGCCGTGGCCAGACCAGCCAAAACCCATGTTAACATCAATGTGGCCAAAGGATTTAAAGCACGTGTTGCGCTTACGATGCAGGATTGGGCTACCGCAGCCAGGATGGCTAAAGAAGCCCGTACGGGACTTAGCTTAATGAGTAATGCTGATTACCTGGGCGGATTTACGCAGATTGGCAATATAGAATGGATGTGGGGGGCAAACCAGCTTGTAGATCAGGTACCTACTTACGGGTCTTTTTATTCTTATGTTTCGGCCAATTTCAACTCCTCATGGAACAGGCTGGAACCCAAAATGATCAATTCCGTTTTATATGCTAAAATTTCCAGCACCGATATCCGCAAAAAACTGTGGTGGGACGGAACCACAGCAGAAAAAAGCAATTTTCCCGGCGCTATTGATGCCGCTACCAACGCACCGGCTTCGGGTGTAAAAGTAATTAAATATATGCACCGTAAATTTAAGGTGCAGGATGTGAACAGCCGGGCAGGCGACATTCCCTTTATGCGTGTGGCCGAAATGTACCTGATTGAAGCAGAGGCCCTGGCCAGAAGCGGACAGGATGCTGCTGCAGCAACAGCCCTTTATCCCTTAGCGGTGAACAGAAATCCATCTTATGTTTTATCAACAAAAACAGGCAATGATCTGATTGAAGAAATCATGATCCAAAGAAGGGTGGAATTGTGGGGTGAAGGTTTCCGCTTTTACGATCTGAAACGTACCGATAGTGAACTGAACCGGAACGGGATGGATAATCCCCGTGTAAGCAGCACGGTAACCTACACCGATATCGCCTTTACCTTATCAAAACCTAAGCCTTCTCAAAGTAATTTATGGGAATATAAAATTCCGCAAGACGAGATTGACGTGAATAAAGCGATAGGCCCTGAAGATCAGAACCCATAATTAACCTCCAGATAAGGGCTGCCCCCCTATGGGTAGCCCTTTATAAACGATGTATAATGAGTAAATTAACCAAACTGTTCATCATTCAGCTTGTCTTGCTGAATATACTGTTATCCTGCAAGTCGAGATCGATTCAGACTACCGGAACGACTTTACAAGAACAGGCACCTAAAGCGTCGATCCGTTTTCAGCAAAGAAAGGTTTTTCATTTTAACCAGGGTACTGTTGCCTTTAGTAATACTTTTGCCGGAGCAAGACTGAACCAGGTTACGCAGCTAAACGACAGCACTTTTAAACTCCTGATCGAACCCGAAAATACACCGGTTAATCCAAGTCCGTGGTATGCCTTTAAAATATGGTCGGCTCATAAACGTCGCTATATCCTGCAATTAACCTATGTCGGCACCAAACATCGTTATGATCCGAAGCTCCAATTGAACAATGGCGCGTGGAAAGATGTGCAGCCTATCGAAGTGAGCCAAGATGAAAATCTTGCCAGCTTTGGTTTGGAGGCAGGTGCCGATTCTTTGCTCATTGCGGCGCAGGAGCTGATGACTAGTCATGATGAATACCAGTGGGAAGACAGCCTGGCTAAACTGCCCTTTATCAAGCGTATGCAGATTGGTAAAAGCATATTGGGAAAACCTGTTAACGCTTTAAACATCACAGAAGGAAACGGGAAAAAGCTCATTGTGATTCTTAGCCGGCAACATCCTCCTGAGGTTACCGGTTACATGGCTATGCAGGAATTCATCAGAACTGTGAGCGGTTCATCTGCTCTCGCCCGGAGCTTTCGCAAAGCTTATGAGGTTGTACTTATTCCGATGATTAATCCGGATGGGGTTGATGAGGGAAACTGGCGTCATAATGTTGCCGGGGTTGATTTGAATAGAGATTGGGAAAATTTTATCCAACCTGAAACGAGAAGTGTCAGAAATTATATCTTAAAAAAAGTTGATCGGCAGCAGGCAAAAGTATACTTCGGGATCGATTTCCATTCGACTTATCACGACGTATTTTACACCAATGAAGATCAACCTTTGCAGCAAACCAACCGCCCCGGTTTTACCCTTAAATGGCTGAATGCCTTTAGTGAGTCTATACCTGGCTTTAAGCCGAATATCAAACCTTCACCAAATGGCGGAAATGTATCCAAAAGCTGGATGGGAAGAATTTTGAATGCTGAGGCATTAACTTACGAGGTAGGCGATGATACGCCAAGACCAACACTTAAAATGAAAGGCCGGGTGGCTGCAGAAAAAATGATGGAACTGCTCTTAGCTGAAGAATAATCGGTTTAATACAAAATGGCCGGTAGTGACCGGCCATTTTGTATTTATTTAGGGCTTAACGTTGATCACATCACCTGCAGTGAAGATTCCAAAATCGGCCTGTTTAAATTTTAGCAAACCCTTACCCGTTTTTGTAAGTGACTTTGGATTGGCTATACGAACGACCTGACTTTCACCTGCTACAGTGGCTTTATTGCCGTGAACGATGATTGCTGTGCTTTCATCAATACCTATGCAAACCAGATTGGGGTGCGCGGCCAGGGCAGAAATCAATCGGTTATAACGGTTACGTTTTAGAAAATGCTGATCAATGATGGTATTTTGCAACAAACCCATTCCTTCAGCAAATTCGATATTTTTATCCCATAATTTGTTAAACGTCTCTTTGTAAACAGTATCTAAAAGTTGTTTTCCGGTAATCATATACTTGCTCATTACCGCAGCACCAGCACTTGTTCCGGCAATAGTAGCTCCATTTTGATAAGCCTTATGAATAGCAGTGTAAACCGGGGTGTTCAGCACCGATTTCATAAAACGGTTCTGGTCGCCACCTAAAATGTAAATCAGTTTTGCACCTGACAGGGAATCGGTCCATTTTCGATCATTAACATCATGTTTGCTGAAATTAAAATTCCTGATTGCCCGGTTGTCAAGCTTCTTTAGCTGAGCGGAAAGGGTTCCGAAACCTACATCCGGCACTTCGCTGGCCATTGGTAGTACAATAATATAATCGTTGGCTTTAAGTGAAGCGGTGTTCAACATTTCTTTCATTAAAGCATCTGAGCGTTCGCCGCCACCTATGATAAACAGCTTACCTGTAGGCTTTCTTTGCGCAACCGCCATTAGTGAAAAACTGGCCAGACATACCAGCAAAAATAGTTTTTTCATTATTTGTAAATGTTTACTTCGATTTTCCCATCCGCAGTGATGGTGCCTCTGTACATGCCTTCGGTGTTAAATGGCATCGCCACATTTCCTTTTTTATCTAAAGCGATCAAACCGCCGTCGCCCCCCATTTTACCAACCTTATCCAGTACAATTTTCGACGCTTCCGCTACCGAAATACCTTTGTATTCCATTAAATCTGAAATGGTTTTGGCTACCACATTGCGGATATAAAACTCGCCCCAACCGGTACACGAAATGCCCGCAGTTTCGTTGTTACAGTAGGTTCCTGCGCCAATAATCGGCGAATCGCCTACCCTGCCATATTTTTTATTGGTCATACCTCCTGTTGATGTTCCTGCGGCCAGGTTGCCAGCTTGATCCAAAGCTACACAGCCCACAGTACCGAATTTATAATCGTGGTTTTTGATACCAAGCAAGCCTGATTTTTTACTGCCATGATCTAAAACTGCTTTAGTAGAATCTGCTTTAATGGCTTCCTGCAAACCATCCCAACGTTCCTTTGTCCAGAAATACTTAGGATCTACGATTTCAAGTCCCGCCTCTTTCGCAAAGAGATCGGCTCCCGACCCCACCATCATCACATGTTCCGATTTTTCCATGACTGCTCTTGCAGCTGAAATGGGATTTTTAACAGTGGTAACACCTGCAACGGCACCAGCCATCAGGGTTTTTCCGTCCATTATGGCGGCATCCAGTTCATTTCTGCCATCGTGGGTAAAAACAGCGCCCTTACCTGCATTAAAATGCGGATCGTTTTCTAAAACATGGATGGTTGCCTCAACCGCGTCGAGACTTGATTTACCCGCTTTAATTTCGGCATAACCGGCCTGCAAAGCCTTTGTTAAAGCGGCTACATAAGCAGCCTCCTTATCCGGTGTCATGTTTTTCTTCAAAATGGTACCTGCACCACCATGAATCACCATTACATATTTTTTCTGTTGTGCATTCACATTCAATGCCCAAATAGTGCATAATAATACCGTTAATAACTTTAATGCTCTCATTTTATTCTATTGATCTTTTTTATTTAAAACTCCGTTATCTATCCACCATGAGTACCATTTGCCGCCACTGGCTTCACTTGCTTTAAAGGTAGCAACATTAAAACTACCGCTACCGTGAACCGAGGCAGCAATTTCGTAAACAGAAACCGCTTTTCCGTTATTGTTCCAAATTACTTTTTGATTTGCCTCAAACTGCTCTGGTTGTTTGGTGGCATCAGGATTAATGAAATAAGCATAACTATAGGCTCTGGTGGCTGAATAATCACCAAGAACCTGTGCTTTTCCGTCTTTATCAATGCAAACAGCAGTACGCTCATCTACAGCAATACATTTAGCCTGAACTGAAAAATCCTTATTGATCCTCCCTAAAAATACCAAAGATCTTCCTTCGCGATCGCGGGTGAGATAATGCTGGTCGGTAATTACATTTTGCAGATAGGGTGCTTTTAGAAAATCATTATTGTACAAGGTAACATTTGTATGGTATGGATTTGCCAATGCCTGCGCGGAGGTTAAGCCACCGGTTTCGCCGCTGTAATAAAAACCACCCAAAATGGCACAACCTGCGCTGGTACCACCAACTGGTGCTTTTTTATCGTTTAACAGATAATTTAAGGCCTGTTCGGTTTTGGTGCCTTTCCAGTATTTCATGTAATCAGACTGGTCGCCGCCGGCAATGAAGACCATTTCCGCATTGCGGATAATATAGGCAACACCATCGTCATTGGCCAGTTCCCTGGAGTTGATCAGGAGGGTTTCGACAGAATTAACGGTGCCCAGTGCATTTACAAAAGCATTGTAGGCATCCGTTCCGCTTGCACGCAGAATCACGACATCTCCACCTCCGCTTCTGGCCATCATCCATCTAAAAGCGGCTTCCACATCAGTACCTCCTCCCATTAAAACCATACCGCCGTTAACAGGTTTCACCACATTAGCCGTATCACCTATAATTCCAATAGAACCAGGTCTTTTGGATGATGGTGTTTCTTTCCCTGAAGGTTTTGTTGGTGTAACGGATGTGCCATCCGATTTACCACATCCTACTGTTGAGATGCAAAAAACCATGAATAGCGCAAGTAATGATTGTTTCATAGTAATAATTAAAAATGTTGAGGGAGATGCAAATCATCTCCCCGACATTAACAACCTAATATTTAGGATTTTGAACAATATTTTTATTTACCGATATTTCTGTCGCAGGGATTGGCAAGGCATATTGTGCCTGGGTTGGAGACAATGTGAGTGCGCTTTGTGTTCCAGCTACATCTGCTGCTGTTCTTTCAATTACCATATTTCTACGCCTTAAATCAAAGAAACGATGACCCTCAAATGCCAGCTCTTTGTATCTTTCGTCATAAACTGCACTAATTAATGCCGCTTTATCCGCAAAGGATGCATTAACATAATTGTTAATTCTTGCGGCACGCAAAGTATTAATATCACCCGCAGCATCTCCTGTTGTTTCTGCCCTGGCTTCGGCTCTGATCAGATACATTTCGCCGGTTCTAAATTGTTTTACATCTGCCAAACCAGGGGTAGAAGAAGTTCCTCCAATATATTTATTAACCAGATATTTAGATTTTGTTCCTGTACGCGAATTGTCAAATTTAATATAAGGTATAAATCTGATGTCATTTGCCTGATCAAATGTTGCAATTAATTTAAATGAAGGCGCATATAAAACATAGCTCCCTGATTGCCTAAAAAAGAAATCCCCGGTTCTTGAATCGCCGGTTACCCGTTTCAATTTCCAAATCACTTCAGCATCGTTGGCATCCGTCCAGATACCAGGGAATTGTGCTTTTGTGGCCAATGGAACCGCATTTATCACTTCCGTTGAGTAGGCAATGGCATCTGTCCAATTCTTTTCATACAATGCAACACGCGCTTGAATAGCCGAAACTGCGGTTTTGGTAATTCTCGTTTTATCAGTAAAGCTTGATGGAATCAATGATTTAGCTGCAATCAGATCTGCTTTGGCTTTTGCAATTACTGCCTCAAAAGTTTCTCTTGCCGGATAAATGATGGCTGACCGCTGCATATAGGTTACGCCCAATGCACCTGTTTGATAAGAAGATGCGTATGCCCTTAATAATTCGAAATGCAAATATGCACGTAAAGCCAGCAGCTCACCTTTGTACCGATCGGCCAAAGTAGCATCTGCCCCAGTAAAAGTTAACTTATCCATGGCTTCTAAAACGCGGTTTACCCGATCAATGGCAGTATAATTTGTGTAATAAAGCCCGGTAACGGAACCATTTGAACCATTATAAAGCCATCGAAACGCATCGCTATTACCTACCGTATTTTCCTGAGGATAAATCGCTTCGTCCGAAACAATGGAGCTGTAACTTAAAGTAGAATAATCAATTGGCGCATAGGCACCGATTACACCCAAATTAATATCGTTAATATTTCTGAATGCCTGTTCTGGCAAAATTAAATCGGTTGGCTTAAAATCCAGCTTGGTACAAGATGTTGCCAATAATACAACTGCCAATAAAACAGTGCATTTTGTATATATTTTGTTAATCATAACTTGTTTATTAAAAGTTAACATTAATTCCTGCAGTATATGTTCTGGTGTTAGGATATTGAAAACGCCCGAAAACATCATTGTTCTCTGGATCTAAGCCCCGCCAGCTGGTCCAGGTAAAAAGATTCTGTCCCTGAACAAATACTTTAACTCCTTTAATGACCTTGGTTTTTTCAAGTATGGATTTTGGCAAAGTATATCCAATGGTTACGTTTCTCAATCTTAGGAATGAAGCATCCTGAATATCTTTAGAAGTAAAATTTCTAGGGATATCAAACCTTTGAAGAATGGCATTATCCCCAGTATCTCCCGGGTTTTTCCACCGGTTATATAACATCCTAACCGATTGGTTACTGGTACGATAAGTTCTGTTTTCATTATAAAAATCCTCGTTGTTCCAACGCATTACATTGCTTACAAAAGAGAATAAAGCAGAAGCTGTAATACCTTTATAACTTAACGAGGTATTGAAACCACCGGTAAAGGTTGGGTACATGCTGCCAGAATTAGTGGTACTTTGGGCATTTGCATTGTACAAAGTAGTAATACTGCCATCAAGATTGTAATACTGGGCTTCTCCGGTTTGTGGATTTACACCTGCCCAATCTGGTGCAAAATAAGTTCCATATGGCAATCCCACTTTGATAATCCTCGAATCTCCATCTGGAAAATTATCAGTTACATCGCTTACACGTAAGATCATATTTTTATTATAACCTGCGTTGGCGCCCAAAGTCCACGTAAAATCTGTGGTTTTAATTACATCTCCGCTGATATCAAACTCGATACCCCTATTTCTCATTTTACCTGAACTTAGCGGCAGGGTTGCATAACCGGCAACGGCAGAAGGCGGCTGGTTGATAAACATATTGGTGGTGATTTTATTATAAAAATCGGCACTTAAACGCAATCTGTTGGGTTTAAATAATCCCAGATCGAAACCGGCATTAAATGTACTTACATATTCCCAGTCGTAATCGATATTACCAGCTGCTGTTGCACGGATTCCGATATTACCACCATAGCTCGTATTGCCGTAAGCTTCCTGGTAATCGAAATTACCACCGAACGAGCTTGCTGCAGTGCCGTAACTCGCCCTAAAGCTCAAGTCTGAAATAAGGGCTACGCTTTTAAGAAACTCTTCTTGCTTCGCATTCCAGTTGGCTCCTACCGAATAGAAACCATGCCACCTGTTTTTTGATACTACAGTGGTAGAACCATCATAACGGTAACTTGCATTCAAAGTATATTTACGATCGTACGTATAACGGCCAATGCCCATAAACGAAGCCATGGCATTCCGTGTTTTGCCACCAGAAAGTGAAGGCAGAAAAACAGTACTTACTGTTATACCGGCAGGTGTTTCGGGCAAACGATCATCTATACCAAATCCCCTGTAACCAAAAGATTTATAATCGTTATAAATATATTCGTATAATGCAGAAAATTCTACATCGTGTTTACCATCAAATGTTTTGGCAAAAGTCAGGCCACTGGTAGATACAATACCAAAATTTCTTCGGCTAATCTCATCTAAGCGACCTTTTCCGCCTAATGTATTGGCAACAGATCTTGATCCATAATAAGAATTTGGATTAACATAGTTTTCGTCAGAAGAATTTCTATAATCAATGCCAAACCTGGTTGTTGCCTTTAGTGATGGAAAAATCTGATAAGCAAATGAACCGCCCACTATAGCTTTAAACTGATCAGTTTTATTGCTGGAATTCAGTAAACGCTCCAGCGCTAGAGTACCTTCGCGCTGATCTAAAATGTTGTATTTTGCCTGTGAGCTAATGCCTGGATGCACTAAAGTACCGTCAGAGGCATAGGGTTTTTCGTAAGGAAGTGCATAATACACTGCAGACATTGGTGTGCCGGCCGTAGTAGCACCTTCCCCATCAATAAAAGTTGATTGAGAATAACCTAGAGAAACGTTAACACTTCCACTAAATTTATCATCATTGAAATCTAAATTACTTCTGAGCGCATAACGGTTAAGGCCTGTATTTACGGCAACTCCTTCCTGGCTGTAATAATTTAATGAATTGTAGAAACGTAATTTATCATTACCCCCGCTGATGCTTACCTGCTGTTCCTGAAATTTACCTCTTCTAAAAAATATATCTCTCCAATCGGTATTGATCTGCCTTAAACTGTCCAAAATAAAATCAGCGCGAGCTCTTGAGCTTGCGGTACCTGCCGCGTAAGATGGATTTTTCGGAGAATACGTCCACCCCGGACCAATATTAACTCCTGTTAAACCTATTTCCTCTTCAAATTGCAAACGCTCATTGGTGTTCATCATCACAAAATTTGGTCTGCTCAAATTTGAAAAACCATATTGAGAATTATAACTTACGGAAACATGGCCGGCCTTACCCTTTTTAGTAGTGTATACAATTACACCATTGGCACCCCTGGATCCATACAGAGCTGTTGCCGATGCATCTTTTAATACCGTTGCCGATTCAATATCATCTGGATTGATGGTTTGAAAATAGCCGGCTTCAATCGGAACGCCGTCTAAAATAATAAGCGGACCTCTAACTCCATTGATGGTACCAATTCCCCTAATGACCACTGATGCACTTGTACCTGGCTGACCTGAAGTTGAAATCACACTCATACCTGGAACACGACCCTGTAAAATCTGATCTAATGTTAGACCAGGAACCTGATTAATTTTATCGGCAGTAACCAGAGAACTTGCTGCCGCTGATTGCGATTTTTTATAACTGGTGTAACCCGTTATCACCACATCGCTCAAAGTCCCTGCTGATAAACTTAGTTTAAGTGTACCCAACTGGCTTTTGGCAGCCACTTCCCTATCTGTATAACCAACGTATGAGATAACCAGTATCGCATTCTCATCTACGTTTCTAATAATAAAATTTCCATCGCTATCGGTAACTGAAGCAGCCAATTGTCCCTTAACCTTTACAGAAGCGCCTGGCATAGGATTGCCTTGTTCATCAACAATTTTTCCGCTCACATCAATAGCCTTAGTGTTATTGTTTCTGGCAAGGGGCATAATTAAAATGGTATTTTCTTTAATTTCCCAGCTGAAAGGCTGCGATCTTAATACCTGTACAAGCACATCTTTGATTTCGGCATTTTTAACATCAACGGTTACAGGTTTTGCACTTTTTTCGATCAAATCTGCATCATACAGAAAAAAATAACCACTTTGCTTCTTAATTTCTTTTAAAACACGCACCAAAGGCACGTTTTTTTGATTTATACTAATGTTTTGGGAAAATGCTGATGCACTAACCTGTAAGCATAAAACTGTTATTAAAACAACAAAAAGTTTCATGGTTCTGATAACCGTCAGGTTAAAATAGTTTGTAAAAAACCCCACCGCCTTTAAGACATTGGGATGATTACCTTTTGTGTAGAAGTTCATACATTCAGTTTGGTTTAAATTTAAATTGATTAGTTTATTTGTGGGTTAATTGATAAATCTCTTCTGACATAGGCGGTTATTTTTCAGACAATACGGTTAGCTTCTTTCCTTCGGTTATCTCGAACCTAATGTTTCCGGTCTTTTCGAGCATTTTTAACACTTCAGAGAGTTTGGCCTTACGTGGAACCATACCATTGTATTTTTTATTGGGGACTGTATGATAATCGATATGAACATCGTACCACCTTTCCAATTGCTTCAGAATGCTTTGCAGGTCGGCATTATTAAACTGGAAAAGGCCGTTTTTCCATGCCGTCTCGTCATCTGTATCTACATCAGTGGCTAACCTGATGATACCTGAACCTGACACACCGGCAATAGCTTGCTCGCCCGGTTTTAAAATTTTTACCGATTGACCATTACTGATCCGAACACGTCCTTCTAGCAAAGTGGTTTTAATGGTATTGTTGTCTGAATAACTATTGATATTGAAATGCGTGCCCAACACTTCTACATCCTGCAGGTGACTTCTGACATGGAAAGGTTGTGCTTTGTTTTTAGCTACTTCGAAATAAGCCTCTCCGGTAAGTTCTACACTACGGTCGTTACCGTTAAATACTTCCGGATACTTTAAAGAAGATGCAGCATTTAACCAAACTTTGGTACCATCTGGTAAAATGACCTGGTATTGGCCACCCCTGGGCGTTTGAATGGTGTTATAGGAAATTCCTGATTTCGGTTTTAGATTGCTTTCATCCAAAACCGTATATACCAATTGCCCTTCTCTTGTTCTCGAGATTTTCAATCCGTCTTTATCGCTTATATTGGCTGCAGTATGTTCATCTAAAACAATTTTTGAACCGTCAGCGAGGGTTAAAACAGCTTTATTGGTACCTGGCAGAACATCCAGGGATTTTCGAGATACTAACTCAGTCTTAAGCGATGACCCGGTTTGATGAAGAAAGGCAAAGGTGATTCCTAAAACAATCAGCAACATAGCCGCCGCTGCTACGTATCGATATAACCGAATGGTTTTACGTTTTTGATCTATATGAATCTTTGCATTGATCGCTGAGAAATTGACTTCAGCCATTTTAGCTATTTCATCAGCATGGAGCTGATCAAGCATATCAGGATTTTTGTCTAAATATTGATAGTATTTTTCTACAAAAAGAATCTCATCTGCCGTAGCTGTACCGGATACATAACGCTGGATAATTTTTTGCAGCTCTTTTTGATGTTTGAAGGCGTTCATTTTTTCTGGTTTTAGATAGATGTACCAGAAAGCCAAAAATATCCCAAAAGAATTTTAAAATATTTTGAAGAAAACAAAAAATGAACTTAAACTTTTCAGAAAACTGAAGAGATAACAACCAAAACCAACAAAAAAAGTTGTGTGAGCCTCAAACGCAGGGCTTGCGTAGCGGTGGTTAACTGATTCTGAACAGTTTTTTGCGAGACATGGAGTTCAAAAGCAATTTTGGCCGTAGACAAACCTTCGAAATAATGCATTATAAATATATTACGCCGTTTTTCGGGCAGCGCTTTAATAAATAATTCCAGTAATGCAGCCACTTCTCTTTCCAGCAACATGCCATCTGCCTGTAATGGAGAAATTAATTCATTTTCGAAAGATTTCCCGAAAAAACTGCTTTTTGGACTCCTGGCAATATGTTTTAAAACCTGGAAACGGACTGCGGTATGCAAATAAGCTACCGGATTTTCCAAATCGAGTTCAGCTTTTCTGTTCCACAGGTCAGTAAAAATATTCTGAATGATATCCTGGCACTTTTCTCTTTCAGGCAGGCGTTTGTAGGCTGCATTATAGAGCTCAGCCCAATAAAGATTGTAAATTTTGCTAAAAGCGACCTCATCTCCTTGCTTCAATAAGTCAAAAAGGGAATCATCATGCGCACGATTTCTCTCGATATTCAAATGATTATTTGGGTTGCGAAACCAAACATAGTCATTTTTAAGGAATTATGTAAATGCCTGCAGACAACAATTGACAAAACACGGTGCACTTAAAAACAGTATTTTTAAATTATCATTTTTTTGTAGCTGTACGAAGGGTTCTGCCCGATTCGATAACAGCCTGATTAATTTCTTTTACACGTTTGATATCCATTTTTTCCACTTCGCGATCATAGGTCAGTAAACCGTTTATTTCATGTTCAACGTCGGTGGTTTGGGTGTAAACCGCTGTACTCAGACCTTTATAAAGCATCAACTGCTCCACCTGCTGCATCAGCAGTACGTAACGGTCAGTAAGTGCATTAATAGTTGGTTCGTATCCGTATGCATTATTTTCAACAGGCCACATATGCCGCCTGACAAAGAGACCGATACCGCCGTATTCGCCCAATGAGGCGGCTCGCTTTTCGTCTGGTTGCGATGCCCCGTTCGGACCAATGTAAATATGCGTGTCTACAAAATCACCATTTCCAGGGTCGCCCAGGGCTTTCTGATAACCGGGATTATTGTTAAACCCGGAATTGCCATTAACCAATCTGGATGGATCGTATTTTTTTACCCAGGCGGTAATTTCCTTAATATCAAATGCACCCCAGTTTTCGTTGAAGGGCACCCAACTGATAATTGATGGTGAGTTGTAGAGGTCATCCATTACCGCTTTAAGCTCTTTTCTAAAAACGCTTCGGTTTTTCAATGTATCCTCATTTTGGTACCACATGGCGGGCATATCCTGCCAAACCAATATCCCCATTTTATCGGCTAAATAGTAGAACCTTTTTGGTTCGGTTTTCATGTGCTTTCTGATAAGGTTAAAACCTGCATTCTTGGTAAACTCAAGATCGGATTTTAGCGCCTCTTCAGTTGGTGCGGTTAAAATCCCGTCTGGCCAGTACCCCTGATCCAGTAAGCCGACCTGCATTTCGAATTTTCCATTCAGCAGCGGTCTTACCACACCATTTACTTTACCCAGCCTGATATCACGCATCCCAAAGTAACTCCTGATCTCGTCGGTTACCTTCCCGTTTTTGTCTTTAAGAACGATTTTTAAGTCGTATAAAAAAGGATCATTTGGCGACCACAACCTCGGTTGATTTATCGGGAGCATTAATTGACTACCCGCTGCCCCCTTTATCAGCGAAACAGCCTTGTTTCCCTCATATGCAGTAGCCTCGATCTGGCCACCAGCTGCTTTGGCCGAAAGAATAAGCCGCTTATTTTCTACATCGGGTGTGATGCGTATCTGTTCGATATAAGTATTGGCAACCGGCTCCAGCCATACACTCTGCCATATCCCTGAACTGAAGGTATAATCTCCTCGCGGACCGTTTTTCCCTGAAGGTGCTTTTCCATCATTGGGATCATAGGCTGCTACAATCAAGGTATTGGAACCCGTTTTTAAAAGCGTGGTAATATCAAAGCCAAAGGCATCATAAGCACCTGAATGGCGGCCGGCAAGTTTTCCGTTGACAAATATTGTGGCATCGTGATCCACCCCATCAAAATGTACAATTATTTTTTTCGCGTTCCAATCAGCAGGGATCTCAAAATCCCGTTTATACCACATATTGATTTCCTGCTTACGCTCAATTCCTGAAAGAAACGATTCAGGACAATAAGGCACCAGGATTTTTTCAGCCCTGTCAGGAAATTTTATTGCCTGCCTGGGCGCGAGGGCCGACGGGGCATTCTTTCCGCCTATATATTCCCAACTGCCGTTTAGGTTGAGCCAATCTTTGCGCTGGAGCTGTGGCCGTGGATAATCCGGGAAAGGCACTTTTGCCTGAGCAGCAGAAACCGTCCATTTGGTAGGAAGTTTAGCTTCCTGTGCCTGTAATGCTATTGAAAGCAGTAACATTAATGTTAAAAACAGGTAATGTCTAAAAGTGGATATAAAATTTCTCATCAAACATCTTGAAATATCAGGGACTTATTAGCGGATTATAGCTCACTATCGCAAAATAATGATAATGAGCACGAGGTCAAATAATTTCAAGAATTGGATCGCAATTGTTACACTTTGGCAATCCCTTTAGAAGAGAACTGCAGATCGTAAAGTTTTTTATAATAACCGTTTAATTTTAATAACTCCTGATGCGTGCCTTTTTCTTTGATTTCGCCCTTATCCAGTACGATAATCTGATCAGCCTTTTGAATGGTTGACAAACGGTGGGCAATTACAATCGAGGTACGGCCATCCATTAAATTATCAATGGCTTTCTGGATCAATAATTCGGTTTCGGTATCTACGGATGAGGTGGCCTCATCTAAAACCAGAATTGCGGGATTATGGACCAAGGCACGGATAAAAGAAATCAGCTGCGCCTGACCTGCAGAAAGGGTAGCACCTCTTTCCATTACATTATACTGATAACCACCGGGTAAACGTTCAATAAAGTCATGTGCACCCACTTTTTTCGAAGCATTAATCACTTCATCTATCGTAATTTCGGGGTTATTAAGTGTAATGTTATTTAAAATGGTATCTGAAAACAAGAAAACATCCTGGAGTACAGTGGCAATGTGGCTTCTGAGGTAATCGAGTTCAAAATCTTCAATACGAATACCATCAACGGTGATATCTCCTCTTCTTACTTCATAAAAACGGTTCAGGATATTAATGGTTGAAGATTTGCCTGCACCAGTTGCACCAACCAAGGCAACCGTATCGCCAGCTTTTACCTCAAAACTAAGGTCTTTTAGCACATAGCTATCCTCATTATAGGCAAACCAGACCTTTTCGAACTTAATATTCCCTTCCAGTTTGGCAGGTTTTTGTTTACCATGGTCAGGTGTAGTTTCATCGGTATCTAAAACTTTAAAAACACGTTCTGCACCTACCATTCCCATTTGCAGGGTATTAAATTTATCAGCCAGTTGGCGGATAGGCGTAAATACCATGCCCAGGTACATAATAAATTGGGTGATCGTGCCCGGCGTAACATCAAGGGGTTTGGATAGAATGCTTTTGGCACCATACCATACCAATAAGCCTAAAGACATGGCCGAAATCAGCTCAACTACAGGAAAGAATATAGAATAATACCAGTTACTGCGGATATTGGCATTGCGATAACGTTTGTTAATGGCATAAAACTTTCGGTATTCCTGTTTCTCTCTTGCAAAATACTGCACAATGGAAACGCCGGTAATGTGTTCCTGCAAAAAAGTATTCAGGTTTGAAACCTCATTCCTGATTTCTTGGAAGGCGACTTTAATGGCTTTTTGAAATTTACGGGTAGCCATAATCAGCAGCGGAATAGGCAAAAGCACAACTAAACTCAACTCCCAATCGGTATATAACATTACCCCCACAATCACCACTACCTGCAAACTGTCGCCAATCATGGAAATTAAACCTTCTGAAAAGATATCAGCAATAGTTTCCAGATCCGAAACCGTTCTGGTAATTAATTGCCCAATAGGTGTTTTATCAAAAAACTTAAGCCGCAACTTAGTAATGTGGTTAAAAACATTGATCCGCAGATCGCGGATAACCGACTGGCCTAATGTGTTAGTTAACAGCGTATGATTATATTGGATTAAGCTCTGCAAAACGAGCATAAAAATCATCAGCATAGTCATGTTCACCAGGCCAGAGTAATTTCCGTTTAAAATATAATGATCGAGTGTATACCTGATCAAAAACGGACGTACTGGAGAAATGGCCGCCAACAAAATGGTTAAAATTACCGACCACACAAAAACAGCACGGTAAGGCTTTACGTATTGAAAAATACGTTTCAGTAATCCGGTATTATATACTTCGCCTGTCACTGCCATGTTTAGGGTTTAGGGTGTAAGGCTTAGGGTGAAAAGCCTGACACCTTCTTAACAATTTTACATTATACTATCTTTTATCACAATTTTGTTTTTTTTTAACGGTCGCTGCACCTTCCGCCTTAAACCTTCGGCTTTCTACCTTAAATACGGATAGTCTATCTTGACTAAATACAAACCACAGGCAGGTACCGATTGTCCAGCTTTGCTTCGGTTTTTACTTTCTATAATCGCTTTAAAAGCCGCTAAATTTATTTCTTTTTTACCAACCGACACCAAAGTACCCATAATGGCCCTAACCATGTTCCGCAAAAAACGATCAGCCTGGATGGTAAAAACCAGTCCACCTTCCTGTTGTTCAAACACCGCTTTAGTGATCTTACAATTATTGGTAAAAGTTTGGGTATTGGATTTGCTGAAACAGGAGAAATCGGTATAATTTAACAAAACAGCCGCGGCCTCATTCATGGCCTCAACATCAAGCCGGTCTTTAACCAACCACGACCGGTTAAGTTTGAAAGGATCTTTTTCGAAATGGATATGATACTGGTAAGCACGTGCCGTGGCATCAAAGCGGGCATGGGCATCAGCGTGTACAGGTATTATGCGTTTTGCTGCTATTTGATAGGGCAACATCGCGTTGAGGCCTGTAATGGAATTTAGCACTTTAATTTCCTCTACATCCTCCACATCAAAATGGGCATAAAAATCTTTGGCATGCACCCCAGCATCGGTTCTCCCACAGCCCAATGTTTCAATAGGCTGCCGAAAAAAAACAGACATTGCCTTATCCAACAATTCCTGCACGGTGATTGCGTTAGGTTGGGTTTGCCAGCCATGGTACAAGCTGCCATCATATGCCAATTGGATAAAATACCTTTTTTTAATCAAAACGATGCAAAAGTACAGTTTAAGAGTCAAAGGGCAAAGTGTTGAGCAAAGCGTTTGGAGTTGGGCGTTTGGCATAAATTTTTTAAAGCCAATCGCCATTAACGCTTCTTTTCCGATTTATTCCCCCTATGCACCAACTTCAATCTTTTTTTCTTTTCTTAAAAAAATTAGCTTTGTTTCTATATTTTTACGTCCATGATACAAAGAATACAATCTATCTGGTTTTTTTTAGCGGCTTTGACCTTGGTTTTAATGCTGTTTTTACCCATTGCAACAAAAACGGTTGATGGCTCTGAAGCCAAGATTTTTACAAACGGACTACATCATTATCTGGAAGGGAAAACAGGAAAGGTATTAAATGTTGAGGTATCGTTACCATTATTGATCGCCAATATTGCAATAGCAATTATCTGTTTCATCAATATTTTTAATTACAAAAAAAGAAGTTTCCAAAAACGCTTTGCCATTGTTTCGATTATATTAATTGTTGGTTTCGCTTTCTGGTGCAGCATCTATGCAAAAGAACTTCCTGGGGGAATAGAAGGCGCCAGCTTTGGCATTGGTGCTTATTTGCCAGCTGTAGCTATCCTGTTTATTGTATTAGGGATCTTCGGCATCAATAAAGATGAAAGGCTGATCCGTTCTGCCGAAAGGTTGAGATAGTTAATCAATTGAATGATGAATCAAATGTTATCTACAGATCAAACTCAACACTTGCTAAACATACTAAAAAGCCGTTTTGAAGAAAACAGAAACCGGCATGAGGGCCTGGAATGGCAAAATGTGCTTAATAAATTAGAAGCCGATCCGCAGAAACTCTGGGCACTACATCAAATGGAAGAAACCGGTGGTGAACCGGATGTAGTTGCTTTTGAGGAGAAAACAGGCACCTACCTTTTTTTCGATTGTGCTGCCGAAAGTCCGAAAGGACGTAGAAGTTTGTGTTATGATGCGGAAGCACTGGCCTCAAGAAAAGAACATAAGCCAAAAGATAGCGCAGTTAATTTGGCAAATGAGTGGGGCGTTGAACTTTTAACTGAACCCCAATACCACTATTTGCAGCAATTTGGCAAATTTGACAGTAAAAGCTCAAGCTGGATCAAAACGCCTGCAGATATTAGAAAGCTGGGCGGTGCGTTGTTTTGCGACTACCGCTATGGAAAAGTTTTCACTTATCATAACGGAGCAGAATCTTATTATGCGGCGAGGGCTTTCAGGGCTTGTTTAATCGTTTAATTTAAACTATATGATGAATGTAACGCCAGAACATAATGAAAAAATAGCTAAAATGACTTTTTCATCTGTTTACCCCCATTATGTTACAAAAGTTGAGAAAAAAGGAAGAACTGTTGACGAGCTGCACCAGGTGATCAACTGGTTAACAGGTTATGATGAAGAACAACTTCAAAAATACATCCAAAAGAAAACAACCTTTAAAGATTTTTTTGAGCAAGCCAATATCAATCCTAAAGCGCATTTGATAACAGGTGTGATTTGTGGTTACCGGATTGAGGAAATCGAATATCCATTGACGAGACAAGTACGCTATTTAGATAAACTGGTTGACGAACTGGCCAAAGGCAAAGCGATAGAAAAAATTTTGAGCGCTGGATAAACCAAACTTAAAATTGATCAGTTCTTCATCCCCCTTTCGAATGATGCAATCCAGATCGACAGGTTTTTTAAGGTTGTAATTTGTTTAAAGAATTTCAGGAGGTAATTTGTCCCCTGTAAGACCATC
This sequence comes from uncultured Pedobacter sp., assembly GCF_913776295.1. Lineage (GTDB taxonomy): Bacteria > Bacteroidota > Bacteroidia > Sphingobacteriales > Sphingobacteriaceae > Pedobacter. Next base: position 49,143 of record NZ_CAJYOJ010000077.1, read on the forward strand.
CATTTTCTTCTTTCGTTTATCCTCTTCTATTTCATCCTTATTTTCAAACATTTAGCCCAAAAACTATTTACTTGATTCTCTGGGAAATACAAAATATTAACTGTACCTTTGCGGCTCAATTAAAAAATAAATAGACGAATGACAAACCCATTTCAATTATTGGGGATAAGTGATGACGTCGTTAATGCCGTAAAGGACCTTGGATTCGAAAATCCAACGCCGATTCAGGAGCAAAGTATTCCTGTACTGTTAGAAGGCACTAATGATTTTGTTGGTTTGGCCCAAACAGGAACAGGAAAAACAGCCGCATTTGGTTTGCCGCTGTTAGAACTAATCGATTTTAAAGTTAACAAACCACAGGCATTGATTTTATGCCCTACCCGTGAGTTATGCTTACAGATCGCTAACGACCTTAAAAACTTTTCTAAAAACATTGCTAATGCCCACGTTGTTGCTGTTTACGGTGGCGCGAACATTATGCAACAACTACGCGAAATCCGTCAGGGAATTCAGATCGTAGTGGCCACGCCCGGCCGTATGTTGGATATCATTGGCCGTAAAGCCATTGATTTTTCAAATGTTAAATATGTGGTGCTTGATGAAGCTGACGAGATGTTGAACATGGGTTTCCAGGACGACATCAACGATATTTTATCAACCACTCCTGATGACAAAAAAACCTGGTTATTTTCGGCTACCATGCCATCAGAAGTTCGCCGTATAGCTAAAAACTATATGGATAACCCTGTAGAATTAACCATGGGCACAAAAAATACCGGTAACGTTAATATCGAACACGAATATTACATTGTTCGTGCACGTGATAAATACGCTGCCTTGAAACGTATTGTAGATTTTAACCCTGATATTTTTGGTGTTGTCTTCTGCAAAACCAAATTAGATACCCAGGATATTGCCGAGCATTTAATTAAAGATGGTTACAATGCAGATGCCTTACACGGTGATTTATCGCAACAACAACGCGACAAGGTAATGCAGCGTTTCCGTGAACGTAATATGCAATTGTTAATTGCTACTGATGTTGCTGCACGCGGTATTGATGTAAACAATGTAACACACGTAATCAATTATTCTTTACCTGATGAGATTGAAAGTTATACCCACCGCTCTGGCCGTACTGGCCGTGCAGGTAAAACCGGAATCTCCATCTGTATCATCAACTCTAAGGAATTAGGAAAAATCCGCCAGTTGGAGCGCATTATTGGTAAACAATTTACTAAAGCTGAATTACCTACCGGATTTGATGTTTGCGAAAAACAACTATTTTCATTAGTACATAAAGTACACAATGTAGAGGTTAACGAAGAACAAATCGACCAATACATTCCTCGTATTATGGATGAATTTAAAGATTTGTCTAAAGAGGATGTGATTAAACGTTTTGCTTCATTAGAATTTAACCGTTTCTTGCAATACTATTCTAAAGCGCCTGATTTAAATGCAGCTGTTGGTGATGAGCGTGGCGAAAGAGGTGAACGTAGCGAAAGACGCGGACGTGGTAGCGAAGGCTACACCCGTTTGTTCATCAACTTAGGTTCTGTAGATGAGTTTACCCGCGGTGATATGTTATCTTTTATCTGCAATAACGGTAAAATTGGTGGCAAAAGCGTTGGTAAGATCGATTTAAAAGGTGTTTTCTCTTTCTTTGAAGTAGAAGATGCGGTGGCAGACAAAGTGTTTGAAGGCTTTAAATCAGTTGAATTTAACGGCCGCCAGGTACGTATTGAAAGAAGTGGTGATGGCGGCGGTGAAAGACGCGGCGGCGGCGAAAGACGTGGCGGCGGTTTCGGCGGTGAACGTAGAGGCGGCGGTGGCGGCGGTTACCGTGGTGGCGACAGAAGATCAGGTGGAGGAAGACGTGAAGGCGGAAACAGCGGTGGCGGTTTCAGAGATTTTTCTGGTCGTAGCCGTGAAGATAAAGGTGGTAGCGGACGCAGAGAAGGCGGAAGCGATGAGCGCCGTAAAAAATGGTAAATTACTAAACCAAATACATTATAGCCGTTCTGATTATTCAGAACGGCTTTTTTGTACCCTGTCAATACCGCCAAACAGAGTAGATGTCAACTCTAGCAAACTGCTTAACAACATTGTACCCCAAATAGTTACAATTTATATTCAGCGGATTCAATAGACTGTAAAAAATAGATATATTTAACATCTTATCTGTTTAACTGAATATGATGCATTATTTTAGGCTGGTCATTACTTTTTTCCTTTTAGCTACAGGGCTAGATTTATCTGCCCAACAAACAGCTTCAAATCCAAAAATGCAGTGGTTTGCCGATGCCAAACTGGGTATTTTTATTCATTGGGGCATCTACTCCGTAAATGGTATATCCGAATCATGGGCTTTTTACAATAATTATATCAACCATGATCATTATATGAATCAGCTTGATGGATTTACAGCTAAAAAATATGATCCAAAGGAATGGGTAAACCTGATTAAGGAAAGCGGTGCAAAATATGCGGTAATTACCACTAAGCACCACGATGGCGTAGCCCTTTGGGACAGTAAAATGCCTAATGCAACCACAACAGTAAAGCATAGTGCAGCTAAAAAAGATTTAATAACGCCATTTGTAGCCAATCTTAAAAAATCGGGATTGAAAACAGGTTTATATTTTTCGTTACCCGATTGGAGTTATATTGATTACGATGGTTTTACGCGCGACCGCAAGCGTTACGATTACAAACAGGACCCTGCCCGTTTTAAAAAATTTCAAAATTACCTTCATGGGCAGCTCAGTGAACTTTCCAACCAATACCACCCGGATTTAATTTGGTTTGATGGTGACTGGGAACATAGCGGCGAAGAATGGCAGGCGAAACAGATATTGGAAAATCTGCGTAAGGTGAATCCAAATGTTATTGTCAATTCGCGTTTAAATGGTCATGGTGATTATGATACCCCTGAACAAGGCGTACCGGTATTAAAGCCCGCATCACCAGAGTGGGAGTTATGTTATACGATGAACGATTCATGGGGGTACCAGCCTTATGACAACCACTACAAATCGCCAAATATGATTATCCGTACACTGGTTGATTGCATCAGTATGGGTGGTAATCTGTTGCTAGACATCGGCCCCAAAGCGGATGGAACGATCGCGTCCGAGCAAATCAAAATTTTAAAAGATTTGGGTCGCTGGACAAAAAAACATGCTGAAGCTATTTACGATACACAGGCTGGAATCCCAGTCGGCCACGTTGAAGGAAAAACGACTTTATCCAAAAATAAAGATGTATTATACCTGTATCTGGACTATAAGACAATGAATGGCATTCTGTTATCAGGTATCAAATCAAAAATCAAGAAAATTGAAATGGTTGGCAGCAAGGCGCAGCTATATCCGATCAGACTAAATGAAACTGATTATTTACTTCATTTAAAAGAAAGTGATTTCGATAACGATGTGACGGTTGTAAAAGTCACCTTAAATGGCCCCATCGAACTTGCCGATGAAAAACAAGTTCCCCTTTCGCTGGAAAACCTGTATACTTCACCCGTAGGAAATGAGTTAACCAGCTTAAGCCTGAATAAACTGGCCCGGAACCTGAACGCCGGCATCAATATATTTAACAACACCGGTTTAACTGCGGATGGTTTAGATTTCAACCCGGGCATTAAAAACGCAGATCAGAAAGTGAGTAACTGGGTAATCAAACATGCCGAGGCCCTTTACAAAACCGGAAAAGGCATCCCTGGCGGGCATTACCAGGGCAATACGGCACTTTCTGCCGATAAGCAAACGCTCTATTTATTTGTAGAAGGCACACCGACTGGTCCCATTGCCATAAAAGGCTTAAAAAACAACATCAGCAGGATCAGGATTGTGGGCGAAGGTACCATGCTCCCGCAAGAAATTTATAACAAGCTGTATTGGAGCAAAATACCGGGTATTGTTTACATTCCAGTACCTAAAGATAAACTAGATCCGGAATTGACAATAATTGCAGTACTATTGGATAGCCCGATAGACTTATACCGGGAAAAAGTTGGGGCGATTGAAAGCAATCTTTAATTATTTAACAATTGTAAAATAGTGGCGCGACTTTACAATTATCCTTAAATTGCATTACTTTCGCACATCATGCAGGCAAAATATATTTCCTATCAGGAAACCGGATCATTTTCAAAACTGGTTTTAGATTATATTAACGACGACGAAAAGCTTAAATCTTTTTATAGTTACCGCCCCGATATGGCGGGCTTAGCCAGTGCAATTGAGCATAGAAATTTCACCGGCGACCGCACCATCCTGGCAGGGGTTCTGCAAGATCAATACCAGCATTTACAGCCCAATAAATCGGTTAGCAAAAACATAGAGCTTTTAACCCTTGACAATACTTTCACGGTAACTACCGGTCACCAGCTCAATTTATTTACCGGTCCGCTTTATTTTATTTATAAAATTGTAACGACCATTAATTTGGCCATTGAATTAAAAATGGCTCATCCCGAAAAAAACTTTGTTCCGGTTTATTGGATGGCTACTGAGGATCACGATTTCGACGAGATCAACCATGTAAGTGTTGATGAAAAGAATATCAGCTGGATCCAGCAAACCAATGGAGCTACCGGTAGATTAAGCACTAAAACCGTTGCCGCAGCGGTAACGGCATACAAAGGCTACCTGGGTATCTCTAAAAATGGGAAACGGATTGCCAAATTGGTAGAGCAGGCTTATTTGCAACATGATAATTTAGCCGATGCCACCCGGTTTTTGGTGAATAACTTATTTGAGAAATATGGTTTGGTCATCGTCAATGCAGATGATGCACGGTTAAAAAAGCAATTTTCAGGTATTGTTACGGAAGATATTATTCAGCATAACAGTGCGAACAATATTGAAAGCAGCTCTAAAAACCTCGAAGATCTGGGCTATAAAACACAGGTAAACGGTCGTGATATTAATTTCTTTTACCTGCTTGATAACCTGCGCGAACGTTTGATTTTTGAAAACGACAGATATGTTGTCAATCATACGGATATCAGTTTTACAGAAGCCGAATTAAAAGCCGAAATTGAATGTCACCCTGAGCGGTTTAGCCCCAACGTGGTGATGCGCCCCATGTACCAGGAAGTAGTTTTGCCCAACATTGCCTATATTGGCGGTGGTGCTGAAGTAGCCTACTGGATGCAGCTGAAAGCAAATTTCGATTACTACAAGGTAGATTTTCCGGTATTACTGCTACGCAACTCAGCTTTAGTGATAGATAAACGCAGCGCGGAAAACCTGTACAGACTAGGCTTTTCTTTAGAAGATATTTTCCTTCCAGCAGAAGAACTGAAAAACATCTGGGTTAAACGGAATACATCGGCAGAGCTCAGCTTAGCTGATGAAACCCGGGCCATTAACAGCATTTTTGACCAGATTAAGTTAAATGCCTATAAAATAGATAAAACGCTTTCTGTTTCTGCCGATACCGCAAAGCAAAGAGCCAGCCGGTTGTTGGCAAACCTGGAGAAGAAACTCTTCAGGGCTGAAAAAAGAAAACACGAAACAGCATTGCAGCAGATTGAGAACGTAAAGAAAAGACTATTTCCAAATGGCACCTTGCAGGAAAGAATCTTGAATATAGCACCTATGTATGTAAATTATGGTGAAGATTTCCTTTCATCGTGCATTGAAAATTTTGAACCACTTGGTGGTGACTTTACGGTTTTATTGCCGTGATAATAGTCCGGAGTCGGGATTCCGAAGTCCGCAGTCAATCTTAATACCCGATACTTAATACCCAAAATGAACTTCATCACCTTTACCGAAAGCAATCTTAGAACCTTTACCTACAACATTTTTAAAAAAATAGGTTGTTCTGATGAACATGCGGATTTAGCAACCGATGTGCTGATCCGGTCAGATTTACGTGGAATCGACTCACATGGCGTTGCGCGCTTAAGTGGCTATGTACGCCTTTGGGAAAAGAAAAGGATCAATGCCACTCCAAACATTAAAATTGTTCACGAAACCCCTACTACAGCAACAATTGATGGCGATTCAGGATTGGGTTTGGTTGTAGCCCCTTTCGCGATGCAGGTTGCTATCGAAAAAGCAGAAAAATATGGCAGTGGCTGGGTATCAGTTAAAAATTCCAATCATTTTGGTATAGCAGGTTACCATGCGCTAATGGCCGTAGAAAAAGATATGATTGGCATCAGTATGACCAATGCAAGCCCTTTGGTAGCACCTACTTATGCCAACGAACGTTTATTGGGTACCAACCCTATGTGTTATGCTTTCCCTGCGGACAAATACCCACCAGTAATTGTAGATATGGCTACTGCAGCGGCTGCCAACGGTAAACTGGAAATCGCCCAACGGGCTAACAAAAGCATTCCCGATGGTTGGGTCCAGGATAAAAGTGGAGAAAATTCTACTGACCCTAACGAATTAAAAAACGGTGGTTCCCTTCTTCCTTTAGGAAGTGATAAAGACCATGGTAGCCATAAAGGTTATGGATTGAGTGCAACAGTGGATATTTTATCGGCGGTATTGTCTGGTGCCAATTATGGCCCATGGGTACCTCCTTTTGTAGCATTTTTAGAACCCTCTGCTCACCCAGTTGGCGAAGGACTTGGCCACTTTTTAGGCGCTATGCGCGTAGATGGTTTCAGGCCGGCTGCAGACTTTAAAAATCATTTAGATAATTGGGTAGAACGCTTTAAAAGCGCCAAGACAATCGATCCTGATCAAAAAGTGATTATTCCCGGTGAGCCTGAATATGTATTTGAGCAGGAAAGGAAAATCAGCGGTATTCCGATCATTGACGTGGTGGTAAAAGACTTGAATGAGCTTGCTAGTAAATTGGGTATAGAAGAATTATATTAGCTTCATTTAACCGCAAACGGCGCGGAGGATAAAGCGCTAAGTTTGCAAAATTGGGTGTCGTGAGGTACTATTTTTTAACACCGACTATACAGAAGCAGGTAGAGAGTAAACAGCAATCAGATCTGCTGCGCGGATTGAAAAATATCAGATGCAGTAACCTAGTAATTACTGAGTTAAAAACTCAATCTTATTCAATGTCCGTAGAGATGCTATGCTTAACTCTACGGACAGGAATGGAATCAGAAACAACCGCCAAAATTTTTATTCGGGGTCATTCACAAAATCAGTTTTTTTCCCTTAAAGTGATACTTAGTTTCGGATTTTTTAGGGTAAAGAGGCCTTTTTTTGCCTCGGTAAAAAACTGTTGTAAAAAACGCAGGCATGTTCTAAGCCTTGATATTACAAATTGATTTCAGGCGTAAAAGAGAATGCCAGGGCAATTTTTTCCGCCGTTTTTGGAAGATCGAGATGTACTTTGCCGCCGATCAACTTCCATTTCAGTTTTTGCTTATTACTTAACAGCGTAATTGATGTCCCTTTTTTGGGGATACTACCCTGCCAGGAAATTTCTTGAGGCGCATTATCATCTAGCAGGCTGATCCCATAAATGGTTTTACCATCTTTACTTTGGGTAAACCAGTTTTGCCCATCGTGATAATTTTTGGTGATCCTTGTGCCATAAATGGCAGCACCATTTTTTGTAGTCCACTGCCCAATTTCTGCTAATCTTATAATTACATCGTCAGGCAGCGTTCCACTTGCTTTTGGACCAACCCCCAATAACAAACTTCCGCCTTTAGCCACTATTTCTACCAGTTTGTGAACCACTTCTCTTGCTGATTTATACTGATCATTCGGTACAAAACCCCATGCTCCACCCAAGGTCATACAGCTCTCCCAGGGATAATCCAATTGTTTTTCCGGGATTTTCTGTTCAGGGGTTTGATAATTTTCGAACTGACCATGTACGGTACGGTCTACCATAATTAAACCCGGCTGCGCTTTCCTGGCCATAGCGGCAATTTTAGGCATGTCAATATCCTGGCTCCACTCCGGAATCGGTGCACCCCATGAAAGTACCTCTTCATTTACTGAAGACAACGGTCTCACCCAACCCCCATCAAGCCACAAAATATCAATACTTCCATAATTATTCATCAACTCACCAATCTGGTTTTGGGTAAAGCTTTTAAACTTGTTCCAGCGCCATGGATTCTTCCTGATATCGTAATTGTTGTTTCTATTTGCCGTAGCATATTTATCCCACCAATAGTATTGCGAATGCCAGTCGGGCTTTGAAAAATAAGCGCCAATCATAAAGTTCTGTTTCCGGAAAGCATCGAATACGTATTTGGCAACATCTTTTTTAGGATTATTAGCAAACGGACCTTTTGCAATGCTGTAATCGCTTTCTTTGGTATCAAACATGGCAAAACCGTCGTGATGTTTGGTGGTAAAAACCAGATATTTCATTCCGGCGTCTTTACCAGCCTTTGCCCATTGCTCTGGATTAAATTGTGTTGGATTAAATTTTTCACTTAACCCCCAATACCATTTCTTGTAATCATCATACTTCATCGTGCTATCTCGCTCAATCCAGTCTTCCGAACAGATGGACCAGGACTCAATAATTCCGGGAACCGCATATATGCCCCAATGAATGATCATGCCAAACTTTTGGTCTTGCCATTGATCTAATTTCTTTTTTACTGCTTCATCTTTAGGCCATTCGTACTTCGCTGACGCTTGGAGGATATCATTTCTTTGCGCAAAAGCAACATTAATGCAGCAGGTAAAGGCAATTAAAAGGCTCGGTATTTTCATATTGTAATATTATTAAAAATCCCGGCAGAAACTACCGGGATTTAATTAAATGGATTACGGCATCCAGAATATTTTAGTTTTTCGGGTGTCTTTAGATTGTACTGCCTGATAGTTTGCACTATTTAAAGTTTTCTCTTTTGCTGGATAAATCAATCTGGTGGGTGGCGTTTCGAATCCTGCTTGCTTTCCATTTGTAGGAAATGTTAACACAGGGAAACCAGTTCTTCTGTATTCAGACCAGGCTTCCGTTGATTGAAGAACTCCAAGATGTGTCCATTTTTGAGTGTAGATTTTAGCAAGTTTATCGGTAGCTGAACCTGCGTAAGCTACCTGTGGTGCTGCAACCCAAGCATCAATTACTGAAGAAGAAGGAACACTCACATTTACATAACCACCACCTTGATTCACATTGTTCAAATAATAATAAAAATAAACTGATTGCTTAATTGCAGTTTCATAAGACGTTTTGGCATCAGCAGAACTTCCCCATCTTTCCTGCGCCTCAGCTTTCAATAAATTAACCTCTGAAGCAGTAATCACAATGCCAGGCAGATTTTTATTAAATAAAAATGTAGCTGAATCCAGCACTGCATAATCAGGAAAATTTGCTTCTTGCTCTGCAGTCGTGAAAGATATTGGCATTGCCCTGTACGTTTTATTCGGAACAAAAACATCTTTTCCATTAATCTTTATCACACGACCATATTTATCATAAATAACGGGAATACGCGGATCATTAGCAGGCAGCATCACCGTATTTAACATATAATCGGTTGCATACCAACTGCCTTCAAAAAAAGCATCATGCAGATCACTCGAGTTATTTGTTAATGGCTGTAACAAAATATCTGAATTAGCAGGCGAATATTGAGCGGTGTTTCCACCGTCAATTAAAGGATAAGCTGTTGCATCAGCTAACATTTGGGTCACGGCAGTTTTAGCAGTAGTCTCATCTGTTTTCGAAATACGCATTAACAGTCTCAAACGTAACGAATTTGCGAACGATTCCCATTTCTTAACATTTCCCTGCAATAAAATATCAGCTTTAGAAAAAGCGGCTGTTTTATTTGCTGTTTTGAAAAAGGTAGCCGCCGAAGCTAAATCACTGATAAAGCTTGTATAAAGAGCTTTTTGCTCATCATATTTAGCATTTTTAATCGTATTAGTTGCTGTTAAGCTACCAGCGTCTGAATAAGGAATATCGCCCCAGAGATCTACCATTTTTGCAGCTTGCTCAATCAAGACAATCTTAGCCGCCTGCATAATAATTTTTTGACTTGCCTGGTCAGTAGATGACAATGAATTGAACTTTCTTTCCATTGCTCTATACAAGGCCACAGGACCACTTCCATTCCCACCTGGGCTGTAAAAATCATCCCAGTATTGTTGTGAATAACCATCGCTTTGCTGATAAACAGTATTGCTATTAGCAAAATACGATGTTTGTGCATACACACCAGGCATTTGCGTTAGGAATGTACGTACATTCCAATATTTAGCAGCTACACGATCATTATTAAGCATACCAGTAAATAACCCCGGCAAATTCGGGTCTAAAACGTTTTCAGGATTATTAAATTTATCATCAATATCCTTTTTACAACCAACCGCAACAGTTAGTGACAATACAAGAAAACTTGCTTTTATGATTAACTTTTTCATAATATCTTATTTGTGTTGGCTAAAAATTTGCATTTAATGAGAATCCGAAGTTTCTAGATGCTGCTGTTGAGCCTACATCTACACCTTGAGACCACCATTTGTTTCCAAGTGGTGCCTCTGGATCAAGATCTTTCAACGTTCTGTGGATATAGAATAAGTTACGTCCGATCAATGAAAATCTTAGATTAGAAATTTTTAGTTTTTTAGTGAAAGAGGCCGGAATTTTATAACTCAATACAACCTCTCTCATTTTGATATAATTGTTATCAAAAATTTCTGCTTCGGTTAGTGAACCTTCACCCCAGTTATAAGTTGTTAAGTAATAATCAGCAGCCGAAAGTACCTTAGTGTTTGGCAATCCGGTTGTTTGATTTACACCTTTCAATACCACACCGTCGTTGTAGGTTTTACCATTGCTGGTATAAGTTAAACCACCGTTAGCGGCATCTCTAAACTCCATTGAATTCTCTAACATACCTGCACCACGCATGTATTTCAAGTTTGGCGCAATCATTTTACCTCCAAAACGATAATCTATGGTAAAGTCTAGTGCGAAATTTTCATAGCTAAGCGTATTAGAGAAACCTCCAACTGCTTTAGGCATGATGTTTCCTGCCTTAACGTACACCGAATTATCCATTATATAGAAACCGTCATCATTGATTAAGTAATTTCCATTCGCATCAGTTTTTCTCGGACGGATATAAATATTACCCAAATCCTCACCAGCCCTGGCCACAATTTTGGCAGTAGCCTGATCCGAAGAATAGAAATTGATCTCGGAATTGGCATCATACAATGAATTTACTTTTGATTTATTAGTTGAGAAGTTTAAACGGGTATCCCATCTGAATTTTCCAGAAACAGGCGTGGCGTTTAAGGCAATCTCCCAACCTTTATTACCTACTTCACCTACGTTAATAATCTGTTTTTGAGCTCCATTGCTCGAAGTAACATCTAGTGGTAAGATTTGATTTTTAATTTTGTTATTGTAATAACTTACATCCAAACCTAATCTTCCGTTTAAGAACCTTGTTTCTAAGCCGAACTCAGCTTCATGTTTCTTCTCAGGCATTAGGCCTAGGTTACCGTATGAAGATAATGATACAAGTGATGGTACCGCACCATTTATGGATTGTAATGAAGTCTGTTTATATGAAATGTTTGCCTCATAAATAGGAGGGGCATTACCCACCACACCATAAGAAGCTCTTAATTTTCCATAACTCCAGAATTTTGGTAATTTCCAAAGATCGCTAAATACAAAACCACTGTTTACTGAATAATAAGAGTATTGATTGTTTCCAGGAGGAAGTGTAGAAACATATTCTTGTCTGGCCGTACCCTCAGCAAATAAGAAATCTTTATAACTCAAATTTACCAAACCTAAATAGGCATATTTAAGCTGTTCTTTACGTGCCTCAGTAGTTTCCGGAACATTGAATGAGTTAGATAAGGCGAAGAAATTCTCCGTTACTAATCCATCTCTGGTATTCGATTTTAAGTCTTTGTAAGTCTCTTTTCTACCTTGATAACCTCCACTCAACGAGATGCCAAAATCTTCGCCGATCTTGTTTGAATAAGTTAATAACGCATCTCCGTAAAGTACGGCATATTGACCTTGAGTAGTTGTATATGATCCAGTGCTTGTATTGCCATTCAGTGCGCTAGGAATTTCCGTATACTGACGGTTTTCCGTTTTAGCGCTGGTATAGTCGTTACCAATACGTCCTCGCAACTTCAAATTCTTCGCAACATCATAGTTTAGCGTGAAACTAGATAACAACCTGTTCTCATTTTCATTGTATTGGTTTTTCAATTGTTGCCAATAAAAATCCAGCAAATTGGTTGCTCTGATATTAAATATAAATGGCTCAGGACGTGCAGTTTGATCAAAAGTAGCGTACTTATAACCATTGCTTGTTTGAAATCTTTCTTTCATCAAGCCCATGTCTTCAGCACGGCTAAAAAAACCACCAAATGAACCTAGAACCTGTCCTAATTGGTAAGGTCTGTTTTTTGTAATGGTATTTACATAACTTACAATCACATCTGCAGATAATTTAGGGGCAAGCTTAATGGTAGAATTTAAGTTAAAGGTATTTTTTGATCCGGTATTTCCTGGCTGGGTACCTTTATAGTCTAACCGTGAGGCAGAAAAACGATAGTTCACACCTTCTGTTTGATTTGAGATGGCAACGTTTGCGTTTGAAGTATATCCGTTCTGATATACATCTCTGTAATTATTTGGTTGAGGAGAGAATGAACGGATTGAACCATCCCACCATCTTACCTGCTGGCCTTCCATTTTAGGACCAAAATTAGCGTATGCCCTGAAATAAGGACGGAAACCACTAGGAGAAGCAGCATCAGCAATCCAGCCTTCCTCAGTCGCGCCATTTGCTACGTTAGTTTCCCTATCATAACCCGGGCCATAGATATTTTGAAAATTAGGCAAGAAAGCAACCTGATCAATTGAACCCTGGTAGTTAAAATCAACACCTAGACCTCTATTTTTTGACCCTTTTTTAGTTGTAATAACAACAACACCACTTGCCGCATCAGATCCATATAATGCCGATGCACTGGCACCTTTTAAAACAGTCAAGCTTTCAATATCCGCAGGGTTGATATCCAGGATGCCGTTACCACGAACGCGTTGATCATCCCAATAATTGTTGTTGTTAGCACCCGCAGCACCATTTTGTCCATCATTTCTAATCATTACTCCATCCACAACATATAAAGGTTGCTGATTGTAGTTGATAGAGTTAATACCCCGAATCTGAACGTTTACCGCGCTACTCGCACCACCTGGGGCTGTTGTAATTTTTACCCCGGCAGCCTTACCATAAAGCGCTGACGCAAAGTTGGTATTACCGGCTTCTGTGAGCTGTTTGGCCGTCACCGTGCTTACCGCATAACCCAGCGATTTTTCCTGCCGTTTGATGCCGAGTGCAGTTGTTACTACATTCACTTCATCCAGTTGATTACTGCTTTCTTTAAGGACCACATTAAGTGATGTTTGGTTAGTAGTACTTACTTCCTGCTTGGCATAACCTATGGCGGTAAAAACCAATACCTCACCTGGATTTACAGGTAATGAAAATTTACCATTCCCATCTGTTTGTGTTACTTTAGATGTTCCTTTAACAGAAACACTTACACCAGGAAGAGGTCCTGATGCGTCTTTTACCGTTCCGGTAATATTTTTCTGTGCAAAAGCACTTATTGTTATGAAACATAACAACAATATACTCAAACACTTTAAGTACATTTTTTTCATTTTCTTTTGTTTAGTTTAGGATTAGTTTAAAAAATTTCGATTTTGCATTGAGCCTTTTATCTTGCCATATCGTGTTGGTTTTGGTTAAATATTTATCATCCATTTGTTCACTGTCTAATTTCAATCAAACTGATTATACTCTACGGTCAAACTCCCGGCAGCTAATAATTCTGCTTCATCCGTCAGGGCCGAGAGTTTTATTTCGGTCTGCTCGGCTATCCGGGGGATACAGAACTCGTGGATCGCTTGCTGAATAGGAGGCAGAAGCATTTTACCTGCCTTTGCACCTCTTCCGCTCAAAACAATACACTCAGGGTTTAAAAGGTGGATCAAAGTAGCTACTCCTTTACCTAATTGAAAAATTGCTTTAGCCAGAACCGATATGGCCACAGGATCTTGTTCACTCACAGCTTGCAGGAAATGATCAGCAGGATGTTTACTTTTGTCTTCAAAATATTTTTTCATGCTAGAGTCGGCACCTGCCGCTATGGCTTCTTCTGCGCGCTTCACCATTACCAATAAAGACGTATCTACCTCTAAACAGCCCCTTCTGCCACACGAACACAAATTGTCGCTGTCCGAAAGCGGGATATGACTAAATTCTCCGGCGTTGCCTCCACTTCCACGGTATAATTTGCCATTTACAATAATGCCCAAACCTGTTCCCCAACCGATATTAACCACCATTACATCATTTAAATCAACGGCTTCCCCAAAATTAAGTTCAGCAAGCGCAATTAAACTGGAATCGTTATCTACATGTACGGGTAAATTGATTTCGGAAGATAGATAACGTCTTAACGTTGTTCCTTCGTCGACCTTAAGAAAAGAATGGTTAATGCCTTCATCAGCATTAACAAAACCTGGCATACCGATTCCAACCCCTAAAATATCTGTTCTGCTGATTTTTGACTGATCGATACTGCTATTAATAAAATTAACCAGGTCTCCGATATTACACTCTTTTGATGACAGATCAAACTCTAAAGTCTGAATGGGTGTAATCATTTTCCGAGAAAGATCGTAAATGGTTAATCGGGAGGTTAGTTGATCCATGGCAATAGCCACAATATATTTTCGCAGATTTGGATTGATGAGGAACATCGCTGCCCTTCTGCCACCTGTTGAGGGTGCAAATCCCTCTTCTATGATATAACCTTCATTAATTAAACCATTAACCACAGCGGTAACCAAAGGCAAACTCTTCTGGGTCAGCTTACTTAGGTCTGTAAGTGATAGCGACTTTTTATAATACAAATGTTTGATAATACCAGCCCTAAGACGCTGATTTTTTGCAACAATTACAGACATGATATTTGATTACAATCCAAACTTAAAAATTATTTTTAAAACATCACTATACTTTTTAATTTTTTTTAAAAGTTAATAATAAATGTCGTGAAAACAAAAAGGGCGAATAATCTTCGATTATCCGCCCCTTTTAAAGAATTATATTTTATTAGTGAATTCCCATAAATAACCTGCTCCACCTTATTTTATGTAAGAAAGAGGCGGTACTGTCCCAGCTCATCCAAACAAAAAGAGCCTTACCCACAATATGATCTTCAGGCACAAAACCCCAATAACGCGAGTCTGCTGAGTTATGACGGTTATCTCCCATCATCCAGTAATAGTCCATTTTAAAGGTGTAAGAAGTAGCAGGCTTATCATTGATATACCAAACACCTGCTTTTTGTTCCACTTTATTTCCTTCGTAAGTTCTGATTGCCCTGTAATACAACGGCATAGTATTGCTATCGATATTAACGGTCCAACCTTTTGAAGGTATTTTAATCGGTCCGAAGTTATCCCTGTTCCAAACCCGGTTAGGATCGTTCGGAAAAACGCCACCCGGAACGGCTCCGGCGGGATCAGGGCTTAAGGTAACTGATTTTACAAAATCAAAAGTTTTCAGCTTTTCTGCAATTTCCGGGCTAGCATCTACGATGTAGGTATTAGCAGCCACCGCCGGTACACTGCCCAGGTTTAAATTAAACTCATCTAGCGCGGCATAATTAAATTCCATGGTTTTAAACTCTATGCGATATGGCATCATACCCGTACTTTTTAAAGGTTCATCCTTACCATTTACGTTTGCAATACCATTCTTCATCGAAATAACATCTCCCGGAATACCGATACATCTTTTGATAAAGTTCTCGCGTTTATCTACCGGACGGTCTACAATGGTGTAAGTGCTCCTCACCTGTTCCCGGCCCATGCTCCGAACCAAAGCATAATAACTTTCTGCCTGGTTTTCTACGGCAACGGTATCTCCTTCCGGAAAGTTGAATACCACTACATCGTTTCTTTTAATTTTAGACAAACCTGGTAAACGGTGATATTTCCACTGTACGCCATCCCAGTAAGCTTTGGTAGAAGTGGTTAAGGGCATGGTATGATGAGCAAACGGAAAAGCCACCGGCGTCATCGGAATACGTGCCCCGTAATTAACTTTACTTACAAAAAGGAAATCGCCAATCAGTAATGATCGTTCCATCGAACCTGATGGAATGGTATAAGCCTCAATAAAAAACACGCGGATTATGGTTGCAGCCACTACTGCAAAAACAATGGCATCAACCCATTCGCGGGTTTTCGTTTTTTTCTTCTTTGGGGCATCTTTTTTTCGTTGCCAGAATTTATAATTCATATGTCTTATTTTTGGTTTAGCGATTTACAAAATCGGCTACCGGTTATCTGTAATCTTTTACTGTGGTTTCACAACTTTATTTTTGGGTTGGCTAACTGCCAACTAAAAATTGCCAACTGCCAACTGAAAAACTTTGGCTTATTCAAAAATATCAGTAATACTGAAAAATCCTTTTTTATCTTTTAACCATTCTGCCGCAACTACCGCACCTAAGGCAAAACCAGCCCGGTTATGGGCGGTATGTTTAATTTCTATCTCATCAACCTCGCTACTGTAAATTACGGTATGTGTGCCTGGAATATTTTCTATTCGATGCGATTCGATCAGCAATTGCTCAGCTGTCGGAAATAATTCAACATCAGTGCCTACCACTTCGTTTAACCACTCCTGCTTTCTATCCAGGTTATCCACAATCCCTTCTGCAAGCGTAATGGCTGTACCACTTGGTGCATCCAGCTTTTGTGTATGGTGAATTTCTTCTACCTGAACATCATAAGCAGGGTATTTATTCATCAGCTTAGCCAAAGTTTGATTAAGCTTAAAGAACAAATTTACGCCAATACTAAAGTTAGACCCATAAAGCAACGTATTGTTACTTCTATCGCAATCATCTTTTACTTCCTGCAGTTTGCCGTACCAGCCCGTTGTGCCTACAACCACAGGAACATTGGCATCAAAACAGGCATCAATATTTTTTAAAACCGAATCAGGCGTACTAAAGTCGATAGCTACATCGGCTGATTTTAAATTCTGCCTGGTTAAATCTTCCTGATTATCGATGGTGATCTTCAAAACAATTTCGTGGCCACGTTCCACTGCAAATTTTTCGATAATCTGTCCCATTTTACCATATCCTAAAAGCGCAAGTTTCATCTTTATATGTTTGTTTTGTTCTTATTTTAAAAGCAACGTTAAACGATTATCAGGCCATTCAGCACCACTTTAAATGTTTATTTATTAAGTTCATGATGTTGCAGTATTAAAACGTCAGTGATAATTTCAGCGCCGGCGTTAAATTGAAACCATACATGGAATCGGCACCCATCACCGATGGCATTACCCTGAAAGAAAGGTTATCATCAATATTAAAAAAATGCAAACGGGCTGCAACATAGGCATCAATAATATTGGCAGCATAAAGCAAACCATAAGAAAAGTACACAATCTGCGAATTCCGCTTGTATAAACTTTTTCCGTCCAGGATACCTTGATCACTATACTGTTTTAAATCGGACTTACTGCCTGGATGATCCTGGCGGTATTGTGCCTCATTTAAAAAACGTTTGTATTTCTTCCTGCTATCCATTAGCGATAACGTAAGTGCAGTGGCACCACCGTAAATGGCTGCAATTTTGCCACCAGTGTAGATCTTTTGAAAAAACTGGCTTTTTCCTGCTCTTGTGCCATAACCATCGTTAAGCAATTGAATATTATACAACTGCCCCCAGCCGGGTATAATCATCGATCTAAAAACAGCTTTTCTGCCGGCAACCTTACCTGGGTTAACATACTTGGCTTTCACCGAGTCCTTTCTGGTCATGTTTTTTTTAGCCGCGGTATCTAAGCGTTTCGAGACCATAATTTTCGCGGTGTCTGCTGGTTTTGGTAAAGTATCCTTAACCTGCGCACCAGCTAGGTTTACAAGAAGAAATGTAAATGCAGCAACCAGTATAAAAAGCTTAGTCTTTTGCATTACCAGTCTAATAATTCCAGAATCCGGTTTAAATCTTCATCGCTCATAAACGGAATTTCTATTGCTCCCTTACCGTTCTGACTTACTTTTAACTTTACACGGGTAGCAAACTTGGAAGCCAGATCATCCTGTAGTTTTTGATATTGAAAGGAAACCGCTTTCTCTTTTGACTTTTCGCTGGCTTTTAAAGGTATGTGCTGCAAATTGCGTACAAGCTCTTCCACTTTACGTACGGATAAGCCTTTTTCTAAAATTTCCTGGTGAATAAACAATTGTTTATCAACACCATCAACATTAATCAAAGCTCTGGCATGTCCCATGCTGATTCGCTGATCGCGAATGGAAGCCTGAATAGCGGGTGGCAGCTTTAACAAACGCAGGTAATTGGTTACTGTAGTACGATTTTTACCCACGCGCTCGCCCAACTGTTCTTGTTTTAAACCTACCTCATCAATCATCCTTTGAAAACTCAACGCCACTTCAATGGCATTTAAGTTTTCGCGCTGAATATTTTCGATCAGGGCCATTTCCAGCATCTGTTGGTCGTTGGCACTGCGGATATAAGCAGGAACCTGGGTTAAACCGGCCAGTTTAGAGGCCCTGAACCTCCGTTCACCCGAAATAAGCTGGTATTTATTTGCCGTCAGTTTTCTAACGGTAATGGGCTGTATTAACCCCTGTATCTTTATCGAATCGGCAAGCTCATTTAAAGCCACCTGATCGAACTCGGTACGGGGCTGATATGGATTGGTTTCAACTTCAGTTAAATTGACGTGACTGATATTGCCAATCTGCTCGGTTTCACTTACCGCATTTACCTGGTGTTTAGGCGGGTGAGCAGATTCGCTATCATCTAAAAGCGCACTCAACCCTCTTCCTAAACCTGTTTTTCGCTGAAAAGATGTCATCTATAATTTATAAAGTTGCTGTTCCAATGTTTTCTTCTTCCTTTAAAAGGCCGTTTTTCTTTACAATTTCGCGGGCCAGGTTCAGGTAGTTGATGGCACCTTTGCAATTCGCATCGTGCATAATTACCGAAACGCCATAACTTGGGGCCTCACTTAAACGGGTATTACGCTGAATAATGGTATCGAAAACCAATTCGTTGAAATGTGTTTTTACCTCTTCTACCACCTGGTTTGATAAGCGCAAACGAACATCGTACATGGTTAATAAAATACCTTCAATCTCCAGATCAGGATTTAAACGGTTCTGAACAATTTTGATGGTATTTAACAATTTGCCTAAACCTTCCAGTGCGAAATACTCGCATTGCACCGGAATAATAACCGAATCGGCAGCAGTTAAAGCATTGATGGTAATTAAACCTAAGGATGGCGAACAATCGATGATAATAAAATCATACTGGTCTTTAACCTTCTCCAAAACCGCTTTCATTTTATACTCGCGGTTATTGAGGTTGATCATCTCAATTTCTGCACCTACCAGATCGATGTGGGCAGGCAATAAATCTAAATTTGGAGTATCCGTTTTTTGGATGGCCTGCAGCGGATCAATATCGTTAATGATGCACTCATACACACTATCTTTAATATTCCGTGGATCGAAACCAATACCTGAAGTCGAATTGGCCTGAGGATCAGCATCTACCAGTAAAGTTTTGTATTCTAATACGGCCAAACTAGCAGCCAGGTTTATAGACGATGTTGTTTTACCAACACCACCTTTTTGATTTGCCAATGCAATAATTTTGCTCATCTATGTATCCGAAATTTACTTAACGTTTATTTGGGCTGTGTTATTTATGCATGTAAAATCGGCAAAAAGTTCTATTTTTGCCTTGTTTACGGCCTTTTTCACAATCAGCTAAGATACAAACTATATGGCAATTTTAGCAAGAAGCGTATTTGGGTTTTACACATCTTATTAACAATTATCCATGATTACGATTATAGCTGCAACCAACAGGCCCAATAGCAATACGCTAAAAGTTGCTAAATATTACCAAAAGCAATTAAAAGAAAAAGAAACGGAAGCCAATCTATTCAGTCTGGAGCATCTGCCTGCAGATGTTTTGAATACCGATATGTACGGCAAACGATCGGCAGCTTTTCAGGAAATCCAGGACATGATCAACCGCACCGAAAAGTTTTTGTTTATCATACCAGAATATAATGGAAGCTACCCAGGTGTGCTTAAAGTATTAATAGATGCCTGTAATTTCCCGGATAGTTTTTATGATAAAAAAGCAGCTTTGGTTGGCATTTCTTCCGGTAAATATGGCAATATCCGTGGTGTAGATCATTTTACGGGCGTTTGCCATTATATTCATTTAAATATTTTACCTCTTCGTTTGCATATTCCGAACATTAAAACAGAATTAGATGAATCAGGTAACCTCATCCAGCCGGATACCATTAAGTTCACCAATGAGCAGATAGAGAAATTTATCAATTTTTAACGAAAAGCCTCGTTTTTACTAGATTGTCAGGTCGTCCCATCGGGACGATTCCCGGGTAGCCAATTGCAAATTGGCGTTTTCGTTCCGTAGGAACGTATCCTGTTTTTCAAGCAATATTATAAGTGCCAACAGCGCCACCCGGGTTATAGAAATAGCACAAAGTGCATTATAAAGCTTAACCCGCAACAGCCTAGAGCGTACAAAGCTGCTTCCTTCAGAATAACGCAATTTTCTGTGATTTGGAAAGCAAAACCTGTGTTTCATCGCCATGTTTGTCCCTGCTCTTCGCTTTACTCCGTTGCAACCGAGGTTCGCTCCGATCACCCGCCTGCAACGACCAGGGGTTTAGCCATACAGGACAGTACTGAACTTTCAGGAGTTATAGTTCATTATGATAAAAACCCTTCCAAAATGAAAAGGCTATTTTACGTATTGCCATCACAAAAATAACGTAAAAACCTATTCAACAATGATTTAAATATGAAATTAATGCACTGGCACCACTATTGACTACGAGCTGAACGGATGCTATTTATCTAACCTTTGTTGTGTAATTTAGTTCATCAGTAAACAGATTTAATTATAAGCTACTTTTACCACGAAAAGAGAGAAATTAATTTGCGTTCTTCGCGAAAAACTTTCCACTCTTTGCGGTTAACCATTTCATCATGAAAATAAAAACCAAACTCCGCCTCGGATTCGGCTTTCTCTTTATTATTGTCTTATCCTTCGGATTAATTGCGCTCTTTTTCTTAAATGAGCTTTCCGACAAATCAAAGGTCATTCTGAAAGACAATTACAAATCTTTAAAATATGTTGCCGCTATGCGCAATGTAATCGACCAGAATGCTTTTCCATTAAGCCCCACACAGCTGACTACTTTTACCGAAAACCTAAAAAATGAGGGTTTGAACATTACCGAACCTGGTGAAAAAGCAGCTTTCAGGAAGTTAGAAATAGCCTTTAATGCCTTAAATGGCTCAAAACCTTCAACCGTTAACGAAAGAAATATTAAAAATTTGCGTGTTGCACTTCAAAATATAGAACAGGTTAACATGAAAGCCATTTATGATAAAAATGAACTGGCAAACGAAACCTCGTCGCGGGCAAACCTCTACATCATGATAGCGGCCACATTAAGTTTTATTATCCTCTTTACTTTCATTGTCAACTTTCCGGGCTTTGTGGCCAACCCCCTGGCCGAATTCAGTGCAGCGATTAAACAGATTAGTCGTAAAAATTATAAACAGCGTTTACATTTCGAAAACGAGGATGAGTTTACAGAACTGGCAAATTCCTTTAACGGAATGGTAATTAAATTAAATGAATGGGAAAACAGCAACTTGTCTAAAATTAAATCCGAAAAATCACGTATAGAAGCCATAATTGCGCAAATGCAGGATGCCATTATCGGTTTAAATGAGAAAGGAGAAGTGCTCTTTCTAAATCATCTGGCTGCAAAACTGGTGAGTCTGGATGAGGAGAAAGTGGTCGGTCAAAATGTAGCCGAACTGATGCAAAAAAATGAGTTGCTCAAACGGATTATCAAACCTGAAATCAGTGACAATACCTTAAAAATTTATGCTGATGACAAAGAATCCTATTTTCTGCTGGAAAGTCGCGAAATCATCATACCGAACTACGACGAGCAGGAAGAAAACACCCTAATTGCTTCATCTAAATCGGCAGGAAGCGTTTATACCTTAAAAAATATTACGCAGTTTAAGGAGCTTGATGAAGCCAAAACAAATTTTATTGCCACCGTGTCGCACGAATTAAAAACACCGCTTTCATCCATTAAAATGAGCCTGAAATTGCTCAATGATGAGCGTGTAGGCATGCTGAACGAAGAGCAGCAAGAGTTAATTCACCACATCAAAGAGGATAGCGACAGGCTCCTAAAAATTACCAGTGAACTGCTGGATCTCTCGCAGGTAGAAACCGGTAATTTAAAACTCACTTTTTCCCTAACCAAACCCGAAGAAATTGCGAATTATGCCATTGATGCGGTGAAATTCCAGGCGGAACAGAAATCGATTCAGCTGGTGCTGAATGGCGGCGAGAACTTGCCAAATGTGAATGCCGATATTCAGAAAACGGCTTGGGTAATGGTTAACTTTTTATCTAATGCATTGCGCTACAGCTCCGAAAAATCTAAAGTGATCATCGATATTTTACAAAAAGACAATTTTATCGAATTTTCTGTGCGCGATTTTGGGAAAGGCATTGATGAAAAATATCAAAAAAGATTGTTCGACAGGTATTTCCAGGTGCCAACTGATGGTCAGAATAAATCTGGCTCTGGGTTAGGCTTAGCTATTTCCAAAGATTTTATCGAAGCCGAAAATGGGAAAATATGGGTAGTCAGTGCCATTGGAGAAGGCAGCAAGTTTTGTTTTAGTTTGCCTATTGCGGAATAGCCTATTTTAACCGCAAAGGGCGCAAAGTTTTTCGCAAAGCTCAATGATTTTAATTTGCAAATTTCACAATGTTTTTTTTTACCACAGAGGGCAAAGAGTTTTTCACAGAGGATCACAGAGAATTAAATAATTATATTTGGAAAACTATCTTTGCGCACTCGGTGCCTTTCCTCTGTTTTCTCTGTGGTGAAAGCTAAGTGACTTGTTTTATCGCAAAATACACAATATTCCTTACCCACAGAGGCCAAAGAGTTTTTCACAAAGGTTCACAGAGACTCAAATGTTGACATAATCACAAAACTAACTCCGTACACTCGGTGCCTTACCTCATTTTCCCTGTGGCGAACGCTAACCGCTCAACTCTCAGCCCTACACAATATACGGCTCCATTTCCTTATCGATGCTTTTACGCAGTTCCATTAATTTAATGGCGTAGCCATGCATGGCAATTTCCTTTTCGGTTTTAGGCTTAAAAGCCGGAATTGGCTTCGGTTGCCCATTGTCATCTACCGCGACAAACACAATAATACAATGTGTATTTTTAACAAAATCGGTTTGCTCTACAGGTTTTGAAAAAGCATCAACCGCGATATGCATACTCGTTTTGCCCGTGTAAATAATGCGTGCTTCCATTTTAACCAGATGCCCGATATGAACAGGGTGAAAAAACCTGATTCCACCTACATATACCGTTACACAATACGTTTGGCTCCACTGCAGGGCACAAGCAAAAGCAGCCTGATCAATCCACTTCATCATCATCCCGCCATGTACCTTACCGCCATAATTAACATCAGAGGGTTCGCTTAAAAATTGAAGTTCTATATGATTTTTGATTTTGGGCATAGTTGGCTGATTAAATTTAATGGTTTTGCTAAGATATTATAAATACGGTATAATAAAAAAGTCGATTCAGGGTACAGTCAGGGGTTGCCACCTGACTGATATGTAACCTGGTGCGAGCTGGCTGGAACCAACATTGCCCAATTAACCACAAATAAAAATTGAGACCTGTTGATCTCTAAAAGACGAATAACACATCCATGGCAAAAATTAGCAATAAAAAGTCTTAGCGAGAGGCTACGACGGGAAAAACGTGTCAGTTGGCAACAAATGACACCACTAATTCAAATTTATTTTGCTATGATACTGATCGCATAACCACCACCAGGGGCGCAATACTGGGTCAATTTAGTTTTATTGGTGACTTCCATTTTGCGGATGGTATAGGCTTTTGGATTGGTTTCATAATGCGCATCTTTTGCGTCAGCATAAATCGTTGCAGTGTATTTTTTACCTGGTTCTAAAAAGCTGAAGTTGATTTTGGAAGTGCGGGCTTCCTCATCATTGGTACGACCTACAAACCAATTATTTTTACCTTTTGCCTTACGTGCAAAAGTGATGTAATCACCAGGTTCTGCTTCCAGCACTTTGGTATCGTCCCAATCTACTGCTACATCTTTAATAAATTGGAAAGCATCCATATACTTGTTATAGGTTTCCGGTAAATCGGCAGCCATTTGCAAAGGGCTATACATGGTTACATAAAGTGCCAGTTGCCGGGCCAATGTGCTGTGTACAAAAGAAGTATTTTCAGGATTGTATGCACTTACCCTGGTTTCAAAAATCCCTGGGGTATAATCCATAGGTCCGCCAATTAAGCGGGTAAATGGCAAAATGGTGGTATGATCGGCATTATTGCCCCCAAATGCCTCGTATTCTGTTCCCCTGGCCGATTCGTTTCCGATTAAATTTGGATAGGTACGTGCTAAACCTGTCGGGCGGACAGCTTCATGTGCATTCACCATGATCTTGTATTCGGCCGCTTTTTGAATGGCATACAAGTAATGGTTATTTAACCACTGACCGTAATGGTGTTCTCCCCTTGGGATGATGTTGCCCACATAGCCACTTTTAACCGCATCGTAGCCGTTAGCTTTCATAAATTTATAGGCCGTATCCAGATGACGCTCATAATTACGGACCGACGAAGAAGTTTCATGATGCATAATCATTTTGATGCCTTTACTTGCTGCATATCGGTGCAGCTCTTTTACATCGAAATCAGGGTAAGGGGTAACAAAATCGAATACATCATCTTTCGTTTTACCGAACCAATCTTCCCAACCTTCGTTCCAGCCTTCCACCAAAACAGCATCTAAACCATTCTTCGCAGCAAAATCGATGTATTCTTTTACATGGGCGGTATTTGCAGCGTGTTTGCCATTAGGCTTTGTTTTCGAATAATCGGTTACGCCCAATTGCACACTGGTTAAATCATTGTAGGCCCAGGTGCTTTTACCGGTAATCATCTCCCACCAAACACCAACATATTTAGTTGGTTTTATCCAGGATACGTCTTTGAATTTGGTAGGCTCGTTAAGGTTATAGGTAAGTTTTGAGGTTAAGATATCACCGGCTTTATCACTCACGATTATGGTACGCCATGGAGATAAACAGGGTGCCTGCATATAACCTTTATCACCAACTGCATCTGGTGTTAACCAAGATTCTAAAATCATGTTCTGATCATCAAGGTTTAACGACATCAGAGAATAATTGATCAAAGCTGCCTCGTGGATATTAATATACAAACCATCTTTACTCTTCATCATTAACGGTGTTTGTAAGCCGGTTGGCGAAAAAGTGGTTTGCGAAGCATTTGGCGTTACCGCAGCTTTCATTTTTCCGCGAACTTCCGATAAATTTGATGTCACCGTGCTATACTCCTGTGTATCGTAATCTCCGGGGAGCCAAAAAGCCTTATGATCGCCAGCCAGGGCAAACTGTGTTTTCTCCTCTTTGATTACAAAATAATCCAGGTTTTTCTGTTCAGGAAATTCATATCTAAAACCCAAACCATCATTAAACAAACGCATGCGGACAATAATGTAACGGTTTGTTTCTTTTTGTGTTAGGGTTACCGCCAGTTCGTTGTAATGATTGACAATTTCTTTTACTTCGCCCCAAACCGGTTTCCAGGTTTCGTTGAAAGCGTTGGTTTTGGTATCGGTAATGGAGAAACCGTTCATTAGAGATTTGCCCTCTTTAAGTTCCAAACCTAACTTGCTCGTTTTAATTACATCTCTTCCTTTGTACTTTAAGCTATAAGTTGGCACGCCCCCTTCAGCCAAAGCGAAGCTGGCTACAAGATTGCCATCCGGAGATTTCAGATTTTCTCCGGGAACGTTCCCGAAAGCACTCCCAAAAAATAGGAGAGTGCAGATTAAAGTAAGAATTTTAGAGCGGGTAAAGAATTGGTTAGTTTTTTTATTCATGTTATCTTTTAATTATTCTTATTATTAATTTATCATATTAGCGCTTGCAGATTTTGGTTTACCTAATATGGAAATGTCTACAATGTTCCGTTTCGTGGCGAAACGAACCGCAGCGAATATATGAGATTTATATTTTTTATTCCTACGCCATGGTTCGTGTCGCCACGAACCATTTTCTAACAATCTGCAATGTCTAAATTATTCGTATTACTCCAAAAGCAACGTATCATCTTCATCGGTTAAACTCAGCTGTACACTATCACTACCAGCGATTCCCTCTATCGAACCACGGATGTGGGTCGCGTTTAAAAGTACTTTTTCCAACTGCTTTTCACGTGCCTTCCACAAGCGTTCCATCGCATCGCGCTCGCGCTGTATAGATAGTTTCATGCTCATAAAACCTTCTCTAATGGCTTTCCATTGTTCAGAAAACTCTGCACCCATTAAATAATCGTACAACATGTGCATTTTTTCGCCACGGTTTTCCTGCGATTTTACTGCTCCAGCCAGACGTAAAATACCTTCACGCAATACATAGGCTACCGCATTTACTTCTTCAAAAGAACAGATCCAAACCCCATCACGCTGCCCGAAACAGTCCATTCCCTTTGGGTAACACTGACTTACAATTACCGCTACGTCAATGCCCATGCTCCGCATATCTTTCTTCAGTTTTTCAATCCAGTCGCCACCAAAATCTTTAGTACGCTTGCTTTCATAAATGATTTTGCCACATTCCTGTCCGAACTGGTTACGCACCACCTGCACGCAATCAGCACCGCGCACCCCCTTACCTACTTCTTCAATTAAATCGAAAGGGTAATTGGTACGGAGCAATTCTTCCAGGATCAATTCCTGCACTTCTCCCTGTAATTGCATACTCCCTTGCTCGGCTTTGCGTTTCATTTCTTCAGCCAATTTTTTTTGATCGTCGAGCTGCTTTTCCAATTCCTTTAAACGCAATTGATGTTCTGTATCTTTAATGCTATTTTTTTCTGCTTCCTGTTTACGGATCTGCTCTACCAGCTCATTGCGCTGTTCCAGCATTTTACGTTGAAAAGCAAGTTCCATTTCTTCTTCTTTCACTTTCAGGCTTTCCTCCCGACGTAAAAAATCCAGTTCCTTTTCTCGTGCCAGCTTAAGTTTTTCAGCATTTTCTTTTGCGTTGCCTTCCAGTATCTGCAGTTTGTTTTCAAAATCGGCCGAGATACTTTTACGCAGGTTTTCTTCCAGATTATCTTTCAGCCTGGTTTTTTCTTCAGCTAATTTAGCCTCAAAAGCTTTTAACTGCTGCTGTCTTTCTGACTCAAAAACCTGCAGTTTACGCTGATATTCTTCATCTTTCTGCCTGGCATAAGCAGCCGCCTTCTCCCGTAACTCTTTCTTATAATCTTCGGCCATAGCTTCTTCCACCGGAAAAACATGGGCACAATTGGGGCATTTTATTTCAGTAGGCATAAATTGTTTTTTTAAAGCAGCAAACACTGTGGATGACAAAGATATTAAAGCTTTTTAGGATTGTATGAAAGAGTTTTTCACCATTACTTACAGTACCCTTGATCGGATTTCATGGCCGGCAGCCAGTATTTTACTCACCGGACATTTTTCCGCGATTTCTTCCAACCTAACTTTCTGTTCTTCAGTAAGCACGCCGGTGCAGGTAATTTCTTCCAAAAATATCGTTTCGCCGTTTTCAGTATCAACGTTTACTTCTACTTCAATTTTGTCAATCGGCCACTCTTTTCTATCGGCATACATCCTTAAGGTAATAGCTACACAAGAGGCTAATGAAGCCATTAACAGTCCTTTAGGGGCAAAACCTTTGTGCGTTCCCCCTAACTCTATGGGTTCGTCTACTATAATTTCATGAGAACCATTTGTAACTGAACAGGCATAGTGTTCTTTATTTATTGTTGCTTTTACCATTACAATTCGTTTTAGTTATCCAAATATTGCGCTTTAACTTTAAACATATGTAAAAAGTCTGTTTTTTTTACCCGGCTGAAACCTAAACGCTTCAGGCACAGGCAAAGCATTTACTTTCCAAATCAAAAAAACCAAACATTATAACATACCGATTGTTCTTTTTAAAAAAACACTACCTTATGAAATACAGAAAGTTAATCGGAAAATATTTGAAGCACGAATCGGATAACAGTGCAAAAATTGCCCTGGCCTTAGTAGCTGGTTTAGCAGCCGGAGCTGTAATCAGTATTTTATTTGCCCCTGATAGTGGTGCGGGTACACGTGGAAAAATTGCCGGAGGTGCCAAAAACCTTCGTTATGGTTTTCAGGACAAGTATAATTTACTCAAAGAGAAAGTTTTTGGCGTGGAAGCTATTGAAGAAGACATTGTTCAACATGAAGTACCCCATTTTAAACACACCATTCAAAAAAAGCGTAAATCGGATGTGAAAGAGATTCTGGAACATGCACATGAAAATGGACAGGTTCAGGAAGGACAAGGTTAACATACAACTGGCAAAATAATCTTAGTTTTACGAGATTATTTTGCCAATTATGATTTTTATTCTTTCTAAAATTTTAATCTTTCTGCTGCAACCCATCATCTGTATTTTTGCAGTATTACTGTTTGCTCTTTTCTCTAAAAAACAGCAGCGCCGAAACAGACTTTTCATCATTGCTACTGCATTATTGTTTATTTTCTCGAACGGTTTCATTATCGGAAAAATCTATAATCTGTATGAAGCTAAATATCCGGCACCAAAAAAATACGATGTTGGCATTTTATTAGGTGGTTTCTCAAAATCTACACAAAGGGGTGAATTAGCTGTTAGCGATAGAGGTGATCGGTTAATACAATCGATTTATTTATTAAAAACTGGTGTGATCAAGAAAATCCTCATCAGCGGAGGTTCTGGGAAATTAATTGGAACTGAATCTATCGAAGCGGATATGACTTTAAAGTATCTGAAAAGTATTGGGGTTCAGGATTCATCGATCGTAATTGAAAACAGAAGCAAAAACACGATAGAAAACGCAAAATATAGTGCAGCGTTGGTTACCAAAAACCAGCCAAATGCATCCATATTGGTCATTACAAGTGCATGGCATATCCCCCGTTCAAAAATGATTTTTGATAAGGCTTTTAACAGGAAATTAGATTATTACCCTACAGATTACATTGGAAAGGAAAAGTATGATATCTCTGATTATTACATGCCCGATGCCGGTGCATTAACCCAATGGCAATATATCTTAAAAGAATGGGTTGGTTTGGCGGTTGACCGTTTGCGAGCTTAGCAGGCTAATAGTTCATTAGTCATTGGTTTATTGGTCATTAGGTGAATTGCAAAATACAAATCACTAAACAAATGACCGCTAAACACATTAACCACTTTACCCTTCAATAGCTTTCCAAAGCATATCTTTCAGCTCTAAAATATTTTTTTCAGCTACTGAGGATATAAATATGGATGGAATATCAGGCAGATCCTGCTTCATTTCTTCCATCAGCTCTTCATCCAGCATATCTGATTTGGTAATGGCTAAAACGTGCGGTTTTTGCATTAATTCCGGATTGTAGGATTCCAGCTCACTTTTAAGGATGGCATATTCTTCTTTGATGGAGCGACTGGTATCGGCCGGAACCATAAACAATAACACCGAGTTACGCTCAATATGACGTAGGAAACGATACCCTAAACCTTTGCCTTTTGATGCGCCTTCGATAATGCCCGGAATATCGGCCATCACAAATGATTTTCCGCCCCTGTAACTTACAATACCCAGGTTGGGAACAATAGTGGTAAACGGATAATCGGCTATTTCTGGTTTGGCCGCAGAAACGACAGAAAGTAAAGTAGATTTTCCCGCATTAGGGAAACCAACAAGGCCCACATCGGCTAAAACTTTCAGCTCCAAAATGTTCCATACTTCCTGCCCTTGCTCACCTGGTTGTGCAAAACGAGGTGTTTGCTGCACCGCATTTTTAAAATGTGCATTACCCAAACCTCCACGTCCGCCAGGTGTTAAAATCTTGGTTTCTCCATCTTTGGTAATTTCGAAAAGGATCTCTCCGGTCTCTGCATCTTTGGCAATGGTACCCAACGGAACTTCCAATATCTCATCCTTGCCCTGTTTACCGGATTTATGCGAACTACCACCTGCACCTCCATCTTCGGCAATAATATGTTTACGGTATTTAAGGTGTAATAATGTCCAGATATGGATACTGCCTTTAACGATAATGTGGCCGCCGCGACCGCCATCACCACCGTCAGGCCCACCCATTGACGTTAAAATATCACGATGTAAATGTGCTGAACCTGCGCCGCCTTTACCGGAACGACAACAAATTTTTACATAATCTACGAAATTTGAACCCTGTGACATAATCTACTACTGTAATGTTTAATAATGGAAAGTTAAAATAACAATTCCTTTAAAACTAAAGAGTTATAACGCTTTTAACATTATAACTCCCTATATGTTTTTGAAATGATATCAGGTATTAAAATTAATCCTGAGGCATTTTATCTGATACCTGATAATTGGTATTTTTAATTAAACCTTGTACTGGTCAATTACCGCGCAAAGCTCGTTGTAAATGGTTTCAATTTCACCAATTCCATTTACTTTATTCAATTTTCCCTGTGCTTCGTAATAAGGCAATACATGAATGGTTTTATCAAAATACTCTGCAATCCGTTTTTTCAGTTTTTCGGCATCGTCATCCGGACGGCCACTAATTTTATGGCGTTCAGCAATACGTTTGGTCAGTTCTTCCTGATCAACATCTAAAGCAATAACGCCGGCTATTTTACTGCCTTTACGCTCTAAAAATAAATCAAGCTCTTTTGCCTGTGGAACAGTACGCGGAAATCCATCAAACACAAATCCCTTGGCATCAGGATTTTTATCTACTTCTTCCTCAAGCATGGCAATGGTAATGGCATCAGGAACCAATTCCCCGTCGGCCAACAATTGACTCACTTTTTTTCCCAGTTCGGTTTCTCCTTTAACGTGTGCTCTAAAAAGATCGCCTGTTGAAACGTGTACCAACTGATATTTTGCAATCAGCTTTTCAGATTGGGTGCCTTTACCCGCCCCTGGAGGGCCAAAGAGAACTAAATTAAGCATTCAGGTTGTTTAGGTTGTCTTCAAAAAATTAAAAAAGCCTTATTCCTATGGCTTGGTTCTAAGTAACATTTAAATCTCTGATTAAGAGGTTTAGACATTACTTACTTTCAAGGCTGCAAATATATAATTATTAATTTAGATGCCATTTAAAATTGATAATATATTTAAAAAAGAGCTGTTTTAATGACATTTATCTTATTCTAAGAGGAATCTTGTGCCATTTTTATATTTCACTGCATATTCTTTAAAAGACAACCACCTTAGCCAGGTATTCTATTATATTTTAACCAGCTTTCTTAAAAATTTTGGTATTTAAAACATCGTTGCCGTTACGATATGTTAAAGATATTTAACGTCCATAAAGTTCGGTTTCTGCGCTCAACCAGTTTATCGTTTCTTCCGTTATAAAATTTTTATCGGCCCTCCACGTCCAGTTTCCGGTAGCCTCGCCTGGCACGTTCATGCGAGCTTTTTCATCCAGCTGCAGGATATCCTGCACAGGAACAATGGCCAATTTGGCAATGGAAGCGTAACAGAGCCTAATCAACGTAGCATTGACATTCTTTTCATTAACGGCTGAGCCAACATATCTGGAAAGCCGCTCTTTAACATTTGAATCCGCTTCAGTTTTAAACCAGCCTAAAGTGGTATTATTATCATGCGTTCCGGTGTAAACGATATAATCTGCCGAACCAAACTGATGTGGGATATGCAGCGATCCTGCCAAATCTTCGCCAAATGCAAATTGCAGTACTTTCATCCCGGGTAATCGAAATTGCGTTCTCAACTGTTCCACTGCTGGTGAAATTTCGCCCAGATCTTCCGCGATAAAGTTAAGTTCACCTAATTTCCTTTCTATTATTTTAAAAAATGAGGCACCAACTCCGGGCTTCCATACCCCTTCAACAGCATCTTCACTACCTGCCGCAACCTGCCAGTAAGTAGAAAAGGCAATAAAATGGTCTAAACGGAGCAGGTTAAACAGCTGCTGGTTTTTTCTTAACCGGTTTTCCCACCACTTAAAATCGTCGGTTTTCATCTTTTCCCAATGGTATATCGGCATGCCCCAAAGCTGGCCTTTTTCGTTAAAATAATCAGGAGGAACACCAGCGACTACGGTCATATTCCCGCTTTTATCCAGTAAAAAGTTTTCGCGCTGCGCCCATACTTCAACTGAATCGTAATCAAGGTAAAACGGAAGATCGCCGATCAGGCTTATACCTTTCGCATGGGCGTATTCTTTTAAATGGTACCATTGGCGATAGAAAACAAACTGCTTCCATTTTATTTCTTCTATTTCCGCCTGATTGTTTTTTTCAAAGTCAGCAATGGTTTGTGGATCTTTAAATTTATACTTTTCTGACCAGTTAAACCATTCTTTACCCTTAAAATGTTCCTTGATGCAGGTATAAACAGAAAAATCAGCCAACCAGCTTTCCTCAGTTTTGCAAAACAGGTTAAATTCTTTTACCAGATTTTCATCGGCGCTGGTTTTAAACAGTTGATAAGCCTGACGCAATACCTGCTGTTTCTTTTTTTCTGTTTGATCAAAATCTATCGGCCCTGTTTCTGGCAGCATAGCAGCATCCAGATCACTCTTGTTTAAAAGTGCTTCTTCGAACAAGCGCTCAGGACTGATGAGCATTGTATTTCCTGCCATTGAAGAACTGCTGGAATAGGGCGAATAGCCCGTTTCTTTTTTGGTTGGGTTAAGCGGTAAAACCTGCCAGTATCGTTGGCGTGATGCAGCAAGAAAATCTATAAACTGATAGGCACCCGGACCCAAATCGCCGGTACCAAAAGGGGATGGCAACGAAGTAATGTGCATCAGCACACCTGCACCACGCTGATTATCTTCGGGAATGAACTTAATCAATGCCAATGGAACCTGGTTAAACAATTGGCTGATCCGGATACCCTTATGTAAAGGATCCTTATATTCTTTTTTCCCGGTTAGCAGGTTTTGCCAGCCCAATGGCACCTCATTTGGCAACAGCACTTCGGTGTCTTCCCAATCAAAATTAATGGCTGTTACATTTTGATTTTTACAGCATTTTGCAAAACCTAAAGGAACCACTGTGACTATCCATTCCGCTTTATATTCCCTGGCAAAAGCACAGATATGCTGGCTATACTTACCCTGAACCCGCAAAGGCAGGTATGCCCCGCGTTCGAAAATATTGGCCTCCGCTTTTCTGATCCCCAGCAAGGTTTGGGTGAGCCACATTTTTATCTTCCCCGAAGATCTTTCTTTCAACAGTTTTTTAAAATCTAGCTGGTTGTCAAATGAGGACAGCAAGTTTGTCCTCTCCGCATAATCAACAGGCCTTCGGTTATCAGGATCAACGAGACTTAAATCCCATAATTCCGTTCCCTGGTAAATGTCAGGGATACCCGGGCAAGTAAATTTAAGGGTAAGCTGCGTTAAGCTATTGATGACCGCAAAATCAGCGATTCGCTTTAAAAAATTTCTGATTAAACGATTGCTCTCCTGCGGCTCAGTTAAGATAAGCTGCGAAAATTCAGTAAGTTTGTTCTCATAATCTTCATCTGGATTTGCCCAATCTGACCGCTTTTTAGATTCTCTTAATGCCTTTACAATAAATTCTGCCAAACGGTTTTCGATTTCAGCATCATCATCTTCATGAAAGGGCAAAGCACCGATAATGGTTTGCAGCACTAAATAAATATCGTTATCGTGTAGTTGCTTGAAAGCTGTATTTTTTTCCTGTAGGGTAGCAAAAATCTTTCTTAACTGCTGCACCAATATGGTCCACTCTTCCCGCAGGTCAGTAAGTACATTTAATCTTGCCCTTACGTCCTCTCCTTTTTTGGTGTCGTGAGTGGAGCTTCCATTCATGCTAAATGGCCAGTCTTGCTGCCGTTTATACATTTCATCATGAAACTCATCTACCGTCATTCCAAAAGCGTCTGGTGCGTCGCCCACTTCTGCATGGCCTATAAAACGGTTGTAGGTAAACATGGCAGTGTCTTCTACCCCTTTGGCCATCAATGGTCCGGTAAACTGCATACAGCGCTGAAAAAAGTGACTTAACCTGTTGTTGAAGTCAACGTTTTTCTTTTTTGGAAGTTCCAAAAAGATTTTGGTCAATAGTTCTCCTGCTCCAGCCAGCTTTTTATGGTGAAGAAGTGGTTTAAGCAGATTTTGAACATGAGTTGCTTCTTCTTCCGCTAAGGGAAAGCGATAGTTATAATACCGGTATACAGGCATGGCAATCAGCATTTCAGCGAGCGCCCTTTTTAGATCGGCCTGGTTAATACCTGAAAACTCAGCCGGTTCAAGCGCCAGAAAACTATCAAATAAATTATCCAGTTCGCCTTGCATGTGCTTAAACAAAATATTGCTTTTTTTCTCGTAAATCAGCTTGGCCGGATCAAGCTTTTTGCCGGTTACTTCCTGGTAAAGCTTGTTGAAAGACTTCTCTGCCGCTTTATTGGTTAAAAGATTGTTTAATGCTGCCAAAAAGTCGTAACCAGTTGTTCCCTGTAATTTCCACGTTTGCGGTAACACTTCACCGTGTTCGAGAATTTTTTCTACCACGATATAGATGTCATTACCTACCACTTTCCGGAGTCGTTTCACATATTCTTCAGGATTGTAAAGTCCATCCACATGATCGATGCGCAAGCCCTGGAAAATACCTTTATCTATCAATTCAAAAATATAACTATGATAAAGATCGAAGGCTTCCTGATGTTGCATATTCAGGCAGATCAGGGCGTTAACGGTAAAAAACCGGCGATAGTTGATGTTATAGTTGGTTTCCTGCCAGTTGCATAAGCGGTAATGCTGGTTTTGAACAATTTGAGTTAAAGCTTCAGCATCGCCATTTATGTCATCCAGATTTTGTTTCGAAAGGGCTGTTGACGTTTCTGCACTAACCGGCCAGTTTGATTCTCCGTAATTAAGGTAATATTTGCCCTTAATGGCCTGCAACTTTAATTTCTGTGTTGTAATCGCTTCTTCCAGGTCTTCGCCTAGAAAAGGGACCATCAAACGGCCATCCCCTTTTTGCAGATCAATATCAAAAAAGTTTGCAAAATCTGAGTTTTTTCCTTTTTGCAGCACATCCATTAACCAGGCATTATCCGGATGGAAGGCCATATGGTTAGGCACGATGTCCTGAAGCCAGCTGATGCCGGCAGCCTTTAACTTTTTTGAAATCTGAAGCAATTCTGTCTCTGTGCCAATCTCTGGATTTATCTTCAGGGGATTCACTACATCGTAGCCGTGTGTGCTTCCCGGCATGGCCTCAAAAATTGGCGAAGCGTATAAAGTCCCGATCCCCAGTTCGATTAGATAAGGGATAATTTGATCAAGCGATTTAAAGTTGAAATCTTTGTGAAACTGGATCCGGTAGGTAGAAATTGGTCTATGCATCTGCTTTGTAAAGAATAAGAATGGATTCGGGAAATAAATTAAGCTGGCCTTTGGCCGCAATATGGTTTGATTCTTGATTTGGGCTGTTCCACTTTATGAGGGAAGAATCTAATAATACCAAGGCCTTGTGAAATTCGGGATCAATGGATATAGTTTGTATTTGTTTAGAAAAATTTAAGCCGACCAGAATTTCATCTTTACCTTTCCAGCGTTTTAGTATGAGACAGTTTTTTTCTGAAAAGGCCTTTGCATTTACATTTTTGCGATCCAGATTGGCCAGCACAGGATTTTGTTTACGCAATGCAATTAATGTTTTATAATAGTTGAGCATAACCTGGTGGTGCTGTTCACTTGTTTTTTCCCAATCGAGTCTGGAACGTTCAAAAGTAGACACGGCCTGGGGGTCAGGTGTTTCGCCTTGGGTATGGAAAGCGGCAAACTCTGCCTTTCTTCCTTTTCTTACCGCGTCAATCAGTTCTTCATCACTATGGCTTACAAAAAACTGGAAAGGATTGGTTTCTGCCCACTCTTCGCCCATAAATATCAAGGGTAGAAACGGGCTACAAAAAACAGCCCCCGCCATTACCTTTAACATGTCGAAACTGACCAGGTTACTGCTTCTTTCGCCCAGCATACGATTGCCCACCTGATCGTGATTTTGTGAGAAAACAATAGATTTAGCTCCTGAAACCTGCTGTAAAGGCATTCCAAACTTTCTTTTCCGATGTGGAGAGTACTGGCCGGTATACACATAAGCATCCTGGTAAGATTTGGCCAGATCGGCTACCCCGCTAAAATCGGAATAATAACCTTCTTTTGCCTGACCTGTACAAACCCGAAGGGCATGATGAAATTCATCTACCCATTGGGTATCCATACCATAGCCATATTCGCTTTGAGACCGGATGTAACGTTCATCATTTAAATCAAGTTCAACAATTAACTGGTAAGGTCTGCCGCTAATCTCAGACAGTTTATCGGTATAGGTTTTAATCTCGGATAAAATATGGACCGGGCTCAGATCTTTAATGGCATGTACGGCATCCAGCCTGAGGGCATCAATATGAAAATCCCTGAACCACATTAAGGCATTTTCGGTAAAAAAATGGCGTACGGCATCGCAGTTTGCATCGTCAAAATTAATCGCTTTGCCCCATGGTGTATGATACTTATCAGTAAAATATTCGCCAAAGTCGGAAAAATAATTCCCCTCCGGCCCTACATGGTTATAAACGACGTCTAAAATGACGGCCAAACCTTTAGCATGGCAGGCGTTAACCAAATGTTGCAAGGCTGAAGGTCCGCCATATGTATTTTGCACTGCAAATGGGAATACACCATCATAGCCCCAGTTTCTGTTTCCGGAAAATTGTGCTACCGGCATAATTTCTATCGCTGTAATGCCAAGTTCTACCAGATAATCGAGTTTAGTTTCGATAGCGGCGAAATCTCCATCTGGTGTAAAGGTTCCGGTATGGAGTTCGTAAATGATATGATCCTTTAAGTCTACACCCTTCCAATCGGTGTCCGTCCATCCAAAAGCATTTACATCAAAAGCGGTTGATAATCCTTTAGGTCCGTCTTCCTGAAATAAAGAAGCTGGATCTGCACGTTCAAGGGCTTTTCCGCCTGTTGAAGGCGTAATTTTGAAGCAATATTTATCGCTCCTGCCAATCTGGTCTGTTTGCAGGTACCAATAGCCATAGCCTTCGTCGAATAATGATAAAGTCAGTTTGCGTGCATCTATTAAGATAGAAACCTGCGCGGCCAATGGTGCCCAAAGCCGAATTTCTGCGGCCCCGTTCTCCTTAAAATTTAATCCTATTTTTCTCTGTCGTATATCTATTTCCATTGAAGACTTTAGCAAAAAACAAGAAAAATGCCTCAAAAGTTTTAGCCGTGGCAGGCTTGTTTATTAATCTTTAAAAAAGCCAAACCTTCTAAAATTTTATTTGGTTATATCTATACCTGTTAAAAACATCATCATGGACGGAAAAAAAACATTTACACGACGCGAGGCGCTCGGCGGTCTCGGCATCGGACTGGCCAGTATGGCCATTGCACCCACACTAACTGCAGCAACAGTTGGCGAAAGCTATTATTCGCCACTGGCCCCGCTCGAAGATCCTACAACCAAGTATCCGCGACCACCTTTTAACCATCAAAATCAACCATGGCCGGCATTAGCCAGTAAAATGGAGCCTAGGCCTGATCATGGTGAAACCAGTTATAAGGGCTCGGGAAGACTGATGGGTAGAAAAGCACTGATTACCGGTGGCGATTCTGGCATGGGGAGAGCCGCAGCCATTGCCTATGCCAGAGAGGGCGCAGATGTGGCCATTAATTATCTGCCACAGGAGGAGCCAGATGCGAAAGAAGTAGTTGAGCTGATTAAAAAGTCCGGCCGTAAAGCCGTTGCCATTCCTGGCGATATCAGGGATGAGGCCTTTTGTAAAAAGCTGGTTGATACCGCTGTAAGTCAGCTGGGTGGGCTTGATATCCTGATTAGTAATGCCGCAAGACAACAAAGCACACCTTCGCTTGCTGATTTAACCAGCGAGCAGTTCGACTGGACGATAAAAACCAACATATATGCCCCGTTCTGGATAATTAAAGCAGCCTTGCCACATTTGAAACCAGGCTCGTCTATCATTGGAACCACCTCGGTACAGGCAACCGACCCGTCACCCGATCTTTATGATTATGCACAAACCAAAGCTGCTACCACAAATTTTGTAAAATCTCTTGCCAAACAACTCGGCCCTAAAGGCATCCGGGTAAATGGCGTTGCACCTGGCCCGATCTGGACGCCATTACAAATGGGGGGTGGTTCAACCCCAGAGAAACTTAAAGAATTTGGTAAAGATACTGCGCTGGGCAGACCCGGACAGCCTGCTGAACTGGCATCGATTTATGTTCAACTTGCTGCAAACGACGCCAGTTTTTCAACCGGTCAGATTTATGGCGCCGCAGGAGGAAACGGGCAACCTTAAAAGCAGCTAACTATAAGGTAATTACCTACCTATTAAAAATCGTCATTGCGAGAAGGCTTTTTACGCCGACGAAGCCCGTTTGAGGCAGGCTTCGGTTTTCCTTTTTGCAATGGCGATCGCCGGTGGATTTTGTCAATGGTATCGTCTTGCACCTGCCCGTTCAGGCGGGTAGAAGAGTCTGTATCAGAAATGATTTCGGAGATTTTGGCAAAATAATATTTTGAGAGGAAAGATCGTCATTCCCGTGAAAACCTATCGTGTGCACGCATTTCTGTTAGCCATTATTCGTTCTTTAGCACGTATTTCTAAGGCAATCGTCATGCTGTTTCGATAGCTCGGATTTACTTTACAAGTAGAAATATGGTTGTTAATTGCCTCGTAGCTACTTTGTGGTCAGCATTTTTCTTAATATTAATGCCATTGATTAGGAAAAATTATTTTCAACAAAAATATTGTTTTTCCGCTCTATGCCGCGGGGGCATGGTAGTTTTTCGCTGTCGTAGTTGTTTTAGCTGTGCTCAAGAATGCTACGCATTTTGGAGCGCCAAAGTACCCAAAGCGCTTTGTCAATCCAGCTAGGGGCCTTTCTCACAACCACACTCACATCAAAAAAACAGCGGCACTTCGTTTTGTGTTCAATTCTCTTTAGCAATTAAATTAGTATGATGAACACAAAACCACTGCGTTTAAGGTTTGGTAATGCTATTTGTTCTTTCGTGCAACTGTTTTTTTGATATCTCCGGCCCTTGGGATTGACGGAGTTCTTCGATAAAACCTGTAATCTATTAAAGCAAGCTAGCAAAGCGTATAAAAAAAAACCAAAAGATGTGTCTACATGATAAGTGAAAATTGGGAACCTTAAGGTGCTCAGCGAAGCTAATCTTAATTCGATAGAAAGGCAAATAAGTAAGTCCCAACCGAATCATTAAGATGCGCAGCCTAGCTGAGCATGACGACACTGCCAAATTTAATAATAGGATAAATATTATGATTTATCCACTGGCTCCTGTTGTTTACCGGTCCGTTCTGCCAGCATACTGTCAGGTGTTATATTTCCCACGGCAACCTGTAATTTGTTTTTAAACCCGGATATGACCATATCCTTCCCGGCAATCATGGCCTCATAACCATCTTTCGCCACATCTGCAGGATCAGCAAGTTCTCCTTCCTGTACCGCTTTCGAATCCAGCATATCGGCTTTTCTAAAAAAGTCGGTATCTGTAGGCCCCGGCAATAAAGAGGTGATGGTCACTGCTGTATCTTTAATTTCTGCACGGACAGCCTCAGTAAAGGAATGCACAAATGCTTTCGTTCCATGGTAAACGGCCTGATAGGGCCCGGGAACTTTTCCTGCAATTGAAGCAACATTTAAGATTTTTCCGCTTCCACGCGCCACCATTTCGCGTACATATAACTTGGTTAAGGTTACCAAAGAGGAGATATTCAGCTGGATAATGTCCAGTTCCTGATTAAGATCCGTTTCAATAAACTTACCATAAACGCCTTGCCCGGCATCGTTAACCAATACATCGATCTGTATATTTTTAGCTTTTATCTGTTCATATAAATTAAAAGCTGCATTGGGGTCGAAAAGGTCGGCAGTAATGGTTATGACTTCAGCTCCCTGTTCTTCAAGCACTACTGCAGCACGCTGCAGGCTGGCCTCTTCTCGTCCAACAATGATTAGATTGAAATGATCTTTTGCAAAAAGCCTGGCCAGTTCATAACCAATGCCGCTACTTGCCCCGGTAATCAGGGCAAAATGTTTTGTATTTTCCATCATAGGTATTTTAGGTTAGTGGAAACCAGTGTAAATAATAATCCGTTTAGTCAGTTTGACTTTCAGTGGTTTGCTCATCTGCGTCAGAATCAGATTTTTTGGTTTGTTCAGCCAGTTTCTCTCCTGCATCATCATCTTGCTGAACGGTATCAGCATCGCTTCCCTCTAACTGAGAGACCGGAATAACGCCTACTTTATCCTCATGCGGTGTCTCGGAATCTGTTTTTTTGTTTTCCATAATCTTTAAGTTGATTTATAATTATTATGAGCTGGCTGAAGAATTTGCCTCTATAATCTGTAAATGATATTTCCCCTTGTCAATGCCCCCTCCGTTATAGAACATGTTGAAAGCTGAGGCAGTTTGGTTTTATTTTAAAAAAAGAGGCTGCATCATAAAATACTGCATTGTCATCCTGAGGAATAATTTATGGTATAAAAATCAATATAAATGACGTAACTGATTTCTTATGCCATACAGCACAGTCTTGTCTCGGCTCACCGCCGCCGAAGGGCTCTTACTTTTTGGCATCAAAAAGTAACAAAAAATGCCGGCTGAAAATTTTTCTTTCAAAGCCAGTAATAGGGCTTGGTCGGTGCAGTCCGAAAAATTTGTTAGGCCGGACTTAAGTAGAACGGAGACCCAGTGCGAAGGCCATGTTGGATGGAAATGCATATTTCATAAGTGACTAATTATCAAATAATTAAAAATTAACGTCAATGGTAGCCTGAGCGATCGCCGAAGGCAATTTATGTTTCGGTCTATTCAGCAAGAAAGATGCTGTAAACAAGTTCAGCATGAAGAACATAAATAGCGCAACGATTCCTATGAATTTCGGCTTAAAAAAACTATTTTCACGCATCAAATAAAACTAAACAATCCTAATGGCATTAAGCAGAATCTGGTCGGCATTTATTATTATCGCTATTGTTGTAGCCAGTATTAAATGTTTCTTTTTCGGACACAGCGATATCTTTAACTGGATGGTCATCGGCAAATCGTCCGATCCCTTAAATCCTTTAAAGTTAGATGGTATCATCGAAACCTGCTGGATTGCTGTTGACCTTTGTATTAAGCTAATCGGCACATTGGCTTTA
Source organism: uncultured Pedobacter sp. (assembly GCF_913776295.1). Classification (GTDB taxonomy): domain Bacteria; phylum Bacteroidota; class Bacteroidia; order Sphingobacteriales; family Sphingobacteriaceae; genus Pedobacter. The sequence continues at coordinate 90,608 of NZ_CAJYOJ010000077.1, forward strand.
TTTATGGGCCTGATGAGCATTGCCGAAAAGGCAGGCGGCATCCGTTTGTTATCCAGAATTATCGGCCCTTTTTTTTCGAAGCTTTTTCCCGAAATCCCCAAGGGGCACCCGTCTATGGGACATATGATCATGAATTTCTCGGCTAATTTATTAGGTTTAGATAATGCAGCTACACCATTTGGCATCAAGGCAATGGAAAGCTTGCAGGAGCTGAATCCCAATAAAGACGTGGCGAGCAACTCACAGATTATGTTTTTATGCCTGCACGCGGCCGGTTTATGCCTGATTCCGGTTAGTGTAATCGCCATCAGGTCTACCCAGAATGCGCAAGACCCTACCGATATTTTTATTCCCTGTTTAATTGTCACTTTTGTAGGTACCATGGCGGCCATGCTGATTGTATCCTTTAAACAAAAAATAAATTTACTTCAACCAGTAATCATCACCTGGGTATTGGGCATATCGGCTGTAATAGGTTTGCTGGTTTGGTATGTTAGCAAATTAAATGCAGAGAGTATAAAATCATTTTCCGGCTTATTAAGTGGCGGGATCATTTTATTGATCTTTTTATTGATTGTACTGGGCGCGTTATATAAAAAAATAGACGTTTTTGATGCTTTTATTGATGGTGCCAAGGGTGGCTTTGAAACCGCATTGAAGATTATTCCCTATCTGGTTGGTATTTTGGTTGCGGTAAGCATGCTGAGAACCAGCGGAACTTTTGATGTGGTGATGAGTGGAATTAAGAGCATGTTCGTATTTTTTGGTGCCGATACCAAATTTGTGGATGCCTTACCCACCGCCTTAATCAGGCCTTTAAGTGGTGGCGCGGCACGTGGTATGATGGTAAGTACAATGATATCAAGCGGACCAGATTCATTTGCGAGTAAACTTTCAGGAGTTTTCCAGGGTGCTTCTGATACTACATTTTATGTGGTTGCGGTTTATTTTGGTGCTGTTGGAATAAAAAATACGCGTTATGCCATCGGCTCCATGCTACTGGCCGATTTGGTTGGCGTTTGTACGGCAATTGCACTTAGTTACATGTTCTTTGCTTAAGTATGGTTTATAGGTCATTGGTAAACGGATCATTGGTAAATTGGTTATTGTTAATTTAGTAATCAGTTTATTATTTACCGGGGCGGCTAGTTACCAAGCCCTTCAACCGTTGCTGCGCTATCGGAATTATAGCTTTCATATTTTGCTTTTTATAGAGATTCTTCATTGCGTTCAGAATGACAATAAAGTAAAACAACACAAAAAATCCCGGTCAGAAATTCAACTAACAGGGATTATAATATCTCTAAAAAAAAATAACTTATGCTTCGTATAGGTATGGTGTGCTACTAGCAGGAAGCTTGAGGTGATATCCTATTGATGATTTCGTCAATTGCATCTGGATCTATCACTGCATTTTTCGAGGCGCACCATTTCTCAGACTTGTTATCTAACCAGATACAGAAAGAATGGTAACCGTCTAAAATTACCGCATAAGTTTCATGAAAATCATCTTGAATACGCATGCAAAATCCCTTAAAAATTTTGCCTCTCACGTCAAATTGCAGGGTGGAATAATTTTCTAACATGGCTCATTATATTTTAGGTTAATTTACAACAATATATAAATGAGAATGTTTTGTTAATATGAAGGAATCAACAAGTTATTCTTAAGCGTTGTGTTTTATTTTAACCTATGTTTAACATGTTCGAATAACCTTTGGCGATTAAACGTTTTTTCGACGGCAAAGAGATTTCACATTGCAGATTTAAAATCGTGCGTCCTCTTTTTACGATCGAGGTTTCCGCAATTATTTCGTCGCCTTCACTTGCCGTGGCAAAATAATCGATGTAATTATTTACAGTTGTATAACGCTCATTTAATCCCATCGTAAAAACCGTTGCACCGATCAGGTCGTCAATAATGCCAGCCGTTACACCGCCATGCAAAATTTGATAGGGATTGGTCATTTCTTTACGGATCGTATATTGGCAAACCAAAATCCCATACTCTGCTTTAATTAAAACCGGTGCCAGCCAATTCATGAAGTTAGAAGGCGAACCCGTAATAACTTTGCCAATTGATTGTCTTAAAAAATTTAGTCGCTGCTCGCTCAATGAGGCTTCCATAAATGTAGCTGTTTTACTGTCTGATGCTTCAAGATAAAGATAGGAAAAATGAGCTACAGTCGTCCCAAAAATTGGTTAATACCCTATAACAATTATTAATAGAAGTAGATATTGAAAATATATTTACAAATCTGGAGCGCAAGGCTTGTAAAAAACAATTATCGTCTCTCCCGTTTTCCGCTTATCCGCTTCGCTGCCTTGTAACCTCGTTGCTGCAGGGTATCGCTGTAAGTGGCCAATGTAGCATTCCAAATGTGGGCTTGCAGGGCACACAAACCCCTGTTTCTAAACCTGATTGGAGCGAACACGAAGTGCAACGAAGTAAAGCGTAAAGCAGGGCTGTAAGCCGCCAAGAACCACGAACGCTCATTTCCTGATTAAAAAGTGTCATTTCTTTGGAGCGCAAGGCTTGTAAAAAACAATTATCGTCCCTCCCGTTTTCCGCTTATCCGCTTCGCCGCCTCGTAATCTCGTTGCTGCAGGGTATCGCTGTAAATGGCCAATGCAGCATTCCAAATGTGGGCTTGCAGGGCGCACAACCCCCTGTTTCTAAACCTGATTGGAGCGAACACGAAGTGCAACGAAGTAAAGCGTAAAGCAGGGCTGTAAGCCGACAAGAACCACGAACGCTCATTTCCTAATATATCAAACCATATGAGAAATATAAGAAACATATAAACTTATATTTCTAAAATGTCTTATATGATAAAATCAGCTGTTTTTTTTGGCAAAAAGTATTCAGAAATATAAGAAACATAAAAGCTTATATTTCTACAATAACGTATATGGTAAATCAGCCAGCGTTAGTGAAAGAATAAGTATACGAGGATGCACAAACCTTTATTTAAAACCGATCATACCATACTTAATCATTATTTTCTGCTCCTAAATCGGAATAATCACTTTGAAACTCAAATTCCTGCCCATATTGTAAATCCCCGAACGTCCGTTAGCCGATTGGTTATAATATTCAAAATATTTCAACCGGTTTAGATTGGACTGATAGGCCATATTAAAAACATTATCGGCCTGAATAAAAAGATCACAGATGGTTCTCCCTTTTTTTGTTTTTAATGTTGATCCTATTCCACCATTTATCAACGTATATCCAGCTGTGAAAGTTTCTGTATGATCAAGCGCATAAAATCTGTCCTGATCGGCAAAAAAGGCCACATCAACTTTGATGTAGGGCTGAGTAAAAAGGCCGCCTATCGGTTTTTGTGCGGTTGCTTTGATTTCAGATCGAACCTGTAAAGGCGGGATAAAAGGCAGGTACCTGGCCTCATGACCGTGTTGATTCAACAACTCCCGGTTTTGATTTAATCCTACTGTATAGGCTAAACTATTATTGAAACTAAGCCATTCCCATGCGGTTGGGTGCAAATTGATGGAAATCTCTGCACCATATAGCCTGGCTTTCGATTGTTGATACTGATAAGTGAGGTTTCCAGGAACAATTACCACCGGATCGCCATTGGCATCGGTTAAACGAGATTGATAAATGTAATTTTGAATATGGTTATGAAACAACTCTATACTGATATCAGCATCTTTTAAAGCGGCGATTAAACCCAGATCTTGCTGCAGATTAAATTCGGGTTTAAACGTCCTGTTGCCTAAGTATACAATATGCGCACCCGGATCCAGTCCGTTAGAACCGATTTCGGTAATATTAGGCGCCCGGTATCCCCTTGCGATGTTGGCTTTAATCATAAAACGCTCTGAAATATTGTAGGTTAAGCCCAAACTGCCGGATAATCCATAATAGTTTTTGGTAAATGATGGAAACTGCAATTTGCCGGTCGGGTTATCTACACTTACCTGTTGATCAAAACCTGTCTGCCCGTTTGTGCCTACATAAAAATTTTCCCATTTGATATTTCTTCTGTCGATCCGGATTCCTCCGGAAATATCTACCTTACCGATCGATTTCTTTGCAAAGTAAAATGCGCCGATATCAAAAAGATCATAATCCGGGATAGGGAAATCTGTTGCATTTTTGCTCCTGTTTGCCTGGTACATTCCGTTAAGCCCAACCGTACTTTCTACACCAGCTAAATCGGGCAGGTTGTATTTAAAATCGTAATTAAAAGTATTTAACACCACGTAAAGCCCCGGCTGCATTGGCCAGGTAGGATGATTATATTCTCTCCTGACGCTCTGTTGCCCGCCAATTAATACATTTAAATCACTCGTCCCGAATTTAAACTGACTGGCATTGTAAAACCGGTAGTGTTGGATGTGTTGATGCAAAGGATTAATGGCATAGGTCTGAAGATCACTTTCCGGTACAATCGGCCTGTTTTTAATATCGTCTCCATCATCCAAAACCTGCCGGGTAAATTTTCTTGATAAAGAATCCCGACTGCCATCGGGAATTTCCATTAGGTTATCGTAATAGGTAATGGCTGTTTTAGAAGAGCCCCAGGCTTTATCCACCCTGGCACTGGCCGATAAATTGTATTCCTGGAAAGCTGTTCCATAAACCCATCCATCAATTTTGTTCCGGTAGTTATGTGCCGTTTTCCCGGTAGCCCTGAAGGTGTATTTCCAACCATTGTTAATGTAAGCGAGGCCAAGCGACGAACCGATCATTCCATTATTAGTTTGATAATTTGCGGTAAAGTCGCCTTTTAACTTTCCATTTTCAAAGTTAGGCGCAGAGGGAATCATGTTAATTACCCCAGCCAATGCATCAGAACCATAGGTTAAACTGGCCGGTCCTTTTATTACCTCTGCCCTGGTAACCCCATATTCATCTACTTCGATACCATGCTCATCGCCCCATTGCTGCCCCTCCTGCCTCAAGCCATCGTATAAAGTTAACACACGGTTGTACCCTAAGCCCCTTATAAATGGTTTCGAAACGTTTGGACCGGTGGTAACAGCCGTAATGCCCGGTACTCCTTTCACAATGGCTTCTATTAAGTTGGTGTTCACGTTCTGGTCCATTGATTTTTTAGAGAGTACGGCAATTGGCACAGGGCTTTTCCGTAATTGTGTGGCCCGGTTTACCCCGGTAATGACCACATCGTTTAAATTCGAAGCTAAACTTAATAATTCGACATTAACAAAAGCAGTATCTCCAGTTAACGTGACCCTAACTTTTTTGGATTGATAACCGATGCCTGAAAAATGGAGATCACAAATCGCGGGAGGGATTACATTTAACTGATAAGTGCCTGTACCATTTGATTTAGCTGAACTTTTAGTACCTAAAATTTTAATGGTGATACCTTCCAAAGGTTTATTCTCCGAAGTAATTATACCTTTAATGGTTGCCTTTTGGGCAGTGGTATGTAGTGATATAAAAAAACAAAGGCAACAGGTAAATAGGAATCTCATGCACATAATGATTTATCTAAATATAATTTTAGACAAATCTAAATTTTAATTTAAATATATCAAATAAAATATTTAGACAGTATTTATAATACAATGGTGATCCCAGTTCAGCATAAGTATTAACATATATTACCAAACCAGGTCTCACTTGTGCTTTTCGCTCCGTGCCAACAAGAGCCCTAATGCCTTAAAAATAAGCCGTTAGCTGATTGAGGTATTAAATAATTTTAGTCATAGAAAAGTAAATGAAACTATATACCTGATGAATTGTTGTGCCTAAGCATTTTCAAAGCAATACAAACTTTATAAATAAAAATATGTTGGTGATCAATAATTTCGAAGAGTACGAGTCCTATCTAGGTAAAGAATTGGGCGTATCGCAATGGCACACTATAGACCAGGAACAGATCAATAGATTTGCTGATGCAACCCTAGATCATCAATGGATACACACGGATCCGGAAAAGGCTAAAAATGAAGGACCTTTTAAGGCAACAATTGCCCATGGCTATTTAACTTTATCATTAATTCCTTATTTATGGAAGCAGATTGCAGATGTACGCAATATCAAAATGGAAATTAATTATGGTATTGAACGTTTCAAATTTGGTCAGCCCGTTTTGGTGGATAGCGAAGTACAATTAAAAGCTAAGCTTATGAATATTTGCAATTTAAGAGGAATTACTAAAGTAACCATTCAGGCCACACTCGTCATTAAAGACCAACCCAAGCCAGCTTATGTAGGAGATGTGGTATTTTTATACCACTTTATCTAAATGCTAAAGTGATCTGGCCAATTAAAACCATTTTTTTATTTTCCAATACGCTTTCATCATTGTTACACTACACCAGAAAACAAATCAGCTGCTTGTGCGTTAAATTTAGAGATAAGATCATTTAAATTTGAGATATGGAAAACATCATCACACCTGGCCAATTAATCAGCAACCATGCCAGCAACGGTAATAAAGCCACTTTAAAAATTGGCAGTAAATTTCAATGGGATCCGAAATATGCATCAAAAGAAATACCATCGTTTGATTCTTTTAAAAGCGAAATCGAAATTTTTTACGAATATAAATTGGTATTTGGTTACGAAGGTGCGGTTGGTCAGAATGTGTATATGGTAACAGCATTGAAATAACGTACATGCCGTCTATACTGAACGTTTTTATTGTAACCAAAAGCTTGAGTTGCGGTTAGGCTGCGCATCGGCCATATAAAAAAAGCCCGGATATCCATCCGGGCTTTTTTTATCAACTAACCTAAACTTATAAATACTAACCAAATATTTATACCACAAAACTAAATACCGATTATTAATCCTGTGTTAAATATTTATGATCTGTTAGGGTCGCTTGGTTCTTATCGTTATCAATACTGATATTTCAGATCAATAATTTGAAAAACCTTAAAACAATTATTTGACCGCCCGGGTAGCCTTATCAAAAGATAATACCAGGTTCTTTTGGTCAATCTGTTTTAAAGGCACTTCATGTACTTTCTTTCCCCGGCCGGTCGTGAAGTAAACTTCAGCTTTAGCCGTCTCTTCTTTGTTAATGCCGTCTTCAAATAAAGCAATACCAAATAAGGTACTATCTACTTTTGATGAAGCCACAATACTCACCGTGCCTAAAGTGTAATTACCATTGTTTTTTAGGGTAACCACTCCTTGCTTGTAGGTATAACTTACACCTTTCAGCGTTTCCAGGTAGGTTTTATTTTTGCTGGTAATCGGTTGATAGGTTTGGCCGTAACCTGAACATCCACAGGCTGCCAGCACTGAAACAAAAATGATTTTTTTCATGATCTTGTCAGAACTAAATAATACATAAATATCACAAAAACGCTTATTATAAATCGGCTCAGACAAAGTTTGATCGGGATAAATGAGGGATTTTACAAATCAATGAAGAAAGCGATAAAAACATTGATATCTAAAGCTGTTGGCGCATTTACAATCTGAAAAAGAGGGTGTAAATGATACCACCTCACTGCATCTATTTTTCACCATGTTTCTAAATGAAAATAATTTTCATCGCTAAAAACAGCAAGGCTGCTGTTAATGTGTTTAAAAAGTTAACCGTATTATTACCGATGATACCTTTTCGCTCCAGTACGGCGCCCAGTACAGAATCCGTCAGGTTTCCCAACGTCCCGGCAATAATGATAAAGAAAAAATCCTGGTTCCAATCAAATCCCAGCCCATAGATAGCAGCAATGATGCAAGTGCCCACAACGCCGGTCAAGGTACCTTCCAGGCTGATTACACCATCCATGCCGCGGTAGTCAGGCCGGAACGAAACGATATTATAAAAACGCTTTCCATAAATGATTCCCAATTCAGACGACAAAGTGTCTGCGGTAGCAGCGGCAAAGGCTGCGGCCATTGCCGGAATGATAAAATAAGTAAACGAAGGATAAAATAAAATCACCAGAGCCGCTATACCCGCAACGCCGGCATTAGCCAGTACTTGCAGTACAGTCCGCCCGTTCTTAGTTTCCGCAACGGTAGCAAATGCCTGCTTTTTATGCCGCTGCCACGACGTGGCTGCAGAACCTAAAATAAAAAATGTACTCATCATTGCAACGCCGGTGTAACCAGCTGCAGAATAAATCAAACAGGCCAATGTAGCACCTGTGCAGGCAGCCAGAACAGTCAGTTTGTTGGCCGAGATACTATAAGCCATACCAGCCATAACAATAACAGGCAAAAAGATGGCGTTGTTTAACATATGCAAATATATCTGAATGATATGAATAAAAAACATACCTTGGATATTTTGGATGTAGTTGGCCATAAACGGATAGCTGAAAAAAAGCTGTTAGTGGCTAAATCGCCTTAAAAACATAACCCAGCCAATTAACAAATGAGCAATAACCGGTATTCTCCATCATTTTCAAGAGGTGCACGGTGGATACAGGGTAAACATGCCTGCGCAGGATGATCTACCGCCAGTCTCCATAAATGGCCTGATCCTAATTTTACAGGCATTGCCCCTTCCTTGGCCTGATAATGCAGATCAAAGTAATGCTCCGTCAAAAAATTTTCAAATTCTGCTGCTGTACCCTGATGTAGTGCTCTGAGCTTTTGCCTAATCTCAGGCACCAGCACTTTTTGTTCGGCCAGATGGTTAGGTAAGATCTCACTAACCGCCCCATAATAGGTGCATAAAAAAGTATCGGTACCAATAGCCGAACGATCTACATGGAAGGAGTATACATCTGTTGAAATGAAATCAAACTCCTCATCACGCTCATAACTTTTAATTAAATTCAGCGAAGGTAACGCCCCGGCATCCGTTAATTGCTGAAAATCATTCATGATCTGCGTTCTGGCTAAATTTCCCTGTGCTGAAAGTTTGAGCGTCCGGAGATCATCCATAGAAACTTCCGTCAGGTTTGCTTTAAGTTCGAGTTTAGATACAATTTCTTTAAAATCACCTTCAAGTTCTCTTCGCCAGCAGGCTGCGTTTAGGTCGCCCCGAAAAACGGTATCCACCAGGTCAGAAAAAGTAGATACTACAACAATTTGTGCATGGTTTGCAGATTTCATTTAAATGATTCATTTAGCCATTGTTCAGGGCAAAAATAACGAATAGCTCAACGGATATGGAGAAAGCGCAATTATTTATTAAAATAAAAAAGTTGGTTTGTATCTTATTCTTTCTATTGTGATATACAAAGCCAACCTCATTTAGATTATTATATTCGCATATGAAAATTAAACGGCTTCTTTTTTACCCGATGATTCTGTTATCCCTGTTTACAGCCTGCAATAATCCTGAACCTAAAAACTTTGAACTAAAACCGCTACCTCCTGGCGCGCATCAGTTTAAATCAGGCCTAAAGTTCAACCGGATCGACTATTTCTACATCCCGGGCGGCTTTTCTTACCAACAATCAAGCTATGCACGGCTGGAGAAAAAAGTAAGTCAAAAGGTAAAATATTTAAAATTAGAAGATTATGATTTATATTCGGTTTACATTTATCAGGAAACAGCAGTAATCAATGGCCGGTATAAAGGTGGTGTTACCGGTTTAGACGGCCAAAATAAAAACCTGATTGCCTATATACGATACAAGCAAAACGATATGGATACTTTCTACATTATCCGCAATGGAAATGTGGTATATGATCTCCTATTGCAGCAGGAAACGAATTTCGAATTTGATCAGTAGTGCAGGCGTAAATCATTTTACTGGTGAACAAGTCTATTTTATACGCTTATCGCTAATTGCGGCTACCCATTCCTCTTTATTACAACGACTACAAGCCTGTTGCTGTGCTAACTGTAAAACTTCTGCACAGTGTGTGCAGGCATAAAGTCCGGGTTCAGGTATGGCTTTAGCTTTCTTATTGTATAGCTTTGGGTATATGGGCAAGCCCGGTTGCACCGCTTCATCATCAAAGAAAAGAAAACTCACCTGGCCGTTGGTTTCGAGCAAGGCGGTCCTCACCTGCCCAACATGTTCAATGCCCTGTACCCGCATTTCAGCAAAAAATTCATCCTGCGCAAAATTCGCATCCCCCTCCTCATTCATGGTAAACCTGCCATCTTCAACAATATACATGGGGACACCCTCCAATATATTTTCTACTTTCTGGTATTTGGCGGCGAAAAAAGTAATGATCCTGTAAACCAGTAAAATGACCAGGAAAACCAGTACAGATGGAATGATAGCAGATTCGCCATTTAGCATGGGGTCGCCGGCGGCGCTTCCCAGTGCAATAATAATCGCTACCTCAAAAATGCTGAGTTGCCTCACCCCTTTTTTACCAGTTGACCTCAGGAAGATCAGTACCAGGGCAAACATAATAATGGTACGGATGCCAATTTCAACCGCTATGCTAAGGTCAAGATCGTTCAGAAATATATTTTTCCAGTCAAAGGACTCCATAATAATAGGTTAAGTACATTTGAATCTATATTTTTTATTGTCTATTAAAACGGCAGTCAGTAAATAAGTCCAGTAACAGGTAAATCATATTCAAGGTAAGTTCCAGCCCGTTATTGATTTTCTTTCCCGAAGGATAATTAAACGAAATTCCCTCGTACAGTATTGATTAATGGTTGAAATAAAATTTTGAATGAATATTTATTATTGAACTTCCAGCATCAAATCTGTATTTTTCGCTGCAAGATAGTCGAATGTGGCAAAGCAGTTACCCTTACGTGTCCGGACTGTTCCCTTAAAACTGTGCGGATATTTGCTGGCAGATGTCCAGAACAACGCTGCTGATTGTGCGAAAAGTAATAAATCGGTACCGTCCTGAACGATGAACGTAATCTTCTGATCGTGGTTATCCCCTGTTGGAATGCTTTCTAAAAAATGATTTTTATAATAGAGGTTACTTGGTTTTAATTCTCGATTATTGTACTGGATGTAGGATGCGACGGCCATTAAGCTAAAATTATCAATAACTGCATTGTTATTTTTCTTTACAGTTAACATCAAGTGGCCGGAAAGGTTTGTAAATTTTAAAAGCTTAATTTGTTAATCGATTTATTTGATCCATTATCTGATGAAAATTTTTCCATGCTGAAAAACTCCCGGATCAATTTTTGCGTAAATGTTGATGTAGGGGGTGAGAGCCCTACAGCAGGCGAAAGCCTGAGAGCGTTAATTTAGATTGAGGGGTTAATTATGGATATAATTAATCCCCTTTTTTTAGTATCAGAATTAATATCTACCAGATCAATGCCTGAAAATTACCCGAGCAACATTTTACCCAACTAAAGCGCCATTACCGAAGAAATGACGCTTACATAGCAACCTTTTTGATTTACTTTAAACCTTAATCGCCGGGGTTTTGGTTATCTTTAATACGGGTGTCAATATGGCCCCGGATGATGAGCAGTTTGCATTGCTTTTCCTGATGCTTTCCGCCTTGCAGCAACATACCTGAACTACGCAGAGACCATGAATGAATATCCTGATGCACCCGGATCAATCTGTTTATCAAAACCTGAACCCGCTGCCCAACCGGGTAGCCATACCTCATCTGCCCAAGGCATGCAGATGGGTCCTGAATCTGCAGGCATTAATTTTTTTGTCAGGATTCTCCATCTTCAAATGTTGATGAATGCAATCAAAAAAGCCTATTTGATAGTGGAATGCGGATCAGCTCTGCTCAACTTCGAAATTTCTTATCGGGATCCAAAGCGTTTTTCCTGTAGCTGGTCATAGGTTTTCACATATTCAGGGTGTTCGGTTCCCATTACCCGGTCCCAAATCCGAAAATATAATCCGTAATTACCCTTAAAACGGGTATGATGCAGATTATGATGTACAGAGGTATTCAATAAGCCGAATAACCAGCTTTTCCGGAACCACTTAGGGGCTACCTCGTAGCCCAGGTGTCCGTAAACATTTATTGCAAATGCCACCATTGTAAAAAGCACTATGCCGATGCGATGTATCGGGATCGTAAATACAATCACCACCAATACCAGCCCTTCAATAATCCCCTCGGCCAGGTGGAAACTATAAGATGTCCATGGAGATGGATTGGTACTTTTGTGATGTAACAGGTGAGCGAATTTAAACACCTTTTTATGATGCAGAAATACATGCATCCAATAAAAATAAGTGTCGTGTATCACCAGGCTGATCGCCACACTCACCGGGATATACCAAACCGGGTAATCGTTAATGTGGCTATAAACCATGGTGTATTGCCGAATGGGCGTTAGCAGTAACACCATAGCAATACAGGTAAATACGAAGGTGCTTTGCATCGAATGTAATATCTCACGGATAAAATCTTTTCTCGAGGCCAGTTTCTGCTGTATCTTAAACTTACTGAGTTTTTCAGGTAATAATAAATAGAACAGGCAGAACGGAACTCCGGCAATCAGAAAATATCTTGCAGCTGACAGGCTAAAAATTTCGATGGTACGTTCGATGATCTTTTCCATAAAAATAATTTTTCTTGATCACAAAATTAGAAAACAGCAACCGTTATGTTCGTTAACAAAAGATAATAAGTGAAATCCCGCTATTTTTGATGCATTCTCTTACGGATTCTGCTCAATGATACCGGGGTGATGCCCAGCATTGAAGCAAGATATTTATCGGGCACACGGTTTACCAGATCCGATTGCGTGGTCACCAGCGTCCTGTACCGTTCTTCGGGCGACCGGGTAACAAAAGTTTCGATATGGGTTAATGTTTCGCCCAGCATTTTCATCAGAAAAAAGTTTCGCAATGGCTCATAAACCGGATGGCTTTTAAAGATTTCTTCCAGTACATCGTAATCTATTTCCAGAAGCGTGGTGGGTGCTAAAGCATGATAGGTGAAACGGGAAGGCTGGTTAAAAATAATGCTGTCGTGGGATGCGATAAATTGCCCTTCGTTTCTGATAAATAATGTTGCATCATCGCCGTTTGCCTTTACGGTATAGGCACGGATTATGCCGCTTTGAATGTAAGCCACCTTACGACTTACACTGCCCATCGGGATGTAGGTTTGGGTATTGCCCAGGTCAACCATGCTCACTCCCGCAAAAAGTGGCAAAGAATCTTCGGCAGATACGCCGGTAAGTTCAAACAATAATTCCTGTAATTTTTCTATCGCACTCATCATTTCCAATTAACAATCTATAAGGGTAAGCATAGGTACTAAAATAAAAATATTCTGGCATGCATGGCTAATTTTTACCTCAACACATCAGGTTAACAGTAAATAATCATGAGGCCAGCAATCTTTAAAAAAAGAAAGCACCCCTTTACCGAAAAAAGCGGGCATAAAACACGGAGACGACCTGCATATCATATCAACTTGCCGTTAATGAAGTGATAGCAAACCGGCCAGCGTACCGTTATGCCGTTGTAACGGAAGTTGCAAAATCCTTATCTGTAAATTGGCGGTTTGAGCAATCTATTATTATCTTGCTAAAAATTAAGGCTGCTCTAAAACCATTTTGTCAGTATCCGGACCTAACCCATTTGTGGTGCATACCCAATTGGATGATGATTTTTTGTTTTGCCAGTTAAAGCCTGTACACACGGGGCTGGCATTAAAATTCGTTTCTTTTGCTGATCATGCGCTGAAGAAGGGATTTATTTTGCTGCCATTATAACGGCAGCATTGTTGGAATATTTCGGGATAACCGTTGCTAAAAAGATGGCAGCCATTTTAAAAAAAAAAAAGAAGAAATGAACAACCCTTTAATTCTGACACTGAGGATGGATGAAATAAGCCAGTCTTTTTTTAACGGTAAACGCAAGGCACATTTTCCTCCTGAAAAAAATTTTCTGGAGGCGCATTTGATGGTATTTCACCACTTGCCATTCGATGAGGAAACGATATCTTTTCTTAAAGGTTTTAGGTTTCCCGCTTTTATTGCTGAGGTAACCGGGCTGATGAAATTGGGCCGTGGAGTTGCCTACCGCGTGGAATGTGCTGAAATCATACAGTTACACAGGCTGCTAGTTAAACATTTTTTACCCCTGCTCAATGTTCAGGACCGGCAGGGTTACCGGCCACATGTTACCATCCAGAATAAGGTAAGCCCTGAAAGTGCCAGACTCTTGTATGAGGAACTCAACAGCGGATTTGAAGCTTTCAGCATAGGCATCAACGCCATCCAGGTTTTCTCTTATCTCGGTGGCCCATGGCATCACGAATTTGATGTGGATTTAATATAATCCAGGTTTTTACTGGCAGTCATCGGTCTCCCCTGCAACGATCCATCGTAAACACGGTTAACTCGGTCAAACAATGCCCCTTTCTTTGCAATGCCAGGCCAGCAGAAAAGTCGACGAAATATCTAATTTCTCCCGAAGGGCTTTAAGTTTTTTCTCGATATGGCTCAAACTGTTGGAAGACATCTCCTTTTTTTTGAAATAGGCCGCTATCGATTTTTGCTTTAACCCTTCGGTGAGCAGTGTTAAAATAAGTTTTTCTTCCCCGGTCAGTTCAGCTAAAATTTCATCGCCCGGAAAACGGCGAAGATTGGCCGAACAATATTGCTGACCATCGTTAACTGCTTTAATTGCTTTTTTAAAGGCGTTAGCTGCGCCAAACGATTTGTGCACATAAGCATCAATCAGGTAATCTTTAAAAAGCCGGTCAGCAATGTTCTTACGGTCATCTGCAGAAAAAACCATTACTTTGATTGCCGGCTGTATTGCTTTAACGGCCCGGATCAGTTCCCAGCCGGAAGAAATTTCCCTCTTTTCAAAATCTCCTTTAAAAGATAGATCAGCAATAAGCAACTGATAGGGATTGGCTTCGCTGATGGCCTTCTTTATCCGGCTGTAGGCCTGATCGCAGTTCACTACATAATCACGGTTGTCTTGTATAATGCCCAGGTCTTCCAATGCTATTCTCAGTGCAACATTCATAAAATCTTCGTCTTCGGCGATCAGTACTTTTTTAAACATATAACACTACCATAAATTATTCAAGCCTGTTGAGTTTTCCGATCCAAAATTAAGAGGTAGCAACCAACATCTTTTACGGTTTCCCTTTTGGATATTTTAAATCAAAAATTTAATCCTGAAGCAGCTGAATAAAAGGAAAAATTTAGGTCAGGATCAAAAAACAGCTATCTTACAAACGCTTGAAAATCCGGATGATTCTTAAGCTGAAGAATTCGGTTAATTTAATTTCAGACCTGCTAAAAACAGGTGTTTGATAAGCTGGATAAAAAGGCTTTGCGTTTGGCAAACAATCCCCTAAACCAGGTTGTTCCACAATCAGTTGTTTAGGCAAATACTATCCTTAACTTTGGATGAGGCCACTAACTGAAACAAAACATGGACAGATGCTTATGCTTATCAAAAAAATAATCTTAATATGCAATCTTGCATTGTTAACCCATATGCTTTATGCACAGCAAGATACCATTACCAAAGAAAGTTTAGCCATTAACGAGGTGATGCTCATTAAAGATCAACAGCAGAAGCAGATTGATTCTCTAGTCAAAATCCAGCTGGAAAAACAATTGCGCAATGCTGCCGGCAACCAATCGAAAACCAGAGAACTGGAAGAAAAGCTGCGCAAAATTGCCGTGAGCGATTCGTTGCGGGATATCCAGCAGGCTGCAGAAATCCGGAAGTTAAAAGCCCATGCCAAAGCTTACCCGGTTGTACTCAATCACGACACATTATTTAGTATTTACACCAGAACAGGATCTTTCAGTGCTGCCGAAAGGGCATCAGCCATCACCAAAAAAATCAACAGCCTTTATGATGATGCTTTTTATGCGCCCGATTCCTTAACCATCCGGTCATCGACCGATAATTTCGATATTGTTTATAAAAACCATGATATTATCATGACGGTGTCTAATTTAGATGGCCTGTGGTTTGGCAAAACCAACGCGCAACTGGCTAATACCTATTTGCAGAACATCAAACAAAGCATTTCACGCGAAAGGGAATCGCACAGTTTAATCAACTGGGCAAAACGTATCGGCCTGGCGCTGCTTATTCTGATGGTGCTGATTTTGATGGTATGGTTAATCAACCTCATTTTCAAACAGAGCAGAAAGTATATCAGCCTGCGTACGCAAAAAATGAAATCAGGCCTTAAACTCGGAACGGTTAAGGTTATTCCTGTTCAGGATCTGGAAATTATATTATCAAAAATAAATGGTACGGTAAGATTACTCGTTACCATTTTATTAATTTACCTGTCTCTCCCTTTGCTCTTCAGCGTATTCCCTGAAACCGAAAGCTGGACCAGTACCTTGCTCAACTGGATACTGGGTCCGTTGAAGATAGCGTTAAACGGCATTGTAGCCTATCTGCCCAACCTATTTACCATACTGGTTATTTACCTCATATTTAAGTTTGCACTGAAAGCCATTCGTTATTTTTTCAGAGAACTTGGTAAAGGGAACATCCAAATGAGGGGTTTCCATCCGGAGTGGTCTGCACCCACTTTTAACATCCTGCGTTTTATGCTTTATGCCTTTATGCTGGTCATCATTTTTCCTTATTTGCCCGGCTCAGGATCTGCAGCTTTTCAGGGGGTATCTGTTTTTCTGGGTATATTAATTTCACTGGGTTCATCCAGTGCCATCACCAATATCGTAGCCGGCCTGGTCATTACCTATATGAGGCCGTTTCGTACAGGCGACAGGGTTAAAATTGGCGAGGTTACCGGCGATGTGATTGAAAAAACGATGCTGGTTACCCGCATCCGAACTATTAAAAATGAAGATGTAACGGTCCCAAATTCGATGGTACTTTCCAGCAGTACGGTAAACTACTCCATTCAGGCCAGAAACATTGGCCTGATTATACATTACGAGGTTACGCTGGGTTATGATGTACCCTGGCAACAGGCTTATCAAATGTTGATTGAGGCTGCCCTTAAAACCGATTTCATCCTGCCTGATCCCAAACCTTTTGTTTTGCAAACCAAGCTAAACGATTACTATGTTTCCTACCAAATCAATGCCTACACTCATGAAGCCGGGAAACAGGCATCCATTTACAGCAGTTTGCTTGAAAACATACAAAATGAACTCGCTGCTACCGGAATCGAGC
Organism: uncultured Pedobacter sp.; assembly: GCF_913776295.1. GTDB lineage: Bacteria > Bacteroidota > Bacteroidia > Sphingobacteriales > Sphingobacteriaceae > Pedobacter. The sequence goes on from NZ_CAJYOJ010000077.1 coordinate 107,588, forward strand.
TGCTTTCGCCAGCGTACCATGTGGTGCGGAAGGAATAGTACGCTAAGGGTTTAGCTCAATTGCAGCGTTTAATACACGATACAACAAAATTGAACACCCTCTTAATCGTTACGCTAAAGATGGATGAACAAAACAGGTTTTTTTTTCAGCAAACGCAAGGCACATCTACCTCCTGAAAAAAAATTCCGGGGGCAAATGTACTGCGATTTCGCCACGTGCCATTCGAGGATGAAAAGATGTTTTTTGCTGGTGATGGCCATTTTACTTTTCAGCCACCATCACCTTAAATTGTTCCCGCAAGAGATCGGCCACCCTGCCCTGTGGGTTTATCTCCTGCACCTTTGATGGTTTTACCTTGCGGTAGGTAATGGATACCCTGCGCCCGCGGTGCAAAATGGCGCCATTAATCAGGTCTTTTTTCCTCGGTGGTATGCCATGGTGCCATTTTTTACGGGCATCATCCTGCATGATGTACAGCGAACGTTTTGGCAGCTCAATATCCACTACTTCGTGGGTTTTTCCATTGGTAAAACGCATGATACAGCCGCTTGCCAGGTTAATTCCACAGATCTGGTTTTCGTAATAGTTACGGTCTTTATGCGGCCTGATGCCTTCGCCGGGCTGGTATTCATTAATAATTACCTGATCGGGAACATACTCCAGATTGTTTAGGGCATGTATCTTCCGGCCGAGTTCGTTAATGATGGGCGGGATGGGCAGCGGAATGCCAATAAGCGCGTAGGGTGCCTCCAGCTCATTGCGGAAACCGTAATACTGCAGCCGCCTGGCATAATCTACCATCCAGGGCTGGCTGTCTATCTCATCTAATAATTGTTGCTCTTCTGCCTCGCTGATAAAATCAGGGTATAAAAAAAATCCGGGTATCTGTGTTCCCATATTGATAGAACAGTAAAAGCGATGTGGTAGTTTTTATTCATAAGCATAGGGGCCAGAATACCGGTTTAAATGAAAATCAAAACCCCACAAGCTAAGGAAGAAAGCAGCCTAAATTTGGAAGATTCAAGATGGCAATCTTTTAACGCCAAATTACAGAAAACTTTTTTGGATATTTAAACCATGAAAAATTTATCATCAATTATCGCTTTTGGCCTGATCATTTTAGCCAGTGCCTGTAAAAAACCACAGGAAATTATAGAAGAACCCAAAGTTAACCCGCCTAAAAATGTATATGTAGCAGGTTATGAAAACAACAGCTCATCTATCAAAGTTGCCAAACTGTGGAAAAATGGCGTTGCAACAAATCTTAGCGATGGCACCAAGGAGACTACAGCAAATGGAGTAGCTGTTTTGGGAAATGACGTGTATGTTGTGGGAAATGAATACAACCCATCAATGGCTAGTTATACACCTATCATCTGGAAGAATGGAATAGCCACTAAATTATCTGCCAATGGCTCCGCAAATGCTATCGCCATTATAGGCAGCGATGTATATGTAGCTGGCTTTGAAAATGATGCCAGAACCATCAGGGCCACGTTGTGGAAAAATGGCGTAGCCAGCCCGCAAACTCTATGGAATGGTGTTGCGCAGAGCGTTACGGCTAATGGAAACGACATTTACATCTGTGGATATAAAGTGAATTCAAATGGCCTCAGTTCGCCGGTGCTATGGAAAAACGGCAGCTACAGCGATTTGCCAACCGGAGGCAATCCCGGTATCCTCACCGCCATGTCTGTAGCTGTTAACGGTCCCGATGTTTATGTTTTAGGTGGTAGCCTAACCGGTAAATTTTTATGGAAAAACGGTGTACTTTCATCTATTGCAGAAAGCGGTAAATCAACGGATGTATATTCAATGTTTGCTGCAAACAATAACCTGTATATGGTTGGTAGCGAGTATAAATCGTCGGGAACCCGTTATGTTGATTATGCCACGCTATGGATCAACGGAACATCATCAAACTTTGCAAACGATGCCACAGCCAATAGTATTTTTGTTGACGGACAAGATGTTTTTAACGCAGGCTATATCGCCGAAACAGGCCCCTCAAAATCTATTGCAGTTGCATGGAAAAATGGTATACGCACATCCTTAACCGATGGAACAAAAAACGCCCGCACCATTGCTATCTATGTAAAATAAAATTTTCAATGCTACCGGAGCGGTTGTCCGTTCCCTATCCTTTTCCGATGAAAAGCAGTTTTCTTCGCTTATGGCTTTTTTTGCAGGTCAAACTTTACTTTGATGAAATAAATACATATACTGGTATCAAGCAAGTATTTCCTCACAACTCTTCTCTTTTGCTGGTTAAGTTTCTTGCGGCTTTAAGTTCTGCAACCAATTCATCAGCGGTTTGGTCAGATTCCCAAGAGCCATATAACGCATCCAAAGAGATTTCTTTTTCTTTCTTTTCAGTCGTTTTCATTGATTTTGACAGTCGGGCGATAAGTTCTAATTTATTATCAGGACTTAAACTTTTCAGCAAGGTAAAGTAACTGTATATCAGGTTGATACCTATACCTGCTGTTTTCATTTTCTGTCGTAATTTATGATTACAAAAATAATAAAAAAGTGTTTTCGCTTTAGATGACCGTTGTCGTAATCGTTCTACTTATATATTTTTCTATTACTAATTTAATGATTTTATCTTTACGTTTCAGTACTATTTTTTTGTTTAAGTTGCTATTATATATTTTCGTATTGTTGCAAATGGTTGTAACTGTTACATTGTCGGCAAATGGTTTATCGCCCATTTTAAAGCAGCCTACCAACAATGTTGCCGATAGGCTACTGGATTTTATTCTTTGTCAATCTCAATGACCAACTTACCCTGTAAGGTAGTAATAATTACATGTGAATGGCACTCGAAACCGATTTGCTCCAACCATTTTCCTTGTAACATGATTTGTGGAACAATTGATCTGTTCCAGGCATAATCCCTACATTTTGGTTGAATTTTTAACCTTCTCATTCCGTTTGGAAGTTTTGGTTTTCTGGGTTCACAGGCTCCGCACCTACAGGTTTTGTTCGGTTGTAACTCCTGGGTTACTTTTAGCTTCCTCATAGAAGCGCTTTTTTGACTTTTCGTAGATTGCATTTTATAAAAAGTTTAACGCACACCCAGGTCACCGCAATCTACGTCGGATAACCGAAATGATGCTGGACTTCCACCAGTTTGCCTGGGTTTATCGTAATTAAGAAAATTTGTTGAATTGCTCCAACGTAGATTGCATGATAAAGATATGAATTTTATTTTAATTGGTTAAAGATAAATGGCTAAAATTTGCATTTTTTTATGATCAAGTCACCAGGTCGCTGCGAACGTCGCCGGAGACCGGAAATGCACAGTACTTTCAACTGCTCGCCTGGATATTTTTGATATTTTTTAACTGGATTGCTATTTTATTTTAATTAGTCATGAGATAAAAGGCTAATACTTGTAAATTTTTAATGGTCAAAAAACCCAGGTCGCTGCGACACACGTCGGAAACCGAAGATTAGGCCGGACTTACACCGGATCGCCTGAGCTATATTGTTAATAAGAAAATTTGTCTGATTGCAAAGGTGTATCGTATCATAAATATAGAATTTTGTTTTAATTGGTGAGAGATAAATGGCTGATTTTTGCATTTTTTTTATAGTCAAAAAACCCAGGTCGCTGTTAGTGCCACAACTTTTTAAATGTACTGCTTTCATATTCTCTCAAATTATGGAGTAATTTCAACACCAATACTTTTTAATAAAGCATCATATTGTTCATTATCTTTCTCCTTTATCTTATCCAATACAAAGGCAGCCACTTTCTTCATTTCAGGAACATCAATAGGAATCATACTTCGCTCAAAAATTCCTTCAAGATGTGAGTATTCATTATTAATCCGATCTGTCATTGAAGAAGCCTGCCTATCGTTTCCAAAAAATCTATTCAGCTTATCGTCATGTTCAATAGCATTAGGATATTTATAAAATAAGAATGCTTCAAGAAATTTACGAGTGTTGTTTGCAAAATTATAGTATACTATATGCTGATCGTCATCATCGGTATCTGCGTTTGCACAAATGTATATTTGGTGAAAGAGATAATTGAATTCCGTTACATAATCCTTCAGATATTTGGGCATCATTTTAATTCTGCTTTTTTCGCCTTCTCTTATTGTGATAAAATATCTACTTTGATTTTTATTTAAAGCTCCCGGTAAGCGTTTAAGATATTTCAGAAAATCTAAATTGTGAGTAGAAATAAACAATTGCTCGAATTCCTGACTAGCAACAATTTCAGAATTTATCAAACTATATATGAAGAAGATATGATTTCCATCCAAACTTGAAATAGGATCGTCAATCCAAATAATTGGTTTTTTACCTTTAGTTTCTATATCCTCGAGCTTAGCCATAAAATAACAGAATGCAATTAAGCTACATTCTCCTTCACTAAGATGATGTGCTTTGCTTCCACTTCTAACAATTTCAAATCTGATTTTCTTACCATTTGTAATTGTATCTTGATCTTCAACTGCTTTTAAAGTCAAGAAATCATGACCAAAATAATTGTTGAGATATTCATTTACTTTTAAGGCACCTTTTTCCTCATCATTCATTAGTCGTTGTTTGCTTTCAATAAGTGCAATTTGGGGGCTGACTAAAAAGGTACAATGCTAATCTAGTCAGCTTTTTTTTCTATGGCTATAGAATACCTCACCGAACTTATTTTGTTGGCTAACTTTTGATCGACCTTACATGAAATTGGGATTAAAAGGCCTTATATAGCCATTTTCTCTTGTTTGATCTGAAGTTTTCTCAGGTTATGGGCCATCGCAACCAGGCTAAACTCTGTTTGCACTTTTT
>NZ_CAJYOJ010000078.1 GCF_913776295.1 uncultured Pedobacter sp.
TTACTTTTTGATGCCAAAAAGTAAGAGCCCTTCGGCGGCGGTGAGCCGAGGCAAGACTGTGCTGTATGGCATAAGAAATCAGTTACGTCATTTATATTGATTTTTATACCATAAATTATTCCTACCATTGACGTTATTTTGTAATTATTTGATAGTTAAACATTTATGAAATATGCATTTCCATCCAAAAAGGCCTTCGCACTGTGCCCCCCGTTCTACTTAAGTCCGGCCTAACAAATTTTTCGGATTCTACTGACCAAGCCCTATTACTTGCTTTAAAAGAAAAATTTTCAGCCGGCATTTTATTAATGTTTGTCTATTGTTTTTTATCTGTATTAATGAGCTCGGCAATGCCTCGGTTTTGTTACTTTTTGATGCCAAAAAGTAAGAGCCCTTCGGCGGCGGCGAGCCGAGGCAAGACTGGGCTGTATGGCATAAATAATTAGTTACGTCATTTATATTGATTTTTATAAAATAAATTATCCCTCAGGATGACAGGGTGACAAAAAGATTGCAGTGGAATGGCGGGACTACCGTAACCAACTGGCACAGAACCCTGCTTTCCAAAAAACAATGAATCTTTTAAAAGTGAATCGTGGAAACCTATACCGACGGGATAATCTTATCCAACTTACTATAATCCATTACCAGTTTACCTTCTTCGTTATGGTAAAACATTTTTTCAAACTTTGCATCCATTTCTATATCTTCATCCTGGTAGCTGGTGCGCGTATGAATGGTTTGGGAAAATGTATCATCAAATGCCTTAAGCATGACGAAAACTTCGACCTCTGCCTGTTGCAGTTCCATTAACGATTTTTCGTATAAAGGACTTTCTTCGGTGATAGGGTGTACCAAAGTCCAGTTTAAAGAGAGGATGCCGATTTTATCGCGTTCTAATGTCAAAGGATAAAACCTGCGCACATTTTTGCCATCTACGGTTTCATTGTACGACATTACCATCTGCACTTCTACCTCGATAAGTTGGTTACGGCGTAAATTAACCAAACGGCACATTAAACCATGACCTTTTTCGTAAGGTGCAATCACCATTTTTTTACTGAAACTCACTTTAGAAGTAGGCCGGCTAAAGCGCCCATACAATAATCCTGTAGCCAATGCGAATGCCAACAGCCCAAGCATACTTTCGAAAGCAGCTAAAATACTGGTTGCAAATCCCTGTGGAGAAATATGGCCATAACCCACCGTAGAAATGGTTTGGGCCGAAAAGAAAAAGGCATCAAAAAAGTGATCACGAAAGGTAAGACCTTTAGCACCTTCTAAATTTTCAATCCCGACAACGTTATATAACACTGCAAATATGGTATTTACAACCAGGTAAGCTATCAGAATGACAAAGAAAAACCTCGCCCAGCTCATCGTGACCAGGCGGGTGTAGGTATCATCGAACTTAAACCAGGGCAGGCCGGTACGCTCGATATTTGCAGAACCATCCGGGTTTAGCATGCGCTGATTTTTGGTCACGGGATTGGAACCGAAACCGAAATCATCATTAAACTGTACTTTTCTTTTAAAGAAAACCATATATTTTTAGAAAGATTTTGGAATATTAAAAAACAATGTCAATATTTGCTTTATACAAACATGATCATTAAAAACTTAAATAACAATTGGTGGTGGCATAACGAAATTCGTTAGGCAAGTTCTATTGTTATATATTTTTAAAATATTTTAAATACAACGAAGAGGATTGCCCAAAAAGCAATCCTTTTTTTATGCAATTTTTTAAAGATCGCCATGGCTCACGTCTCCAGAGACCGGAACGGACACAGATGGTTTGTGGAAACATAAACTATGGCTTAGATAAATTTTTGAGTGATCGTCATGCTGATCCGATAGCTATCGGATTTATTTCAGCATCCGGACTGAAGATTCTGAAACAAGTTCAGAATGACGATAAGAAGTAAGAAACATGAAAAAAATATTAAACCATTTATTCGAGAACAAGAGCTTTAGCAGGGAAGAAGCCAAAAATATTTTAATTTCCATTTCTGAGGGAGCATTTAATTCTTCGCAGATTGCCGCTTTTATTACTGCTTATGCCATGCGGAATATCACGGTACAAGAGTTACAGGGCTTTAGGGACGCCATGTTGGATATGTGCGTAAAGGTTGACCTTTCCGCTTACGATCTGATCGATCTTTGTGGTACCGGTGGTGACGGGAAAGATACTTTCAACATTTCTACCTTGTCCTCATTTGTGGTAGCAGGGGCAGGGCATCATGTGGCTAAACATGGTAACTACGGGGTTTCATCGGGCTGCGGATCATCAAATGTGATGGAATACCTGGGCTACAGCTTTACCAACGATGAAACTACTTTAAAGCGCAATCTGGATGCGGCAGGCATTTGCTTTTTGCATGCACCGCTTTTTAACCCCGCCATTAAAATTGTGGCACCGATCCGGAAAGAATTGGGCGTAAAAACATTTTTTAATATGCTTGGGCCAATGGTTAACCCAGGGCAACCAAATTACCAGATGGTAGGCGTTTTTAGTTTGGAACTGGCTCGTTTATATGCTTATTTATACCAGGATACCGATAAAAATTATACCATTGTACATGCACTGGAGGGTTATGATGAGATTTCGTTAACCTGCGATGTGAAAACCTTTTCGAATAAGGGAGAACAGATTTTAACCCTTGGCGATATGGGCTTTGAAAAAGTGGATGTCAATGGAATTAAAGGTGGTGATACCGTAGAGTCGTCAGCTAAAATATTTGTGGATGTGCTTAATGGCGAGGCGACTGATGTGCAGAACAATGTGGTATTATGCAACTCTGCACTCGCTATCCGGACCATCAAGCCTGAACTTTCATTTGCCGATTGCTACTATGAAGCAGAAGAATCGCTGATGAGCAAAAAAGCTTTAAACAGTTTTAAACAGTTACTGGCATGCTGAAATTAAAGGTTTGCGGCATGCGTTTAGCTGCTAACATTGCGGCCGTCGCTGAGTTACATCCGGAATATCTGGGTTTTATCTTTTATGGTAAATCGCCCAGGTTGATCAGCGATGTTTCTGCCGAACTGATTAAATACATTCCTGCAGAAATTAAAACCGTGGGTGTTTTTGTAAATGAAGACCTTAAAAAAGTAAAAGATAAAGTAAACTTACTGAAGTTAAAAGCTGTTCAGTTACATGGCAGCGAATCGCCTGAATACTGTGAAGCATTAAAATCAAGCTTCTCATCGTTAGAGGTTATCAAAGCGTTTGGAATAGACGAAGATTTCGATTTTTCGACTTTGGAAGCTTATTTAAAGGTGACAGATTATTTCTTGTTTGATACCAAGACAAGAGCACATGGCGGATCAGGAAAAACATTTAACTGGTCTGCTTTGGACCAATATACATACACAAAACCATATTTTTTAAGTGGTGGGATTGATTTGGAACATACCACTGCGATTAAAAGCATAAACGATGATCGTTTATATGCACTAGACATCAACAGCCGGTTCGAAACTGAACCCGGGTTGAAAGATGCTGAAAAGATTAAAGAATTTATTAAAGAAATGAATACAAATTAATGTCATCCTGAGCCTGTAGAAGAAATCCTAGTAAAGAATTTCGACGAGCTCCATGTGACAGACTAGTTGATAGATATCATGAAATACAAAGTAAACGAAAAAGGATATTACGGGGATTTTGGCGGTGCGTACATCCCTGAAATGCTTTATCCGAATGTAGAAGAACTGCGTCATAATTATTTAAAGATCATTGCTGATCCTGATTTTCAGAAGGAGTTTCATCAGCTGTTAAAAGATTATGTAGGGCGTCCTTCGCCTTTATACCTGGCCAAAAGATATTCGGAACGCTACGGCGCCAATATTTTCCTAAAAAGAGAAGATTTAAACCATACCGGGGCGCATAAAATCAACAATACCATCGGGCAGATTTTACTGGCCGAAAAACTGGGGAAAAAACGGATTATTGCCGAAACCGGTGCCGGCCAGCACGGTGTGGCTACCGCGACGGTTTGTGCATTGCGCAACCTGGAGTGTGTGATTTACATGGGTGAGGTGGATATCGAGCGACAGGCACCAAACGTGGCCCGCATGAAAATGTTGGGTGCAAAAGTAGTTCCGGCAAGTTCTGGGAGTAAAACTTTGAAAGACGCTACCAATGAGGCCATGCGCGATTGGATCAACAATCCGGTTGATACGCATTATATTATCGGTTCAGTTGTGGGGCCACATCCTTACCCTGATATGGTGGCGATTTTCCAGTCGATTATCTCCGAGGAAACCAAAAAACAGCTTCTGGAACAAACCGGAGGCGATCAGCCTGATTATGTATTAGCCTGTGTGGGTGGTGGAAGTAACGCCATGGGCATGTTCTACCACTTCATGGATGATGAACATGTAAAACTGATCGCTGTTGAAGCAGCAGGAAAAGGTGTTTCAAGTGGATTATCAGCAGCCACTACCTATCTGGGCAATGAAGGGGTTTTGCATGGCAGTAGAAGTATTTTAATGCAGACGCCAGACGGTCAGGTAGTAGAGCCTCATTCGGTTTCGGCTGGACTGGATTATCCAGGCATTGGTCCTCAGCATGCACATTTGTTTAAAACCGGTCGTGGGCAATATGTTTCCATTACTGACGATGAAAGTCTGGAAGCAGGTTTATTGTGTACCAAACTGGAAGGCATTATTCCTGCGATAGAAAGTGCACATGCCCTGGCTTATTTGGAAAAAATGGAATTTAAAGGTGGCGAAAATGTAGTGGTTTGCCTTTCCGGTCGCGGCGATAAGGATCTGGATACTTATATTAAATATTTTAATTTATAATCCCTAAATCCCCTAAAGGGGACTTATGAGGTAATTTTTCACACAATTAATAAAGCCCCTTTAGGGGTATGGGGTATGAACAGAATTAAACAACTCTTTCAGGAGAAGAAAAATATATTATCAATTTATTACACTGCCGGTTATCCTAACACCGGCGATACCATTCAGATTGCTGAAGCACTGCAGAAATCAGGCGCAGATATACTGGAGATAGGCTTTCCATATTCAGATCCTGTTGCCGATGGACCAGTGATCCAGGCCAGTAGCAAACAGTCTTTAGATCAGGGCATGACCCTTAAACTGCTTTTTGAGCAACTGAAAGACTTACGTAAACACGTAACTATCCCGGTTTTGTTAATGGGGTATGTAAATCCGGTTTTGCAGTTTGGCGTAGAGAATTTTTGTAAAGCTTGTGTCGAAGTTGGGGTAGACGGCTGTATTGTACCGGATTTGCCAATGGTAGAGTATGAGGAATTTTATAAAGATTGCTTTGAGAAATACAATTTAAGCAATGTGTTTTTAATTACTCCTCAAACCACTGAGGAGCGTATTCGTAAAATTGATGGTTTGACGAATGGATTTATCTATCTCTTGTCATCTTCTGCTACAACAGGTAAAAACTTAGAGGTAGGTGATACCACTGAAGCTTACTTTGGCCGCATCAAAGCCATGAACCTTAAAAACCCAACCATGATCGGTTTCGGGATCAGCGATAAACAAACTTTCGATAAGGCATGTTCTTATGCAGATGGAGCCATTATTGGTACGGCTTTCGTTAAAGCCATTGCTGATGGGAATTTAGAAGAAAGTATAAGCAATTTCATGAAGAAATTTAAGGATTAAAATTCTAATTCCTTTAACGATCGTCGTCTTACGGAGTAGCGCAGTAGTGAAATTTAAAAATGGATATCTCACCAGGTGTTCTTCAGGAGATGACGATCATTTATAACCGTCATTTGATAGATTTTAGTTGATTCCGTGGTTCAATATCAAATCGTCAATAATGCCAGAAATTATCTTCGCATTTTGATAAACCATAAAATGCGTTCCATTTTCGATTACGAAATCAGGCATTGCCTTTGTCGAATAGAGGATTTTATCATTCGTGCCGTGGATGTGAAAAATCCTTTCCGGTTTAGTTTTATTTTGCCAGCTTAAAATGCTTCCAATTGCCCATTTAAGAAAATGAGGATCAGTATCTTTTATAATCCTGCCCAGCAGTGTTTTCTCACTACCAGACCGTGTGCCAAAATAATAATGCTGCGTAAGTTGGTTAGATGCTTTTAAAAGCCTGGCCGGGATAAACTTTAACAGTTTAAGCTTTCCGGCAAAGCGGTATAATGCTGGTAAATGTTGACTTAACATGGTGCTAGACACAATAATCGTTGCTACAGGCTGTAATATTTTAGCAATTTCCACTGCAATCATCCCACCAAACGATACACCTACCAAAGCAAACGGCTGGCAGGTATCAATAACCCGGCTTAGTCGTTCAGCATAAGCTTCAAGTGACTCATTTTTATGAGGATCAATCCAGTCAATATGGATAACTTTGATCTTTTCACTAAGTTTTAATTTGGAAAAAATCCGCCGATCAGCTCCGAGGCCGCTAATAAAGTAGGTATTCATTAGGCCGGTAAATTCCAGTCGATCGGTTTTAAATTATTCTGCACCAACAATTGATTGGCTTTAGAAAAATGTTTCGATCCAAAGAAACCATTATAGGCTGAAAATGGCGACGGGTGAGCAGCTGTTAATACATAATGTTTTTTCTGATCGATTAGTGCAACTTTTTGCTGTGCATATCTGCCCCACAATAAAAATACAATATGTTCGCGTTTCTGAGATAAAGCCTTGATCACTTCATCAGTAAAAATTTCCCAACCGCGGTTTTGGTGTGAGCCAGCTTCTGAAGCGCGAACGGTTAAAGTCGCATTCAATAACAATACACCTTGTTCTGCCCAGTGCGTTAAATGACCGTGGTTTGGCGTCTTAAAACCTTCAATATCAGTTTCCAGCTCTTTGTATATGTTTTTTAACGAAGGCGGAACCGCAATACCGCGTTGTACCGAAAATGATAAACCGTGTGCCTGTCCCACACCATGATAAGGGTCCTGGCCCAAAATCACAACTTTTACTTTATCAAATGGCGTCGTATTTAATGCATTAAAAATATCCGCACCCTTGGGATAAATAGTTGCACCCCTCTGTTTTTCCTCCTGTAAAAAAGACTTCAGTTTAATCATATAGTCTTTTTCAAATTCTTCTTCTAAAACGGCTAACCATCCCGGTTCTAGTGCTGCTGACATAGTGCTGATGTATATTAAATGTAAGATGTATGATTTAAAATGGATTATGGGTAATGTCTGTAAATAAATTTTAGTCAATGGTTTGACAGACTATAATCAATCGTCAGGGTAGATCGACATAGGCCAATAGGTTGTCTGTTATCAAATACTTCCGCAATCAACCATGAACTATCAAACTATGAACCATGAACCAAAAAAAACTCAGAAAAATTTAAGATTTCTTCTTGTATATTTCCAATAAATCTCCCTCTAATGTGGTCTTAGGTCCTTCAATAATCCGTCCCAATTCTTTGTCTTTTTTATCAAAAACAATGAAAGTTGGTACCATTTTAATATCCAGGCCATTCAATAGTCCATTCTCGGCTTTTTTGTTTCCATCAACAGCAATAATCTCTACGTTTTTCTCTTTAAAGTGCAGGGCATCTAATATTTTAAGAAAATTGGGTACGTTAGCCTTACTGTCGCCACACCAGGTTCCTAAAACAATTTTGATTTTTTCGTTCCTGACTAATTTTTTTAGTTCGATCATTGTTGCGGCATCAGGCACATATGCCTCATAAAGTGGATCATACATTTCCTTAAATTCGGGGAAAGTAGTAATGCCTTCTCGCGTACAAGCGTTAATTAGTATATCCTTGTTGTGGACTTCGTCGTGTATTTTTTTATTCAAATCTTGTGCAGAAACGTTCATTGCAAGTATGATTAGGGTTATGGATAAGAACATTTTCATAGTTTACAGATGTTTTTTTTGAGCTTTTAAATTTTTATTGAAATTATTGTTTTAAAATCTAATTTGTGCCATTTAAACACGATATTTGCAAAAAAAATAATTAGGATAAAATTTATGCCAAATATCATCAGATTAATTGCGGGGTTTGCTTTACTGGGTGGCGCAGTAGCTTTATTTATTTTCGGTTTCTGGCCTTGGGGTATTATTGCCATTTTATTGGGGATAATTGTACTGGTAACATATTTCTTTAATGAAAACATGCTTTTAGCACAGTGGTTTCTTAGAAAAGATAACATGCCCAAAGCAAAAATGTTTTTAGACCGCATTACCAATTATGAAACCCAGTTGATTAAAGTGCAGCACGGTTATTATAACTTATTGATCGGCTTGATTGAAAGTAGAACAGCGCCGATGCAGAGCGAGAAGTATTTCAAGAAATCACTTGCATTGGGTATGCAGATGGATCATAATATTGCGCTCGCAAAATTAAGTTTGGCAGGTATTGCCATGGCTAAACGCAATAAACGTGAGGCAACCATGTACCTGGCTGAGGCTAAAAAAGCAGATAAGAATAAATTGCTGGCCGATCAGATTAAACAAATGAAAGATCAGATGGGTATGATGGATAAACAGCAGCAGGTCCGTTACAGATAGTCTTGATTGTATCGTATACAGAGCCATTTCAGAAATGAGGTGGCTTTTTTTTTGGTGTCTAATCTTTATGTATCTGGTGTTTTACAGAGCGCTTCTTTGATGATAATATTTTGGATTAGGAAATGAGCGTTCGTTAGTTCTTGGCGGCTTGCAGCCCCGCTTTCGCTTATAGTCCTCGCTGCGCTCCGGGCTATTCCGCTTAATCGTGTTTAGGAACAGGGGTTTGTGCGACATACAGCCCGATAAATGGAATACTGTTGTAGACACTTAGCAGCGGTTGCAGCTATGATTTCTTATACAGTTTAATATCTTGGGAGATGATCTGTATGTAGTTGGCGGGTCGCTGATACAGTTTCCGATCGTTCCTTCTCGCAATGACGACTTTTTTACAGCAGATCCGCCATAGTCAAAAAATCAAAACCAAACTCAACTTTCCATTGTAGTTTATATAAAATTTCAAAATTATGGCAATATCACAAGAGGGGAGTACAAACAATACTCAGGAAGAAAATAATATCCAGGATTTAGGCGGTAAAGAAGCTGTCGAAAAACTGAGAACGCTGGCTGAGAAAGCTGAAAGCTGCTTTTTTTGTACCAATATCAAAACAGGCGTGCCGCTATCAGTCAGGCCAATGGCCATTCAGCAGGTTGATGATGAAGGTAATATCTGGTTCATGAGCATGAAAGACAGTCATAAAAATGAAGAGATTTCGGCTGATCCTTTTACACACTTATTATTTCAGGCCGGCGCCCATTCAGGTTTTGTAAACATATATGGTATTTCAGAAATCAGCAGGGATCAGGCTAAAATAGACGAACTTTGGAGTCCGTTTATTAAAACGTGGTTTCAGGGAGGGAAAGACGACCCGAATATTACGCTGATCAAAGTAATTCCATCAGAAGGCTATTACTGGGACACCAAACATGGCACCGCTGTTGCCTTTTTAAAAATGGCTGCATCCGTAATTACCGGAAAAACGATGGATGATTCAGTAGAAGGATCTTTGGATGTTGACTAGAAAGGTTAATTGTTCAAACTGGTTAATCGGTTAACTGTTTAAAAAAAGTTAACTGGTTAATCGTTATTTGAACCTTTAACCGCTTACTGCCAATTGCGAACTGACTATTTATCACCCAAATAATCAAAACCTTCAAAGTCTTCTCTTTGGGCTCTTTTGCTTAAGATATCATCTTCTTCAACCTGTTTTCTGGAGAAGAACAAAGCTTCGGCCTGGATTCTTTTGATTAATTGACGAACCAGTGTTAAATCGAATGCATCTTTACTCAATTTTATGCAGTACTCTCTTTCGTTGATTTCTAAACTTGATGTATTCATATCGCAAATGATTTTATTTATCGATTGCTGTAAATATAGAAAAGGCTTGCTAAACAATTATTAGCAAGCCTTTTAAGTTTATGTTATGTTTTTGTTAAAAACCAGTCCGGTATTTTACCGGTGGGTTAACAAATGCTATTTATGTGATAGGAATAAGCCGTCGTCTGTTTTGGCAACTTTCAAAATACCTTTACCTGTTAATGCCTTTAAGGTGGTATCCCATTTTTTATTGCTCCAGTCGGTCAATTTTGCTTTTACGTCAGTTAACAGGTACTGTTCGTTTTCTTTTACCAATGCATACAATTCACTTTCTTCAGCGCTCATCTCAATTTTCTTTTTCTCCGGGCGCATCTGCGGGAAGAAAAGAACTTCCTGGATCGTACTTTGGTTAGTCATTAACATCACCAAACGGTCTATACCAATACCTAAACCTGATGTTGGCGGCATGCCATACTCTAACGCACGTACAAAATCATCATCCATCGCCATCGCTTCATCATCACCTCGGGCAGCTAATTTTAACTGATCTTCCAAACGTTCTTTCTGGTCAATCGGATCGTTTAATTCTGAATAAGCATTGGCGATTTCCTTACCATTCACAAATAGCTCAAAACGCTCCACCAAGCCTTCAGCCGTACGGTGTTTTTTAGCCAGTGGCGTCATTTCGATCGGGTAATCGGTAATATAGGTTGGCTGAATTAAATTTGCTTCTACTTTCGCACCGAAAATCTCATCGATTAATTTACCACGCCCCATGGTATCATCTATTTCGATACCAAGATCTTTACAGGTTTGTGCAATCTCATCCTCGGTCATTGCAGACACATCAATACCCGTATATTTTTGGATGGATTCGTACATGGTCAGTTTCTCGTAAGGCCCTTCGAAATTTATTTCATGCTCACCTACTTTAACCAATGCTGAACCTGTTGTTGCAATAGCTACTTTTTCTAAACATTCCTCAACCATGGCCATCATCCAGATATAATCTTTATAGGCCACATAAATTTCCATTGAGGTAAATTCAGGATTATGGGTACGGTCCATGCCTTCATTGCGGAACATTTTACCAAACTCATACACTCCATCAAAACCAGCCACGATTAATCTTTTTAGATAAAGCTCATTTGCTATGCGCAGATAAAGTGGCATATCTAAAGTATTGTGGTGTGTGGCAAACGGACGTGCCGCTGCACCACCATGAATAGGCTGTAGGATTGGGGTTTCCACTTCCATCCAGCCCTGGTTATCAAAATAACTGCGCATGGTATTAATCACCTTGCTGCGTTTGATGAAAATCTGTTTGTAATCAGGATTTACCGTTAAGTCTACATAACGCATACGGTAACGCAGTTCCGGGTTGGTAAATCCGTCATATACGTTTCCTTCATCATCACGTTTTACAATTGGTAATGGGCGTAATGACTTAGAAAGTACTTTAAATTCAGTTACATGTACGGAAATTTCTCCGGTTTGCGTAGTGAAAACATAACCTTTAACGCCAATAAAATCGCCGATATCCAAAAGTTTTTTAAATACCGTGTTGTATAGTGTTTTATCTTCCCCCGGACAAAGTTCATCACGTTTTAAGTAGATCTGAATCCTGCCGGTAGAGTCCTGTAACTCCGTAAAAGAGGCAGCGCCCATAATATTTCGGCTCATAATTCTACCGGCTAATACTACTGTCTTGTATGCTGTCTTATCTACTTCATAATTAGTTAATATGTCTGCTGCATAAGCATTTACTTCATAAGCTTCTGCAGGATAGGGTTCAATGCCTAATGCACGTAGTTGTTTTAGCGACTCACGTCGTAATTGCTCTTGTTCTGATAATCCTATACTCATCTCGGGTATTTTTTGCAAAAGTAAGAATTTGCAATGTGTTTATTGTAACAGATATCATTTCAAACATCATTCTTTGAAAAGACACCTTCTGGCAAAGATAAGAAAGGTATTGTAATTAATAAATGCTTTGTTTAGATAAAAATGGCTTTTAGGACGTGAAAAAACAAGGAGATAAAAACGTGAAATTTAAGATACCCAAGGTATTTATTCTACGATGATAGAATGGAAGCAAGAATGCTTTTAAGGTGAATCATTGCAATTTTATGGGTACGCGATATGAATTTAGTGCTTTATGGATATTATATTTGCCTGAATGATTTAGCCCTTAAAAACTATGCCCGATATAAAACAAATACCACTTTCTAGTTTTGAGTTTTTAAGATTGTTAAAAAATAACAATGAACGCAATTGGTTTAATGATCATAAAATGGCCTATCAGAAGGAGCTAGGCTACATAGAATCTTTTGCGCAGCAGTTGTTGGATTTAATGAATACCCATGATGTAATTGAAACAGCATCCGGAAAGAAGAGTTTATACCGGATTTATCGGGATACGCGTTTTTCAAATGATAAAACGCCCTACAAAACACATTGGAGCGGAAGTTTTAAACGTGCTGGCAAACTAAGGAGAGGTGGCTATTATTTCCATATCGAACCAGGCAATAGCTTTGTGGCAGGTGGCTTTTTCGGGCCTTCGCCGCAAGATCTAAAACTAATAAGGGAGCAGATCAGTTTTGATGCCGCGCCTTTGCGGGAAATACTAAGTGTAGAATCTTTTGCTTCTTTTTTCGGGTCATTGAAAGGAGAACAATTAAAAACAGCTCCAAAAGGCTTTGATGCAGATCATCAGGACATCGATTTGCTACGCTACAAACAATTCTTGTTGATTCATCAATTTACCGATGAGGAGGTTTTGAGTACGGACTTCCTCGGCTACTGCAATCAGGGATTTAAAAATATGCGCCCCTTTTTTGACTACATGAGCGAGATATTATCAACTGATGCAAATGGAATGGATCTGTAACTGATGCTTTATAAATAAAGGGCCACAATTAATTTATAATGATGGCCCTTTTAATTATGATTCCGCTTCCACGCCTTCCTCGTACATTTCGTCAATCGCTTCTGCATATTTCTTCTCAACGATACGGCGTTTAACTTTCAGGGTAGGGGTGATTTCTCCCTCGTCTATATTGAAAGGATTGCGCTTGATCTTAAAGTTTTTGATGCGCTCAAATTTGGCCAGTTCGTTAGATATTTTTTTGATGTCCTGTTCCATCCAATCTATAATTTCCGGATTTCGGATAAAAGGATCGGCTTCTTCAAAAAATGAAGGTTTAAGTTTAAAGGTTTCTTCTAGAGTTTCGCGGTTGGGAATAATGATGGCGGTAATAAACTCACGTTTATCGCCGATCAAAAACAATTGATCGATTTTCGGACTCTTTAAGTAAATGTTTTCCACCGGCGTAGGATATACGTTTTTACCGTAGGCATTTACGATCATATTTTTTAAACGATCCGTGATCTGAAGATTACCTTTATAAAAACGGCCAATGTCACCCGTGTGGAACCACATATCCTTATCTATCGCTTCGGCAGTTTCTGCAGGTTTATTAAAATAACCTTTCATCACGCAATGGCCACGTACAATTACTTCCCCTTCAGCACATTCGAAATCTTCGCTGAACGTATGGTGGGTTTGGATACTGATCATTTCTTTACTATCCACATCCTGTATGGCTACTTCAATGCCAGGGATAATGCGGCCAACAGTACCATAAACCTGTCTGTGGTATTCGGTAACCGACATTACCGGCGATGTTTCGGTCAATCCAAAACCTTCCAGTATTTTTATCCCCAGATCGCCAAAAAACTCGCCTACATTTTTGGGCAGTGCAGCACCGCCCGAAATCATGAATTTTAAACGTCCACCGGTTTTTTCTTTAATTTTACTGAACACCAGTTTCTCGGCAATGCCTTTTTTTGCCGATAGGATCAGACCTGGGTTTTCACCTGCTTCTTTTACTAGCCTATACTTATTGCCAATTTCCAGTGCCCAGGTAAATATTTTCGCTTTTGTGCCGCCGCCTGCAGTACCACCTTTAATTGCTTTGTCATGTATGCGTTCCAGTAATCGCGGCACACAACTCATTACAGTAGGACGAACTTCGCCCATGTTTTTGGCCAGTAACTCTAAACTTTGTGCAAAAGCTATCTTACAGCCCTGGGCGCAGCAAACATGGTAAGTTGCGGTACGTTCGAAAACGTGCGATAACGGTAAGAAAGAAAGGAATGTCTCCGTCTGATCGATTACCGGAATCTGCTGCAGACAAACCTCTACATTTTTTACAAAATTATAATGGGTAAGCATTACGCCTTTAGGCGTTCCGGTTGTTCCTGAAGTGTAAATTAAGGAAGAAACATCCTCAGGTAAAACTAAACTTCTACACTGCTCAATTTCAGCCCTTTCTGCGGCCGTAATCTGATGTTTGAGTGCCAGAATATCAGAAAAGGCGATCACTTCTACCTCTACATCTGCAGGAATGGTCACTTTTTCAAAATCTTTGAACGCAGGGATAATATATTTTAATTGCCTGCAGTTGGCCGCTACCTTTAATACTTTGCGATAAAGGAAGTTATTTCCAACCAGAATAGCTTTTATACCAGAGTCGTTAATGATATAAGCTACTTCCTGCTCAGAGAGTGTAGGATAGATGGAAACATTGATTACGCCAATCTGCTGGATGCCCTGGTCATAATATACATATTCCGGAGAATTCTCAATCATCAAACCTAAACGATCGCCTTTTTTTATGCCTTTTTCCAGAAAGAATGCAGAAACTGCATCGGCTCTTTTTAAAGTATCTTCATAGGAAATTTCAGTCCATTCCGCGCCCTGTTTGTGGATCAAAAAGGTTTCCTGAGGTTTATGAATATTTTTTACAACATTCCGCAATAAGGTAGGAACAGTTGAAAATTCGTTTATTAATGGCATGCTCGTAATTTGGTCTGCTGATTATAATTAACAATTATAAGGCTTTTTGGTTTAAAAATGGCAACAGGATGATCAACCTGTTCTAAAATTAGATAAAAAGTAAAATTAGTCGTGTACACAGACTGTAAAAAACAGGCAGTAATCTCTTTAAAAGCTAAACTCAACTACTTGATTTTAGGTAGCTCTATATAGTGGTTTGTCGTTATTTTTCGTCCATTAGCCTTAAATAATTGCTAGTGGCACTACAGTTGCAACGGGCTTTTTACAACTTAAAATTAAAAAATTGCAAGATGAGAAAAACAATAACAAAATTAACGATGGTAGCAAGAGGATGCGCATTTGCTTTAATAGCGGGTGACGCTGCAATTTACGGCTTGCTCTAAAAACAACGATGTTAATCCGAGCGATGAAGAAATCTTGACCAAGAAAATAGAAGACATTATCCCGCAAAAGTATGTAGATAGCCTGACCAAACTGGGATTTACTGTAAATAAGGGGACCACGCCTCCAAATGTAAATGGCGCTTATCTATTTAAACCTTTTACCATAAAAAGCAGTAATATACCCTACGATACCTATCAGCCTGGTTATGTGCTTAATGATGGCGTGGTTAAACTTTATGAGCAAAGTACCAGCGATTTTAGCATAAAAATGTTGGGTAAAAACTTTATTGGTGCGGCAGATACGAGTGTTGTAACCGCGATTAGTGGCAATGGAAATAGGTTTACCGTTTACGGAAAGGTAAAAGCGTACAGAAACGGTGGTTACAATTTTTATGCTTTTTTAATGTCAGGAGAAAAAGACGGCATTAATATTAAAAACGGAATCGCAGGTATTATTAATATTGATGATTCTCATTCAGGACCAAATACCATCAAAGAGGGGCAGGGCAGAGTTGCCTATGATGGCGATTATACTTCCGGACCTACAGATTTTAATAGCAAAACTGTTGCTGTTAGCGAAAGAAATACTTTTAGCAGTAATCCATCTCTATTTAAATAAAGAAAGCGGCTTCGGAAGGATCCAAAGCCGCTTTCTTTTTTGCTTTTAAAATTTACACGGAGAAACTTTCGCCACAGCCGCAGGTACGGCTGGCATTCGGATTTACAAAATTGAAACCTTTTCCGTTCAAACCATCAGTGAAATCGAGTTCAGTTCCGGCCAGGTAAAGGAAAGATTTCATATCTAAAGCAATTTTAATTCCTTTATCCTCAAAAAACTGATCTCCTTTTTGTTCCTCGTTATCGAAATCTAAATTGTATGATAAACCAGAGCAACCACCACCTTTTACTGAAACACGTAAAAAGTAATCAGAACCCATTTCCGAATCCTGCATTAGGTGCTCAATTTTGTCTTTTGCTTTATCTGTTATCGTAATCATAGTAATAAAGATTTGTGATTTGAGAGATGAGATTTGAGAAGTATCTGTACGCCTAAGTTAGCTGGCCTCACATCTCAAATCTATTGTCTCACATCTAGTCTAGTGGTGTGATTTTTCCAGCGCAATTGCTTCTAAACCATTTTTAACACGGTAATCGTTAATAGCAGATTTGATTGCATCTTCTGCCAAAACTGAGCAGTGGATTTTTACCGGAGGCAAAGCCAATTCTTCCACAATATCCATGTTATCAATAGCCAATGCCTCATCTATTGTTTTGCCTTTCAACCATTCTGTTGCTAAAGATGAAGAAGCAATAGCTGAACCACAACCAAACGTTTTAAATTTGGCGTCGGTAATTACGTTATCTTCTCCAACCTCAATCTGCAGGCGCATTACGTCGCCACACTCAGGCGCACCAACTAACCCGGTGCCTACAAATTTACT
This sequence comes from uncultured Pedobacter sp., assembly GCF_913776295.1. GTDB lineage: Bacteria > Bacteroidota > Bacteroidia > Sphingobacteriales > Sphingobacteriaceae > Pedobacter. The sequence goes on from NZ_CAJYOJ010000078.1 coordinate 16,504, forward strand.
GTCTTTATTTAAAGTACCTACATTACGTGGGTTATTGTAATGATCAATTACTTTTTCTGAATATGCCATGTTTTTATTTTTTAATCTCCTTACGGAGTAAATTTTTAATTAATTTTCAATTATCAGTTTTCAATTGCCAGTTTAGTTATGCCAAACTGCAAACTCCCAACTGGCTTAGTGTTCTGCCCACTCAATTTTACTCAAATCGATTCCTTCTTTAAACATTTCCCAAAGTGGAGAAAGTTCTCTGAGGTGATTTACCGCTTTTTGCGTTACTTCAATGGCCTGGTCTATTTCTGCTTCAGTAGTAAACCTTCCTAAACCATAACGGATGGAAGAGTGTGCCAAATCATCAGATAAACCCAAACTTTTCAATACATAAGATGGCTCTAAAGAAGCCGAAGTACAAGCTGATCCTGAAGATACCGCCAAATCGCTCATCGCCATCATCAAACCCTCACCCTCAACATATTTAAAAGAAATATTGGCTACATGCGGTAAACGGTGTTGGGTATTACCATTAACATAACTTTCTTCCATTTTGCTTAAAGTAGACTCTAATTTATCGCGTAAAGCCGATAAACGAATAGCTTCACTTTCCATTTCCAGGCGGCAAAGTTCGCAAGCCTTACCTAAACCTACTATACCTGGAACATTTAAAGTACCAGAACGCATGCCGCGCTCGTGGCCACCACCATCCATTTGTGCAGTAACTTTAACCCTTGGGTTTTTACGGCGAACGTAAAGTGCACCAACACCTTTCGGGCCGTACATTTTGTGAGCCGAGAAAGCCATTAAATCAATACCATCGGCATTTACATCAACCGGGATTTTACCTACTGCCTGCGTAGCATCGGTCATAAATAATGCACCATGTTTATGTGCAATAGCCGCAATTTCTTTAACCGGTTGAATTACACCGATTTCGTTATTGCCATACATGATTGAAACTAAAATCGTTTCAGGCGTCATGGCCGCTTCCAATTCAGCTAGGTCAATTAAACCATCTTCTTTAACACCTAAATAAGTAACGCGTGCGCCATTTTTTTCTAAGTGTTTGCAGGTATCTAAAACTGCTTTATGTTCAGTAACCGCGGTGATAATGTGGTTACCTTTTTCTTTGTACATTTCAAATACACCTTTAATCGCCAGGTTATCGGCTTCGGTAGCACCTGATGTAAAAATAATTTCTTTTTCAGTACAGCCGATTAATTTGGCTACCTCCTCGCGGGCGTAATCTACACCCTCTTCAGCCACCCATCCAAAGGCATGGTTACGGCTTGCGGCGTTTCCAAATTTTTCGGTAAAGTAAGGTAGCATGGCTTCCAGCACACGTGGATCTAACGGTGTTGTAGCATTATTATCTAAATATATCGGCTGTTTCATCTCTATTCTGTTAATTATACCACAAAGATACGAAAAAACTTATTTAACAATTATAAATAATAGCTATGAGCTTATAGAGAAAAGCTGCATTTTTACATTAACATAACCTTATATTCTATGAAAAAGATAGAACACATCGGTATCGCGGTAAAAGACCTTAACCGTTCCATTGCCATTTATGAAAAACTGCTTAATACCGATTGTTATAAAACGGAACAGGTGGCATCCGAATTGGTCAATACCGCTTTTTTTAAAACCGGCGAGAACAAGGTAGAGTTGCTTCAGGCTACTGCTCCTGACAGTGCAATTGCGAAATTTATTGAGAAAAAAGGAGAAGGCATTCATCATATCGCTTTCCTGGTTGATGATATTCTGGCCGAAATGGAAAGGCTTCACCAGGAGGGGTTTGTATTGCTTAGCGAATCGCCCAAAAAAGGAGCAGATAATAAAATGGTATGTTTTGTTCATCCAAAAGATACCACTGGCGTGCTGATTGAAATCTGCCAGGAGATTAAATGGATTTAGAGGATGTAAGATGGAAAAGGCAAGATGGAAAAGGCAAGATGGAAGATGGGAAAGGTAAAAGGGAAAGTGGCTTAATTTGTCGTCGAGTTTATATTATTTTCGAATTTGGTACCCGCGATAACCGAAAGTATCTCTGCATCATGCGATCTGCTACCTGGCCTGGCAGATTTCCGCCGGAAAAAGCACGAAAATCTTTGCAGTTTCCCTCTCGTAGCCTACAGCCCGAGGCAGGATCAAAGCGGGAGCGGTGGACTAAGCAAAGGGTAAAAGCCTCGATGCTGCCGTTATCGAGATTTCCGTAGCTTTTTACAAGGAATTGCGCAGCAATCTTTTATACCGATAAAAACAACATTAGCGAATAAAAAACGCTGCAAGCCTTGATCTTTTGTTGCTTTTGGATCAAGCCAAAAGTAAGAGCCCTCTCGGCGGCGGCGAGCCGAGCCAAGACCGGGCTGTATGGCATAAGGAATCAGTTACCTCACTCATATGGAAATTCAGTATTTTATATATAACCTCACTTGAAAACGAACGGTTCCGCATTTTATAGCATCTACAGCCCTGCTAACCGCTATAGTCCCGATGAAGAATCGGGTGCTGCCGCTTTTATCAGGTTTATTTAAATTTGGCCTGTGGTTCTAGGGCGGAACAATTGCATAAAACAGATAATTTTAAAGCTCCTGATCCTGAAATCCTGTAATCTTAAAAATCCTATTCTATGTCACTAATCAATATCATCAGCAAAGATTTCGATATTCCAGATCAGCTTTCCGAAAATCAATTGCGTACGGTTCTGGTTGATGCCTTTGCTTACCTCATCGATAACGATTTTCCTAAACTGATCCAGATTTTATATAAAGCGGATGTGGATCAGTATAAATTAAAGGAATTGCTGGAGACGGTTGAAGACTCCAGTTCAGCTGAAGTCATTGCTGATGCTTATATTGCCCGGCAGAAGGCCAAAATAGAAACCTGGAAGAAATATAGTCCGAAAAAGGATTAAATTCGCTTCGTCGTGCCTTTTCCAATAATGTTTTATCTATAACGATACCTTAATGATAAACCTGATGGGACGGAAGCCGATCCTTTAATCGGCAGGAGGTACAGCAGGGAAAACCCACTTCTATGAAACATAGTTCTTTCATTTCCAAAACAAAAAAATGAAATATGTTCCGTTATCTTTAGCTGATCTTGGCACGTGTCTAATTTTTATAAAACACTATGTTTACAATATTTGGATGGTAGAGATATCCGTTTTTTATCGTCAGTGAAAACTATATCATTTCTAAACGTGTGCTTATTCTTGCGAAGGATTAAAGCGGTTATACATATCCATATCGAAAAATGAAACCGAGTTGATCTTATCTGCTTTCAGCACAAGATCCGTTTTCAGCTCATCGGTATTTGCTACGGATCCATCCTCAATATAACTGGCATAAACGGTTAGATACTGCGTGGTAAAAACCAATTCCCTATCATCAGCCTTGCGGTAACCGCTAAAGGCAGGGGTAATGCGGATATAACTGGTGGTAAACGGTTTTGGCAATTCTTTTACCCATCCAATATAGAATTTGCCGCTATCCATGGTAAACTGTAAAAGATGGGCATCAAAAAAAGACGAACTTAGTAGCAATTCAAACTCATTTCCTGAAGTCGCTATCGCTTTTTTAATGGCTTTAAGGCGATTGATAAATAGATTAGCTATTTCTGTGGCCGCAACTGCAACGAATAATGACAAGCTTGTGGTGCCGAAATAAGGTGCATGGATGGGGAGTAATTTGCTAAGGTATTCAACTGCTTCTGGCCAGATGGCAATAAAAATTGCCCTTAATATAAAACATGCGCCAAGTAATAAGATGCCTGCAAAAGCGGAATTTAATAAGATACGCTGACTTTCGAGCCGGTATTGTACATAGCGTAAATACCTGAACCTGATTAATATATAATAGCCGCCTACAAGAGGAAACAAAAGTAGGTTAAAAGGCATTTATCAGGCTATTTTTTGTTTTTGTCCTTTTCTATCTTTTTGAAGATATTTGATTGCATTAATGCACCCACCATCTGGATAACTCTTGGCTGTGCAAAAAAATCAGGACTTTTTATATAGAGCTTCCCGCTGCTATCTGCATGGATGATGCTCTCTAATTCGCCGTGTTTTCTCATATCTCAAATTTACATATATTTTTTAAATATCTGAAAAACAATATTAAACTTTAAAAGTTTACTTTTGCCCCATTCGGCTACGGTATGTTTTTGCTCCTCCGCAGGCGGAAAAAACATATAATTTAAAATTCTTTATTTAGGCTTGTAAATCAAAAATAAAATTAGGATATTTGCATCCTCTAAAATAGAGGTAGAAAGACTAATAGGAAATGTCATAAGCGTTGTTGCCAGCAAATTGCAAGAATGTTCTTGATGCTTTCACACAAATAACTAAAAATAATATTCAAATGAAAAAAGATTTGCACCCATCAAGCTACAGACCAGTTGTTTTTAAAGACATGTCTAACGAATATGCTTTCTTAACAAAATCTTGTGTAGATACTAAAGAAACAATTAAATGGGAAGATGGTAACGAGTATCCGCTTTATAAATTAGAGATTTCTCACACTTCACACCCTTTTTATACTGGTAAAATGAAATTGGTTGATACAGCAGGACGTATCGATAAGTTCAAAAACCGTTACGCTAAGAAATAATTTTAGCAACAAAAAGCATTTTTTGAAGTCCCTTTGCCAAAAGCATCGGGACTTTTTTTATTTTTGCTGCTTATGACAATCAATTTATTTGATGATGCTTCCTGGATGTCCTTACGTCCGCTTACGTTTACCAGGCCTGTGGCCGATTTACGGATTGGTATTCTAACCATTGCCGAAAAATGGGCAAGATATTTAAATGCTGATTTTGGTTTTTATACCCAGGATTACCTTTCCATTAAATTTGCACCAAAACCCAATGCCGATTTATTTATAAATGGCGCTGTGTGTCCTGATGAATCCTTAATTGAGGCAATTTCTGGGCTAAAAGCAGGTGAAGCACTTCATAAAAATGATATTGTTGTAGCTTACATTTCTGATCAGCACGATCCCGAAGCCGTTAAGTTGTTAAAACAGATTGAATATCCCGGAGATTTTACCCGGATTGTTTATCCGGAGCATATTTTTGGAAATAACCCGGCAGAGATCAGAAAAGATTTTAAACTGTTAACCGAAGGACGCAGCTCTGCAAAACTAAGCAGTACCAATCAGTTGTTAGGCGACGATATTTTTATGGAGGAAGGTGCAAAGGCCGAATGCTGCGTGTTTAATAGTACTTATGGGCCAATTTACATCGGTAAAAATGCAGAGGTTTGGGAAGGCTCTTTAATCAGGGGATCTTTTGCATTATGCGAAAATTCGTCCATAAAAATGGGTTCGAAGATATATTCGGGTACCACAATTGGTCCCAATAGTCGTGCCGGTGGTGAAATTAACAATGCTGTAATCTGGGGTAATTCGGCCAAAGGCCATGAAGGGTATCTGGGCAATTCGGTAATGGGCGAGTGGTGTAATATCGGCGCCGATACCAACAATTCAAATTTGAAAAATAATTACGCAGAAGTGAAACTTTATGATTATGAAGATCGGAAGATGCGGAATACCAGCCTGCAGTTTTGTGGCCTGATTATGGCCGACCACGCTAAAGCTGGCATAAATACCATGTTTAATACCGGTAGCGTAGTAGGGGTTGGGGCCAATGTTTTTGGAGCTGGTTTTCCACCAAATCACATCGCCGATTTTAGTTGGGGCGGTGCCGCCGGTTTCGATACCTATAAATTGCACAAAATGTTCGAAACAACCGGAAAGGTATTTGCAAGAAAAGATGTGGCTTTTGATGAGGCAGAAAAAAACATTTTGACAAAAGTATTTGAATTAACCGAATCGTATAGGCGATTTTAATATAAAACCTGATCTAAAAAGATCAACCAACCATTAAATAATACAAAATGAGAAAAAAGATTGTTGCCGGTAACTGGAAAATGAATTTAGATTATAATGAAGGTGTTTCGTTGTTCAGCGAAATCGTAAATATGGTTAAAGATGAGCGTAAAGGCGATCAGCTGGCCATCATTTGCTCGCCATTTATTCATTTGAACAGTCTGGCAAAATTGGGTGGTAACGATGTTAAAATTGGCGCTCAAAATATCAGCGATAAGGAAAGTGGCGCCTATACAGGCGAAATTTCGGCTAAAATGGTTAAATCCGTTGGCGCAGAATATGTGATTTTGGGTCACTCAGAACGCAGGCAATATTTCGCCGAAAGCGATGCTTTATTGGCTGAAAAAACTAAAATTGCTTTAGCCAATGGTTTAACCCCAATTTTCTGCATCGGCGAAACCTTAGACGAGCGTAATAACGGCAGTTATTATGAAGTGTTGAAAAAACAATTAGTAGGGGGGATCTTTAGCTTAACTGAAGAAGATTTCAAAAAAATTGTGATCGCTTACGAACCTGTTTGGGCTATCGGAACGGGATTGACTGCTTCGCCGGAACAGGCACAGGATATCCACGCTTTTATCCGCAGTGAAATTGAAGCCAATTATGGATTCAATGTGGCTGATGACACGACTATTTTATATGGTGGCAGCTGTAACCCGGGCAATGCAGCAAGTTTATTCGCGCAAAAAGATATTGATGGTGGACTGATTGGTGGTGCATCGTTAAAATCACGCGATTTTACAGATATTATTAAAGCATTAAACAGCTAATGCAATACATAAAAGCAATATTTACTTTCAAAGGTATCGAAGATTATCAACAGGATCTGCTCATTAGCGATCTTGCTGACCTGGGTTTCGATACTTTTGAAGATAGTGATGGTGGTTTTACGGCTTTCGTCATCAGGGATAATTTTAATGAGCAAGAATTAAAGAATTTATTAGGCAATTACAGGGAAGAGTTTGTAACAGAATACACTTTAGAAGATGTTGCCGACGAAAACTGGAATGCCGAATGGGAAAAGAATTTTAGTCCGTTGATTATTGATGATGTGTGTTATGTAAGGGCAACCTTTCATGAACCACAACCGTCATATCCTTACGAGATTGTGATTGATCCCAAAATGTCTTTCGGCACTGGTCATCATCAAACGACTACCATGATGATGCAATATATTTTAGCCGCCGATTTAAAGGATAAAAATATCCTGGATATGGGCTGTGGAACCGGAATTCTGGCAATCCTGGCGGCAAAACTCGGTGCTAAAACTTTAATGGCCATTGATTATGACGATATCTGTTACGAAAGCACTGTAGAAAATGCTGAGCTTAATCAGGTGTATAATTTAAAAGCACTTTGTGGCAGTAAGGAAGTCATTCCGGATGATGAATACGATGTGATTTTTGCCAACATCAACAGGAATATCCTTTTAGATCAGATCCATCGCTATGCGGATGTTTTAAAAGGCGGAGGACGAATTTTCTTCAGCGGTTTCTATTTAGATCCTGATTTAGGAATGATTACTGATGAATGCGCTCAATACGGAATAAAATACGTTGACCATAAACAGAATGGTGATTGGGTAGCCGCACAGTTCGAGAAGAGGTAGAAGGGTGGAAGGTTTAGGGTTTAAGGTTTAAGTTTTAGGGTTTAGGGAATGGTTTCCATGTTTCAAATGTTGTATATCCTATCGTATTTTCAATCCAGCATCTCACCCCTGATGTCTCCAATCTCATATCTCCTGTCTCACACCTAAAATAAAAAAATATGCGTATACATTTTATCGCGATCGGTGGGAGTGCCATGCATAACCTGGCCATCGCCCTACATAAAAAAGGTTACCAGATTTCAGGATCCGATGATGTGATCTTTGAACCTGCAAAATCACGTCTGGATAAATACGGTTTATTGCCAATTGAAATGGGCTGGGATGAAAACCGCATTTCAAATGATCTGGATGCCGTGATTTTGGGTATGCATGCCCGTATCGACAATCCTGAGTTATTGAAAGCACAGGAGTTGGGTATTAAAATCTATTCTTATCCTGAATACATTTACGAGCAGAGCAAAAATAAACTGCGGGTAGTAATTGGTGGAAGTCATGGTAAAACGACCATCACCAGTATGATCCTGCATGTGCTTAATTATTATAAACGTGATTTCGATTATTTAGTTGGTGCGCAATTGGCAGGTTTCGAAACCATGGTAAAGGTTACGGAAGAGGCACCTGTAATGATTATAGAAGGAGATGAATATTTGTCTTCACCAATTGACAGAAGACCAAAATTTCATCTGTATCAAGCAAATGTTGCGGTAATTAGTGGTATTGCCTGGGATCATATCAACGTGTTTCCGACCTATGCTGATTATGCCCTGCAGTTTGATAAATTCATCGATACCATTGAACCAAAAGGCGTATTGATTTATTGTAAAGCGGATGCTGACCTGAATGAAATGGTATCGCGTTCAAAATCTGGTGTGACGAAGATCGGTTATGCTATTCCTGAACATGCGATCAGAAACGGTATCACATACCTCCTGCCGGAAGAAACGGCGCTTAAGATTTTTGGCGATCATAACCTGATGAACCTTAATGCTGCGAAATTGGTTTGTAAGGAATTGGGCATCAATGAAAATGAATTTGATGCTGCAATTGCTTCGTTTACAGGTGCTTCCAAGCGTTTAGAAGTGATTTCAGCAGATGAATCGACCAATGTTTACAAAGATTTTGCACATTCACCATCAAAATTAAAAGCTACGATTGATGCAGTTAAAGCGCAGTTTACCGACCGTAAATTAGTAGCCTGTATTGAATTACATACTTTTAGCAGTTTAAACAAAGATTTTTTGAAAGAATATACGGGTGCGATGGATAAAGCTGACGAGGCCATTGTGTTTATCGACATTAAATCTTTCGAACAAAAACGCATGGAGCCGTTTTCTGAAGATGATGTACAACAGGCTTTCGCCAATCCAGAACTGAAGTTTTTTAACGATGCAGTTAAGTTAAAAACTTATTTATTGAGTTTGCATTACAAAGATACCAATCTGTTGATGATGAGTTCTGGTAATTATGCAGGTTTTGATCTGCCTGAACTGGCGGCTGCTCTAAAGAAATAGACATGAAATATTAGACGTGAGATTTGAGAGGTATCAGTCTCCGATTTCAAGTCTAATATCTCAAATCTAAAAAAGGATGAAAAGCATTGGAGATCATATCAAACAAACTAGATTGTCTCTGGGGTTAAGCCAGGCTGATGCTGCTAAAAAATTAAATATCTCTACGCCGGCTTTCTGTAAAATAGAAACCGGACAAACCGACATCAATATCTCCCGCTTACTGCAGATTTCTAAAATATTTAAGGTTCCGGTAATACAATTAATTACGGGGCAGCCGGGGGTATCAGAATCTGATTTCTCGCAAGAGCTCATTGCACTTAAAAAAGAACTGATCGAAAAGGAAGAAGAACTTAATAAACTAAGAAAAAAAGTAATCGACCTGTACGACAAACTTGGGATGTAAGATTTGATATCGTCTATTGAACCGATTTATTATCATTAAAAAGCTATTTAATAGAATAAAATTCATTTTTATTTAAAATATTTTGAATTATATTCTTACTATCAATAGCTTTGAAGAATGGTAATTGAAAGCAATTTTAATCTGGATCATATTGATCTGGCGATACTCAGACTCATGCAGGATAATGCCCGGATCTCAAATGTAGATTTAGCGAGGGCGTTAGATCTTGTTCCATCGGCAGTACTGGAACGTGTAAAAAAACTCGAAAAGAAGAATGTCATTACCGGATATCATGCGAAGGTAAACCCCGCTGCGGTTGATTTAAAATTATTGGCGTTTATCTCCATGAAATCATCACAAAGTTTTAGTTGTAATGATACCGCAAGCGAGCTGGCTAAAATTCCGGATGTGCAGGAAGTACACGTCATTGCTGGCGATGATTGTTTCCTGGTGAAAGTGAGAACAACTGATTCAGCATCTTTAATGGCTTTGCTACGCGATGAATTTAGTAAGGTTCCCAATATTTTATCCCTGAAGACTACCATTGTGTTAGAAACAGTAAAGGAACAGCAACAATTGATCATCCCCGAAAATTAAAAATGGCAGATTTAAGTAAAAAAGCATCTCCGGTAATGGTTTACCTGGCTTTTGCGATCGTATATATTGTTTGGGGTTCTACCTATTTTTTTATTCAAAAAGCCCTGGCCGGTTTTCCACCTTTTATTTTAGGTGCATTTCGTTTTTCTATTGCAGGCATGCTGATGTTGACCTGGTGCAAGCTCAAAGGAGAAGATATTTTCAATCTGAAAACCATCAGGATTGCTGCGGTAAGCGGTATTTTAATGTTGGGTTTAGGTAATGGAATCGTAATCTGGGTAGAGCAGTTCATTCCTAGCGGTTTAGTGGCTATTATGGTGGCTTCGGCAGCCATATGGTTTGTTATTTTAGATAAATCGCATTGGAAAGAAAACCTAAGCAATAGGTATATCGTTTCGGGTCTGATCATTGGATTTTTAGGTGTGTTGCTCTTGTTTGGTAATCAAATCAGGCAAGCACTGGATAAACCGCAAAGTAACCTGCAGATTTTAGGCATGATACTGCTGGTGTTTGGGCCGATTGCCTGGGCCGGAGGATCGCTTTATTCAAAATATAATCTTACTACACAGCGTTCAGTTTCGGTAAATACAGGCTGGCAGATGTTAATAGCGAGTTTGGCTTTTTTACCCGGTGCATTATTGAAATCAGAATTTGGATTATTGGATTGGGCTGGCATATCGCCGGATGCCTGGCTATCTATTATTTATCTCATTTTATTCGGTTCCATTGCAGGATTTAGTGCCTATGTGTGGTTGCTGAAAGTACGTCCGGCCACACAGGTGAGTACTTATGCTTATGTAAACCCTGTTGTTGCTGTATTGTTGAGTTTAATATTTACCAATGAAGTGATTGGCTTAATACAAGTGGTTGGATTAGTCATAATTTTAGGCAGCGTACTGTTGATTAATTTGCCGAAGTATAGAAGTGTAGATTAATTATTTAGTCGAGCCTTAAAAAGTCAATAAAGAAAGCTTGATACTGTAATAGTGTTGTTGTGATAATGTTTGGACAAGCTGAATAAAGTGTAAAATGTAAAAACAGTGCCAAAAGATTGTCTTTCCAGATATTCATCATTCTTTTGAAGTTCATTGCAGCAGCAGCCAGCATCACATTGATGTTATCGCCTTTAATTCCTTTGTAAAAGTTGCGGCTTAGACGGTGATCTGCTTTCAGATGACCGATTTTAGGCTCGATGGCGGCTCTTTGGGTGAAGCCTTCCTTTAATTTGGTTTTTCGATATCTTGTTAGCTTGCTGCTGAAGGTTTTGGGGGTATGGATAGTGGTTCCCAATACATCTTTCCTTCCCCGGTAGCCCCGGTCAACGAAGGCTTCTTTGAGTTTATGGCCGGTAAGCCTTTGCTGTTGTTCAAGGGCTGCATCCAGCGTATGCCCGTCGTAATCATTTCCTGCGATGTTCAGCGCCCCGATGATTACGCCACTTTTTTGGGTAACGGTGATCGACACTTTACTTCCAAACTCGTATTTCTTATGCTCTTTACCTTTGCTGATGCATACCACCTCCGGCTCATGGAGGCTATAAACCTTGTTTTTGTCCTGACGTTTTTGACGAAGTACACGCCCGAACAGCTCCAGGTCGGTCTGGTAACTCTCTGCTGGTAATTTCCTTTGGAGTTCCCTTACCAGTCTGCCGGCTATAGTCTTTACTTTCTTATCGGCTTTCCTTGCTTTTGCCCCGTTTTTGGGATGATTCCTGAAGCGCTGGTCGATGCCCAGCTTCTTTAAGGTACGCGTATAACGCTGGCGAAGTTCCAGCCCTTCCCTGTCGGCTATCCCAATACACTTTTTGATGATCTTCCGGTGAAGTTTGCTATCGGTAGGATAGGTAATGTTCTTCTCCTGGACGGTCGTATCTATGCTCGCCTTATCTTCTTTGCCGCATTTGCCGTTGATGCGGATACTCTCCCTGAAGATCAGTTCCACTCCTTCTGCACCGATCCGGTTACGGAAATGCACTAATTCGGATGCTTCGCAGGGGGCTTTTGCGGTAAATACCAGCGCTCCACTAAAGTATTGATAGTAACCATTTTCAGCCCATTGCTCCACTACGCTTTCATCGCTCAGGTTACGAATGTGCTTCAGCATCAAAAGTGCTACCATCAGCCGTATCGGCTTGGCCGGGCGGCCAAAGTCTTCCCGGTAATGCTTCCTGAAAGCGTCCTGAAATAATTGCCAATCAAGCGTTTCCGCTAAAATGTAAAGCGGATGTTTATTAGATAATTGTTCTTTCAAGCCAGGCTGTAAAAAACTCAATTGCGTAGTGATTATCGGTTTGTTAAGCATAAATATCTGCAAGCTTTTGACACTAATATCAGGAAAACCTGCAGATATTTATACCTGATTTTACCAACAAAGTGTTGGTAATCAAATTTTTATACACTTTTTAAGGAACAACTATTTAATCTAATGTCATTTCGACTGCAGCGCAGCAGAATGGAGAAATCTGCTGAATAAAATTTAGAAAGGTGAAATCTGGTTACTCCATGTTTTAGTGGATCCATGACAAAAAAGGTTCGTGGAGACACGAACCTTGGCAGGTGGAAATATTATGTACCGTAGAGTTTCTTCAATTCGCTTACGGTTATAAATCAATATAATCCGATCGAAATTGGTGACGACAAATCAAAAAACTTTTCGCATGGTTAAATGCTTTTTGCCAAAAGTGGCACCGGTAGCTTTATGGATGGCAATCATCTGTTCGTTGAAATCGCCCACCCAGCTCAATTCGAGTTCTTTGTACTGATTTTTAGGTAAAACATATTCTCCTAAGCGTATAAAAAGTACCGATTCTAAACCGTGTTTTTGGAATTTAGGTTTAGTACCCATTACAATCGCCCTCATGCGGGTAACGCCCACCCAACGGCGGTAAGCAAACTTTAATTTTTCAATTAAACCCAGTTTCCCGTTAAAACCTTTTATCATTTGGTTTGCATCCGGAATCAATACGACAAATGATGCCGGTTCGCCGTTAAAGTAAGCAAACTGAATCAGATGTTCGTCCATAATGGGTTCCATACTTTTAAAACTCTCTTCGAGGGTTTCTCTTTTAATGGGAACAAAGTTTTCAAAATTTTGCCAGCCATCATTGTAAATTTCCATTAAATCATTGATGTATTTGCCGGAATTGGCTTTGCTGAAATATTCGAAGGTATAACCTGGCTTGTTTCTTACCCAGTTGGCAATTTTTGTAAAACGCTCCGGAAAGGGAATGGTCAGGTTAATATGATTGGTTAACTGCTCATATTCTGTAATAAAACCATACTTCTCGAAAAATTGATGATAATATGGAAAGTTATAGTTCATGCCAAAGGAAGGAGGAGTGAAGCCTTCAACCAACAGCCCCCAGAAACTATCATTCTCGCCAAAATTAATCGGACCATCCATCGCTTTCATGCCGTTTTCGGTTAGCCAGTTTTTGGCCGTATCGAATAACATAAAGGCAGCCTTTTCATCATCAATACATTCAAAAAAACCCATGCCACCTGTTGGTTGGTCGTAATGGTATGCTTTTTTCTCATTTATAAAAGCCGCTACTCGTCCAATTAGTTTTCCTGCATCATCTTTTAATACCCAACGTGTGCATTTTCCGTGTGTAAAAAAGGTGTTTTTTTCAGGATCGAAGACATTTTCAATTTCACTATCCAGTGGGCAGATCCAGTTTTTGTCGTTTTTATATAAGATTTTGGGGGTATTTAGAAAGTCTTTTTTTAATGATGAATTGCTTACGGGTATTACTTGCATGGGCAGATTTTAAAATTAAAAAGCATCCTACCAAGCGGGCGGATGCTTTTTCAAATATATGTTTTTTAAATATTAATAATCGTCGTCGTCATCGTCAAAATTATCGAAGTTGTCAAGATCATCTAACGGCATGTCAAAATCATCATCGTCATCATCTTGAGGCTTCTTTTTTGTTGTTTGAATATCGTCATCTTCAAAATCATCATCTTCGTCTACCTGTTTTTTGGCAGTCGGTTTAGTTGGGAGTTTCTTTGGCGCTGTCATAACACAAAAATAAAAATTGCTTTTATAGTTTAAAAATACAAAAAAACTTTTTTTAATAACAATCTGTGAATAAATAAATTAATTTATTTACTCTGCATTTTCTCCTACAGAATTTTCTTCTTTAACGATATCTTTTAACTGCGGAAGCTGATTTAGGTTATTTAAACCAAAATAATCCATAAATGATGTGCTGGTACTATAGAGGATAGGCCGGCCCGGAGTTTCCGCTTTTCCATCAATACTGATCAGCTCTTTCTCCAGCAGGCGTTGTACCGAATAATCAGAGTTTACCCCTCTGATCTGTTCAATTTCCAATTTAGTAATGGGCTGGCGGTAGGCGATAATGGCAAGCGTTTCCATCGCCGCCTGGCTTAATTTTTTTTTGGAGCGATGTAACTGCAGTTGGTTAACCGTTTCATGGTAATCTTTTTTGGTTAAAAACTGATAACCATTATTCAAAAATACCAATCCGATTGCCAAATCATCATGGCTATATTTTTCCTTGATCTGCTCGATACTTTCGAAAACCTGTGCTTCTGTAAATTCCTCATTAAAAACTGCATTCAGGGCAAGTATAATTTCTGACGTGCTGATGCTCTGGCTGGAAGAGAATATAAGGGCTTCGATGTGTTTGGTGATGTTATGATTGGGCATATACAAAAATAAAATTTTCGACATAAAAAAAGCGGTCTCGCTTTTAAAAACAAGACCGCTTTCAACACACAAATGAAACCTGAATTAAGATATAGTTTTAGGTTAGGTTATTAAATATCTATATCAATTCTATAAGAACGTCTTTGATAAACACTATCGTTTATTTCTAACACAAGTTTAAGGCAAAATCGGGTTCGGCCAAGATTCTATTTAGTAAGTGGTATTAATAATTGAGTAAACGGTAAATTACCTGTTTAACGGTATGGAAATAGATACGGTTGTGCCATTTGTGGCATTCTGCCTTACCTCCAGGTGTATAGGTTTTGCTCCAATCTGACCTAAAAGGTGTAACCTTTCTTTGGTTAGCTGCATGCCCTTACTAATATGTGTTTCTTTTTTATCTTTTAAAGAATTGTCTATTCCAATCCCATCGTCAATAATTTCGATGTTAAGATAGAATTCATCCATTAATTTAATATTGATCAGAATTTTTCCGCCGGTTTCTTTTGGCATAATGCCATGCCATATGGCATTTTCTACGTAAGGTTGTAATAACATAGAGGGGATAAAAGTTTCTTCCCGGTCTATATTTTCATCCACATCGAAAATATAGCCTAATTTATCACCAAAACGGTTCTTTTCTAACTTCAGGTAGAGGTTTAAGTATTCTAATTCTTCTTCCAATGAGATATAACTTTTGGTACAGATTTCCAGGTTTTTTCTGATCAATCTGGCAAATCCGGTTAAAACTTTATTAGCAGAGGCTGTATTCTGCGTATTAATATAATGCTGAATGGAATTCATGACATTAAATACAAAGTGCGGGTTCATCATCGCCTGCAGCGCTTGTTGTTCTAACATCAATACTTTGTTTTTTAACAGCAATTGTGCTTGCTCCTTATCTTTTTGCTTGCGGGTAATGTAAACAGCTACCTTGTAAAAAATATAGGCCACAAGTAAGATCAAAATGGATAAAAACCACAGGCTTTGCCAAAAGTGCTTTTTAATGGTAAAGGCAATTTTTGCCGGTTCGCCCCAATTGCCATTCTGCCTTTTTGCACTTACTTCGAATACATAATCGCCAGATTGGAGTGAAGAAAAATCCAATCGTCTTGTACGTGTTTCTACCCAGGCCGAGTTCCCGTTTAAGCGGTAGCGATAGGTAATATCACTCGTGGTAAAATCCACCGCGCTAAACGTAAAAAGAATGGTGTTGTTACCCGTTTCGAAAGTAAAATTGTCCTGGTCAACAGGTAAGCGCTCATTATCTTTGACAATGGAAGTAACATATACCTTGGGAAGATTCTTAACAAAGTTTTTATTGTTGTATTTAAATAAAATCAAGCCTTTATTTGTGGCAAAATAAGCGGTGCTGTCATCAATGAATAAACTGTTTACATCATCACTTAAAAGGTCTTTTCCATAGTCGAAATTGGCTACAGTGGGGTCGTTAGGATAATCGGCTATTTTATTAACGCCTTTATTGGTTAACACCCAGATTTCGTTGTTTTTAATAAATATCCTGGTACATATATTATTGGTCAGCCCATCCTTTTGGGTAATTTGCCGGGTAATCTGGCTGTTTTTATAAAATATTAAGCCATAGCCATCAGTAGCCAGAATCAAGGTGCCATCAGCAAGCTGTTGAATATCGTTTATCCTTTTGGTAAGCAGGGGATGATTTTCATAGTGTTTGACCAGTTTACCTTTGGAAAATTGAGAAAGTCCGTTAACATTTGAAAACCATAGATTACCTTCGCGATCATAAAAAACATGGTAAGATCTGTCTTTAAAAAAATCTTCTTTTTCTTTGTATTTTGCCGCGTTAAATTCGAATTTATTTCTTCTGTCTGATAAGAAAACAACACCCGAGGATAGGGCCAAGGCAAGATGATTGTTGTTTTCACCGACGCTGAAGTGTTTAATTACAAACATGGAGTTATTAGACTCCCTCAAATAACTTACATCATTACTGCCGTTGTAGATATTATTGAAAACACCCATTCCATAATCGGATGCGAAATATATAGATTGGTCTTTTGGGTCGAAAGTAATTTGTTTAATGGTTTTGTACTTTTTAAAATCATCTAACCCAATTTCATCAACCTGGTAATTGTTAATGGTCAGTACATCAATTACTGCATCGTCTGTACCCAGCCATAGCCTGTTTTTGCCGTCTTTGGTGATGCTTTTGATTACATTGCTGCTCAGGCCAGATTCTGCATCAATAATTGATAAACGGTTATTCGCATTGGGCAGCATGTATATGCCCTGATTGGTGGCAAACCACATGTTCTGATTATTGTCTTTGAGTACCTGATTTACCGAAATGTCCTGGAGATACTGCACTGTTTTTCCGCTTTTATCCAGTGCAAAAGCCCCGTTGGCATTAGATAACCAAACCTCTTTAGCGGTTACATCATAATAAAAATATCCCGACATGTTTTTGATCAGGTTCTGCGGAATGGGGATTAGTTCGTTAATGTTTCCATGCCTATATTGTTTTAGCCCTTCACTATCCAGGTAAAATAGTGATCTGTGGCTGCTATTTGCAGCAGTCATGTAAGAGAGCGGCTGCACTTTTGACCTGATCATGGAAAAAGTTTTTCCGTTAAATTGCTGCACGCTCATATCGCTGTATGCGAATATATTACCTTGTTCATCTTCATGAATGAAGGCATTGATAAATTTATCTTTAGGATTTGGCGAAATATATTTTTTAATTTTTTTTCCGTCCCAGCATACAATCAGGTTGGCATTTGTTCCTAGCCAGATCCGACCTGATTTATCGATCAGAAAGGAAACAATTACAGTATTGAAGTTGAGCTTTTTTAGCAGTTCGTCGTTGCTCTGGTTGTAAAATTTGCCTTCTTTTAAATAGCTCAGCTGACCATTTAGCGCAAAAAACCACAGCCGGCCCGCTGCATCTTCTTTCATCTGAAGGATCTGGGTATCGGGCAGGCCATCTTCAATGGTGAAATTTTGGAAGTTTGTACCGTCAAAACGGCTCAATCCATTATCGGTAGCGATCCATATAAAACCTTTTTTATCCTGTAAAATGTAATAACAGTTATTGCTGGCAAGCCCGTTTTTGGTGTTGTAATGAGGAAGGTAAGTGGTTTGCGAAAAAAGTTTTTGAGGCACACTAAAAACCAGCATCAAAACTAAAAAGACCATAAGAATATGGTTGAAGCGGAGCTTCAGCATAGCGTTTTGCGCTAATGGTTGCACGCTTATCTGCTGGTTAATGATCACTGTTGGCTTTAGTAAATAACTTTATTTTTTCAAAAAAATCGCTTGCCCTTCTTCTTGAAATGTTGATGCTTTCGCCATTTTTCAGGAAAACCTGCAGTCCGTTTTTGGAGTTATATTCCTTTAAATGGTTCAGGTTAATAATACTTGATTTGTGGATCCTGACAAACTGATCTGTGGGTAATAATTCTTCAAACTCTCTTAAAACTTTAGAAACGGTAATTTTTTCGTGATTGTTTAAGTGTACTATAGAATAATTACTATCAGCTTCAATGTAAATGATATCATCAATATCAATCATTTTGAAACCTTGCCCATAAGGAAGGGTAAGTTTCCTAATCTCTGATCTCGAACTTAAGCTGGAAGCCAGGTTGTTGATTCTTTCATCATTTTCGTTCTGGCTTTTAGATAATCTGATGTGTTGCGAAACTTTATCTACCGCTATCGTAAGTTCATCAATATCAATCGGTTTTAAAAGGTAATCCAATGCATTAGCTTTGATCGCTTTTAGCGCGTATTGATCGTAGGCTGTTGTAAATATAACGGCGGCATGGTGTTTCTGTGCGTCAGGAATTAATTCAAAGCCATTTCCTCCGGGCATGGCAATATCCAAAAAGATGAGATCAATAGGATGGTGGGCCAAAATATCTTTTGCTTCGGCCACAGATCTTGCAATACCGGTAATCTCTACCTGTGTACAGTTCTGCTGCAACAAAAAAAATAATGACGAACGTGCAAACTCCTCATCATCAACAATAATGGCCTTTAATGTAGTCATAGTTATAGGTTGGTGAATGTATTAAAATGGTCTTATAAAAAAAAATGCAAATTGAAAAAACCAGTAACCAAATTGTCACGTATGTATCATCAAACGTATTCAAAACCACTAAAACATAGATGACTATGAAAAACAATGAACTAGAAACAAAAAGCGAGCTTCAGGAGAAGAGTTTGTTTGACAAAACTGTGGGCAGAAGATCTTTTCTGCAGTATGCAGGTGCAGGTGCTGCAGGTATTGCTTTAGTTGCTGCTGGTTGTAGCAAAGATCGCGGTTACGGTAACCCAACAATGAACGGTGCAACACTGGATTTTAAAGATGATTTCGGGGTGTTAAATTATGCTTATGCTTTAGAGCAACTGGAAGCTGCATTTTATATCAAGGTTGCGAACAGCAATACTCAATTTACAGGAACAAATGCTGCTGCCAAAAAAGCGTATTTCCAGGATATCCAGTTTCATGAAATAGCGCATAGAGAGTTTTTTAAAGCTGCTTTAGGAACTGCTGCGATTGGAAGTTTAGAAGTTGATTTTTCATCAATTGATTTTACCAGTGAAGCAAGCGTTTTAGCTACTGCGATGGCTTTTGAAGATTTAGGTGTTGCGGCCTACAATGGTGCAGGACCAAGACTTAAAAACGGCACATTTTTATTGTTAGCAGGTAAAATTGTTTCAGTTGAAGCCCGTCACGCTGCTTATGTTCGTGACATCATTTCAAATGGATCATTTGCAGATTTGAATAGCTTGGCTTCATTGGGCGCAAACAACTCAGGTGGTTTGGACGCGGCCTTAACACCGGATAAGGTTTTAGCTGTTGCTTCAAAATACATCAAAACCAAAATTAATGTAATCAATCTTTAAAACTTTAAACTAGAAATCATGAATATCGTAAATATATTAGAAGAAATTGAAAAAGTTGATGCTGAGGTTTATGAGCGTTTAAACCCGAGAAGGGCTGCCATGAAAAGCTTTTTCAACATCGGCAAAAAAATCTCTCTGGCTGCTATGCCGCTAGCTTTGGGTTCTATGTTTCAAAAAGCATACGGACAATCAACTTTACCATCAGGTGTTGCTGATGTACTAAACTTCGCTCTGGCGTTAGAATATTTGGAATATCACTTTTACAACCACACTATTGTTGGTATAACCAAGAAAAATCAAGATGGTAGTACTAACAACAGTGTAACCGATGTTACATTTGCATTTCCTAATGCAGCCAGTCAGGCTGCCATCACAACTATTCGTGATCATGAAAAAGCACACGTAGATTTATTGGTAGGTGCTTTGGGAAGTTCTGCACGTACGCCAATTGCCTATGCGGATACTGATTTCAGGGCCGGTGGCGCATTTTCAACAGTATACTCTGATTATAATACCTTCTTAGCTGTAGCACAGGGTTTTGAGGATACAGGTGTTAGGGCATATAAAGGCCAGGCAGCGAATTTAATGGCGGCTCCAGGTGTATTACAAACTGCACTTCAGATCCATTCTGTTGAAGCCCGTCACGCTTCACATATCCGTCAAATGCGTACTGCTGCGGGTTCTGCCGTTTATAAACCTTGGGTAAGCCTTGGTGCTTCCGGACAGGCGAACGATTCAGGTGTAGCAGCTGTTGATGCTGTTTATGCAGGTGAGGATTTAACGGTACAAGCCGGAGCAAATATTGTTGGGATTGGTGGTTTCTCAGGTATCACTAAGGCAGCTGCTGTAGAAAGCTTTGATGAGCCTTTAGATAAGGCTAGCGTGGTAACCATTGCCAACCTGTTTTTACAGTCAGGTAAAAAGTTATCATAATCATCCAAAATACTGACATTATTAATGAAATAATGTTTCGTTTAAGGTAGGGGGAGGTAGAACTTATGTTTTACTTCCCTTTGTTTTATCAGAGTTTTTAGGATTACCAGATCTTAAGATTATTAAAAGAGAACTTCCTTTGCTTCTTGCAAGATTACGGAATTAAAATTTACTAAGTAATCTGTTGCCAACTGGAGTTCGATTGAAAATTTAGTTTTAAATGGCTTCTCTGAGATACCTTCAATTCAGAATCGTCACCTCGACCTGTAGCGCAGCGGAAAGCTAAGTGGTAAATTCATTTCCGGGTCTTTCATATTAAAAAGATGCTGACCATATGACAGCTACGAGGCCATGGAAAATACTATTCCTTGCTTTTAAATATATTCAGCAAGATAAATAGCGCAAAATCAATTGCCGTTAAAGCAGTATTTTTGACAAATAAATATAGAATTCGGGTTAATTGATCACTAATAATCGGCAGTGATCTTTTCCCTCATCCATTCGCCATTTTACCTCATCCCTTTAATAAGTAATCACTTGTTCTTCCAAATGTTCTGGCAAATCCCTGTAATTGTATTTTTGTCCGCGTAACTGTGGTTCAAAACCAGCAGCTTTGATGGATTGCTGGATGCCACTGGCTGTAAAACGGTGTGGTGCACCAGCAGCAGATACTACATTTTCTTCGATCATGATTGATCCAAAATCGTTTGCTCCGGCATGCAAACATAATTGAGCAGTCGTTTTACCAACGGTTAACCAACTGGCCTGGATGTTTTTGATATTTGGCAACATGATGCGGCTTAAAGCAATCATCCGGATGTATTCATCAGCAGTTACGTTGTTACTGATTCCACGGAGCCGTTTTAATAAAGTACCGTCGTCCTGGAAAGGCCATGGAATAAAGGCGAGAAATCCATTTGCATCGGCTGGTTTTTCGCTCTGTACCTGACGGATCCATACCAAATGTTCAAAACGTTCCTCAATGGTTTCTACATGCCCGAACATCATAGTGGCAGAGGTGGTAATATCCAACTGATGACAGGCGCGCATGACATCAAGCCATTCCTGGCCGCCGCATTTGCCTTTAGAGATTAAACGCCTTACCCGGTCATTTAATATTTCGGCACCAGCACCTGGTAAAGAGTCCATTCCGGCTTCTTTTAGCGTTTTTAATACTTCCGTGTGCGTTAGGCCTTCGAGCTTGGCTACGTGTGCAATCTCTGGCGGGCCTAAGGCATGAAGTTTTAAATCAGGGTATAATTCCTTTAATTTTTTGAATAGATCGGCATAAAAAGCCAAACCCAGATCAGGATGGTGGCCGCCTTGCAATAATAACTGGTCTCCACCTAAACGGAAAGTCTCTTCTATTTTAACCTTATAGGTCTCTATGTCGGTAATATAACTTTCCTCGTGGCCGGGCCTGCGGAAGAAATTGCAAAATTTGCAGTTTGCAATACAAACATTGGTAGTATTTACATTACGGTCGATCTGCCAGGTTACTTTACCGCTGGGCACTTGAATTTTTCTTAGCTCATTGGCTACAAACATTAAAGATGCAGTATCGGCATGGTGATATAAGTGTACACCTTCCTCTTGCGTTAAAAACTCAAAATGTAGCGCCCGTTGCAGTAAATCGGCTGTATTCATGAAGCAAAAATACTCGAAATAAGTATCACTATAATCACAGTTTTATAAAAAAACAGTGTAGTGTTAATTATTTTTGGTGGTATCAGCCTTGCGTTTGAATAGGTTTAGCAGATCATTGCCCTGCTTTTTTATCTCTTCTAAACGTTTTTTAGTGCTATCATTAACTTTTTTCAAGCCTTCATTGGCCTTTATAACATTATTCCTAACGGTGTTTTGGCCAACAGCAACTGCATCTGAAACCTGTTTAACCTTGTTTTCACCGGTCGCGATAGCGCCTACAACCTCCTTTACTTTTTTATCAGCATTAACTTTGGTGCTATCCATAAATTTCTCGGCAGCAGCGGCCACAGTGGTTGTATCTTTAGCTGGTTTACCTAACGATGTATTGGCTTTGGCAAGCAGTTGATCATCTTCTGCTTTAACGACGCCTCCATTGGCCGTATAATAGGTTTTACTGGTTAAATAATTGGTTTTGGCAGTTTCTAACTGGATTTTTGCAGCAGCTATTCTTGCAGTATCCTTACTCGCTACTGCAGCATCATAATTTAGCTGGGCATCGGTAAGTGCAAGTGCCGCAGTTTCATAAGATTTAGTGAAATCAATTTTTTCTTCTTTTTTTGTAGCTGTATTGCAGGCTGTTAAGCTGAAAGATAATAAACAGATTATAATTACATTTTTCATATTATTTCGATGTCGTAAATTGGTCAACTATTTTCTTTAAAGAGCTGGTTTCCTGCTCTTCTGTGAGGTTTCCACCAAGTCTTTCAATCTCTAGATTATTAATGCTTTTAGCAAATTCCAAATACTTCAGATACCGGTTAAGAATCTCAATTTTTGTTCCATTGTTGTTCTGTTCGGTATTGCTTAAGTTTTTAACAAAGGTTTCCATGTTATCTATACAAACAATATAAGCCTGAAAAGCATTTGGCGTAAAGTAATCATTAACCAGATTATTGGTTGCCAGTTGTGGATATAACTTAGGCAGTTCCACAGGTGTTTTCTTTAAAGTTTCAGTTAAGTTTAATCCAGAATTTGATGTATTTAAATACATTCCCTTTGTCTTCATCTGGCAGTTTTCTATCGCTAAATTAGTTGTGTTCAAGAGCTTAATCAAGTTCTTCTTTTTATCGATATTATCTAAAAAAGTATTTACTGACAGGGCAATAAATAATCCGGTAAAAGTGGAAATTAGCGAGATGATAAAACTAAATGTATCATTATTGTTTTTACGCCATTTACTTTCTCGTCTAAAATTGAGTAAAAAAAGACTTGTAGCTACTAAAATCAGTGATATTACAGCATAGGTGAGCATATTTTTTTGGTTTAAATTTTTTATAAAATTATATAATTACAGGTAATAAAAAAATTACAAATTAGTTTTGCGACATTTTTTAAAAGATAAAAAATAAATAATAATCAGTTCACCGGATTAAATTGATTAAACAATTTAGCAATTCAACAATTCGATTATCTTTGTCACTTATGGTAGATTTTAATCGTTTTACACTTGCCAATGGGTTAAAAGTTTTGGTGCATGAAGATGCTACGACCCCTATGGCAGTTTTAAATATTTTATATGATGTAGGTGCGCGTGATGAGGATCCTGAAAAAACGGGCTTCGCACATTTATTCGAACATCTGATGTTCGGTGGATCGGTAAACATTCCCAGTTATGATGAGCCTTTACAACGGGTAGGAGGAGAAAATAATGCTTTTACGAGTAATGATATTACGAATTACTACATCACTTTGCCTGCAGAGAATATCGAAACTGCTTTTTGGCTGGAGAGCGATCGGATGCTGAGCCTGGCGTTTTCTGAAAAAAGCTTAGATACGCAGCGTAATGTGGTAAGTGAGGAATTTAAACAGCGTTATCTTAATCAGCCTTATGGTGATGTTTGGTTAAAGCTCCGTCCTTTGGCATATAAAAAGCATGCTTACCGTTGGGCAACCATAGGCAAAGAGCTTTCGCACATTGAAAATGCCACCATGGATGATGTAAAATCATTTTTTAAGAAACATTATACGCCACAAAATGCAATTTTGGTTGTTGGTGGAAATGTGAAAACTGCCGATGTGAAAAAACTGGCCGAAAAATGGTTCGAACCAATTCCTGCAGGTGAAAAATATCACCGGAATTTAATTCAGGAGGAGCCTCAAACCGAACCCAGAAAAGAAACAGTAAAGGCAAATGTGCCTCTAAATGCGATTTATATGGCTTTTAAAATGCCCGGGCGGTTAAGTCAGGATTATTATGCTTTCGATTTACTGTCTGACATTTTATCACGCGGGCAGTCTTCACGGTTGTACAATAGCCTGTTAAAAGAACAGCAGCTTTTTAGCGATATCAATGCCTATATTTCGAGCAGTTTGGATCCGGGTTTATTTATTGTTGAGGGCAAATTGGTGGAAGGGGTAACCATCGAAGCCGCGGAAAAAGCCATTTGGGCCGAACTTGGAAAATTAAAAACCGAACTGGTTTCTGAAACTGAATTAACAAAAGTGAAAAACAAGGTAGAATCTGTACTTGTTTTTTCTGAGATGAACCTGCTTGATAAAGCAATGAACCTGGCCTACTATGAGCTGTTGGGCGATGCAGCCATATTGAACCGTGAAACCGAAGCGTTTTTAAAAGTAGCGGCAGAAGATATCAAAAGGATATCCAATGAAACTTTTAATCCTGATTCATCATCTACTTTATATTACTTAACCGAAGAAAATGCTTAACAGACAACAGGCACCTGATTTTAAGCAGGTATCGACCATAAATTTTATCCAGCCGGAAAAAAAAGTATTGGATAACGGGGTACCCGTTTACACCATTTATTCCGGAGAACAGGATCTGGTGCGAATCGAATTTATTTTTGATAATGTAAACTGGAATCTGGAAAAACCATTGCAGGCTATTGCGGTTAGCGCATTAATAAACAATGGAACAAATAAATTATCAGCAAAAGAAATAGCTGAACAGATTGATTTCTATGGTGCATTTTTTCAAACAGAATATATGCAGGATCAATCTTCTGTAACATTGTACACCCTCAATAAACATTTGCACTCGGTATTGCCTATTGTGAAAGATGTTTTATCAGAAAGTCAGTTTCCGCAGTATGAACTTGATATTTATGTTCAGAACCAGAAGCAAAAGCTACAGGTTAACCTGAAGAAAAATGATATCCTGTCGAGAAAGGAATTTGCCCATGCTTTGTTTGGCGATACTGCGTATGGTGTAAATATCAAAGCCGAACATTATGACGCTTTGAAGCGCGAAGATTTGCTTGATTATTTTAAGGCTGCTTATGCCCCGAATAATTGCACGGTAGTCATATCAGGAAAGTTTGATGATGCGGGATTCGATCTGTTGAATGAGTTTTTTGGCCGCAATTGGGAAAAAAGCGAAGCGGTAAAGAATAGTTTTAGTTTTAAGGCCACTGAAAAAAAGGTGGTTTATACGGAAAAACCGGACGCATTACAATCCGCTATCCGTATTGGCCAGCTGGCCATTAACCGTAAACACGAGGATTTTTCCGGACTTCAGATCCTAAATACAATTTTAGGTGGATATTTTGGTTCGCGTTTAATGAACAACATCCGCGAAGACAAAGGTTATACCTACGGAATAGGTTCTGGTATTTCTTCGCTGCAGCAGGCCGGTTATCTTTTTATTGCTACAGAGGTTGGTGCTGATGTATGTTCGGCTGCGCTGACAGAAATTTACAAAGAAATCGAGCTGCTTAAAAACGAACCTGTAGGAGCAGAAGAGCTGGATCTGGTTAGGAACTACATGCTGGGATCGATGTTAGGTAGTTTGGAGAATGTTTTTTCGCATGCAGATAAATTCAAGAACATCTATTTTGCGGGACTCGATTATGGTTATTACACCAAATATATTGAAAAGGTAAGGACCATTACTGCCGAAGAGTTATTGGTATTGGCCAATAAATACCTGACTACAGAAAATTTTACGGAAGTAGTGATCGGGAAGAAGTAAGGCATATTTCCCTCCCGCTATTCATCATATCGATTAAAGCATAGTTTCGCTATCGGCGCCAGTTCATTAGCGTAATCGTCATTTCTGCGCAGGCGGGAATCTTAACGTAATAACATTAAGATTCCCATCCGATAACCATCGGATCAAGTTGGGAATGACGATTCATCGCAACCTGTCAATTCTTTAAAATCATAGTGTCATCCATATTGTTTTTATGAAATAAATTCAAACTTGGCTGACCCTAAAGTCAATCTATCTATACTGGCACAGATAAGCGGTTTGCACAACCGCTTTTAATTTAAATGAAGCATTGGCTGGCACTTCGAAAAAGTTTCCTGCAGTGATGCTGATCCATTCGGTAGCATCTGGTAAAAGTACTTCCAATTCGCCCTCTATAACATGCATCATTTCTTTTTGAGCAGTACCGAAGGTATATTCTCCCGGATTGATCACACCAATGGTCGATTTTCCTTCAGCAGTTTCATAGCCTAACGATTTCACTTTGCCATCAAAATATTGGTTTTCAGTAATCATTGCAATTTATAAAGTTCTAGTCAAAATAGCTTTTTGTTTATCAGCCTGGTAAATCTTTCTGTAAAAAAATCTCTAAATCCTGGCATTTTCGCTTTTTGTATACAAGCCTGATCAAATTTAATTAATTAGGCTGTTAAAACTAAAACTTAAATATTTTTAACCTGATCAGGTTGTGTAATTGCAATTGTCAGGCGAAGTCAATATTTAAGCATTTTCAATTTAACCCTTTTAATTTCATTCAATTTTCGTATCTTTGCCTGGCAAATAATAGATCCTAATTTATTTGCTATGCAACTCGATTCCACAAAGTTTATTGCCACAGGTTTAACGTATGATGATGTACTATTGGTACCTGCATATTCTGAAATTCTGCCACGTGAAGTAAATACAACCACTTTTCTAACAAAAAAAATCAAACTTAATGTTCCATTGATTTCTGCTGCAATGGATACCGTAACCGAAGCTGAACTGGCCATTGCCATTGCGCAGAATGGTGGGATAGGTATGTTACATAAAAACATGACGATAGACAGACAGGCTGCTGAAGTACGGAAGGTTAAGCGTTCAGAAAGTGGCATGATCAAAGATCCGGTAACCTTATTGGAATCAGCTGTAGTTGCTGATGCTTTCAAAATTATGAAAGAGCATAAAATAGGTGGTATTCCGGTAGTAAGTAGCGATAATAAACTGGTTGGTATTATTACAAACCGGGATCTGCGTTTCCAAAAGGACATGAAACGCCCAATTTCGGAAGTAATGACCAAAGAAAATTTAATCATTGCTCCGGAAGGAACTACTTTGATTCAGGCAGAAGAAATTCTGCAGAACCATAAAATTGAGAAACTTCCTGTTGTGAGCAAAGATGGTTACTTAAGTGGTTTAATTACCTTTAAAGATATTTCAAAAGTTAAAAATTATCCGGTAGCCTGTAAAGATGAACATGGCCGTTTAAGGGTAGGGGCCGCTGTAGGGGTAACTGCCGATACTTTGCAACGTGTAGATGCTTTGGTGCACGCTGGTGTTGATGTAATTACCATTGACACTGCTCATGGACACACCAAAGGGGTAGTAGATAAACTAAAAGAAGTTAAAGCAAAATATCCTGATTTACAGGTTATTGTGGGTAATATCGCTACCGGTGCAGCTGCGAAGTTTTTGGCAGATGCCGGTGCAGATGCCGTTAAGGTAGGTATTGGCCCGGGTTCTATCTGCACCACCAGAATTATTGCTGGCGTCGGTGTTCCTCAGTTATATGCGGTTTACGAATGTGCCAAAGCCCTGAAAGGTACAGGAGTGCCCGTTATTGCCGATGGTGGTATCAAACATACGGGTGATATTGCAAAAGCAATTGCTTCAGGTGCAAGCACCGTGATGGCAGGTTCTTTATTTGCAGGAGTAGAAGAGTCGCCAGGTGAAACCATTATTTATGAAGGACGTAAATTTAAATCTTACCGTGGAATGGGCTCAATTGAGGCAATGGAACAAGGTTCTAAAGACCGATATTTCCAGGATGTAGAAGATGATATTAAAAAACTGGTTCCGGAAGGTATTGTTGGTCGCGTACCATTTAAAGGTACTTTGGCAGAGGTAATGTACCAATATATCGGCGGTTTACGTGCAAGCATGGGCTATTGTGGAGCAGCTAATATCGAAGCCTTACAGGAAGCGCAATTTGTACAGATTACCGCTGCAGGCATGCGCGAAAGCCATCCACATGATATCACCATTACCAAAGAGGCACCGAACTACACCAGATAGGGTTTAGGGTGTAAGGTTTAAGGCATAGGGTAAAGTATAATATCCTGGTATTTAAAATAATAGGACGGGGCGTCAGTTGATGATAGCCCCGTTTTTTTGTGCTGATCGTCATGCTGAGGAATAATTTATGGTATAAAAATCAATATAAATGACGTAACTGATTTCTTATGCCATACAGCACAGTCTTGCCTCGGCTACCGATGAAAAATCGGTACAGGTCCACCGCCGCCGAAGGGCTCTTACTTTTTGGCATCAAAAAGTAACAAAAAATGCCGGCTGAAAATTTTTCTTTCAAAGCCAGTAATAGGGCTTGGTCGGTGGAGTCCGAAAAATTTGTTAGGCCGGACTTAAGTAGAACGGGAGCACAGTGCGAAGGCCTTGTTAGACGGAAATGCATTGCGCACAAGTGTTTAACTATCAAAAGATAACAAAATAACGTCAATGGTAGCTTGTCGAAGGATCTTTTTTAAATGTCTTAAGTTGTTTCGATACTTCGTCAAGCTCAGCACAGGCTAAGCTCAACGTTACAAATTCGATTGAATAAAAATTTGTAATAAAGCTTAATGACGACCAATCTCAAGATGCTTTATCCTAAAATATTTATTTTAGCCTCATGCTTAACCATTCCTTGCTCGAAACCATTAAAACCACTCTCCAAAAAAGTAAAGTAGAAAAATTAGCGGCTATCGCCTCAGCAGATACCTTTTCGGTAAAAGACCTGATCGATTTAAGTTTTTATCAGGAGGAACAGATCGGATTTCGGGCAGCATGGATTTTGGAAAACGTATTTACTAACCACCAGCAGCGGTTTTTGCCCTATGCACTTTATTTTTTAGAGAAGTTTCCGCAACAAAGCAATTTATCGGCATTAAGGCATTATGTAAAAATCTTAGCACTCATTACCAAAAGAAACGCTTCTATAGACAGCAAAAGTATTATTGACGATTATAATACTGATCATTTGGTTGAAGTTGTTTTTGCCTGGTTGATTGATGAGAAAATCCCTGTGGCCATAAAATCACATTGTCTGAATATTTTAGCTAATTTAACAATTAAACACAGCTGGATTAGGGAAGAACTTTTTCAAACCATGGATTTTCTGGTGGATAAAGAAAGTATAGGTTTCTTTGCCAAGGTTAAGCAGATCAGGAAACAGTTGTCAGTTGGCAGTTAACAGTTGGCAGTTAATAATTTTCAGTTACCAATTAACCAATGACTAATTAACCAATGACCAATGACCAATGAACCAATGACCAATGAACCAATGACTAATGAACCAATGTCTAATCACTAATTTTCAGTTAATAAAAAGTCAAATCTTCAGGGCTTTAGCCTTAAACCCTACACCTTCAACCCTACACCTCACCAAACCTTCGGCCTTTTACCTTATCTTTACCACATGAGTAACACATACGATATCATCTCGAAAGTTATAAAAGAACGTCGCAGTATTTTCCCGGCAAGCTATATTAAAAAAGAAATTCCGGTTGAAGTTATCAACCATATTTTGGAAACGGCCAATTATGCTCCTACACATAAATTAACCCAGCCATGGCGTTTCGTCGTAATCAGGAAAACCGGACTGGCCAGGTTGGGAGCGGAATTGGGTAAACTATACAAGGCATTAGTTTCTCCACAGCAGTTTTTACAGAAAAAGTATGATAGCTTTGCTGAGAAAACAAGTCAGGCTGATTGTATTATTGCTATTAATATGCAAATAAGCGGTAAAATACCCGAGTGGGAAGAGCTTGCTGCGGTTTCCTGTGCGGTACAAAATATGGCCTTAACAGCAGAGAGTTTGAAAGTTGGCGCCTATTGGAGTTCGCCACCGTTGATTGATCAGCTAAGCGATTTCTTAAGCCTTGGCGAAAACGAAAAGTGCATCGGTTTATTCTATATGGGATACCATAACGAAAAACCCTGGGCGCCAAACCGCACACCGATGGAAGATAAGGTGAGGTGGATAGAGGGATAGTTTTAGTCCAGAGTCATCAGTCTTTTAGTCTTCAGTCCCTAGTCTATAGCCTCAAGTCTGGTTAAGGGTTTGATCATTCATGGCTATCGTGCTGTGAACCATTGACCATTATTCCCATCTATTGACCATTTTATATCATTAATCATCCATCACCTATGTCTGCTTTAAAATCTAAACTTTACCAGCTTTGTTTTGCTTTCATCCAAAAAAGGATAGAAAATATCGAATATTCCTTACAGCAGGCCAGGCAGGCATCTAACGATGACACCAAAAGTAGCGCGGGCGATAAATATGAAACCACACGCGAAATGATGCAGCAGGAAATGGACCGTAACAGCAAACTATTGTACGAAGCAGGGCAGCAGAAAATTGCTTTGCAGCAAATTGAAAATGTAACGTCAGACCGATTGGTTAAAAACGGGAGTTTGGTGCTTACTTCCGGAGGTAACTTCTACATTAGCATTAGTGCCGGGGAGTTAAATACGGACGGCCAAAAATTCTTTGCGGTCTCACAGGTTTCGCCTATTGGCAAGCTTTTGATCGGAAAAGCTGTAAATGACAGTTTTAAGTTTAATGGGAAAGAGTATATCGTAAAGGAGATACTGTAGCAGTTTTCAGTTGGCAGTTTTCAGTTGGCAGTTTTCAGTTGACAGTTTTCAGTTGACAGTTTATATTATACCGATTAACCAAAAATATGAGCTCAATAATTTTTATGAATACTGCTTTATAAATGCATCTGACTAAATTAATTCGTCGTGCTGAATTCATTGCAGCATCTTTTTATCGGGCAAGACCCTGCCATAAATTACCTTCGGTGAGCTCGCTAAGGCTCGGTTCAGGGTGATGACATATGAATTATCAAAGTCAGATTGAGACATCTCCGCTGATTTAAGATGATCTACACAGAAGGTTTTAATAACCAGGTTTCAATTCACAGTTAACCAGCAATTATTGCAAATTTATTTGATTTTCATTCTTTGCTTAAATGCCGGTACTAAATAATTCTTCACATCCGAATAAGGAATAAATATTACAATCTGTCCTTGGGCATAACTGGCCACTTCATACGGATTGTACATAAAGGCAATACCATTGGCATTGAAGTAGAAGTTGTTATTGGGCTTAATAAAATCATCAAAAAGAAAAGTGCTTAGTGCATCTTTTGCTTTGATATTATATTCCTTACGTAGATTGCGTTCCAAAATGCCTGACAAAGCATTTGAATCTATTTTGATGATATCATTTAGTTCGAGCTGTTTTTTGTTCGGCACATCTAAACAGATCATGCTGCTGTTGTAATTTCCGTGCGCACCGCCAGTGTAAGTGTCGGTAAGGAAATCAACTACCACATAACCATTATCATTGTAATTAACCGTTTGCTGACTATTGTCTGTATAATTCATCCAGGCTTCAAATTCACTTCCCCGGCCATCTTTTTGCTGTTCGGCAACGTCGGTTTTATAATCGCTGAAATAGGTAGCTGCCAGATTTTTGAAACCGGTTAAGCGATCAACTTTTTCCAGACCGAAGATTTTTTTTAGTTCTGAATCCAGCCATTTGCCATTTTCATCCCGGTTTTTGCTTTCAAGATATTGAAAACTAATTTCGGCGGTAGGAGATTTTGCCCGGTTAGCAAATGCATTGACTGAATCTCTGTAAATTCCGATGCTGAACGGATAGCTGCCTTCCGGATATTTTTCTGTCAAAATTACCGGGTATTTTTTTGTTTTATCGCCACTTTCCCATATACCATCAAAACCGTTCCCGGTCCATTTCAATTTTAAGAGCGGTGATTTTGAATTTTCATTAAAGTATGATTCATAGAAATTATATTCCGCCAGTATTATACTATCTTTTCCTATCACCGTATCAGTAGAAAGATTAAGCCATGATCCATCATAATAATAGGTGCCACTTACCTCATCATCATCAACTTTTTGCAGGTGCATTACTACTTTTTTACCGGCTATTGTCCCTTCTAGTCTTTTGTAAAAGCTCTTTCCAAGCGCTTTTTTGGTCACGTTTTCACCATCAGTCGTTACACTGCTATCGTTTCCGTTTTTAGGATTATTACAGGCGAACATTATTGCACATCCAAAAAGCAGAAAAAGAGAAGAATACTTCATAAGGTCATAATTAATGGGTTTAAATGTCGGGAAGATTGTGGCGCAGCATCAATTTCTCCAACCTTTAACCTTTTAATACTTAATTTTAATCATTAACCCCTTTGCTAAGATTTTGTTTTATTAAAACTCTTATTGATGCTGTAATAAAGGTTTTTCGCAGTGTATCTTCCCGGATCGATAATTCTCCTGATGGTGTAAAGCGGATAATTTTCATCTCGTGCGGTCGAAAGGATAAAAGCAGCCTTAAAACCATGTTCTTTCAGTTTATGCAGGGTAGATGATTTGTAAACACCATAGGGAAACGCAAAATATTCTACTTTTTTACCTGTAATCTCTTCCAGTTTTTTGGTAGGTTCATCAATCTGTGTCGTCCAATCTGCGTCAGTAAATTGTGCAAAATTTTTATGGTCGTACGTATGGCTTGCAATGGTATTTCCTTCGTCAGATAGTTGTTTGATCTGCGCTTTGGTCATGTAATTGATGCGCCCCTTTCTGCCTATGGATACTGTCATGATAAAATAAACCCCTTTAAAGCCATATTTTTTCAATGTAGAATTGCCAACTGTAAATTGGTCTTCATCTGTATCATCGAAAGTGATCATAATGGGTTTTTCAGGTAATTTAGCGCCGTAAACCAGGTAATTATACAACTGATCGGGCAGAATAGTATGGTAGCCACTATCGGCCAGCATTTTCATGTGTTCCCTGAATTTTTGGGGTGCAATGATATCATCATGTGCTCTTTTGCTATCGCTGGCAATGTTGTTTCTGATCTGATGGTAACACAGAACGGGTACCTCTCTGCGTGCCAAAATGGTTTTATTATCGGCAGGTTTGGTGTTTGCAGAATCTATTTTAACTACAGACGAAGTGTTTTTTGTGATGGCCTTTTCTTTTTGCTTATTGCCCGAACAGGCAAATGAAAATAATGATAATCCCAGAGCGTATAACAGGCTGGTTGCCATTGGCTTTAAATGTGAATTCAAGGTTTTTAACTATTTATTTAATCAAAGATACAGCGTTTTCAGAAATGATAAAGTTTTTTTCGTAAGCATCCCACTCTTTATGAGTCACACCAGATTTCAGCGCGTTCCTTTTAAAGAAACTGTAATCGGTTAATTCATTTGTAGAAGTTAAGCAGGTATTCAAGAATTTAAACATTCGTTTTTCGCCGATCATCTGCTCTAAACCACGGAGTAAAAACGGGCCGTAAGAATAACGGTAAGTTCCGGAGATTTCATTGGCATCTTTAATATCATTTAAAGGTTTGGCCTTAAAGTTTTTTAATTGCTTGCCTCTGTCTGCAAAGTATTTGGTGCTGAACGTTTTTCCAAATTTTTCTTCAGCCGCTTTAACTGCCAGATATTCGGCAGTTGATTCTAGAAAGAACCAAAATAAAGTAGAATTTGGCTGCAGCACATTTCCGAAATAGTAATGGCCAATTTCATGTGCGATAAATGGATAATCGGTTGAGTCTTTAAGTTTGTTTTGCTGTACATCAATCATATCGCCCAATTTGATACCCGCAAAGGCAATTGTTGGGAACGACACAAAGCCCCAGCTTCTGCCTTTATTAAATTTTTCAACAGGTGAATGTTCTATAAATACATTTCTGGTATCATACGGAATATTTAAGACATTGAAATAATAGGCTTTCATTTCCGCTATGCTATTTTCGAAAACTTCCAGTTGTTTATCATCCATCTGGCTGTTTAAGAATAACGCTCCCTTGGTTTTTTGCACACCATAATCCCCCGCAAAAATCATGGGCGCAATAGGCACTTCAGATTTAAAACGCGCAACTGGTCCTGCTTTTGGCTGGTCGCCGTTGATGAAGATCATTTTGGCATCTTTGCTGGTTACCTGAATATCAAAGGTCATCTGCTCAATTTGTCTGTCATTTTTGATGTCGTAAATAACAGGGTACCATTTGGATTGATCGGTGGCGCGCATTGTTTTACCATTAAAGGCAATCAAACCCTTAAAATCAACAAAGTTTAAGGTGTCGGTATAAATCGGAAAAGCACCGGTATAGGTAATGTGCAGTTTTCCCGGATTGATCAGTGTGCTGTCTTTATACAATGGCGTGTAGGTTAAACCTTCGCCGCGCATGGCTCCGCCATAAAAACCACTGTATTTTAAAGTCTGATTGGCAGCATCTTTTATGGCTTTAATGTTAAAACCTTTGTTCAGTAGTATTTGGTAGTCTTTACCAAGGTTAGGGATATTGCTTAAAACAAAATCGCAGGTAATTTGCCCCGTAGCCATAACCACTTCAACTTTTCCACTTAGATGGGGTGTCTGGGCATTGAGCTTAATAATCTGGGATAACAATAAAACAATCAAGGCTATTTTTTTCATGTTGATGCGGTGGTTCATGTAAAAAAGAAAATCCCGATTTTAAACCGGGATTTTTATTAGAAGCTGTTTTTAATGCTGTTGCTTAATGTTTTCGGCGACCAGTAGCCACTGGCGATAATCCGGCGGATGGTAAACAGCGGGTCTTTTTCATCACGTTTGGTTGATAATTGGAAGGCCATTCTAAAACCACGTTTTTTAAGCTCGGGAATACCTTCAGCATTCCATAAACCAAATGGATAAGCAAATTCGGTCATTTTTTTGCCCGTAATTTCTTCCAGTTTTTTGGTTGGTTTGTCTAACTGTTCTTCCCAATCCTTACCGGCGTATTTTTTGAAGTTTTTATGATCGTAAGTGTGGCTGCCAATCACATTTCCTTCGTCAGCAAGTTGTTTAATCTGCTCTTTCGTCATGTAATCTACAAACTTACCTTTTCTGCCGATGGAAACGGTCATGATGAAATACACTGCCTTATAACCCAGTTTTTCTAGAGTGGGGCGCACAACGGTAAACTGATCCATGTCGGTATCATCAAAGGTTAACATGATGGGTTTACTCGGCAGGGCGGCACCCGTATTGAGGTAGGCGTAAAGCTGATCGGGTAGAATGGTATGATAACCGCTATCGGCCAGCATTTTCATCTGATCTTTAAAATTCTGGATTTCTACGATATAGTCTTTACCTACTTTTCCATCGGTCGGTTTCCAGTTTCTTACCTGGTGGTAACATAGAATAGGAACTTGTTTTCTGGCCAGGATGGTTTTGGCATCAGCCACTTTTATTTTCGATACATCAACGGCTGCGGCTTTGGCATCCTGGCTCGTTTGTACTGTTTTTTCAGTGGAGTTTTCGCCTGTTGAATTGTCTGTTTGTGATTTAGATTTGCAGCTGGCCAATAAGATGGTGCCTGCCGTGAGTAAGGTTAAAAAGCTGTATTTCATTGTTAGTATATATGGGTACAAAACTATAAAATCCTTCAGTTATTTATCCATCAAAATAAATGGTGTTAATAATTAATGCCGGTTGTAAGAAATTACACTAACTATCGCATTTATTACACATGAAAGCTTATTTAATATCCTTTAATTAAATAATTTAGCAGCTCAAACAAATTTTAATGAACAAATTCTACAAATTTCTGCTGGGCGCGCAGTTTTTATCCTTAACTGTTGCTGCACAAAATAAAACATTTACCATAACCGAAAATATTCAGCCACAGGCTAAAGCAAATTATCAGCTTGCTTCTCGCTTTTCGCCAAATAAGCTGAAAAAAATGGTTTATTCTACCGCTGTAGATCCACATTGGCTAAAGTTGAGCAACCGTTTTTGGTACACTTTCGAAAGTCCTAAAGGAAAATTCTGGTATTTGGTAGATCCTGCAGCCAAAAGCAAAAGGTTGATGTTTGATAATGCTAAACTTGCTGCAGATATTACGCTGATTGTTCGCGATCCGTTTGATGCGGAACATTTGCCACTTGAAAACTTAAAATTTGCCGCCGACGAAAAAAGTATTTCCTTCGAAGTTAAAAGTACGGTTGAAGAGCTAAAAAAAGATAGAAAAGATAAAAAAGCCGCAGATTCTATGCAGAAGAAGATATTTTCTTTCAAATATGAACTGGCCAGTGCAAAATTAACCGAGATTCCAAATTTTAGTAAACCCAAGCCCAAACCTTCATGGGGATCTGTTGCGCCCGATTCTTCTGCAATTATCTTTTCCCGCAATTACAATTTGTATTGGATGGATAAAGAGAACTACAAAAAGGCCGTTAACAACGAGGAAGACAGCACCATTGTAGAACATCAGCTGACTAAAGACGGGGTAAAATTTTATTCTTATGGAAGTGATGGCGATGGTGAAAACAACGTAGAAAACGAAAAAAACAATAAAAAACGCCGTGGCGCTTATGTGCTCTGGTCACCCAATTCGAAATATTTTGTATTAGACCGGACTGATTCGCGTAAGGTGAAAGACCTTTGGGTAATTAACAGTGTTACACCAGGTCGCCCGACTTTAGAAACCTATAAATACCAGATGCCGGGAGAGGCAGAAGCCCCTCAGGATGAAGTTTTGTTGTTCGATTTTGCCGCAAAATCCTATAAAAAACTAAATGTAGCTGCATTTAAAGATCAAAGTGTATCTGTTTGGAGCAAACCTGCCTTAAATAAAGACCGCGATAACGAATTCCGTCCGTCTATTTGGCTAGGCAACAATAACAGGTTTTACTTTTCGCGTACCAGTCGCGATTTAAAGCGTATCGACATTGGTACCGTTGATATTGCCACAGGCAAAGTTACGCCATTAATTGATGAACGTTTCAATACCTACGTTGAAGTGAACCGCCCTGGTTTGGTTAATGATGGTAAAGAATTAATTCACTGGAGTGAACGCGACGGTTGGGCACATTTTTACCTTTTTGATGAGAACGGCAAGCTGAAAAATCAGATTACTAAAGGCGCTTTCCACTGCGAGAGCATTGTAAATATTGACGAGAAAAAACGCATCCTTTATTTTACTGCAAATGGCAGGGAAGGTAAAGAAGATCCTTATTACTTGCATTTATACAGCATCAATTTCGATGGCTCGAATATGAAATTGTTAAATGCGGGAGATTTCGATCACCTGGCCAATGTGAATGATAACAATACTTTTTTTGTTGATAATTACTCGAGGGTAAATACTGCACCAAAAGCTACACTTTATGATGGAACGGGCAAAAAAGTAATGGATCTGGAAACAACAGACCTTTCATTGCTCATGGCTGCGGGCTACAAATTTCCTGAGCCTTTTAAAGTAAAAGCGGATGACGGCATAACTGACCTGTATGGTGTGATGTATAAACCTTTTGATTTTGATCCGAATAAAAAATATCCAATCATCGAATATGTTTACCCAGGGCCACAAACCGAAGCGGTGAATAAGGCTTTCAGCAAAAGCATGGACCGTACCGAACGTTTGGCTCAATTTGGCTACATTGTGATTACGGTAGGTAACCGTGGAGGAAACCCTTCGCGTTCTAAATGGTACCATACTTATGGTTACGGCAATCTCCGTGATTACGGATTGGCAGATAAAAAAACAGCTGTGGAGCAATTGGCAGCCAAATATTCGTATATCGACGAATCAAAAGTGGGTATCACCGGTCACTCTGGTGGTGGTTTTATGTCTACTGCAGCTATGCTGGTTTATCCCGATTTCTTCAAAGCGGCTGTGTCAAACGCCGGGAATCACGACAACAGCATTTACAACCGCTGGTGGAGCGAAAAACATCATGGTGTAAAGGAAACCATTTCTTTAAAAGGCGATACCTCATTTAAATACAGCATTGATAAAAATCCTGATCTGGCAAAAAACCTTAAGGGGCATTTATTACTGATGCATGGTGACGTAGATAACAATGTGCACCCGGCCAATTCGATCCGTGTAGCCAATGCTCTGATGAAAGCGGGCAAACGTTTCGATTTTCTGATCATACCAGGGCAGCGCCATGGTTTTGGAGATATGACAGAATACGCTTTCTGGAAGCTGGCCGACCATTTTAACAAATATTTAATAGGTGATTTTTCTGAACCTGGCGATGTTGATATGGTAGAAATGGACCGGGATATTGAGCAGAACGGTAAGTAATTAACCACAGATGAAAAGGATAAGCACAGATCAATATTGTTAGCTGTGTTAATATCTTTTGTTGGAGTTCATAATAAAGCCGTGGTTCGTGTCCTCACGAACCACTCATCCATTAAATGATTGTCTTAAGCAATCAGCATCTTTTGCAATGATCCGTATCTTCACTAACCATCTGTTTTTAAACATTGTTGTTTTTCGGAAAGCAGGCTTGGGTGGTTCTTGGGCTATTCCAGTCCTGCTATTGCCCATAGTTTGGCGCTATCGGGTTTATATAACTATCGCCTTGGTTCGAGTCCTCACGAACCATTAATTTTAATCATTTCTATTTTAGGTAAAGCAAGCTCCGGTGTTCTTCGGTTAGTTCAGTCCTGCTATTGCCCATAGTCCCGATTGAGTTTTCTTGAATATAATTTTTGCTTTAAATCGGGAGCTATTTGGCGCTATCAGGTTTATATAATTGGGGTTTGTGTTCCAAAGGGAAACGGTTTCGATAGCAAAAAACTGTCTCCCGTCATGTAGCCGTAGCAAAATTAACAGATTTTGAGCTGGCAAAATAATTACGTTGGCGGTGTCAACATGCTACGCTTAACATGGTATCTTTTTCGCCATGGTTCGCGTCCACTATCGCCATGGTTTGTGTCCACTATCGCCATGGTTCGTGTCTTCACGAACCATTATTACTGCTACACAGCCAGGCGGCTTTTCTACCTCAAAAATGAAATGATGCCCTGGCCACCTAGCCCCCTAGCCGTTTCAGGCGGGCGGTTGAAGCGATACCCTGCAGCAACGAGGCAGCGAAGCGTATAAGCGTAAAACAGGAAGAAATTAACTGTTTTGCACTGGCTGCGCGATGCAACCCCAACATTACCAATACCTGACTTTTGGAGCGTCTGGTCCGTAAACTTCCGATCATCTTTAATTTTAAATGAAAAGAGCCTTCCGAATGATTAAATCGGAAGGCTTTTCATATCTAAAGTAATCCTTTTATTTGATCTTATTTGTAAAGGTAATTCACGGCAATGACATCATTTGAATTGAAGGTACGGTTGCCGCCGTTAGAGCAAGCTAACATAAATGATGCTGCATCAGGACTTGATGGAGTTCCAGGGATTCGGATTGCACCCACATTTGATGCACCTTCATTGCCTGCACCGCTCGAACCACAGCTGAAAGCACGGTTCATGTAATCAGTATGACGGAAACCAATGCAATGACCAACTTCGTGCTGGATCACTGATGCCAGATACAATAAATTAGGGTTAGAGCCATAGGCCGCCGAATTGGTATTCATTCTGATCTGGTTATAAGGCTGACCTGATGAAGTTGGGAAACCAGCAGAGCCCAAGGTAATAAAACCACCGCTCGGACCTTCGTTGAAACCTACAACGTCGATATTTCCGGTTGTGCCGGCATTTGCCCTTTGGAAAGTGATCCGTAAACCTAACGAGTTGTATCTCGAAATCATGGTGTTTACCGCATCGCTATATACCTGCGGCAAGTTGGTTACCGAGACTGTGATTACGCGTGGTAAAGATTTAACAATATTTGTGGTTCTGTATTGTTCGGTTTCGGCAATATTTAAATTTGCGCCGGTAGCAGGTTCAGCTAAATTATCGTCGGTTAAAAGGATATCTCCCTCTACCAGATAACCTTCATCTATTTTACGGATATTATCGGTACTGAAACCTAGTGCTTTGATCTGTGATAATTTGTTTGCTGAAATCTCAGTCTTGTTTTCTACTGCGTTTTCTGTATTATTACTTTTACAAGAATATAAGTTTGTAAGTAGAATGCAGGCTGTTGCAATCGATAAAAAATGGGTTGTTTTCATCTTAGTTAGAATAAAATTAGTTTAGGTTGAATAAGTT
Source organism: uncultured Pedobacter sp. (assembly GCF_913776295.1). Classification (GTDB taxonomy): domain Bacteria; phylum Bacteroidota; class Bacteroidia; order Sphingobacteriales; family Sphingobacteriaceae; genus Pedobacter. Next base: position 56,891 of record NZ_CAJYOJ010000078.1, read on the forward strand.
AGTTAATAATGTTTGTGGATTACCTTATAAATCCTAATTTAGTGAAGATATATGATGTAACCAAAATTTTATAATAAAATAATTATTGAAAGTCAGTACTGTATTTTTAGTTTTATGTTTTTGTCTGTTTGTTTTTAGTTTAAACGCACAGGTACAACCTGGTGGAATAGATAAAAAAAATGAAAAATATATTTCAAAAACGGGCAATATTTCAAATTTAAGCAGCGATCAGTCTGTTTTGGTCAGGTTCAACCATTCGCTAACAGCAGCCGAAATTCAATTGTTAAAACCTCAGAAAAGCCTCTCAGGGGATTATTACATTGTTCAAAAATCAAATGTTTCTAATTTTTCGAACAGTATCATTTATCAGGAAAAAGCTAACGGACTTTGGAAGCTTAGTGATAGGTTGATGAAAGTGCTGAGTAAAGGCAATAAAAAAAATGATTCGGTGCTGGTGAGACTGGCCTTCAAAAATATAAATGCGCTCCCAAAAGCTGTTGCAGGTTTAAATATTAAATCCACTGATCATATCAATCAAATTTGTACTGTTTACCTATCTCCAGGTGATTTTATGTGGCTGCTGGAACTTGATGATGTTTTATACGCAGATGTTTTGCCTGTGGCTAAAGAGGAGGTGGTGATCAACGGTCTCGATCTTAGCCTGAACCAGATCTCCAATGCCCGAAACCTTTATCCTGATATTGATGGTGGAGGCATCAATGTTTCTTTTAAAGAAGGAATGTATGATGCCGCCGATCTTGACTTGCTGGGAAAAACTGTTCCCGGCGCCACTATTGGTAAAACGCCAACTACTCATGCCACCATTATGGCGACCCTGGCTTTGGGAAAAGGAAATTCCTTTATCCGTGGCCTGGGTGCAGCACCAAAGGCCAGATTGGCTTATTCAGATTTTACTAACCTGATGCCCGACCTGGCTACCGATTTAAACAAGCTGCAGGTTAAGGTTCAAAATCACTCTTATGGTACCGATATCGATAACGATTATGGGATGGAGGCTGCGGCATACGATAAACAGATTTTTGAAACCGATACGCTGATCCACGTTTTTTCAGCCGGAAATAAAGGAACTGCTACGCCAACCGCAGGCTTTTATCAGAACATTACCGCCCGTGCCAATTTAACCGGCAATTTTAAGCAGGCCAAAAACCTATTGGTGATAGGGGGGATCAACAGAGAAAACATTGCTGAAAATTTGAGTAGCAAGGGACCTGCGTATGATGGACGCGTAAAACCTGAATTGGTTGCCTTGGGTGAAGACGGAACATCTGGCGCTGCAGCCATTACCAGTGGATCTATTGCTTTGGTAGAACAGTTTTATCAGCAGAAATACAAAAAACCGGCATCCGCTTCGCTCATCAGGGCCACCTTAATTAATGCTGCGGATGATTTGGGAACCCCACAGGTTGATTTTATATATGGTTATGGAAAACTAAATGTGGCCCAATCATTAAAAACGTTAGATGAAAACAGGGCATCACTATACGAAGTGGCTAAAAATCAGGATATGCTCATTCCATTGACTATTCCGGCTAATGTGGCGGAAGTGAAAGTAACCATCGCCTGGAATGATCCTCCTGCTATTGTAAATGCCGCGCAAAGCCTGGTAAACGGATTAGACTTAAGCCTCGAAACGCCTGCGGGGAATTTAATGCTGCCCTGGGTATTAAGCAGTTTTCCCCATTTAGATTCACTTTCAAAACCAGCGGTTCGCAAGGCAGATCTGCTCAATAATGTGCAGCAGGTTACGCTCGATCAGCCATCTGCCGGTGCTTATACTGTTCACGTTAGAGGGAACCGGATTAATAGCGGCAATACGCAACCTTTTGCATTGGCTTATCGTTACACATTTAAAAACACTTTTTCCTTTGTTAGCCCTGTAAAAAACGAATACTTTTTTGCCAATGAAGATAATTATATCCGGTGGGAAAATACTTACACGGGAAAAACAGGAAACCTGTCGGTTAGTTACGATGAAGGTAGTACCTGGAAATCTATTGCCGCCGGTGTTGATTTAAGTAAAGGCGTTTACCATTGGGTTCCACCAGATCTGTTTGTTAAGGCCATAATAAAAATGGAAGTGGGAGACAATGTCATACTGAGTCAGTCGTTTGTTATTTCCCGCCCGAGGGTGTTGAACGTTGGTTATGCCTGCAAAGATGGCCTGGTACTCAGCTGGAATCCACAACCTGGGGCAAAAGATTATACATTGTATAATATCAAAGATGATATCCTTTCGCCGGTTTTAACGCTTGCTGATACCATCGTTAAGCTTGATGCCAGCAAGATCAATAGCAACTATTTTGCTGTAGCCGCAAATGGCGCAGGTTTTACCGGATTAAAAAGTTATACGATCGATTATACACAACAAGGCATTGCCTGTTATATCAAAAACTTATCGGCATCTGTAAACGAAGATCAGATCAGGCTTGATCTGAATATCGGAACGACCCTTGATTTAAAGAACATTATCTGGGAAAAACAGACCGGACCAAATACTTTTAGCGTTTTGCAGCAAACCAAACCCATTTCAAATCAGCTGGATTATACGGTTTTTGATGATAAGCCAAAAACCGGCATTCAATTTTACCGGGTTACGTTCGAAACGGCCGGCGGTCGGGTACAGAGCGATCTGGTATCGGTAGTGTACCTGAAGGAGAATGAATTTTCGTTTTTTCCTAATCCTGTAACTGATTATCTTACAATTCTGAGCGGTTCATTTGAAGATTACAGCTTGTCCATCTTCAATATGCTGGGACAGAAAGTTTTCGAAGAAAAAGCCACCAGTTCGAATAAATTTGCGCTTAATGCTTTATCAACAGGGGTGTATGTGGGAGTGATCAATAAAAATGGCCAGCAACTGAAAAAAATTAAGCTGATTAAGAAGTAATTAATGATAAAACTTGTTCTCTGTAGACAGTAGTCATCCGGATTTGAAAAATCAGGAACCGACACGCTAAGCTATCATCCTAGGTAAATTAAAATCTAAGTCAAAATGAATGCTGATATTTTTTACTACATTGGCCATAGCTAAATTAACATTCTTAATGCGTATCCAAATTAAATTCCTGATCACAGTAGTTGTTTTCTACTTTTTTGCCATCAATGGTTATTCACAGCCAGCTCAAATTACGAACAGTATCATATCGGCTTCAGAAAATACGGTTAAAGCCTATCATAAGAACACGCCGAAGACCAATAATGTGGTTAAGGTGGTGTATTTTTATGGAAAAGACCAAAAGTTGTCTGCCGATTTGCAAGAGCGCTTAAACCGCGTATTGACCGCTGTGAGTGATTTTTACAGAGACGAGTTCCAGCGATACGGGATTAAATGCGATGGCGTAAATTTTGATAAATCCGGCAACAGGTATCTGATCACTCCAGTTGAAGGAGATTTGGATTCAAAAAGCTATAATGTCAACTCCGCTAATCAGCTGCAAGCGGAAATCTCAAATAAAGCAGGTGGAAAAATTGATTTTTACAAAGATCATGTGCTGATCATAACCGGGTTATATTATAGGAAAGATAGTATAACCTATGTTTTTGATTCTCCGTATATGGGAATCGGTTCATCAGTTAACGGAGTAAGTTTTGCCGCCGATTGCCCGTTGCTTGATCCAAAGTTACTTACGGATAAGGCCGATCGGATTAAGTATGCCGAACCGGGCAGGACCGACAGGGAATGTAGTGTAGCAGAGTTTAACAGCTGGTACATTGGTGGTATTGCGCACGAAATGGGACATATGTTCGGCCTGCATCACGATTTTGGTAACCCTTCCGAATTAAAGCCGTCATCAATATCCTTAATGGGGGAGTATGGAAGCCGTCATTTTAAGGGCAGCGTTTGGGGCGATACCCAAACTTCTTTTATTTCAGCAGCAGGATTATTGCAGCTGCTCAGCCACCCCGTATTTACCGGATATGCAAAATACAATAAGACAGATACGCAACTAGCATTAAATAACATTGCTTGCAGCGATACTGGTAATGGCATCCTGTTGAAAGCTGACATTGTCGGTAAATTAGCCCCTTACGCGCTTTCAGTCCTGATTAGTCCCTTAAATCAAACAGAATATTTCAATGAAAGCACGGTTTACTCCATTAACAGTACCGGATCGATCGCTGTGCCTTTAAAAAAATGGAAAGAAGGAAATTACCGGATGTATTTACTTTTTATGCTTCCTAATGGGATGGTGTATCCTTTTTACAAAATTTTTGCAGTTGGACCTACCCATGCACAGGTCTTAGAAATTCCAACAGGAAAGGCAGTAGACCTTAAAGAACTTCATACTCGCTTATCGGTAATGGAGAAGAGTGAGGAGGTAAAGAAAAAGCTTAGCATTCTGGAGGGTGTGATGAATCCCATCGCACCCGCCGATCCTGCGACTTATAGCGGTGACAGCCTTTACCTTTCCGACGCAAAATGGGAAGTGGCCAAGGTTGGTTGGGAAAAACCTGCCCGCAATTATTTTACCACGGAGTCAGAAGATGTTTTTTTTCTTGCTAATATGGAGGAGCTTTATGAAAAAGGATTATTTGCGCATTCGCCTTCAGTTTATTCATTCCTGTTAAATAAGAAATGGAAACGGTTTTCTGCTATTATTGGTTTGAGGGATTATGCTCACCAGCAGGGGTCGGCGAAATTTACCCTCATCGGCGATGGTAAAGTGCTTTATCAGTCGCCGGCACTTAGAGTAGGACAGCGAAGCAGGGTAGACATCAGTATCGGGAATGTAAATAAAATCGAGCTTCGGGCTGAAGGAACAGAAGGGCACAACTATAATTCGTGGGCGATCTGGCTTAATCCATTGCTTAGCCGTTAAAGTTTTTAGCTACTGGCCTGCCTACCGTAACGCATCTTTACACCAAATGGTCTGCAAAACAAAAAGCGTCCCGATTTAACATCGTGACGCTCTTTGAAAAAAGTCATTTATTAATTGTCTCCTTAGGGAGAATTAATTAAAAGTAGAATTGTACACCTAATCTTGGTGAAAAAGTATCAGCGTTTAAGCCAAATGTATTGGTTTTAACTTTAGCACCGGTTCCTTCAGCTTTAACAGTATAATTGTCGTAGCTTAAACCTCTAACTGAAAGTTCAATACCGATCTTTTTGGTTGGAAAGAAAGCAAAACCTGGGGCAAGTTCTACGCCGATATTGGTAGTAGTACCTAATTTTACTGCGTTATCGCCGTTAGCATCAGTTGCTTTTAACTCACCGAAAGCCAAAGGCACTGATAATTGACCGAAGAATTTAAACTGATCTGATAAACCAACATAGTAACGGCCAAAAGGGGCAACTTTAAAAGCGCCGGTCTGTGTTCTGTTGCTTACTTTTTTATCGTATTCGTAACCTACACCTGTACCAATTGCAAAGTTGTTGCCAACAAAATAGCCAACACTAGGTACTACGCTGAAGTTGAAATCGGCTTTTGGAGCGCCATCTACTTTTGTAGAGTTTACACCTACGTTACCACCTAACATAAAATTTCCTTTTTCAGTTTGTGCTTGTGCACCATAAACTAAACCAGCTACTGCTACTAAAGATAATAATAATTTTTTCATCTTTTTTATTATTTATTTGTGATTAAAATATAGTCAATTTTACTATTTTAATTTCTGACTATATTTGCTTAAAAGTCAACACTTGTGCCAAAAAGCTTGCTTAAAGTCATCAAAAATTCAGTTTTTGATTAACTTATTAGCTTACAAACAGATGTAAATTCAGTGTTAATTCAATATTATTTTCGTGTGACGAAAAATCAATCGATTGATTAATTTTTTAGGTATGACAAATTGACAATCTGACTTTTTTTGTAGAAATGTCAGATTGTTGTGTAGCAAAAATGGCAGGTTTCAGAAAAGGGTTTACCCGGAGTGGCTTAAACTTTACAGGCTGAAATGAGGTTGTCTATTTTCTTTTGAATAATGGAAATCGTTTTTTCGTCATTCAGATTTCCGTCGCTATCGAATTTATTCTGGGCCTGTGCAATCAAAACTTCTGGTTGTAAAACCGGATTCATATTAAGGAAAGTAAAAACAGGCGAAAATGCATGCTGCATTCTAACCGTTCCCCACATGCCCTGCGTTGCGCCCATAATAGCAACCGGTTTGTGCATCAATGGCGAATCTTTCCCTCGGCTGGCCCAGTCAATTACATTTTTTAGTCCACCGGGAATAGAATAATTATATTCGGGAGAGGCAATGATAAAAGCATCTGCAGTAGCCAAGGCATCCCTGAATTTCACCACACTTGCTGGTCGTTCCTCCACATTTGGTATATCGTGATCTTCATTGTAAACAGGAAGGTCATCAAAACCAACGATTTCGAATTCGATATCTTTCGGGATCAAGCTTCCTGCAACTTTAAGTAACATCGCATTAAAAGAGCCTTTCCTTAAGCTTCCACATAAGCCAACAATTTTTCTGTTTTTTTCCATGTTTATAAAACCAGCACTTTATCAAAATGTTTGCTTTTACGAGGCAAAACAGGAACTGTTAAAAAATATAATCGCTAATTTTGACAGATAAGCTAGCCGTTATGACTGAAAATACATCTACCGCCTCCATTATTGAAAAAACCGTTTTCCCGATACTTTTTGCACTGAGTTTTTCGCATTTGTTAAATGATACCATACAGTCATTAATCCCTGCTATTTATCCCATTATTAAAAACAGCTATCATTTAAGTTTTTCGCAGATCGGGCTCATCACCTTGACCTTTCAATTGGCCGCATCACTATTACAACCATTTGTGGGCTTGTACACTGATAAAAAACCTCAGCCCTATTCTTTGGCAATAGGTATGGGCTTTACCCTCCTTGGTTTAGTTTCACTTTCGCTATCCAGTCATTTCTACACCATATTAATTTCGGTATCGTTTATCGGGATCGGTTCATCGGTCTTTCACCCTGAAGCCTCCAGGATGGCACATGCCGCATCAGGGGGGAAGAGGGGACTGGCGCAATCCGTTTTTCAGCTGGGTGGTAACGCAGGTAGTGCTTTGGGTCCGCTATTGGCAGCCTGGATTATTGTTCCCTATGGACAGATCAGCGTCATCTGGTTTTCGGTTATTGCGCTTCTGGCAATTGTGATTTTAACTTATGTTGGCAATTGGTACAAGGGATTTATGCTTTCAAGAAGCAAAAAGATCAATATTCAAACGGTTGTGAATCAGTTTTCAAGAGGAGAGGTGGTCTTTTCCGTGTGTATTTTACTCTTGTTAATTTTCTCGAAATATTTCTACATGGCGAGTCTAACGAACTATTTTACCTTTTATCTGATCGATAAATTTAAAGTTTCAGTACAAACCTCGCAGCTTTATTTGTTTGTATTCCTGTTTTCGGTAGCTGCCGGAACGTTATTGGGAGGACCGATAGGCGATAAGATCGGGCGAAAATATGTTATCTGGGTATCTATATTGGGTACCGCGCCATTTGCTTTATTGCTTCCGCATGCCAGTTTATTCTGGATCGGTGTCCTTATCGTTCCCATCGGGATGATTTTAGCTTCGGCTTTTTCAGCTATATTGGTTTATGCACAGGAATTAATCCCCGGGAAGGTAGGTTTGGTTGCAGGATTGTTTTTTGGCTTTGCCTTTGGCATGGGTGGCATCGGATCAGCCTTATTGGGCAAACTGGCAGATTCTACCAGTATCGAATATGTATTTAATGTTTGTGCGTTTCTGCCTTTAATCGGTTTATTAACGGGCTTTTTGCCTAATATAGAAACGAAGAAAAGATAAAATAATATGATGACAGGAAGTTTTAACGATCGGAGTACCGCAAAAGATCGTTATTCCCAACCCGATCCGATAGTTATCGAATAGGAATGTTTTGATTATCAGTGTTAAAAAAAACACCGACCTTATGATTAGATCGGTGTTTGGTGATAATAATGAATAGTTTGTATTTTACTTTAAATTTGCATTCAGGATAAAGTAATAAAGTTCAGTAGGAGAGAAATTGACATCGCCGCCTATCTTACCTGTAATTGATTTGAGCTTCCCATTTTCTTCTGGAAAGATGCTTCTGTAGTATTCAATCTGAGCACCGCCAATTGATTTGATTTTCCCGTTTTCTTCGGGGAAAATACTTCTGTAATATTCGATCGTAACATGACCAATTGATTTTATTTTTCCATCTTCTTCAGGGAAGATGCTTCTATAATATTCGATAGGCGTATCTCCGATTGATTTGACTTTCCCATTTTCTTCTGGAAAGATGCTTCTGAAATATTCAATTTTTTGATCACCCACAGATTTAATTTTACCATTTTCCTCGGGAAAAATACTCTTGTAGTATTCAAATTTTTTATCTCCAATAGATTTAATCTTACCGTTTTCTTCGGGAAAGATGCTTTTGTAGTATTCAAAATTGGTGTTGCCAATTGATTTGATCTTTCCGTTTTCTTCGGGGAAAATGCTTCTGTAATATTTTATTTCTGTATTTGCTTCGGTTTGTGCTTTTACATTAAATGGATAAGTTAAAAGCAGGGCTAAGCTTAAAACAATTAATTTTAGCCAGGTAAATCTATTTTTCATTTTATTGCAGGTTAAAAATGGTAATTGAAGGTAAACGTTGGTGTAAAATTTTGTAGGGCGAGCCTCAAATTATTGGTTTTATCGTAGTTGTAAAGCGATTCTTCAGCGTAATAATTTTGATGGAAGAAAGAGACAACAGGTACGGAAAACTCCAGGGCCGCATGTTTCGATATAAAATAACTAAAGCCAGGGCTGATGCTTGCGCCCCATCCTTTTATTTTGGCATCGGTACGGATCAGGTAACCTTCATCATCAATGCGGTTGAAGGTATTGATCTGTAAAAGCAGGTTGGCCTGCATGAAAAACTTAAAACGATCTTTAACATCGATGTATTTGCGTAAGAAAGGAGAAATGCCAAAACTAAATTCCTTTACCCCACGCTGTTCTTCGTAATAACCGTATTCATCATTCCATGCGATATAACTTTCGCCCCTGAGCTTCGAAAGATTTAAGGGGAGTTCTAAACCAAGGGCAAAATTATTGGCTAAAAAATAACCTCCTCTTGGCGTTAAGGTAAAAGTGTTTAAGCTGGGAGATGAACTGTTTTGTCTGGAGGTTCCAAAACTCAGGCTTCCGCCAATAAAGCCGGAGCCTTTTTCGGTTTGGGCATAGCTGCGCCAGCTAACGGCACATAGCAGTGCCATAATGATTAATTTAGGTTTCATTTTATTTGTGTTTTTGTGTGTAATCAATAATAATCATTATTGAAAAAAAAAGCAAGAAAAATGAACTGCTGGGTTAGTTGATTTTTTAAACGGAAAATCCCACAGTAATCGCTTCTGTGGGATTTGATATTTTGGCGATGATCAAACTAGTGCGGCAGGTATATAGCAAACTCTTGAGGGATCCATGTTTCATACTTTTTCGTCGCTGTTTTTGCTTTTTCACTTACCGGTATTTTCCATATTTCGAAAAACGAAGATAGATTGGCATTGGTCGTTTTACAGATGGTAGTATACCAGAGATCAATCCGTTGTTGGTTACTCAGCGAATGGCCGTAGTATTTTCTGGGATCCATTTCGCGGTATATTTTATTGGCTTTGATGATAGACTCCCATCCGAAATGTTCAATAATCTGGATATACATGCACAAAGCGGTGAAGGGTTCCTTTCCCCATTTTTCAAAGGTAGGCTGGTTTTGGAGATAGCTATTAATTTTCTGCTTTACTTTATCCTTGCTCTCCATACCCTCGTGATTATAGAGACCCTTTTTTAGTACTTTATCATATACATACATGGTATAAAGGTTGGTGGTTACTTCACCAACTTCATCCATATCAAGCCCCCAAAATTGATGGCGATGGCCGAGCTCGTGGAAATGGCCCCAGCTTCCTTTTTCTTTCAGCATTTTATCATTAAGCATTAATCCACAACTTTCATCGTTGGGGACCACAATTTTATCCCAAACCGTAAACATATAACCATAGGCAACCTGATTATCAACGACAATCCTTTCAGGATGTGTTCTGGTACGATTAATGATAGCTAAATCGGCATCTGCATCCATTATCTGGTCCCATAACTTTAGTAAGTAATCAGGATTTTCCAAATTTTTAATGCGATAGGTGGGTACCGTGAGTATAATTTTATCTGTCGCTAGTTCTGTCCATGGCGCAGGATTATTTTTGATGTTTGCCCACTCGGTCAATTTATTTTTTTCCAGTTTGTAATAAGGCGCTTTTACCACACCATTGGCGGTAATACTGATTGATTTAAGCGTAGAACTGTCTGGAATTCTAATGTATAACAATCCGCCATATGGTGAAAAAATGGTTGTGGTATCTTTTTCCAGTTCAAATGATCTGGTGAGGTCAAAACCCGATCTTTCCAGCTGATCCAGATGTCTTAAATCATCATTATGGATACCGATCTGTGCCTTTAAATATTGGCTTTTATATTTTGGGTCGATCACGATGTTTACTTTTTCGCCGGCCGGAACATAAACGCCTGTACTGTGTAACCTGAAATAATTTGGATAAGGATCAGCTAAGCCTTGCGAACCTACCTGTACGGCTATATCAATCAATTCTGTGCCTCGCCTGGCATTTTTGGGTACTTCTCCTGGAAACGACTTACTTTCCGGATAAATAAAATCGCTTGAATTTTCTTTATTGTGAGATTTTTCGAAGAGATATTTTGAAAATTGATAACCTGCTTTTTTGGCTGCTGTTGAAATATCCAGTGGTTTTTTCAATGTTGGTATCGGAAGGGAATCGCTTATTGAAAGTACCGATTTTATTTTCTTAATCATCCTGCTCGTATCTGGATTGTTTGAAAAAGCCAGGTCGAGTGTAGGCTCTATTCCATAAGCATACTCGGTGGGGCTGGTCGCTTGAGGAGAAGATTTTCCAAGCTCACTCAAAATATTCTTCAATAGCAGGTAAAAAGGTTCTTTTGTTAGCGTCAAACTATCTTTGGCTTGCTCAGTCATTAATAGGGTATAGGAATTAAATATTCCGGCCTTACTTAATAAAGCATTAATTTTTATCAGATCATTTAAATATGATTTATTGGGATCTCTGTTTTTGAAAATATTTGGATATGGTGAGCCATAAACCAAACTTCCTCCATCAGCTATGTATTTTTCAATGACTTTAAGCGCTGCTGTATCCTTCACATCGTTTGTTAAAAAGTAAATGTCTGTATGGGGCTGTAATTTATTGCTATCGGCTATATAAACTTTAGCTTTGTTTGCCTTTAATGCATTGATCAATGCTGCATCAGCTGTTTTGGTAACAGCTACTTTAAGTTTGTTGGCATGAGTCCGTGCGTTTTGGATAATATTCTTTAATAATTTTTGGACATTTTGATCGCTCAATAATTTACTCTCGAAATATTCGGATGAACCTATGGCAAAAATCTGTCCCTTTCCGAGAGCACCTGTCATGATTATCGTAGCCGAAACTTCTACTTGAGCAGCCAGGTTATGCGTAGCTATGATATGAGGTTCTTCATTAGTGCTAAAGAACACTGAAACGAATTTACCCGTATCAGGCATGGGTAAGGTATTAATGCCTTTCAAAATCGCGGATTTTTGAAATTTTTGAGCAAAACTTTGAGTAGCAAAAGATACCAAAATAAGAAGCAGAGTAGTTTTTAGATTCATTTTCAGATATTTATATCCGCAATTTTAAATATCTAAAATCGTTGCAACAATATGCTTTATGTTAAAAAACGCTAAATAAATCAGGTTTTTAGTGGAACAGATCAATTTTGGTAACAAAAAAAATCCCGTCCTGAAACTCTGGACGGGACTTAATCGCTATATTTAATCCGCTTTTTGGTTCAGGAACACAAATTTATGATCGAACATGTCTAATTTAATTTTGCTGTCCTTATCAACTTTTCCGGCCAATATCTCTTTCGAGAGCTCGTTTAAGATTCTTTTTTGGATGACCCTTTTCAATGGCCTTGCACCAAACTGCGGATCGTAACCCAGTTGGGCCAGCCAATCTAAAGCTTCGTCGCTGGCCTCCATTTCTATGCCCATTTCGGCCAGGGTTTGCTGTACCTGTTTAAACTGCAGGCTTACAATATTTCTGATTTCGCTTCGGTTTAACGGCGTAAACATAATCAGCTCATCAATCCTGTTCAAAAACTCCGGACGAATGGTCTGTTTCAGTACCTCGAACAATTCGTTTTTGGTTTTCGCTATCACCTCCTCGCGGTTATCGTCGCTTAAATCTTTAAAGTTATCCTGAATTAAATGTGCACCAATGTTTGAGGTCATGATGATAATGGTGTTTTTAAAGTTCACCGTTCTACCTTTATTATCCGTTAAACGGCCATCATCCAATACCTGCAACAGGATGTTAAATACATCCGGATGTGCCTTTTCAATCTCATCGAGCAATACCACTGAGTAAGGTTTACGTCTAACGGCTTCGGTTAATTGTCCACCTTCATCATAACCCACATATCCCGGAGGCGCTCCGATTAATCGCGAAACGGCGTGTCGTTCCTGGTACTCACTCATATCAATACGGGTAAGTGCATTTTCATCGTTAAATAAAAATTCGGCCAGGGCTTTGGCAAGCTCTGTTTTACCCACACCGGTAGTACCTAAGAAAATAAAGGAACCAATAGGTTTGCGTTTATCCTGCAAACCGGCACGTGAACGGCGGATGGCATCAGAAATGGCTTCAATGGCCTCGTCCTGACCAGCTACACGTTGGTGCAGCTCTTCTTCCAGGTGTAATAGCTTTTCGCGCTCACTGGCAATCAGTTTGGTAACCGGAATACCGGTCCAACGGCCTACCACACCTGCAATATCATCTGCCGTAACCTCTTCTTTGAGCATACGGCTGTCGGTTTGCTGGCTTTCTAGGTCGGCTTTCAGTTTTTCAACCTTATCCTGGGCTTCTTTGATTTTACCGTAACGGATTTCGGCTACCTTGCCATAATCTCCGGCACGTTCGGCTTGCTCGGCCTCTAATTTATAATGCTCAATCTGCTCCAATTCGTTATTCACTGCATCTACCAGGTCTTTTTCGCCCTGCCATTTCGCCTTAAATTCATCCCGCTCTGCAGATAAATTGGCTATTTCTTCTGAAAGCTCTTTAACTTTCCTGTCGTCTTTTTCGCGCTTAATCGCTTCGCGTTCAATTTCCAGACGCATAATCTCGCGGTCCAAAGCATCCACATGTTCAGGTACACTGTCCATCTCCATGCGCAGTTTGGAAGCGGCTTCATCCATCAAATCGATGGCCTTGTCGGGTAAAAAGCGGTCAGAAATATAACGCTGACTCATTTCTACCGCTGCAATAATGGCTTCATCTTTAATCCTTACCTTATGGTGGGTTTCGTAACGTTCTTTTAAACCACGAAGAATCGAAATGGCATCCTGGGTATCGGGTTCCTCAACCATCACCTTTTGGAAACGGCGCTCCAACGCTTTGTCTTTTTCTAAATATTTTTGATATTCATCTAAAGTCGTTGCACCAATAGCGCGCAGCTCTCCACGGGCAAGGGCAGGTTTTAAGATGTTCGCCGCATCCATGGCACCCTCACCGCCTCCGGCACCCACCAGGGTATGGATCTCATCAATAAATAAGATAATATCGCCATCACTTTGGGTAACCTCTTTCACCACAGCTTTTAAGCGCTCTTCGAACTCACCTTTATATTTGGCACCAGCAATTAATGCGCCCATATCAAGCGAATAGACCACTTTACTCTTTAAGTTTTCAGGTACATCGCCTTTGATAATCCTAAAAGCAATTCCCTCTGCAATGGCGGTTTTACCAACACCAGGTTCACCAATCAATATCGGGTTGTTTTTGGTTCTGCGCGATAGAATCTGGATCACACGGCGGATTTCCTCGTCTCGCCCGATTACCGGATCCAGTTTTCCACTTTCCGCATATTCATTCAGGTTACGGGCATATTTGCTCAATGCCTGATATGTGGCTTCGGCATTTTGATCGGTTACCCGGTTGTCGCCACGTAATTCTACAATGGCTTTTTTGAGGTCTTTCTCGTTAACACCTTGTTCTTTTAATAACTTGGAAGTGCTGTCATTAACAGCTAAGATGCCTAATAACAAGTGTTCTACAGATACGAATTCATCTTTAAATTCTTTTAAAAAAGTTTGCGCTTTTTGCAAAACGCTATTGGCATTAGATGACAGGTATACATTGCTTCCGCTCACTTTCGGGAACCTGGCAATCTCTGTATCCAGATTTTGATTTAACACATTTAGATTCACGTTTAGTTTCTTTAAAACATAAGAAACCACGTTTTCATCAACAGTAAGCAAACCTTTAAGCAGGTGTGCCGTTTCAATAGCCTGTTGCTGATTGCCTTGGGCTATTTCAGAAGCCTGTTGAACTGCTTCCTGGGCCTTTATGGTAAAATTGTTGAAGTTCATACCCCTTTTCATTCAAAACAAATGCCATATTAGTTTTGATTTTTAAATCGGAAATTTTGTCGTTAGGTGTTATTTTTTAATGACTAAATTGCTGATATATAGTGTTTTGTGCTGAAAATTTGTCTTGTTTTGCTACTGTCACCCTTAACGTAGTGAAGCATCTTTAAAAGATGGGTTTATATTAAGAATCTGTGACTGTTAACTAATTTGGGCGTTCCCTAATCCAGATGAAAAATCGGGCAAGGGGCGGGCTCATACAGAAAAGATTTTTCACTGCGTTCAGAATGACAAGTTGTGGACTTTTACGCATAAAAAAAGACGAAGTTTAATTCGTCTCTTTATCTTTTTTACTAAGTAAATATTTAATTAAATACTATCCCAAGATTTCTTTAAGTTTCGCTGTTTGATGATCAGCCAGTTTTTGAAGCGGGCCGGATGCCAACATTTTCATCATCATGTTCAAATCAGCTGAAATGATGTGTTTTGCTATGGTAGTTCCGTTTCCATGATCTGCTATTGTCCACTTTAATTCTACATCAAAAGGCGCTTTTTCGCTTGGGATTGCTGTTATTTCCTGGTTCTCTACACGGCTCGAAATTCTGATGGCCAATTTGGCCATGTTCTGGATGGTAAACCGTGCATCATCTTCTGTTGATTCCCAGTTGTAGATGTTTTCCGGCATCAGCTGCTGATGATTATTCATGTTGGATAGAAAAGCATAAACCTCAGCAACCGGTTTATTAACTTCTACTGTGCTCTCGATAACAGTCATGATATATTTATATAGATTTTATTTATTCCGACCTAAGACTCTGAACTCAAAATTGGTCCTTTTCCCCATTCTGATGGATTTAAGCGCCATTTGCCTAATAATTCCATATCACTTTTGGCAATAATGCTGTGTTCTGCAGCATAATCGATCAATGCTCCATAGTTTGATAAGGCTAAATAACGACATTTAGCAGCTGCGAAGTTTTCGTCTGCTTTTTCGAAACCGTAGGTAAAAATTGCTGCTAAGCCAGCTACCGATAATCCGGCAGCTCTTAATGCTTCAACGGCCTGCAAACTGCTTTTTCCGGTTGAAATTAAATCTTCGATCACCACTACGCGTTGTCCTTCTACTACTTCGCCTTCAATTAAACTTCCTGTACCATGTTCTTTAGCTTTCGCCCTCACGTAAATAAATGGTAAGCCAAGTTCCTGGGCAACTAAAACGCCCTGTGGAATTCCGGCTGTTGCCACACCTGCAATCACATCTACCGAACCAAATTCTTCCTGTATGGCTTGTGCAAGTTTCTGACGGATGTAGGTTCTAACCTGAGGATGGGAAAGGGTAATTCTGTTGTCGCAATAAATTGGCGATTTCCAACCAGATGCCCAGGTGAAAGGATTGTTTGGTTGTAATTTAATTGCTTTTATCTGTAATAAAAATTCCGCTACCTTTAATTCAATATCACTTTTATTATACATGGCTCAAAATTACAGATTTATTTGTGTTTGTCATAACGTTTATTAAGCCCCAATATTTTGCATTGAGGGAAAGAAAATATAATAATCGGGATTCGATTCCGGCATTTCAACCATACAAATATTGTAAATTTTGACGGATGCTAAAAGCGGTTTCTCATCACTTACTGTAAATCAGTAGGATAAAGAATAGTCGAGTTTAAAAATAGATTATAATCAACCATGATCAGCTTGAAGAAATGTGAAAGAGCCCGTCAGTCAAGGGTAACGTTCTCAATACTCGTTTATCAAAGCCTTACCGAATATACAGCTATCCCTTTTGATTCAAATTCCTTTATTTCTGGCCCACTGAAGTTGGTTACCAAAATATTCACCATTGATAAATCATTAAATTTCAAATAAGATGTTTTTCCTACTTTGCTGGCATCACAAAGCATGTAAATGCAATCACTTTGCGACGCCATGGCCATGGTATTGGACGCCTCATGTTCACTGCCGGCATATAATCCTTCAATAGTGATCCCATCAACACCCAAAAAAGCTTTTGAAGCCCGATATCGCACAATGTGCTCGTGAGCCATGCTGCCATGAACAGCTTGCCTGTTGGGGTTAACTTCGCCACCAATCAGGTTAATGCTTACAGCGCTATGCTGCAGCTCATTTACCACAGGTAATGAATTGGTAATGACCTTTATCTTTTTATTTTTGATAAACTGGCATAATCTAAAGGCTGTGCTGCCACAATCTATAAATATAACATCGCCTTCTGCAATGTCTTCTGCAGCCTTTTTGCAGATTGCATCTTTTGCTTTAATGTTAACTTCAGCTTTATTGGCAAATGAAACGGGCTTTATCAGGTCGCTTGTTTTCATTGCTCCACCATGAGTACGGTAGAGCAGTTTATTAGCCGCCATTGTGCTGAGATCTCTTCTAATCGTCACTTCAGAAGCTCCGGTTTTTTGAGCTAACTGCCGGATTTCTACTTCGCCATATGCCTCTAAAAGTTCGAGAATTTTTTGCGCTCTTTTTTGAAATGTCATATGTAATGATGTAATTCGATCAAAAATAATCATTATTAATCAAAAGTAATCATTCATGAAAAATATTAATATTCTGAGCACACAAATTCTATCCGATAACTGGTATACGCTTAAAAAAGTAACTTACGAAATGATCAGTATGAACGGGCAAAAAACGATGTTAGAGCGAGAAGCCTACGATAGGGGTAATGGCGCCACCATCTTATTATATCATAAGGAAGCTAAAACAGTGATCCTCACCCGTCAGTTCAGGATGCCGACATTTATTAATGGAAATGATACAGGGTACCTGATTGAGTGCTGTGCCGGGTTATTGGATCAGGACAATGCGGAAGATTGTATCAGAAGGGAAACTGAAGAAGAAACCGGATTTAGGATTGATCAGGTAGAAAAGGTTTTTGAGGCCTATATGTCGCCTGGTTCTGTTACCGAACTGTTGCACTTTTTTATCGCAGCGTATTCGGGGGATATGAAACTGCATGAAGGAGGAGGATTACAGCAGGAAAATGAGGATATAGAAGTTTTGGAATTAGGCTTCGAAAAAGCATTGGAAATGATAAAAACCGGTGAAATAAAAGATGGTAAAACCATCATGCTGCTGCAGTACGCCCAGTTAAAAGGATTGATGTGATAGCTGATTGTTTGAATTTTGCAAGGTTTTATTTGATTTCTGTAACTATTCGCAACAAACAGCTATCTACATTTGTTAAAGTCTAATTAATTTAATTTTTTTTATGATAGCAACTAAAGGATATGCGGCACAAAATGCTGAAACGGATCTCGCGCCCTGGAATTTTGAACGCCGGGATGTAGGGCCTCATGACGTTCAGTTTGAGATACTTTTTTGTGGAGTTTGCCATTCAGATCTGCACCAGATCAAAAATGATTGGTTTGAGGGAATATTTCCTATGGTTCCTGGTCACGAAATTGTAGGTAGGGTAGTAAAGGTTGGAGACCATGTAAAGAAATTTAAAGTGGGCGATTTGGCCGGGACAGGATGTATGGTAGATTCCTGTCAGGTGTGTGAAAACTGTAAGCAAGATTTAGAACAATATTGTTTAGAAGGCAATACGCAAACTTATAATAACTTAGCAAGAGATGGTAAAACACCAACTTATGGCGGGTATTCGGATACGATTGTAGTAAGAGAAGAATTTGTACTTCATGTATCAGATCAATTAAATCTGGCTGCTGTAGCACCACTTTTATGCGCCGGTATTACCACTTATTCTCCATTAAGACACTGGAAAGTTGGTAAGGGACATAAACTAGCGGTATTAGGCTTAGGCGGTTTAGGCCACATGGCGGTAAAATTCGGTGTGGCCTTTGGCGCTGAAGTGACGGTATTAAGCACTTCTCCAAAAAAAGAAGAAGATGCCAAAAAACTGGGGGCACATCATTTTGTAGTCACTACCGATGCTGAACAGGTTAAAGCAGCAAGAGGTACGTTTGACTTTATACTGGATACGGTATCAGCTGAACATGATTTTAATATGTATCTGTCCCTATTAAGAACAAACGGCGTGCATATCTGTGTGGGTGTGCCGCCTAAACCAGCAGAAATTGCAGCTTTCAGTTTAATTGGTGGCAGAAAAAGCCTGGCTGGATCTGGTATTGGCGGTATTGCCGAAACTCAGGAAATGTTAGATTTCTGTGCAGCAAATCATATTGTATCGGAAATTGAATTGATTGATATGAAGGATATCCATATCGCTTACGATAGGATGCAGAAAGGCGATGTACGTTACCGGTTTGTGATCGATATGGCTACATTGTAGTTCAGGTCTTAACAAAAGTGAAGGGGATTTAGCAAATAGTCATATTTCTAAATCCCTCTTTGTTAAGTGTAGCTAATCATTTAAAGCCTGGCTACTTTCCTTGATAAATTCGGACAGGGAGCTGTGGTATTCTGACTCTATTTTAGCCAGCTGCCTTTTGTTTTCATTGAAAAGATTATCCAATATGTTCAGCGAATCTTTAAGATAAGTGAGGGATAACATCCATGAAATCCTGTTTCTGATTTTATCGGCAAGGAATAATTCGATTAATATCAAACTGATCAGAAAGATGTAATGATTGAAGATGATGTTATTTGAACTTTTGGAGAAAGTAAGGAAGCCTATTATGCCAAAAAATAAATCTATAATTAAAGGAATACCAATAATAGCAAGGAGCGAAAGTCCCCGGGTTTTTAACGTAATTCCTTTTTCAGCATTCCTGATCTGTTCATTAAAAGCGGAAAACTTGCCTTTAAACGGAGTTTCTCCGTTTTTCTGTTGCTGTTCTAACTTTTGAAGTGCTTTGCCATGTTCAATATCGATTTTTCTTACTTCCTCTACGATATGTGTTTCGGCATTATTCAGCTTTTCCTGGTCTTCTACAATAGATTCCTGTTCGGCAATAATTTTGTCCATCACCACCAGGTCATCAGGAATACCATGTCGAAGTTTCTGATCTGCCGCTACAATCCGGTTATCTAATTGTTTAAACTGTTTTTTAAGCTCAGCAATTTCTTTGTTAAAAAGTTCTTTTTTGGAGATATAGTTACTCTCGAGGCTGTTAAGTGCCGAAACATATCCGAAATCTGCCAGCAGCTGTTCATTATTGGCAAAACGTTGATAGAGCCCATTTAAAGTGATAAAGAGCTCACCTGTTGATTTCTCCGGATTGGAAAGATCATTTCGGTATGCTTCCAGATCTTTTTCTGATAGTGAAGGTAAGGGCATAGTAAATTAAAAAGTTAAAATTATAAAAAAAATATTATCGTTGGTGAAATTACTAACCATCATTTCCGTCTGAAAGTTCTAATATCGGATATGCCTTATGCTTTTAATTTTAATTCATTGATTTTCATATACATAAAATTATAATGAATTAAATATTATTTTTTTTTCTACTCTTTAATAAATTGTTATATATTTGTATCAAGCAAGGGGTGAGAGCCTTGCATCAATCTTTGATTGAGAGCGTTAATTTAGATAAGGTTACAACATTAATTGTTGTAACCTTTTTTTTATACCTTATAAATAACTCCACAATTTTTCTACTTTAGGCAAAGCAAATATATCATACCAATAAATAGCCTTTAATAAGGTTATAGGAGAGAGGAGTATCTTTGCTACAGACGCCATTTATGCTCCAGTTAAATATGCTTTAAACTATATGCCAAGAAATTATAGAATCTATATCAACGATAATACTTTGTTTATCTCAGATTTTTTGCCTGAACAAAAAGAAAAAATTCAACAATTGGAATTTCAGGATTTCAATCTGGAAACCTTTTATAAAAAGTTAAAAAATGGTTCCAGAAAGAGCTATATCTTTTTGACAAAAAATCCAAAAGAAACCTTTCAGAAGTTAAAGAAAGACTGTACCATTATTAAAGCTGCAGGTGGTTTGGTAGAAAGTGCGAAGGGCAATTACCTGTTTATTTTCAGGAACAAAAAATGGGATCTGCCAAAAGGAAAGTTAGAAGAAGGCGAAAAAATGAAAGAAGCTGCTGTTCGTGAGGTAGAAGAGGAATGTGGAATCAGGGTTTTTAAACGGGAAGAAAAGCTTTGTAAAACTTACCATGTTTATCCGGTGGGCAATAAAATGGTCATCAAGAAAACGAACTGGTATAAAATGAAGGTTAAAGGCGAACCTAAACTGGTTCCTCAAAAAGAAGAGGGTATTGAGGAAGCGGTTTGGCTGGATCAAAACCATATTTCGCCGGTTGTTAAAAACACTTTTCCATCTATTATGGATGTGTTGAGGGCCGGTGGAATATTGTAGTTCGAATGAAATCTGATCGTGGTGTCAGGTATTTCTATCTGACACGGATCGGAATAAACCGATGAATTGATGGAATTGCTATCTTCAAATTATGCATATGCCTTGCTGTGAGATGTTTACGTCTGACAGCACCCGGCAGCCAATCATGAAAAACTATAAAAATCCAATTGCCTCTTTGGGAACAAAGGGACTTACATCACCTTGGTTTCGTAAAATATCGCGGACTATTGTTGAACTAATAGCTGAATATTCGGGTTTGCTCAAAAGTAAAATGGTTTCTACTTCTGGCATCATGGTCTGGTTTATTTGTGCAATGGCACGTTCATATTCAAAATCAGCTGCCGAACGGATACCACGTACCATATAGGTGGCATTTATCTTTCGGCAGAAATCAACAGTTAAACCTTCGTAAGTTTGGATATCGATGTTCTGATAACCTTTGAAAACTGTTTGCAAGATCTGAAGACGCTGCCCGGCACTTAAGTAATTTTGTTTAGCACTGTTTAGTCCGATGCCTACAACAATTTTATCGAAGAGTGGGGTAGCACGTTGTAATATATTGACGTGCGCAATAGTGATCGGATCAAATGAGCCTGGAAAAAGCGCTATCTTCATGGTTCAAATATAAAGTATTAATGTTAAAAGAGGAATAGTTTAGCGCCGGGCGTTTGGCGGGGGTTAGCGTAATGCATATAGCAGAAGTGAACTACAGTATAGAATAGATGATGCGAAATAAATAAATGATCTAAGATAGCCCGGGAAAAACGCAAAGATAGGTTATGGAGGTGGCAGAAGAAACTATAGGAGACTAAGGAAAATCGGAGCAAAAGGGTTAGGGAACTAAAAGAGGTTTGACAATGAAAGGGGGAAGATCGTTGGGGAGGTTCAGTCCCGCTCTCTGCTAAACCCGGCTGAAAAAAACTTCGTACCGCTGAAGATCGGGTTTATAAACAAAGGTAAGTTCCTTTGAGGATACATTGTTTAGATCCGGATTCCTTCGGGAGCATGGATCATTTGAATAAGTCAGTTATCAGTTATCAATTACCAATGACCAACAAACCAATGACCAACAAACGAATGACCAATGACTAATGAACAATTTCACTAAACTCGAAAAAGCTAAAGGAAGAGTTTCCGTATTTTCTGGTTTCAATATATCCTGGCTGGGTGTTCAGTTTCATATTGCTCTGGTGTTCTACAATAAGCAAGCCATCGGGTTTAAGCAAATGTTGCGCTGCAACCATTACCGGAATCTGCGGAATATTAGGCATATGGTAGGGAGGGTCGGCAAAGATCAGGTCGTAAGTTCCGGTCATTTGTTTTAACAGTTTAAAAACATCTCCTCTACGTACATCGATCTGATCAAATTGATGCTGTTTAGCTGTATTTTTTACCCAGTTAATGCAGCCATAATCCATATCAACCGCTAAGATACTTTCAGCCCCACGTGAAGCAAATTCAAAGGTTAAATTTCCGGTTCCGCAAAATAAATCCAATACCGCACAGGTTTCGAAATCGTATTTATGGTTTAGGATATTGAAGAGTGCTTCTTTAGCCATATCCGTAGTTGGGCGTACCGGTAAATTTGCGGGAGGTTGCAAACGGATGCCTTTTAATTTACCACCAATTATCCGCATAAATCTAGAGCAAGGAGACCGCTAAAATAGTGTTTAGGCATATCCGCCAGTAATTCACTATTCTGTTTTCCGGCCGGAAGGAAGAAATAGAGTTGGTTAAAATATTTTAATAAGCAGTTATAGTGCTCATCATCTTCATTGATAATGCCTTGTAAATAAACAGGGATACCATCATTTAGTCCCAATTGTTCAATCATCAGCAACAGAAAATAGTTGAATTCTTCTGCATTTTCTGATTCGTAGTGGTTTTGGAAAATAACCTTTTTATCTTTTACATAAAGTACATTAAAAGATACTGCAGTAAAATCGATTAATAAAGATTCGTCTGCCAAATGGTTAAATAAAACTATTAATGGTTCAGATTGTGGAAATAAATCTGTTTTTTCAGGCAGGTTTGCTTTTAAATTGTCATTTACACAAAACACAGTGTTAAAACCAAGCTGCTCATTGTGTTTGGTATAGACCTTTGCATCAGACCCTAGATATTGGCTGTAAACAGCAAGACTGTCTTCATCAAACCATTCGTTAGGGATAAAAATGAAATTGGACGTATGGACGGCTGCCTTTATTTTGGCATAGTTTAATGATAAATGACTATCCGTTTCAAACGCAGCTTTTAGTTCTTTCTGTACATCCTCGCAACCTTGCTGATCAAAAATGACATAAATTTCTGCTGTATCCTGATTTACCACAGCATAAGAAAAGCTATCATTTGTTATTTTTAATAATAAATGGCATTGAGCGGCTGTGGAATTAAAACCTGGGTCGACCAATAAGAGACTATTGTTACGCATTGAAACAAAAATAGACTTTTTTGAGGATTAACGCTAAGATGTATTGAATTTTTTGGTTTTGCCACAATTGATTTAGTCTTTCGCCACGGAAACACGGAAGAACATGGAATAGTTATTTTAACTTATTTTAACCAGGTTTTCGATGAACAAGTTAACTCATGAACCACATTTTTTTACCAAAATCAAACCTTTCATCTATCCAAAAAACGAAATATTCAGCTTAAATTCGGAACATGAGTTATAAGCCTACCTATAGAGCGGCAAACACCATTGCAGCAACTATTGAGCAACATTTTATTAAACTTCATCAAAATGCCATTGCCAAGGGTGAGGTAGATCTGGCTACTCAACCAGATCAAAAAATAATTGAAGCCATTATTGACGTAGCCTTTTGGAGCAGTTTACGTAAGGAGGAAGGGCATTCGCCACGGATTTCGATTGCTTTTTTACCTCCAGAGCAAACCTCTAAACCATTGCGTTTTGCCAAAAAACTGGCATTGAACGCCAATACTTTAACCAAAATAGCTCCCGGGATTGAACGTTCCGGAATTCATTTAGGCGTGTGGGAAGAAGATGGTGAACTTTACATCTGGGGTACAACCCTTAACATTCCGAATTTTTGTTTTGTGGTTGATGTTTCTGAACCGGGATTAATTGTGATTAAACACCGCAGGATTTATGGCATTGGCAAGTTTACCAACGTAGCGGTGCTAAAAGGTGAGCAGATCCGAATAGTAGATGATCGGAGCTGTAACAACAGAGATTGCCCTCCAATTTTGCAGGCCTTATTAGATTTAACCGTTTTGGCCAGCTGGAACGATCCGATCAATATTTTGATCCAGTTTTCGGTTTCGATGCGTGCGCATGGCAGGGGCGGGGCCTTATTAATTGTGCCGAAAGATGATACGAAATGGGAAGAATCCATTATTCATCCTATACAGTATTTGATTGAGCCTCCTTTCTGTGGATTATCGAACCTGGCGAAACAGAACGGCAACCAGAGCGAAATTTTCTCGCAGGGAGCTGTACGCCGTGAGGTAGAGCATTTGGCAGGTTTAACTGCGGTTGATGGTGCAACGATCATCAACGAAGAATTTGATCTGATTGCATTTGGTGCCAAAATAGGACGTGCAAAAGGGAAGCCTACCGTAGAGCAGATTGCATTTTCTGAGCCGATTGTTGGTGGAGAAGATAAAATCCTTTATCCCGGACAGCTTGGTGGGACACGCCATTTTTCTGTTGCCCAGTTTGTGAACGATCAACCTCAGGCTATCGGCTTGGTAGCCTCCCAGGACGGCCACTTTACGATTTTCAGCTATAGTAAAAAACAAAATATGGTTATGGCACATCGTATTGAAACGCTGCTTTTGTAAAAGCAGGAAGCATAGGGCATAGCGCGATTGCAATTATTTGGAAAGGTACCTTACTGCTAATCGGATACTGTATTCCGCCTTTCCGCTAAATTCCCGATCACACTTTTGCTAAAAAAAAAAATGACTATTGAGATCGGGAGATATCACTTCAATACGGTTTAGTTAAATAGGGCTGTGCTGGAAACCCCCATTACTGTTTCATGTATACTAAGCAGTTAACCGATTAACCGTTTAAACAATTAACCATTAGAGATGATCTACGACAAAAGCCAGCTTATCGCTGCAGCATACGAACATCAACCTACCAAAGAGCAAATGCTGTTTTGCGAAAGGATGTCGGCATTTTTGCAACAGGAAGATGAGTATCGTTGTTTTGTATTGAAAGGTTATGCAGGTACTGGTAAAACTACTTCCGTAGCAGCGCTGGTAAAGGTGTTAAGGCAGTTTAACCTGCGCAGCGAACTGCTTGCGCCAACGGGAAGGGCGGCAAAAGTGATGAGCCAATATTCCTTTCGTAAAGCTTTAACCATACATAAACGCATTTACCGGAAACGTTCGGCCGCATCGCCCGAAATGCAGTTTCAGCTTGCACCAAATCTTTCTGAAAATACGCTTTTTATCATTGATGAGGCTTCGATGATCGCTGATGAATTTAATGAAACAGGCTCTTCGATTTTACGTGATCTGCTGGAGTTTGTGTATAATACCAAAAACTGTTTACTGCTTTTCGTGGGGGATACGGCTCAATTACCTCCGGTTGGAAGTTTGGATAGCCCGGCACTAAATGAACAGTACTTAACAGATACATTCGCCTTAACGGTTTCGTCTGTTGAGTTAAAGGAAGTGGTGCGTCAGGGAAAAAAATCCGGAATTCTGGCCAATGCCACCATGTTGCGGAACCAGATTGCCAAAAATCCTGAACATCCTTTCCCTAAATTTCTGACTAAAAACTACACCGACATTTACAACATGGCCGGTGCACGTTTAGTAGAGGGCCTGGAGTATGCTTACCGGAAGTTTGGTATGGAAAATACTTTGGTCGTTTGCCGTTCCAATAAATCGGCCAACGTATATAACCAGCAGATCAGGGCAAGGTTGCTTTACCGTGAGGAGGAATTAACGGGTGGCGATCAGATTATGGTGGTGCGGAACAATTATTTCTGGCTGCCTGAGAACGAGGATACCGCCTTTATAGCCAATGGCGATATGGCGAAAGTGATCCGCGTGAGGGGAGAAGAAGAACGTTATGGTTTCCGTTTTGCGGATGCTACCCTGGAGTTTATGGACTTTCCGGCGGCCGGGCAGATTAGCTGCAAGGTAATGCTGGATACTTTGAACTTAGAAAGTGCAAACCTGCCTTACGAACAAAATAAAAAGCTTTTTGATGGCCTTAATGAAGATTATGAACATATTGCCAATAAAAGGCAACGGATGTTGGCCATAAAGGCCGATCCGTTTTACAATGCCCTGCAGATTAAATTTGCTTATGCGGTAACCTGCCATAAAGCACAGGGTGGACAATGGGATGCTGTTTTTGCTGACCAGGGTTATCTTACGGAAGAAATGATCGATCTTGATTTTCTGCGCTGGTTATATACTGCTGTAACCCGGGCAAAAAAAGAGTTATATTTAGTTAATTTTGCGCCACAGCTTTTCGCAAAAACAGCACAGGAGGATTATTTTTAGCGTTTCTCGTCATGCTGAATTTATTTAAGCATCTTTCCATCATAAATCCTAAAATGAATCCTATAGCTGCTGAGTCAGACGACGATTAAACAAAATGAAGCCAAAAGAATTTAGAAACTAACCGGTTGTTATATTATGAAATTTGCTTTTAGCCTGAAAAATAAATTGAAAACTGCTTTTTTGCTGTTCTGTATCATGTGTTGCACGCTGATGATCCGTTTTTTAGAGGACAAAAGTGTAGAGAAAATCAATAATTCATTTATCTCGATGTATAACGACAGGCTTGTTCCGGCTACAGATTTATATTTAATTGCTGAAAATCTATACCATAAAAACGCAATCCTTCAGGAAGTCTTGCTCGGAAACGATACTGCAAAAGGTTCAACTGTACTTATAAATATGAACGCTTTTGACCGGAAAATAGATTCAGTAATTAATAAATATGAACTTACTTTTTTGGTAAAACAGGAGAAAAATTATTTAAATGAGTTTAAAAAAGCCTTGTTTGTTCAGCAACGTGTAGAAGCCAAAATGCTGAGTATTAGCAGTGAAGATGAGGGAAGAACAATTTACGAATCGACAGGAAAACACGCAGTTAATCAAACCCTGGCTAGGCTTTCTGCACTGATTAAAATACAATCTAAGGTGGGTAATGATTTGATTAAAGATTCAAGGATTTTTGTTTCGGGAACGAAAGTTTACTCTACATTGCAGGTAATTCTGGCTATTGTGATCGGAATTATGATTGTGAACATCATTTCGGCTTCGAATATGGTTAAGATTACAAACGATAAATTTAATCTGAATTAGATTCTCCTGTCGGCCGGTGCGACACCAAGCAAAAAAAATTGCTACTGGTTGGTGTCGCACCAACCAGCAGAAAATAAGGTTAGTCAGCGTCTTCGTCGGTTAGCAATCTAATCGAATCGTCAGAAAGCATAATCAGGCGTTCCTTGTACAAGGAGCCGATCGTTTTTTTGAATGCACTTTTACTGATCTGAAAGCGGTGATAAATATCTTCAGGAGAGCTTTTGTCGCCCAGTTCAATCACACCGCCGCTTTTTCTAAGTTCTTTTAATATCATCTCTTTCGAATCGAGGATATGCCCATAACCGCTGGGTTGGAGTGTCAGATCAATCTTTCCCTCCACGCGGATTTTCTTGATCCAACCTTTACGCCTGTCGCCAGGCTGGATATCATCGAAAACCTCATTATTGTAAAGTAAACCGATGTAGGTATTGTTGATGATGGCATTATAGCCAAGGTCAGTCTCCTCGGTAATCAATAAACTCACTTCGTCACCCTCCTCAAAATCGAAACCATCTTCTTCCACAAAATCGTACAATTTCGATGAAGCCAAAAGTCGGTCGTTATTTTCATCCAGGTACAGGTAAACCACATACTTGTAGCCTTTTTGCATGGGCCTTTTTTGTTCGCGTTTAGGCACATAAACGTCTTTATCAATTCCCAGATCCATAAAAACGCCCTCATCGCCGTCAGAAACCACTTTTAAGAAAGCAAAATCGCCCACTTCGGCATATGCTTTTTGAGTAGTTGCAGTCAAACGGCCATCTTTTTGTATAAATACAAAAACGTTAATGTTATCTCCAATTTCTATACCATTCGGAACGTATTGGTAGGGTAGCACCACCAGTTTATCGCCGTCAGTTAAGTTTAATCCGGCTTCTGTTTTACTTTGAATCCTTAATTCGTTGTATTTTCCTATTTCAATCATTAATTTTGGGTTTAACCATTCTCTCCAATGGCTTTTATTACAAAGGTAGTAATGTTTAATGGCAAATTGGTTTTAAATCATAAGCAAACAACCTGATGTGCTCGTTTATGAATATCTTTCTTCTTTAGTATCTTTCTTACAAATGATATCAATTAATTCGGCTAAATTTGGAAACTACAACTAAGGTATCTTCATTGATATGAAAAAAACCAAAGAAGCCAAAAAGCCGGGTATTTTCAGTTTGCTTGGAAATTACAAGGGCTTAATTTTTATGCTGATCCTGTTTGCATTGCTCAGTAATGGCATCAACTTACTTTTGCCCAAGATTATTGCCAGCGGTATCGATTCTTACACCAATAAAACTTTCGATCTTCAATCCACTCTGCTTCAGTTTTCGCTGGCCATTGTGCTGGTTTTTATCTTCACTTATTTACAAAGCATTGTACAAACCTATGCTTCTGAACGGGTGGCCAGAGATTTACGAACGAGGTTATCTGATCAGATTTCGCGGCAAAGCCATGCCTACATTATTCAGGCTAATCCGTCAAAACTGCTAACCAACCTTACCGCTGATGCCGATTCGATCAAAATGTTTGTTTCGCAGGCTATCGTTTCTATCTGTTCGTCTGTTTTTTTAATTGTTGGAGCAAGCATCCTGTTGCTTACGATCAATTGGAGACTGGCCCTTTGTGTAATCGCTATAGTACCTATTATTGGCGGTGCATTTTTCTATGTGTTAAGCAAGGTGAGAGTACTTTTTAAAAAGAGCAGGGAAGTAATCGATTGGCTGAATAAGGTGATTAGTGAAAGTATTATGGGTTCAGCTTTGATCCGCATCATCAATTCGCAGATGCTGGAATACAACAAGTTTTTAGATGCGAATGCGAAGGCGAGAGATTTGGGCATATCCATCCTCAGGATGTTTGCAGCTTTGGTTCCGGTTATCGTTTTTACGGCCAATTTGTCTAGCTTATGCATTCTGGTACTGGGTGGTCATTTCGTTATTACCAATTCAATGACTTTGGGGGAATTTACTGCTTTTAGCAGCTATCTTACGCTTATTATATTTCCCATTTTAGTGATTGGTTTTATGAGCAATGTTATTGCACAGGCTACAGCTTCGTATCAAAGGATAGAAACCGTACTCAACGCCATGGAAATTAACCATCCCGGAACCTTAAGTTCCTCCTTAAAGGGAGACGTGGAAGTGAAAGACATCAGCTTAAGCTTTGGTCAAAAACCAGTTTTGAAATCAATTTCATTTTCCGCAAAAGCAGGCTCCAGAACGGCCATTATTGGTCCTACAGCTGCTGGAAAAACGCAACTGCTTTATGTTTTAACAGGTTTGATTGATGCTGATGCTGGAACTGTATTGTACGATGGGCAAGAGATTAAAAAGTATAAACAACAAGATTTTCACAAACAGGTTGGTTTTGTATTTCAGGATAGCATTATGTTTAACATAAGCATTAGGGAGAATATTGCCTTTAGTGATACCGTCACAGATGAATCGCTGGCTAAGGCCATTGCTACAGCTGAATTGAAAGATTTTGTAAATGCTCTGCCCGATCAGCTGAACACGGTTATTTCAGAACGGGGAAATAGCCTTTCTGGCGGACAAAAACAACGGATTATGCTGGCCAGAGCCCTGGCGTTAAATCCCAGGATTTTGTTACTGGATGATTTTACGGCCCGTGTTGATGCTCATACGGAGAAAAAGATCCTGGAAAATATCCGGCAAAATTATCCGGGTTTAACTTTGCTTTCCATTACCCAAAAAATAGCTTCTGTAGAACGTTACGACAAAGTGATCCTGCTGATGCAAGGCGAAATCATTGCAGAAGGAAACCACCAGGAACTGTTGAAAAGCAGTCCTGAATATGTTCAGATTTACCATTCACAACAGAGCACCAGTAATTATGAACTACAATCTTAATCAGCCTGGCACCGGGCAGGAAAAACAGTCGACTTATAAAGCGCTGAAAAGCCTGCTAAAATTGATTTCTGCTGAGCATAAGACACTTTGGCTGGCGTTGGCTGCTATTTTGGTGAATTCAGGCTTATTGCTTCTGGGGCCTTTACTGGTAGGCCATACGGTTGATACCTATATCCGTACCAAACAATTTCACGGTGTACTTACTTTCGGCAGTATACTATTGGTTATGTATCTGATTGCCATGGTTACAGGTTATATACAAACCAGGTTAATGGGAGGAGTGGGGCAGCGGATGTTGTATACCCTACGCAATGCCATTTTTAATAAATTGCAGGAATTGCCCGTTTCTTTTTTTAACCAGAATAAGGCCGGCGACCTGATTTCGAGGGTAAATAACGATACCGATAAACTGAACCAGTTTTTCTCGCAATCCTTAATGCAGTTTATCGGCAGTATTGTAACCATGATCGGTGCCGGTATTTTCCTGCTTTCCATTAACATCGAATTAGGTTCAGCTACGCTTGCGCCTGCTGTAGTGATCGTACTTTTTACTGTGGCTTTATCACCCTGGGTGAAAGGAAAAAATGCCAGAAATTTAAAAAGCGTTGGGGGAATGAGTGCTGAAATACAGGAAAGCCTGAATAATTTTAAGGTGATCATAGCCTT
The DNA here is from genome assembly GCF_913776295.1 of uncultured Pedobacter sp. Classification (GTDB taxonomy): domain Bacteria; phylum Bacteroidota; class Bacteroidia; order Sphingobacteriales; family Sphingobacteriaceae; genus Pedobacter. Next base: position 87,425 of record NZ_CAJYOJ010000078.1, read on the forward strand.
TAACCGCAGAGATTATTTCAGGAGACGTTTTGACGAGGCTAATGCCGAAAATTATAAAACAGCAATCAGCGCGGGGTTAGCCAACAATATTTTTGTGCCTGTTTACGGGCTGTTATCGGGCATTGCGCAATTAATTACGTTGTTATTTGGTATTTATTTAATTGCTAATGGCCATTTTACCTTGGGTTTATTGGTCAGTTATATTTCTTATACCACCAATTTTTATAATCCGCTACGGCAGTTGGCTGCACTTTGGACCAGTTTTCAGGTAGCCATGGCCAGCTGGGACAGGATTTCGCAGATTTTATCTTTAGAAAGCAATTTAAAACAAACAACATTAACTGAAAAGATTACTTCCAGTGCCTTGCTGGAATTTAAAAACGTTCACTATTCTTATGATAACAGTAAAGAAATCTTACATAATATCAATTTGAGGTTCGAGAAAGGCAAAACTTATGCGTTAATCGGGCCAACTGGTGGTGGGAAAACCACAACAGCTTCACTTATTTCCCGTTTGTACGATCCTACCAGCGGAATGGTTTTGTTAAACGGTAAAGATATCAGGACGTTTTCTGCAGCAGAAAGGACACAAAAAATTGGTTTTATATTGCAGGAGCCATTTCTATTTACCGGAACGGTAAAGGAAAACATTTTATATGGTAACAGTCGATATGAAGCGGTAACTGATGCCGAATTAGAAAAAATAATTGAAGAAGCGAACCTGAATGCGCTTTTAGCCATATTTGATGAAGGATTGAATACACAGATTACTTCAGGAACAGACGGTATCAGTTTAGGACAGAAACAGCTAATTGCCTTTATGCGTGCGGTACTCAGAAATCCTGAATTGTTGATTCTTGATGAAGCTACAGCGAATATTGACACAATAACCGAGCAACTTTTAGGGAGTATTTTAAATAAACTTTCTAAGGAAACCACATTGGTGATTATTGCTCACCGTTTAAACACCATCGAAAATGCAGATGAAATTTATTTTGTAAACGAAGGTGAGGTACAGCAGGCAGGAACACTTAACGATGCATTGAATATGTTACTAAAAGGTAAGCGCGTAAGTTGATATATTTACTTTAGGTTGTTTAAAATTTGCAATTTCGAACTGATCAATTATGAATTTGCAATCCACGTAAGGGATTAGCAATTCTTAAATGGACGGGATTATAAATCCCGATTCATACGGACTCGCATTAATAACAAACATAAATGAAAAAATATTTTCTTTCTCTGGTCTTTTCGGCTTTAAGCATTACTTCTTTTGCACAAAATGCAGAGCTTCTTTTTGTCCAGGATAGTTTGAAATTGATTTCTTCACAGTTTAAGTTTACCGAAGGTGCTTCGGTTGATGAAGAGGGAAATGTTTTTTTTACCGACCAACCAAACGATAAAATCTGGAAATACGATATCAATGGTAAACTGAGCTTGTACATGGACAAATCAGGCAGGGCAAACGGGACTTATTTTGATAAAAAGGGAAACTTAATTGTATGTGCCGATGAAAATAACGAGATCTGGTCTATCGATAAAAATAAGAACATCAAGATACTTTTCAGTGATTATGAAGGTAAAAAAGTGAATGGTCCGAACGATATCTGGCTGGATGCTAAAGGTGGAATATATTTTACCGATCCTTATTATCAGCGCGATTATTGGACACGGAAATCGCCCGAAATTCAGGGCCAAAGAGTGTATTATTTACCGAAGGGGAAGAAAGAAGCGACGGTAGTTGCTAACGATGTAATTAAACCAAACGGTATTGTCGGTACTCCGGACGGGAAATTTTTATATGTAGCCGATATGGATGCAAATAAAACTTATCGTTATCGTATTGGTGCCGATGCCAGATTAACCGATAGGCAGCTTATTCTTACCCAGCATTCTGACGGAATGACTTTAGATCATAAAGGCAATATTTATGTAACGGGCAAAGGCGTGACTATTTACAAACCAACAGGAGAAAAGATTGCGCATATTGAGGTTCCGGAAGCTTGGTGTGGTAATATTTGCTTTGGTGGGAAGCAGAGAAATATGCTGTTTATCACGGCTTCAAAATCGATTTATACCATTCCGATGAATACGAAAGGAGTTGAATAGTTTTTTTATTTTCAGTAAATATTGAAAGTTTAATATTTTTATTCGATATTTGGCAGTACAAATATTAAATCATGAAAGCAGTTGTAAATAGAAAAATTTTAGGTTTTCTGGTCCCCAATTTTTTAATTATCGGCATCATCGGGGTAAACAGATTCGTACTCCAGGCTGAGAGTGGGGGTATTTTAGTTTTTTCCGAATTTATAATCCTCCCGATATTGATGGGGATATTAGCTGCTTGGTATTGGCGCGATTTAAAATTAAACAGTAAAAAGTTGATCTGGTATTCGATATTAAACGGCTTTTTTGCTATTATACTGAGTTTTTTATTTCTTGGTGAAGGAACCATCTGCCTGATTATTGTATCTCCGCTTATTTTTGCTTTTGTTACTACGGGTGCTTTTATTGGAAAGGTTATGTTTAAAAAGAACAAACAAACATTAAACATAAGCTTCGTTTCATTGTTGTTTGCTGTTTTTGTAATAGACTCGATATCAGATCACCACTATGAAAATATGGTTTCGGATGAGGTGATTATTAGGGCCAGACCTGAAAAAATCTGGAAAAATGTGGTCGCTTTTGATAGAATAAAGAAACCAAACAACTACTGGCTTTTTAGAATAGGGATGCCAAGCCCTATGCAAACAACAGTTTCGGGATATAAAAACGGCGCAGCTCGTAAATGTATTTTTAGCAACGGCTATACTTTCGATGAAAAGGTTATAACCTACGAAGAAAATAAAAATCTAACTTTTGATATTATTAACCAACCAAAAGATCCCGAAATAATGGGGCATATTGATATTGACCGCGGGCAATTTTTATTACATGATAATGGCGATGGGACCACAACATTGATTGGAAATAGCTGGTATAAGCTACACGTTTTTCCAACCTGGTATTACGATTTATGGGCCGAAAGTATTACCAGGAATGTACATCTGAGGGTAATGGAACACATTAAAGCCCTTAGCGAAGAATAATGTTTCATTTTATTGTTTATCGGCTGAATTTCCTCAAAGGCGTACCTTTGTTTGCACTGATTTATGATAGCTGTTTAAAAATTGCCATGTTTCTGGCTGCGCCTGAAAGACTAGGCTGGTTTGACGACATTGAAAATGAGGTGCTGAGTTGGGACGGGACAAACGTAAGCTTACACAAATTTGGCGGAACGCAGTTTAATTACGGACGAAAAGAGATCGGTCATTTACACAGTAACGGGTTATTAGATATTTTGGTCGGCCGGCAGGTTAAGCAAGAGCTACTGGCTTCAGGAAAGGCAGAAGTGCATCATATTTTTAAAGAATCTGGCTGGATCAGTTTTTATATTTTAACTGAAAAAGACCTGATAAATGCGAAGTGTTTGTTGAAAGAGGCTTATCAAAGCAGAATGTAGCTGCCTTTACGATAACTGCAAATAGTAAGATAATTTTTATTCTGTTCAGTTTATTCATCCTCCTAAAATATGAATCACATTAGTTAGTTTTGAGTTTCCTACTTATAGGGATAGACGACTATGAAAAAGCCCGCTCAGGATTGAGGGGCTTTTTTACTTTACTCCGCTACTAAAAAAAGCGGATCTGATACTTTCTGCGTTTACAAAACCACTGCGTTCAGGTTTGTTGGTGCTAATTTATCTGGACTGTAAAAGTTTTTTTGATTTTCCTGGCTCTTGGTATTGACAGCGTGCCTGGTTAAAATCCGTGCTTTATTAAAGTTGCTTAGCAAAATGCCTAAACTTTTCTCAAAAAGGTGTGTCCACCAGGTAGGACCGCGCGGGAATGATATGATGGAAGAGCCCTCTATAAATCGGAATCTCGTTTTTTCAGCATATTCTAATGATTTAATTAATTGTATAGGTACTGTTACATTTAATTTTGCCTGGAATAATTTCTTAAATTAGCCTATATCAAAAACCTGATGAGCTTATGGAAAATCTAAAAGAAGAAACCAAAATCAAAGCTTTTCTTACCAGGATCAAAGCGGAGTGGCCAGGAGTGGTAGAGCGCTTTGAGTTTAAAACTGGCAGTGTAATATATGTTCATTTAAAAGAAGGCATATCAAGCGTGGATTTTTTAGGTAAACTTTCCAGACAGGTAGAGCGTTTTGTCGATTTCAGTAAGCCTATCATCTTATATCATATTGAAAGTGATGGCATGAACTTAAGATCGCATCCCATTAACTGGTACTCGACGCTTAGATAGGTAATCTTGATGTTCACCAATCTTTCCGGAGCCCACTTGTACTGTAAATGTTTATTTTTATTTCTAGGGTTTTGAATCTTTTTACAGATAAAACGTAATTTTATCTGTCAGTAATTTTGGTTTATGGGTTTTAATCCTATTTTTGATTTTTAATTTAAAACATCCAGTATAATGAAAAACGGAACAGTAAAATTTTTTAACTCAGAAAAAGGCTTTGGCTTTATTAAAGAAGAAGGCGGATCTGAGATTTTTGTGCATGCATCAGGCCTGATTGACGAAATCAGAGAAAATGATACAGTTGAATATGATGTTCAAGAAGGCAAAAAAGGCCTTAATGCAGTGAAAGTAAGAGTTGTTTAATTCTTTCTCCAAAAGATTTTGAGCAGGATTTATTCCTGCTTTTTTTTTGGCCAAAATTTTTGGGATGATTTAATTTAGCCGTTACCGATAATGAACAAAAAGGTTGAAAAAATTTCCTGCTCATTTCTAGCTGATTACTTTTTTGAATATTTTTATCACCAAACCCTTATTGTAGTTTTCTGAATGGATTTTTATTTTTGCCGATGTCGACACAGTCGGCCCGAACCAAACAAATTAAATATTTTTGCAACTTTCTATTTTTTCAATCCAGGAACCTGTTACTCCTAACAAACCTGCCGACCGGGGTACCTTTATGGCGGCTGCACAATTTGTAATGGCGCTGAACTTTGCTGATGAATTTGAACTTTTAAGTTTATCGGCTATTCATATCCAATCTGGTGTTGCTAAAAAAGGCGGACTGGTATTTGTACGTAATGGCAAACTGAAGATGCATCCCGGAATTTATGACCATTTGGCGCTGATATCGATATCGTCTATCTGTGCCGGAAGTATTTATACACATGGTTTAGCTACAATAGCTGCAGAAATTGTAAATCTGCCTTACCATGATGGCTTTTTAAATTTAACAGGTGCAGAAGAAGATTATATGTCATTTAAACGCTTATGCAGCCCGATATCACGATTTTTTTTGCTGCATACCAAAAAAGTCCAGTGGTCTGCAATCCTATCGGTCTTTCGGTTTTTTATGGTAGATGGTATCTGGGATGTGGTTAATTTTGTTGCAGCGGAACTCCAACAGTCTGATGCAGACGTACTGGCTTGTGTACAACTTTTAGAAAATATGCAGAAACAAGCGTGGTATTCTGGATTTTATCAGTCGCTGCGGGATTTCCATGCCTCACGTTACCCTCTAAGTAAAGTTGGCTTAGCGTCAGAATTGCCCGAAATGGCCTAAATTATTTCAGATAATTTTCCAATAATGCATTTAGGTCTTCCCCAACAGCTCTATTGCCCATGTTATTGAGTTTTTGTTGTGAAGAATTATGCTTTTCGATGTAGGTAGCTTCTGTTTTATTAAATTTAAGATAACCTTGTTCAAAGTAACGTTCTTCTATTTCTGTAGACGAATCCATCGATCGAAACCATAATTTGATTAATGATCCTGTAATTTTATCAAAATAAAGCCAGTGGTAGGTCGCCTCTGCATCGGCATGATCAGCCAGGTCAAGACGCTGAATTTCTATGATGGTAGTATCGGAATTTTGGAAAAAGTATAAAATCTTATATTTAGGCAGCATGGCGCAAAAATAGAACTTAAATTTGATCACAAAAAAGAATTTTGTGGTTTAAATTTAATTGTGGATGATGGTGTTCGCTAGGATCTGTGATCTTGACCTTTCATCTTCTTAATTCTTCCGTCGGAACTAAAAATCATAGCTGACACTACAATATTCTTTTTCTTTGAAAGATTCTTCACTGTGTTCAGAATGACAGCCGTTACGATTTACGATCCTGATCTTTGACCCCGGGATTTTTAATCCGGTATATCATTGAGGTTATTGCTTAAAAAGATTACAACTCTCCGGACGGGCTTATAAAGCCCGGCGAATTAATGTTTCTCACCCTTAATTACCTTAAATAAATGCAAAACCTGTGGGAATAGTGCATCCATACTTTCTTCTGCGCCACTTTTGGAACCTGGGAAAGTAAGTACCAGTGTTTCTCCGATAAAACCAGCTATCCCACGCGAAAGCATGGCATAGGGCATACGTTCTTGTCCATAACGTCTGGCAGCTTCCATAATCCCTTCAATATTTCTGTCCATTAACGGTGCAATAGCCTCCGGGGTTACATCGCGCGGGGATAGGCCGGTTCCTCCCGTAAAAATGATCAGGTGATAACCATCTTTACTTAATTCAGTTGCTTTGTTCCTGATCATATGGATTTCATCGGGAACGATCTCATATTTCTCCGTATGAATTTCCCATTGTTCCAGGCGTGCGATAATGGCTTTGCCTGCCGTATCCTGGGCCTTATTTTCGAAAATAGAATCTGAACAGACGATGACTGCCGCTTTTATTTCAGGGAATCTGGCGTGTTTAAGGTCTGATTTTCCCCCTGATTTTTTTAATAACCTGATGTTTTCGATCTCAACACCTTTGTCAATGGGTTTTAACATGTCGTACATGGTTAAAGCGGTAACGGATGCACCATGCATTGCTTCCACCTCTACGCCTGTTTTGTAAATGGTGTGTACTTCAACCTGAATAATGATGGTTAAACCCACAATCTCATAGGTAATAGCCGTATATTCAATGGGAAGCGGGTGACAATCAGGAATCACATCACTCGTTTTTTTTACCCCGAATAAGCCTGCTGCACGGGCAAATTCAAATACATCTCCTTTGGGTATTTTGCGTTGTTCAATGGCATCAATGGTTTCCTGCTTTGATACCTTAACAGTAGCTCTTGCAATGGCGATCCTTAAGGTATTGGATTTTTTTGTGATGTTTACCATGTTAAATATTTTCTTTCCACTGATGGGTTTCGTCTTCGAATATTTCTTTGCCCCAAATTGGCAATTCTGCCTTTAATCGGTCTACGATTTCACTGCAGGCAGCTATTGCGGGTTTACGGTGCGCTGAAGAGGTAAAAACGAAAAGGCAAATTTCGCCTGTTTTAACTGTGCCTAAGCTATGGTAAATATGCATACAACTGAGTGGGTATTGTTCGAAAATTTCTTCCCTGATCTGATGCATTTTTTCAAGGGCGAGTTCCTCATAGGCCGTGTAGGCTATCGCGGCGACAAATTTGCCGTCAATTTCATCTTTTCTCACCTGGCCCATAAAAATACTATGGCCACCAATAGCCGTCTTGCTATTATGTTTGGCAATGCTATCGGCTATAAAAGCGGGTGTTATGGGGCCCTTGACGAAGATATTTTTTATTTTTTTTTCGCTCATGTTAAGATTTGAGAAAATGATCCCTCCATTTAATGATGCCACCTTTTAAACTGTAAATCTTTTTGGTATCACCATATCTTTCCTGCATGGCCTCTGCTGCAGCTACACTTCTAACGCCATGCTGGCAGATTAAAACGACCTGTTTTTGGTAAAATTCTTTGCCCAAAAAAGTGCCAAACTCCGACATTGGTACCTGTATAAAGATTTGTTTATCCAATACCGGTACTTCGTGTCTTTCGCGTACATCAATTAGTATCGTCGATTCCAACTGTTGAAGTTTCACCAGTTCGGCAACATCAATTTCTGTGTAACCTTGCGGGCCTTCGCTTGTGTCCTGATAATCCATATTTAGAAATTCATCAACAGTTTTAGGCAGCGTATAACCGTCGCCATGGGTGATGCTGACGGTATATTGTTCTTGTGTAAGTAAATTGTAGCTTAATATTTTATTAGTCAAAGGTAGTCCGATTTTGGCGATCAGTTTGATGGTTTCTGCCGCTGCCATCGTACCTAAAATACCGGGTAATACGCCGATAACACCATTTTCGGCACAATTAGGTACTTCATCTCTATGGGGTGGAATAGGAAAGATATCGCGGTAATTGGTGCCTGGAGTGAACTGATCAGGAACATTAAATAGGGCTAACTGTCCCTCAAAACCTGATACTGCAGCAAATATAAGTGGTTTATTCAAGAGCGCACAGGCGTCATTAATCAGGTATCTGGATTCGAAATTGTCTGTACCATCTAATATGTAATCATATCTGGATAAGATATCAAGGATATTATTTTTCTGCAACCGGATGGGGTGACGGACGATTCCAATCTGGGGATTCATTTCCTGCAGGCGCTTTGCCGCTATCTCTACTTTCAGCTTTCCGATATCAGCCGTGGTAAAAAGAATTTGTCTGTGTAAATTGGACAATGAAATAGTATCATCATCAACAATACCAACATGGCCGATACCTGCAGCAGCCAAATATTGCAATGCAGGGCAGCCTAAACCACCGGCACCAATAACCAGAACTTTTGACCTTAAAAGCTTTTGCTGTGCTTCCTCGCCAAATCCTTTTAGGATAATCTGCCTGTTGTATCGCGCTGTACTCATATTTCTTAACCACCAGAAAATGGCGGCATAATGGCTATTGTAGCCCGGTTTGTAATTTCTGTATTTTGTTGAACAATGTTCTTGTTCAGGGCAAGTTTGTATTTTATATCCTTTAAAGCTGGAAACCTGTTTTCGAGGTATTGTTTAAAGGCATTGGTGTCAGCAATACCATCAACTTCAATTTTTTGATTATTGATGAATTCGGTAATCTGGCCAAAACTGATAATTTCAATTTCCATGCTGCTAATTTACCTTTAAGATGCTACTTTATGTAGTATAAATTGATTGAAAATTGTCATACTATCTCAACTAACGGAGTTATAGGCGCTTAAATTGTTTATGGAGATGGTGAACGGGCTTTAGCCTTTCCTTTAAAATAAACTGCCTGCTTTATTAAGCATTAACAGCAAAACTTAAAAATAATAAAACAATGGTAAGGTATTTCCTGTCAGGCGTGCGTAAATAATAGTTTATAAGCAGCCAGAGCCAATACACAAGCCAGCACATTTTTTAAAACAGTTTGTGGAAATTTCAAGGCACCAAAGTAAGCGCCACAAATGCCTCCAACAAAAGCTACTCCCACATAAGCGAGCATATGACCGTTAAATTCGAAACCTTTAATCAGCTGACCACCTAAACCAGCAACTGAATTCACAAAAATAAATGCTGCACTGATGGCTGCGGTCTGTTTTTGATCTGTCCACTTTAAAAGCAATAGGATAGGAGAAAGGATAATCCCCCCACCAATACCGATCATACCCGAAAGTAAACCGATGATGCCTCCAATAGTCAGCGATAAGGGAATATTTGATGATCTGAGATCTTTAGAGGCAGTGTTTTTAAAAAAGAAAAAACGGATAACCGGGATCAGTAGAAGTAATCCTAAAATCTTTTTATAAATCGCACTTTGAATAACCATCATACCACCAATAAAAGAAAGCGGGATGGAGACCAGTGCAAAAGGCCAGAAGATTTTCCATTTAAAATGGCCACCACGGTAAAACTGGATAAAAGAAGTGGAAGAAACAAACAGGTTGAGCAATAGCGCTGTGGGTTTCATAATGGATGGCGAAATGGCAAAAATAGCCATAAGTGCAAGATAGCCGCTGGCCCCGCCATGCCCAACCGAAGCATATAAAAATGCAACTATAAAAAGTAAACAGTAAAAGAGGATAAAGCTTTCTTGCATGGTTTAGCCCGGTAAAATCAATACGGTTATCATTTCGTTTTCTTTGAATTGATCTTTTGCTTCATCAAGGCAGATGAGGCAATTGGCCTGCGCGAAAGAGCTTAATCGGTAAGATTCCTGCGCGTGAAGTGGAGTAACCAGTCCATTTTCATATTTACCTTTCAGAAAATGTGTTAGCCCCAAAGGTTTAGTATAATCATGAGTAAGCCTGGCCTCAATAGCTATTACATTGTTGCTTTGATGAGATAAAGCTTTAATTGCCGGCAATACATAATTATAATAACAACTGAGTACGGATGAAGGATTGCCGGGGAGTCCGAATATGAGTTTTTGATCCTTTGTTCCAAAAAAAAGCGGTTTGCCAGGTTTCTGTTTCACTTTATGGAAAATCTGTTTGATGCCACAACGTGAAGCTGCGTCAATTACAAAATCATAATCGCCTACACTTACGCCGCCTGTAAGCAGTACAATATCGCTGTTCGTCAGTGCAGTTTGTAATACTTTTTTAAGGATATCAAGGTTGTCATCGGATGCGCAAACTTCAATTTGTTCGATACCTTCCTGTTTTAAAGCAGCAGACAGCGAATAAGAATTTGATTCGTACACCTGCCCAAATCCCAAAACCTCCCCGGGTTGTTGTAATTCCTTTCCTGTTACAATAATCGAGATTTTGGGCATGGGATAAACACTAACTTTATTTATGCCGATCCCGGCCAGAAAGCCAATAGCTGCAGGACTAAGAAAATTACCTTGTTCCATTGCCAATGCCCCAGCCTTAATTTCCGAACCCTGGTCCCGTACATTTAATCCTATTTTTAAATCCGGATCATGTAAGGTGATTTTTCCATCTATTCTCTTGACTTTTTCCTGCATTACAACGGTATCGGCACCTGTAGGTAGCGGAGCACCGGTAAATATCCTGCTGGTTTCTCCATTTTGTATAATGATTTTGGTCGTTGTTCCGGCAGCCATTTCGCCAATTAAGCGGAGTTCTTGTGCATGATCTTCAAACTTTAATGCATAACCATCCATTGACGATTGGTTAAATGCCGGGATGTCGTATTTTGCATAAACATTGGCCGCAAGAACATGTCCCGATGCGTTTGCCAGATCAACTGAAATGGGATTTAGCGTAATGATGTTTTGAGAAATTAGATGTTTTGCTTCTTTAACGCTAATCATGAAAATATTATCCTCCAATGGTAATCATACTTCTGTTTTGAATGGTAGTTACATCAATTTTTTCGAAATCACTTACCAACTGTCCGCCTAATGTTTTCTTTTTGCTCCAAATGGCCGATTGGATGAGTGGAACTACATCTTCATTTTGACGCAATTTGCTCAGCAGATCGGTTTCGCTATCCGAAAACAGGCAGTTTTTTAATTTTCCATCCGCAGTCAGGCGCATGCGGTTACAGGTGTTACAAAAAGGATGGGTCATGGTGCTGATAACGGCAAAGGAACCTTCGTGGCCAGGAATCATGTAACTTTTGGCCGTATCATGAGCTTCGCCCTTAACAGGTAATATCGAAAAATCTTTTTCAATCACAGCCAGTATTTCACCCAAAGAAAACACCTGGTTGCCCGTCCATTTATTACCACTAAAAGGCATAAATTCAATAAACCTGACCTGGATGGGATTAAATTTGGTCCAACTGATGAAATCGTTGATCTCATTATCGTTAAGGCCTTTCATCACAACCATATTTATTTTTACCTTTATTTTATGTTGCAAAAGAAGTTCGATATTGCTGCGTATCTGATGGAAAACATCCCGTCTGGTGATCATAAAAAACTTTTCAGGTTGTAAGGTATCCAGACTGATGTTAATGGTTTTAATGCCCGCTTCTTTTAATACGGGCAACATTTCAGCAATGCGGGTTCCGTTTGTGGTCATCACCAGTTCTACCGGAAGTTTGCCCAGCGCCGCCATAATTTGGGCTGCATCCTTTCTTACCAAAGGTTCGCCACCGGTAAGCCTGATTTTTTTTACGCCGTTGGCCACGAAAATCTCCGCCAGTTTGATAATTTCGTTGGTTTGCATGAGTCGCGACGAAGGAGTAAAATCGTACTCTTCTTCGGGCATGCAATAAAAACAGCGAAAATTACAGTTATCGGTAAGCGATATCCGCAGGTAATCGTGTATTCTTCCAAAAGAATCTGTTATCATCGCCGGCTAATTAAATGATTATAATCTGTTTCTGTATCAATATCAATCCCTCCCCACTCAAAAACCACTGTTTCCAGATCTTCTGAATATTGTTTTAATATATTTTTTGCTCCCTCTGCGCCTTTGAGCAATAAAAGCGCTTCAAAATAGTTTTTTTTGAAAAGAACAGGGGTTCCTATTGCATTGTTGTACGTACTGGCAATAATATTTTTACCTGTTTCTTTCTGCTTTTCAATTAAGTTATTAAAGTTACTCTTTTTTATAAAAGCCTGGTCGGCCACAGCAATAATAATACATTCTACATCGCTATTGTTTTTGATTAAGGTAGATAAGCCAGCAACAATACTTGAGCCCATTCCGCTTTCCCAGCTTTCATTTATAACAATTTTGATTTCATTGTGCCTGTGGTGTTCAGCAATTTCTTTTGCGTATGCGCCTAAAACAGTAATAACGGGTTTGCAATCTGTTGCTAAAGCTTCATCAATTACTGTTTGTAAGAGTGTTTTTCCTTTATAATCCAAAAGCTGTTTTGGTTTTCCCAAACGGGAGGAATTGCCCGCTGCCAAGATGATGATGCCCGTTTTCAATGCTCATTACAATTTATTCGTAAACATGAATCGGTTTTTTCTTATCTTTTAAAAACATAACCGAAGCACCGGTAAATACAGATTTGATCTCTGCCAGGATAGAAATACCAATTTCTGCTGCAGTTTCTGCACCAATATCAAGCCCGATCGGACCATGCACCCGCATTTCATTTTCGGCTGTTGCCAAATTCAGTTCATCTAACATCCTGAGCAGCTTTTGCCTTGGCCCTAAAGTACCCACATATGGTGCGTTTGTACCTAACAGATAATGAAGCAGTTTGAGATCATAATTGTAATTATGTGTCATGAGTACGAAAGCCGTTTGATCATCTATATGAATATGAGAAAAAAGGCTTTCCGGTTTACTCACTAAAATTCTGGTTGCATTTGGAAAACGTTGAGGTGTAGCATGTGTTGGCCTGCCATCGATTACCGTTACTTCCCAACCCAACTGGTCAGCCATTTCTGCCAAAGGCTGTGCATCATTGCCTGCACCGGCTATCATTAATGAAAGGGGTGGTTTTATAAATTCCAAAAAGGCGTCAATCTGCTGATTGTTTTGTTTATAAACATTAAAGGAAGAAGTTTTATTTTCAAAAATTTCCCGGATATCTTCAATTACTTCATCGCTGATTGATTCTGGGATTTTAGAAAGAACAGGTTCATTTCTGAAAAGCATCCCTGTACCCAGTTGATGCCTGTTGCTCAATGAAAAAAATGTTGCCAATACAGCACTTTCCCTTTTGCTTTTCAAAGCAGTTAAAATAGCCATTGGATTTAACTTATCCGTTTCTATAATCGGTTCGAACAAGATATGGATAATGCCATTACAGCCCAGCTGGACACCAAATTTGGCATCATCTTCATCAGTGGTATCATAAGTGATAAGCTTATTTTCCTGTTGTACGATCGCTGAAAGTGCTTTCCGAAGAGCATCTCCCTCTAAGCATCCACCGCTAATGGCACCTGTTAACTGGCCATCTTCAGTAATGAGCATCCTGGCGCCGGGTCTGCGATAGGCAGAACCTTCTACCTTAACTACAGTTGCCAGAGCAGTTTTTCTATTTTCTTTAGTCGCCTTTTGGTATGCCTTTACAATATCGGTAATTTCTTTCATTAGGAATCGATGCAATAGAAGAGGCAATGTAATGATAATCTATTATAAATTGGTTAAAGCTATAAGGGAAGCTGCAAACTTTAAAGTATTGTGACTGGCAACCTTGCCGTAAGATGTTACCATCTGACGGATAAAATGAAAGCTGATGATCTTGAATAACAGAAATCTAAATGCTGTGGTTAAAAAGGCGCTGAATGAAAAACCTCAAGATTGGTACAATGTAAACCAATGCTGTTGAAGAGTTCAGTAATTTCTTTTGTCCAATCTTTTGTCGAATCTACCCGAAGAATTTTATCGGCATCCCACAAATCAATATTCCATTTAATTTCTTTGAAGTGGCTGTTTAGCAACGGACTGATTACGCTTAATTCGCTGTCTGTAGATACATTTGTTTTGAAAACGGCTATCATAAAGATAATTTTTAGGTTTGTTATGAGCTGTAGACGGACAACTTTAAAAATTACTTTACATCGAAGTGATTTTTTTAAATTTTCGGGCAATCGGTCAATAAACCGCTTAAAAAGTCTGAAATAAACTGTAAGGATATTTCAATTTTTACGACTAACATTATATTTATAGGAGTTAATACTAAAATATGCAAGACGAAACCGATAAGCAAGATGTGGTTCATAACCTCCATTTGCATCCATTAAGCTGGGTGGAAAAATATGCCGATTACCTGTTTGGCTTCGCAATGTCGAGAACGAGGGATGAAAATACAGCTAAAGATTTAGTCCAGGATACCTTTTTGGCAGCTTTGCAGAAGATAGATGAATTTAAGGGCAACAGTAAAGAAAAAACATGGCTAACTGCAATTCTTAAAAACAAAATAGCCGATTTTTATCGAAAGCGTTCAGGTAACGGCTTAACGGTAGCGGGTACCGCAGGTGAATTGAGTGATTTTTTTGATCGAGCATCAGGGCATTGGACCGGAAAAAATTATCCGAGAGCATTTGGTTTAGAAACGTCTAATCCGCTAATGATGAAAGAACTGGGAAATGTATTGAATGATTGCCTGACCAAACTTCCTGGTTTATGGTTTTCCGTGTTTTCAATGAAACATATGGACGATCTTGCCTCAGAAATGATCTGTAAAGAATTGAAGCTTACCAATGCTAATTTTTGGGTAATTATGCACCGGACGAAAACTAACCTAAGAGCCTGTCTTGAAAAAAACTGGAATTAATATGATGTGGGCACTAAAAAATATAATGAACAATTGCAGGAGGGCCACTTTTTTAACTGAAAAGAAAATAGCCGGAAAAATTACCACAATAGAGCGCATACAGTTGAATTTTCATTTGGCTGCTTGCCCTTTATGCAGGATTTATCTGCAACAAAGTGTATTGATTAATGAAGCCTTTGTAAGCTTTCAGCATACTAGCTTTACATTGGATGATGCCTTTAAGAAAAAATTAATCGAAAAAATTGAATTGGAAATAAAAAAAAATAATTTTTTGCTGTAAGGTTAATGCTTTAAGTTCGACTAAGGGATAAAAAATATAAAAACATAAATGAAACAAACTATTTTAATTGCAGCAATAGCCGTTGTGCTATCGTTACAAACAAAGGCACAACAGGGTTTGAAAGCGGGTGATAAAGCTCCGGGGTTTAGTGGAGTAGATCAACACGGCAAAACAGTGACCTTACAAAATGCACTCAAGGCGCACCGCAATGTGGTATTATTTTTTTACCGCGGGCAATGGTGTCCTTATTGCAATAAACACATTAAGGAACTTCAGGACTCATTAAACTTGTTAACCGAGAAGGATGCTTGTGTTATAGGTGTTACACCCGAAACAAAAGATAATATCGCCAAAACCGTAACAAAAACAAGGGCTGGTTTTTCTATCCTTCAGGATAAAGACGACGATATTATGAAAGCCTACCATGTTAACTTTGTTATGGACGAAGCAACATTTACAAAATATAAGGGGTATGGGATAAACTTAGAAGAAAACAACGGGAATACCAGGCATACGCTGCCAGTACCAGCAACATATATTATTGATCGTTCGGGGAAAATTAAATATGTGCATTTCGATCCCAATTATCAAAAAAGGGCTTCCGTAAGGCTTTTGCTTTCGAAACTTTAGGCCAACTTGGTATTAATACCTCTTCGGAAAGGGATAAAGTTAGTATGCCAATTAATTATTGTTGAGTTATTACAACCGTTCGATATTCAAATGGCTATTGATAAAGGTTGTCAGCATCAATGGATCTTGCCATGGTTAAATGATTAACATCTCATTGTAACATGTGTATTCGCTTTACTTACGGGTAAAATCATCCATTAATTTCATGGTAATTAAGGCATCCTCACCACTACATGGATTTGGTCCTTTATCTAAAAAATAATCAACTACCTTTTCGATCATGGGTTGTTGCACGTGCGCTAAAGGCTCAAATGTATATTCATCGGTTTTTTGATCGGTTGTAACCGTAATCTTATTCCCAAAAACGGAGAACCTGATCTGACCTTGGGAACAATAGATGATACAGCTATCGGCCTGGTCTTGTGGCGCTACAGAGAAACACCAGTTGCCGCTGAAAATAACTCCGCTTTCAAAGAGAATATTCCCTACAACAAGATCATCAGCTTTAGTATTTTCCTGTTGCCTGGTGGCCAGGCCCATGGCGTTTCTTACTGCGCCGAAATAGTAAGTCATCAGGTCTAATTGATGTGGTGCCAGATCATGAAACAAACCACCACCAGAAATAGCTGGGTTAATCCGCCAATTATCGGTTGTTTTTGCAACGAGAGCCGGATTAGGCGATTGAAGCATTTTTAACCGGACAAAACGTACATCGCCGATCAAATGTGTATCTAACAGCGCTTTAATTTTTAAAAACATGGGTTGAGCACGCCGATAATGTGCTACACAAAGCTTTACTTTTAATTTGTTGGCGGTATCAGTCATGCGTTGGGCAGATGCAGCATCAAGAGTCATTGGTTTCTCCACATATACCGGCTTTCCTGCTTTTAGGGCCTGAATAGTGTAAGCTTCATGTGATAATGGTGGAGTAGCAATATAAATGGCATTCACCTCCGGATCGTTAATCAGTTGATCCGCATCATCATACCATTTAGGTACATGATGCCGTTGAGCATAATCAGCAGCTTTTGCACCGTTCCGGCGCATTACCGCAACGAGTTTGGACTGGTTTACCTTATTAAAAGCAGGTCCGCTTTTAACTTCGGTCACATCTCCGCAGCCAATAATGCCCCATCTGATTTCTTTCATTTTATTTGATTTTAAGAGGCTGAATTTAAAATATTTTCAGATCAATCTTCTGATAGACAATTTTGTAAAAAAAAAGGGATTCACTTTGAGTGTGATCCCTAATCAACTAACCAAACAAATCTATTCCGGAAACCACGCCGGAATCAATGTATAAACGAGAGAACGAGGGGATTGTTTTAAAATATTTGTCTTTTTTTATTTTTTCAAAAACGGAAAAAATAAAATGAGTTAATCTGAAATTCATCTCTGCTTTTTTTAGCTTTGTGTTATGCAAAACCTGTCAGAAAAGCTTCAAATCGATCTTATAGAACTTAAGGCAAAGTACGCCTTTATCATGGAAGAGCTTGAAGTAACATTCGCAGAAGCTTATTTAGCGAAATTACAAGCCAAACAACGGCTGGCCGAGCAAATGATGATAGAGATGGAACGCATACTAACCGGAGAGGCCGGCGCGCATGAAAATTGATCTGTTGGGATAATGAGATCAGTTTCTGATATTGACCTTAACGAAGTCTGCTTTTATTTATGAGTTCAATCAAAATGAAATTATACGCTTTTTTAATCTTAAGTATTTGTTTTTTAGGTGCTTGTTCATTTAAAATCAACAAGCAGGTTGAATCCAAACGCAGTAGAATATTGCGTGTTATGTCTTATAATATTCACCATTGCAATCCGCCATCAAAACAGAAAGAAGGCCTGATCGATGTTGATGCCATTGCCAGGGTAATCGCAAAGCAAAAACCAGATCTGGTAGCCTTGCAGGAGGTAGATGTGAACACCAAAAGATCGGGTAATGTTAACCAGGCTGTTTTACTGGCAACCCAATTGAAGATGAATTTCTATTTTGGCAAAGCAATTGAACATGATGGGGGCGATTATGGCGTAGCCATTTTATCACGTTTTCCTTTATCTGAACAACAGACTTTTAAGCTGCCCAAAAATAATGAAGCCAAAGCAGAGCAAAGGGTTTTGGCTATTGCAACAATAAAAATTGCCGACGGGCTTTTTGTCCGTTTTGCTTCTACCCATCTTGATGCACAACGTTCTGAAGATAATCGTATCCTTCAGGCTAAAGAGATCAACCGGTTAACCGCAAAAGAAACCTTACCTCTAATTCTTGCCGGTGATTTAAATGCTGAGCCAGGTGCAGAACCTGTTAAGATATTTGATTCAAGTTTTACCAGAACATGTAGCGATTGTGGTTTTACCATTCCGGTGGTTAACCCGCGGAAGACCATTGATCATGTTGGTTTTAAAACCGGAAGTCCTTTTAAAATTGTTTCCCACGAGGTTATTCCCGAACGTTATGCCTCAGATCATTTGCCGATCATTGCCCTGCTCGAACTGGAAAAGTAAGAGAAACGAGATGACTTAGGCTACCTTTTTATTAAAGCAGGGGGAATGTTAAACGTGGGTTTTTTGTCCGCATCTTTAAAATCTACTTCCATAAAGTAGCGTTTGTGTTTAATAATGTAATTGTCTATAAACCAGAGGATATCAGGTAAGTTTTCAACCATTGGCGAACCGGCTATTTCATGGCCCATGTTTTGCACATACTGGAAATAATAGGGGTAGTCATTTTTTTTAAAGGTTTTGGCAAGATATTTTGACCCAAAAAAGCCTCTGTTTAACAATCTTACTTTATTGTACGGTACAAGTTTATCGGCCGTGCCGTGGAAAAGCATTGTGGGTGCTGGTGCTATGGCATATTTTGGGGCACCACGATAACTTAATATTGCCCCGGCAAAAGAAATCACACCTTTGTATTGAAAATTTCCTGGTAACTTGGCAGATAATGCAGTGGCATTCCGCTTGTTATAGTCGGTATGCAGTGCCGTAATGGCGCCCGCACTTGATCCTGATAGGATGATCATGGCTGTATCGATACCCAGGTCTTTAGCATTTCTGATCAAATAAGCTGTTGCATCAAAAACATCTGCTGTAGCGGTATCGATTGCCGCTTTTAAGTTAGCGGTATTAAACGGACCTGGAAATTTCTTTCCCTTTAGGCCCAATCGATAATCAACTGAAACTACCTTGTATTGATGTGCAATTAGCGCGTTAAAATACTGATCGAATAGTTTGCTATCTCTGCGTCCCATTACAAAACCACCGCCAAATATGAAAAGCACTGTTGGTTTGGTTTCTGTTATTTTTCCACTATAATAAATATCCAGTTTCAGTGAGCCGGAATCCGTTTTTGAAAATACTTTAGTGTCTAAATGAAAGTTCTTATCCTGGAGTATAATTTGTCCGCTTGAAGATAGAGAACTGAAAAAAAGTACCAGAAAAAGCGAGCTTAGCGGATATATTTTATTATTGCACATCGTTTATTATGAGAATGAGATTTGCTATCAGCCATCGGATCAGCTTTTCTATGCTAATTTATTGCTTTTTTAGCTGATGTGCAATTAATATACAAGATATACATCAAGAGTTTGCTGTTATAATCGCTATTATGTTATTTTTTATAGCCATTTAACTTAAATAATAAAATGTTTTTGCATACAGCGCCATTTCTGAAAATGGGAAGGATGATTGGTGATGTACAACGCTTAAATTGAGACCTGACAAAACTGATGCTGTTTTCATCGTAAAGATTAGAAGGTAGAATGTAATACGCATTGTCGCCCGCTGTTAATTTTGGTTTGCTTTGGTTAGACCAGTAATATTCATGAAGATCGAATATTTCTCCAATGCCATAAGTATGCAAACCAGTTTTGCAGCCAACATAAAAATCTAAATGGGCTGCAGGAAACCATTTTGTAACTACAATGGTATGGACTGGTTTGTTCTTTGCTAATAACTGATCCACGTAATAAATGGAATCAATCATTTTCCCCGTTTCCTTCCAGCCGTATAAATCCAGAGTGGGATCGCCGGTACCCAATTGTATAGCATCTTTATGTGTTGAAAATGTACCTTTATAAAAATTAATCGCAAATAGCCCCGTACACACCACCAGTAAGAAAAACAGTAGCCCTGCGCCCATAACGGTTTTTACTTTTGGCAGGCTAAAAGATTCCAGTTTCAATGCAGAAAGAAATATTAAACAGCTGTATGCCGGACCAGACCAGTGCGGTAAAGTATCTCTGAAAATGGAAAGAAAAACAAGCGTTACAATAAGTGGAAGTGCGCAATACACTAATAATTGTATTTCGTTCTTATGATGTTGATTTTTGGTTTTGATGAAATTAAAAACGGCCATCCAGGCCAGAATGGAAACAACGGGATTGTTGTAAAATAGTTGTCCGCCGATTTCTCTGGCAAAAGCTAACGGGTTTAAACCGGCATGGAACAAACTAACCCGGTTGCTGTGGTAGGTATAAGTAATAAAATGATTCCGGATGTTCCAGATGATCACAGGCGATATTATAATTAAGCTGATGAGCATAGCAATATAAATGCCCTTTTGTACCCATAATTTCCTATCGCTCACCATCGCGAAGAGGATAATACCCACCCATAAATAAACACCATGGATCTTACACATCATGCAAAGCCCTGCAGCCAGCCCAAACCAGCACCAGAGGTTTAAAGTAGGTAAACCTTGTTTAGCGTATCTGATTATTTTGAGTAATAAAAAAATACTCCAAAGCCAGAAAACCATTTGCGGACTATCGGGCAATATAAATGTTCCGGCAATGATGCTGCAATAAAAAGACGATGAATAAAGTAAGACTGCATACCAGCCCACACGGTTGTTTAGGAGAAGTTTACCCGTTTGATATACGATGATAATACCAATTGTTGAAGATATTATGGCTCCAAGCCGGACTGCCAATTCGTTGTGGAGATATAAATCTGCGGTTGTTGTCCTGATCAGCCATGCTACGAATGGAGGATGGTCGAAATAATTCCATTGGAGATTTAAAGCATATGTCCAATAATATACCTCGTCATTTCCAAGCGCTGTTGTAGAGGCAATGATCAGTTTAATCAACGTCATTGCCATTATAAACAACCATAATTTACCAGGTATGTCTCTCATTTACCTGGAATTATGATGATTGGCCATTTTGAGTTGTTGATACCTTTTTCTGATCTGAGCTGATTTGAAGATTTTAAGATCGTATACCTGATGATAGCTTATAATTGCACAAATAATACCGGTTATTGCACCAAAAATTACGTCAACAAGGAAGTGTTGAGCCAGGTATATCCTTGAATAACCAACTGATAATGCTAAGAATAAGCAATAAAAAGAAATTTGCTTTTTCTTAAAAATCATGACCAATGCTGTTGCCAGCGCAAAAGCTGATGCAGTATGTCCTGATGGAAAAGAATTTTGATTGTGTGTGCTTAGCCCTTCAATAAAGTGGGTATAATGAAATAAGGTTTGCTCAAAAAAATATTTTGGCCTGGGCAGGTGAAATATTCTTTTCATAAGCTGAACAAGCAATCCGGAATAGATATAAGCAAGAGCTACTGTCATTGCTTTTTTCCTTTTTTGGAATAAAAGGAGGGCGATTGCTGCCAGAATACTGATTAAGCCATCTCCGAGATTAGTGAAATATTTGAAAAATATATCCAGCCATGTTGGATGGAACTGATTAAAAATCAGGAATCCATTTGTTTTCGAAAAGCTAAAATTAAAAATAACGGCCAGGAGCAGTATTGATGTTGCAGAAACGAAGTAATAGCGTAATCTGTTCAGTCTTTTTATGGTACGCATGAGTTTTTATTTATGCAAAACTATTAGCTGTACATGATCTGAAAGTTAAGCAAATATGATGTTTATTTCAGCGAAGGTTATTGGTAATTAGCAGTTTGATAAAAAACGCGGTTTCACGGTGTTGTAATCAATTGAATTTGAAAAGATCCTTCATTAACATTTTTTAATAAGTTAACACTGAACTGCTCATAACTTAAAACAGATTGTGTTGCTTTGCGGCCATAAAACTGAATTAATTATGCAGAGCAATCAGGTAAAAATCAGTCCAGACCTACAGCAGTTTATTGATAAATTTGAACCCAGCAAATTTAAATTAATACCCGGTGGTATCGAAATCAGGGGAATAAATGATATACACCGGAATATTGCACAAGCCAGAGAAATTATAGCAAGATTAAAGCTCCGTTTAATTGTTTCGCATAACGCCGAGATGCTTAGTTACAGAGGATTTGAGGTAAATAACCTTTAGTTTGCCTGAAAATGAGTCTTTAGAGAAAAATTTTGTGAAAATGGTATACGGTCTGATAATCTTGATTTACAGTGATGCAAGAAAACTGCACTGTAAATTTTAACGGCTAAGAACCAGATTAGCGGATACTTGTTTTAAATTCAAGCCTTATTTAGCTCTAATACTATACAGTCTTAATCGGTTTCAAGTAAGTTAATGGTGATGTGCACTTCAAAATACTTGCCTCTGAGATTTGAGGAGAGTGCGGCCTTTTGTGCATAAGTGTAAAGTAATCTCTGCCTGATATTTTCCAGACCTGTATGAAAACCAGTATCGTTGAGGCCGGTGTTAATCAGGTTACTTGTCTGGATACTAAAGAGGCCTTCCTGCAACGTGACTGTAATTTTTCCAGGATCTTCGGGCTGGCTAAGATTTCCGTGTTTAATCATGTTTTCGGTTAGGGAAAGTACAAGTAATGGAATTACCCTGGTCGATTCGATTTTCTGATCATAAACAAAGTCTACAAACAAGTCTGGCTGTTTAGTTCTGCAGAGCTGAAGAAGATTTTCCACCTGGCGGATTTCTGCTTCAAGTGGCATAATTTCCGGGCCATGTTCACATTCCAATGCATAACGCATCAGCTTAGAAAGATATCGCACCGCTTCTGCAGCACGCGGCTCACTTTTGTGGGTACTGTTATAAATATAGGTTAAGGTATTGAATAAGAAATGTGGATTAATTTGTGCTTTGAGATAGGCATTTTTGGCATTGGCCAATTCAAGTGTTATCTGTTTCTGCTTCAACATTTCTTCAATTGCTTTTTTTTCCAGCTCGGTTGTTCGGTTTTTCTGATGGATATAACTTTTGATAAAATAATATGCTGTTGAGAACAACATAAAGTAGATTCCACGCCAAAGTGTTGACGACATAAATTTCCAGTCTGTTAGCCTATTAATAGGAGCTATAGCAGATTTTGAAAGAAAATGGTCTGTATAGTATGCGATTACAGTATACGACAATATTTCAAGGATTGTTAGGATGATTATACTTAGGTAAGCAGGTTTTTGTGCTTTCAAACCTTTTCCCAGTACCCATTCAGCATGGATGTAGAAAAGTGTTATATTAATAATGTAGTGAATACAATAGCTTAATATAGTGGCATTTATTTTAAGAATTAAGGAGACCAGTATATATTCATAAAGAATGAAGGTAACCCATGCAATAATATGCCAGCGATAATTTCTGAGCCAGGTTTTCATTTTTTCTTTGGTTAAAATTTGGTTTCACAACAGTCAACATTTGCTTTGCGTAATATAGTCTTTTGACGGTTTTGAGGCGGCTAATTTTCGCTTATGAAAAAAATAGCAGACCTAAAAACGACCCGGAAAACTGTGTTTGTTTTCCGTTCACAAAAAGCAGCAAATATGCGCTTTCAAAAGAGTGATCCGACTACGAGTACAATGACTGTGATCACAACAATGACTACTCATTCAGATATGCAAATGTTAGTCCCTTAAACGTTTTGAGATCAGGGTTTGGTTTTCAACGTAATCCATAAACGCCTCTTTGTATTGTGGAGTCATGAGCACTTCATACTTGCCAAGGTCGATTTTATGCCCATTGATTTCCTTTACATAGGAGGTGTTTATCATGTATGATTTGTGAACGCGGTAAAAGTGCTCATTTTCCTGGAGTTTTTCTTCCATTTCCTTGATGGTCATGTACACAGAATAATCATTTGTTGGGGTGTAAATGTGTACATGGTTGTTTGAGCCCTGTAAGTATATGATATCCTTTTTGAGCACTTTGGTCAATCTGCCGCGTTCACCATTGGTTCGCAAGAAAAATGCCCCTTCATTTTCGTTTACAATGTGCTGTGCACCATAACACTCCGAAAGCACTTCATTAACAACTACTGCAAAATCTCCCATGTTGAAAGGTTTTAACAGGTAGTGTTTTGCCCTCACCTTAAAAGCTTCCAATGCAAATTCCGGGTAAGATGTGGTAAAAATAATATCATGTAACTTGTGCTTGAGGTTTTCAGCGAGCCTCAGGCCAGACATTGCCGGCATATCGATATCTAAAAAAATCAATTGTTTATTACGCTCTGTACTGATTTCACTAAGTGCTTCTATTGGTTTTGTAAAAACACGGTTAACCTTTAACCTGGGCATTTCTGCAATATGATCTTGCAAAATGTTAATTGCGGTAGGATCATCATCAATAATGATGCATGAGATAGGATTTTTCATTAAGATCAGTTTAAATTAGATAAAGGCAATTTAACAATTTATCCTTAAATGAAATAGTGAAATATTCAGAACATCATAAGCAAAATCTGAGCATAGTTTGATGCTGTTTTAGCAGAAGCAAAAACATACATCCAAGAGCGTTCGTGAAGGACATTAAGTTGCTTATTAGCTCAACCTTGCTGTCATTTCTAAAAGCTGTAAATAATTTTTCGAATTTTTTACCTACCGAAAAATCCTGGCAAGGGCTTTTAGCGATTTATCATTGCCTGGCATGATAAATCGCTGGTAAATCACCTCATCTGGTTTACATTTCTCTGTCATTGATCCGCACCGGCATCATTTTATCTACTTTTTTGCGGTACGACCAATAAAATACGATCGGATAAACAAAAAGATTAAACAAAGTATTGGTAATCAATCCGCCGATCACTACGATGGCTAATGGTTTTGAAGCCTCTGAGCCAATTCCGGTAGAAAGTGCTGCGGGCATCAAACCGATAGCGGCCATTAAAGCCGTCATCAATACGGGTCTGAACCTGCTGGCAATTCCATCGCGCATGGCATCGGTAAAAGTCCAGTTTGGATGGTATTTCAGTTCGGTGATGTTGGTTTTGAAACGGGTAATCAGAATTACACCGTTCTGCACACAGATGCCAAACAATGCGATAAAGCCAATCCCGGCAGAAATATTAAAGTTTACACCAGCAGCAAGGAGGGCTAAAATGCCACCAATCATAGCAAAAGGCACATTATTTAATACCAATAGCGCATCTTTGATGTTTCCAAAAAGCACAAATAGGATAAAAAAGATCAGTAATAAACTTACCGGAACGGCCTGCGATAACCTTGCAATAGCCCTTTGCTGGTTTTCAAAATCGCCAGCCCACTCCAGCTGATAACCCTGAGGCAATTTGATTTTTGCATTTACCTTTTGCTGTGCTTCGGCAATTACACTTCCCATATCCCTTCCGCGGATTGAGAATTTAATGGCCCCATAACGTTTATGTTTATCACGGTAAATCATACTTGGCCCCGTAATCTTACTGATGCTTGATATTTCGCCTAATTGAACATTTGAACCGGAAAGGGTTGGTACACGTAATTTACCGATCGAACTTTCATCGTTTCTAAAATCTTCAGGATAACGGATAATGAGATCAAATTTACGTTCGCCTTCATAAATTTGTGTGGCGGATTTACCGCCAATGGCCATTTCAATTACGGCATTGGCATCTGCAGTACTTACCCCATATAAAGCCATTTTTTTCTGATCGAGGTTGATCTGCAGTTCGGGCTGGCCAAGATTTCTTAAAATACCCAGATCTTCGATACCATCAACCGTTTTTAAAATATTTTCTATTTTCTCCTCTTCCTGTTCAATGTATTCAAAGTTTTCCCCAAACAATTTTACCACAATGGAACCCTTTACACCCGAAACCGCTTCTTCTACGTTATCTGAAATGGGTTGAGAAAAATTGAGGCTGATACCAGGAAAACTCTTTAATTTCTCCTGCATGCGTTCAATCAGCTGTTCTTTGCTTTGTTTACGTTTCCATTCTTTCCGCGGATAGATATCCACATGAAACTCCATGTTATAGAAACCGGTAGCATCCGTTCCATCGTTCGGACGGCCGGTTTGCGACATCACCTGTTTTACTTCCTCAAAACTTAAAAAGATTTTCCTCATCTCGTTTGAAAGTTTTTTGGTTTCATCCAACGATATACTCAAAGGCCCGGTAGCACGAACATAAATGGAACCTTCATCCAAACTGGGAAGGAATTCGGTACCCAAAAATTTAAAACTGATAGCACCTAAAAGCAGTACAACAATAGAGAGGCTAAAAACAAGCCTCTTTTTTTTGAAACAGCTATCATAAAATCTGAGGGTTGCTTTGGTAATCCACTCTAAAAAGATGTTATGTTTCTCTTTTACATTTTTTTTCAAAAGTACGCTGGCCATAGCAGGAACTAAGGTAAAGGTCAAAATTAGCGCACCCAGTAAGGCAAAACTTAAAGTCCAGGCCAATGGAGAGAACATCTTACCTTCAACTTTTTCAAAAGTAAAAATGGGTAGTAAACCAGTAATAATGATTAGTTTAGCAAATAAAATTCCCTTTCCGTTTTCGAGACTGGCTTTTTTAATAAAACCGAGTTTGCTCATTTTATTGAACTTTTCCATACCCAGTTTTTTGGCCTGGGCATCTAATACCACAAAAATTCCTTCAACCATCACCACAGCACCATCTATAATAATTCCGAAGTCGATGGCACCCATGGAAAGCAGGTTAGCCGGCATACCTTTCAGTTTAAGGCAGATAAAAGCAAAAAGCAGGGCCAATGGGATAATAATCGAGACGATCAGGGTAGTGCGCCAATCGGCCATGAAAAGAAATACAATCAGGGTAACAAACAAAATTCCTTCCAGCATGTTGCCCATTACTGTGTGTACAGAATAATTGACCAGGTCTTCCCGGTCATAAAATGGTTTGATTTTTACATCGTCTGGCAAAATGCTGCTGTTGATGGTATTGATCTTGTCTTTTAATCTCGCGATTACCTCAGAAGGATTACCACCTTTTCTCATCACGATAATGCCTTCTACCACATCCGGATCCCGATCGCGGCCAACCTGACCCAATCTTGGCAGGGCAGATTCGGCTACATCAGCAATGGTCTTGACATAAATAGGTGTGCCATTAATGTTGTCAACTACTACATTTCTGATTTCGTCGATATTGTTGAGTACGCCTATACCCCGTACCACGTAGGCCTGTCCGCTCTGCACAATCACGTCACCACCCACATTGATATTGCTTTTCGATACCGCTTCGAAAAGTTCGGTTGCACTTACACCGTATTGAATTGCCTTCTGCGGATCGACTGTGATCTGGTAGGTTTTAACCTCTCCACCAAAGCTCACTACATCGGCAATGCCCGAAACGGATAAGAGTTCGCGCTGGATTACCCAATCCTGTAAGGTTTTTAACTCCCTGGCCGATTTCGTATCACTTGTTAAGGTATAGCGGAAAATTTCTCCGGTTGGTCCATATGGCGGCTGCACTTCAGGGCTGATCCCTTCTGGCAGGTCGGCTTCATCCAGATGATTATTTACCTGAACACGTGCCTCGGCATAATCTACATCATCTTCAAAACTAACCTTGACGATGGATAAGCCAAACAGGGAGGAAGACCGGATGCTGGTCCGCTTCTCGGTGGGGTTCATGGCAATTTCCAATGGTCGGCTCACAAATTTTTCTACCTCTTCGGCACTACGTCCCGGCCATTGGGTTATAATGGTAATGTTGGTATTGGTTACATCAGGGAAAGCATCAATTGTAGTATGTTTGAAGCTTAAATAGCCGGCAAGTATTAAGATAAAAGTGGCAAAAAAGATGAAATATTTATTCTTCAGTGCAAAGCCAATAATGCTTTTTATGAATTTATTCATTTTTAAAATCTAGGATGATGAAAAGAAATTATTGAGTTTTCAGGCTTTCGAACAGGAAAACCTGTTTGGAGGCAATAATGCGGTCGCCAGCCTGCACACCTTTACTGATGTAGATTTTGTCTGCAGTTTTACGGCCAATTTCGATTTCCCGGATCTTCACTTTATGATCCTGCCCCAAAACGAGTACATAGTTCTTGTTTTCATCGAAAATTACCGCCCTTGCGTTTAAAACGGGAAGATCAACTGCGGAATTCGCGGAAACCTTTACCGTTCCAAGCATGCCTGGTTTGAGCAAAAATCCCGGATTTGGGATCACAACCCTGGCATTCATTACTTTACTGTCCTGATCAACCTGGTTATATAATTTCTCTATTTTTCCTTTAAAAACCTGGTTTGGATAGGACAGGGTTGATAAACTCACCTCATCACCCGCTTTAACCCGTGAAATATCCGATTCGTAAATATTGATCATGGCCCAAACATTGGATAGATCGGCAATAGTGAAAAGGCTTTTGTCGTTATCGCCACGCAACTGCATGTTCTGCGTCACATTTTTTTCGATCACAAAACCGCTAACCGGCGATTTAATCGCGTACAATCCTGTACTGCTACCACCGTTGAGTGTTAATACGGAACTGGCCCTTTTTGCCTCTGCTTTTTTGATCTGATAGTCATTTTTGGCCTCTTCCAGTTCTTTGGCTGATGATAAGCCACTTTGGAAAAGTTGTTCGGCCTGTTTTACGGCTCTTTCTGCATTTTTAAGTTCGGCATTTGCGGCTATCACATCTTTATCGAAACCTGCCATTTCCGAACTGTTGAGCGTAGCCAGTGTCTGTCCGCTCGAAACCTGATCGCCCAACCTTACCGCAATATGGTTTACCGTTCCACTTACCATAGGGAAAAGTTCCGATCTTCGTTCTTCATTTGCAGTAATTTTAGCCGAAAACATCAGTTCGGTTTTGCCATTTGCCTGTTGCACCGTATCAATGAGTAATCGGCTGATCAAAGAATCGGTAATGGCAAATTTATCATTTGTTACGGCCGTTTTGTGTTCGCTACAAGCCAATAACAAACTGGTTGCAGTAATGATTACGGTATATTTATAAAGATTTTGCATGAGATTTATTTAAAAATGTTAGAACCAGTTACATAATTGATTTCAGCGCGTGTACTCATTCTTTCGTATTGAAGTTTATTAAGCTGAAGCGTATTTTCTTTATAGGCATCGTAGAGGTCCAAAAATTCGATCAGACTGATGTTTCTTGCCTTAAAGTTTTTAATCAGGCCAGAAATAAGTGTATTAAAATCAGTACTGAAAGCAGGATCAATCTCAGCATATAGTTTTTCATTGCGTAAAGCAGTCTTGTAACTGTTAAATACCTCATGCTCCAATAAGGCTTCCTGTTTTTTAATATTTACATCTGCTGCGTTTATGCCAATCTGAGCCTTTTTAATTTCTCCCTGATTTCTGGAGAAAAGCGGAATGGGAATTTTAATGCCTAAACCGGTATATTTCTCCGGATAATTCCCTTTGAGGTCGTAGCTGAGTCCAATTTCTATATCAGGAATTGCCATTGCTTTCTGAAGCTTTAAATTACGTTCGTTGTAAAGCAGATTGGTTTTGGCCACTTTCAGGTCAGCACGATTGGCTTTTGCTGAATCTAGCAATGCCTGGTAGGGGATTTTATCAATGGCAGGGGAAGTGAGGGCTGATTTATCCAAAACCAAAGAGACCGACGTGGAAGCACTGATGCCACAAAGTAACTTCAGGTCTTTATAGTAATCTTCCAGGTCATTCAGTAATTCAGCCTGTTCTGCTTTGAGGTTAATCAATAACGATTTAATCCTGATCACATCCTTTGCAGCAACATTGCCCATCTTTAACTGAAGATCATAAGCTTTCGCCAGCTGATCGGTAGAGCTGATCTGTTCCTGATATACTTTAACGGATTGTGCGGCGAAATAAGTTTTGTAAAAAGTATTCTCAAGTTCAAATTTGAGTGTTCTGATCAGGTCAAAATATTCGTATTCGGCCATCTTAACTCCGGTTTCGGCCAGTTTTATATTTTTGTTGCGCTTGCCTGCAAGTTTAAAGAGTTGGGAAATTGATCCGGCATACTGGCCATAGGCATAAGAAGTTTGCAGGAATTTTTTTGTTTCGTGATTGTAAAAAAGATTTTCGTATTCTAGCGTTGGATTTTCGAAAAGTTTGGCTGTAATAATTTCTGCCTTGGCCTGATCAATTTCATAATTGCTGGTCAGCAAATCGAAATTGTTCCTTAAAAACAGGCTTTCGGCCTGGCTTAAATTTAAACTTAATGTATCGCTTTGTGCGAAAGTTGCACGGATTGTTAATGCCCAAAAAAGAATGAGCCATGAAAATATCCTTATCATAACGGCAAAGCTATTTTTACCACATTAAAAGGGGATTAAATCGGGCTTAAAAAGGGATTAAAGTTGGGGTTGACCTCATTACTCATCACAATCATTTCGAGCGGAGTGCAATGCAGTCGAGAAATCTGTTTTGAGGTAGATCTCTCCCCGCCCGCACAGGCGGGCACTCCGCTGCATTTCGGTAGAGATGACGACTTTTTTATGGAAGAGGGAGAGTAATTACTAAAGTTTTCTCAACTTCACCGAAAAAATGCTGCCCCCTTTTTCTGGGCTGCTAAGGGTAATCTCACCTTTAAGCAGATCGATAATTTTTTTGGCCATGTAAAGTCCCATGCCTTCGCCATGTTGGCCCTGCTGTTTTGCACGGGTATAGAAAGGTTTAAAGATAGCTGTCTGATCATCTGGCAGAATACCCGATCCATTATCGGTAATATGGATGAACAACTGGTCGTTAATGGTTTCTATCAGAACATTCACTTGCTGGTTATTGGAAAATTTAAAAGCATTGGAAATGATATTATCCAGGGCAATCTGTAGCAGAGTAGCATTTGCCAGTAGCTCAGGTTCTGGATCAATGGGGTTTTGATAAGAAATGTTAAGGTCAAGGTTTTTTTGTGCTTTCCATTCGGTTTGGATCTTGGAAAGCAGATCATCAAGTTTGATCGGAGCAAGTTGCGAGTTGATCAGATCAAGGTCCATTTTTGCGAGCGCCACTAAACCCGTAATGGTATGTTCCATTTTTTCGGCATCATCAAGCATCGAAGCGATCACTTTTTGATAGGCAATCTGATCTCTTTCTTTCGATAGTGCCAATTCGGCATTCATCATGATCCGGGTAACAGGTGTCCTAAGTTCATGCGAGGCGTTGGCTACAAAGGTTTTCTGCAGGATAAAAGCCTGTTCCAGCTCTTCCATTAAATGGTTAAAACTTTGGGCAATGAGGTTAATCTCATCTTTATTCTTTTTTTCTTCTACCCTGAATTCCATGTTGTGAGCACTGGCCTGCTTTACTTCGATCATAAATTTCTGCAGCGGTTTCAGCATTTTTTGTGCAACCCACCTGCTCAAAAGTAATACCAGAAGTGAAATAAGAATAAAGATAAAAATCATGATCTTCAACAGTTTGTCGAGCCTGTTGTGCGAACCCTGGTCGTTAGCCGAAGCAAGGATCACAAAGTTGCCCTGATTATCTTTATAATAAATACCCACTACCTGTCGCTGACCATCCGTATATTTTAAACGGCCTTTCCGGCGTACCTGATCAATCGTTGCAGGGGTCCAATATTGAGCAGTATCGCCGATAAAAGTAGCATTGTTATTCTCGTCATAAATACGGATTACTTCACTGTTTAATTTTTGAAGGTATTTATGGCGTACCGTGTTCAATACATCGCGACTAATTTCATCAGCTTCGAGGTACAGTTTAGCGGTAACCATCGTACGGTCGGTAAGGCGTTCGAAAAAGTCGGCCTCCAGAAATTTCATAAAAGTAAAGTACACTGTACAAAGCACTGCAAAAAGCATCGAAGTGCTGATTAGTGTAAAATATAGTGCTATGCGATCTTTAATTTTCATTTACTTCAGGATATATCCCATATTGATTTTGGTATGGATAAGTTTCCGTTCAAAACCTTTTTCGATTTTTTTTCGCAGAAAATTGATGTAAACATCTATCACATTGGTCCCGGTTTCGAAGCTGATATCCCAGGCTTGCTCAGCTATAAATTGTCTGGAGAGTAAACGGTTTGGGTTGCGCATAAAAAGTTCCAGCAGGATAAATTCTTTAGCACTTAATTCGACCGGTTTACCTGCGCGGCTAACTTCTTTGCTGTAGGTATCAAGTATAAGGTCTTCAAAATATAATTTATGGGCTGTTTTCGTTTCAATAGGTGGCTGCCTTCGCAATAGCGCGGTAACCCGGGCTAAAAGTTCCCTCAGGTGAAAAGGTTTTACGAGATAATCATCGGCACCGGCCTCTAAACCGATAACTCTATCATCAATGGTACCCATGGCGGTAAGCATGAGTATCGGGGTTTGCAATGCATTTTCTCTAAGGTGCTTACAAAGCTGGATGCCGTTTAAGCCTGGCATCATGACATCGATAATCAGGAGATTAAAACTTTCACTTGAAAAAAGATTTAACGCATCAATCCCATTGGCTACAGTAAGTACCTGATAATCGTTTTCTTCAAGTGCCGACTTCAAAAGTTCAGCAATTTTAAGGTCATCTTCAGCTATTCCAATCTTAAGCATCTAACAAAAGTAATTATCTCATCTTAAATTGGGATTAAAATTGGTTTTTTCCGTTTTCTCAGGAGGATTTGAGTCTGGATTTAATTTTCCACACCGGATGGGAAGCTTGCGAAGGAATAAAGCTATATTGCATGCTGTTGACCAATGTTTTACTCAGGGCAGCCAATTTTTTTATCAAACATTCCCTTTATATTTGAATAAAACATTTATGTTCGAAAAATTTGATCAGGCTAATTATCATCAGCTCTGCGATTTATCAGGTAGCCTTCACCCGGAATTACAATTGATTTTGGATCGATACGGTTATCCGCCCTTTTGGTCGCGGCCAAATACTTTCGAATCATTGGTGCATATTATTTTGGAACAACAGGTCTCTTTGGCTTCGGCACTCGCCGCATTGAATAAGCTGAAAGAGAAAATTAAAGAGGTTACGCCTGCCAGGTTTCTATTACTTACCGATCAGGAATTAAGAGACTGCTATTTCAGCCGACAAAAAACAGCTTATGTCCGCCATTTAGCCGAAAATATTGTTAGCGGAGAATTGTCTCTAAGCGAAATGGAGGAAATGGATGATCGGACGATTAGAAACCAGCTTAAAAGTATCAAAGGCATTGGTGATTGGACTGTTGACATTTACCTGATTTTTATGCTGCACCACAGGGATATTTTCCCGATAGGGGATCTGGCTGCGGTAAACTCGTTAAAGAAAGTAAAAGGCTTGGTAACAGGAGTGACTAAAGAAGAAGTGTTATTAGAGGCTGATCAGTTTAAACCTTATCGTACCATTGCAACCATGATATTATGGCACGCATATTTAGCAGAGAGGAAGCAGAAATAGGCAAAAGACAACACGGCGGGATTACTGTATATAGTTAAGTTTCGGTCTGTGGGGACACAGACCGAGGGGTGGAGGAAATAGATTACTGAAACGTGTTAAGTCATTCCCAACTTGATCCGATGGCTATCAGAGGGGAATCTTAAGAAATGCATTAAAGATCAGCTTCGCGGGGCACTTTGTGGTTCCTGGCTGCGCTCGAATGACATATCTTGTGGAACTGAACGTACATATTTTACAACAGCGCCCTATCCAGATGTACATAACCGCCATCTACATGAATCAGTTGTCCGGTGGTATGACTCGATTTATCTGACAATAAGAACACGGCGGTATTGGCAATTTCTTCTACAGTGGTCATCCGGTTTTCAAAAGGGATTTTATCAGTGATATTTTTCAGCTTTGCATCACGATCATCAAAAAAATTTATCCATTTCTCGTATAGCGGAGTCCAGGCTTCGGCAACAATAATGGCATTTACCCGGATGCTAAAGGGCAATAATTCTACGGCCCATTCGCGTGTTAAAGCATTCCTGGCACCATTCGATGCTGCATAACCGGATGTTCCGCCTTGACCGGTTTCTGCTGTTTTGCTCCCGATATTTAAAATTGAACCTTTGCTTTGTTTTAACGCAGGCAGGGCATATTTGGCCAAAAGATAATAATGTACCACGTTTTTATGTAGTGATTCTATAAAGCCTTCGTAGGTACCATTCTCCAAACCTACACCGTCATTAACACCTGCATTGTTCACCAAACCATCAATTCTGCCATACTTGGTTAATATGGCATCGATAATGTTTTTACAATGCTCTGGCAGGGTGAGCTCAGCGGTGAAATAATCGGCTTTTAAACCTGTATCTGTTATTTCCTTCAGCATTTTTATATTATCATTTTCACTGCGGCCAATAATGATCGGAAAAGCATTTTCAATAGCCAGGGCTTTAACAATTGCTCCGCCGATGCCTTTTGCTCCACCACTTACCAGAATTATCTTATCGTTTAAATTTAAATTCATATTCGGTTATGTTTTTCTTTTATTACTTAGTCATTGTGCATACCGCTTTTTGCAGAGGGCATAGTGATGGACTTAGCGATGTAGATTTCCTCATTCCTTTTTACTCTACTTGCTCTACTTGATAGCTTAGGGAGTTAATGATGGTTTTTATTATTAACTTTTCCATCTTCCATCTGACATCTCACCTTTCCTTATAAGCTAACCCCTCTTTTCCAGGGGATAAAATCATCCTGGTTGAGCTGTACGGCTTTTGGCATTTCTTCTCCACTGGCTACTTTAATACAGTATTCCAATATATCTTCGCCCATTTCGTTTATGGTTTTTTCTCCGTTAATTACAGGTCCGGTATCGATGTCAATGATATCACTCATTCGGTTGGCCAGAACAGAATTGGTAGCGACTTTAATGGTCGGGCAAACCGGGTTTCCTGTCGGTGTGCCTAAGCCCGTGGTAAATAAAATTAAGGTCGCTCCGGCAGCGGCTTTACCCGTAGTGGCTTCCACATCATTTCCCGGGGTACATACTAAACTTAAACCGGGTTTGGTTACAGGTTCAGTATAATCTAAAACATCTACAATAGGCGAGGAGCCTGCTTTTCGGGCAGCACCTGCTGATTTGATGGCATCGGTAATTAAACCGTCTTTGATGTTTCCCGGAGAAGGATTCATATAAAAGCCGGATCCAACTTTATGTGCCAAATCATCGTATTCAGTCATTAAGCGGATAAACTTTTCAGCAGTTGCCTGATCAACAGATCTGTCGATCATTTCCTGTTCTACACCGCAAAGTTCGGGGAACTCTGCCAACAAAACTTTCGCACCCAGTGCAACCAGCAAATCTGCACAATAACCAACTGCCGGGTTTGCGGAAATGCCACTGAAACCATCGCTGCCGCCGCATTTAACCCCTACGCACATTTTGCTGAGCGGTGCTGCTTTACGTTCCTGTTTATTAATAAACATCAATCCTTCAAAAGTATTGCGGATTGCATTTTGGATCAATTGTTCTTCACTTTGTGCTTTTTGCTGCTCAAAAATTAAAAGGGGTTTATCAAAATCCGGATCCAGGGCAAAAAGATCGCGTTTAAAATCCGCTACCTGCAAATGCTGGCAACCCAAACTTAAAACGGTTATTCCGGCCACATTGGGGTGATGGGCATAAGCTGCCAGTAATTTGCTTAGCGTATCAGCATCCTGTCGTGTTCCGCCACATCCACCATTATGCGTCAGAAATTTAATGCCGTCTACATTTTTAAAAGTGCGGTTGGGCCGATTTACCTTAGGCTCAAAAGTAATCTTATTGATGTCCTCTCCATTTTCAAAAGCCTGAACCAGTTTGTGTGTATAAGATTTATACTTATCGCCCACAGCATAACCCAATTCACCATAAAGCGATTCTTTGATGATATCTAAATTCCTGTTTTCGCAAAAAACAGTAGGGATAAACAGCCAATAATTAGCCGTACCCACCTCGCCATTTTTACGGTGATAACCGTTAAAGCTGCGGTCTGCATATTTGTGCACATCAGGTGCATTCCATTTATAGTCAAAATTGCGATAGGCAAATGGTTCAGCAGCATGTTTGGTATTATCAACGTTCATTCGCATACCCGCTTTTACGTCAAACTGCACTTTTCCAACCAGAACGCCATACATCACTACTTCATCACCAGCTTTCATGTCATGCATAAAAAATTTATGTTTGGCTGGAATTTCATCAGCAATAACATAGGTATTTTCTTCATGCAATATTAAGGTACCCGTCGGCAGGTCTTGTAACGCAACTAAAACGTTATCAGCATGGTTAATTTTGATGACTAATTTTTTCATTGTCAATTTATACTTCTAAACTTATTTCTTTTTCTACATGATCGGGTTTCCATCCTTTCCAGCCAAAGTAAAACACTACCAGAAAGCATACAAAAGGAACCAGGTAGCCATACTGGATGTTGTGGGCCGCGTCAGATATAAGGCCTAAAACCGGAGGCAAAAATGCACCACCAACAATAGACATTACGATTAAAGAGGAACCCAGTTTTGTATCCTTACCCAAACCGGCAATGCCCAACGAAAATATGGTTGGAAACATGATCGACATAAAAAAGGCGACACCAATCAATGCATAAACGGTAATCATTCCGCTTCCAAAAATGGCTAAAAGGGTAAGCAAAGCACTGATTAATGCGTACAACATCAATAACTTATGTGGCGCGATACACCTCATAAAAATGGTGCCTGCAAATCTGCCGATCATAAAAGCTAAACCTGCTGCACCAGCATACCACTTTGCTTCGTACTGACTTATACTGGCTGATGAGGTTACGAAACTGATGAATAAACTCAAAACGCAAACCTGTGCGCCTACATAAAAAAACTGACCAATAATTGCCCAGCGTAAATGGCTGTGGCCTAATACATGGCGAAAGCTGCTTTTTTCCTCAACATTTTCTTCTTCCTTGATGTCAGGCAGTTTGGTGAAAATGAATAGGATAGCGACTATTATAATCAGGATGCCTAAAATTAAGTACGGTGCCTTTACAGTCGACGCTTCTTCGAGCATATAAGCCTGTTTTTCCAAAGGGAACATTTTCGCCAATTGTGCATCGGTATACTTTACTTCGGTAAAAATAAATTTACCTCCGATTACCGGTGCTAAAAAAGCCGCAAAACCATTAAAGGATTGAGAGAAGTTTAATCGCTGCGTAGCAGTTTCGGGTGGCCCCAGTACGGTGACGTAAGGGTTTGCCGCCGTTTCCAGAAAGGTTAAACCGCAAGCGATGATAAAAAGAGCACCTAAGAAAAAAACATATTGTGCAGTATTGGCCGCAGGTATGAATAGTAAACAGCCAATGGCGAATAAAAAAAGTCCGAGAATAATACCGCTTTTGTAACCGTATCTGCGCATAATATAGCCTGCAGGTAGTGCCAGTAAAAAATAGGCAATAAAAACAGATGAATCGACCAGGGTTGATTCGAAGACATTTAGTTGAAACGCCTTACGTAAATGTGGAATCAATATCGGATCGAGATTGTGGACGAAGCCCCAGAAGAAAAACAAACTGGTAACTAAAATTAGGGGGAATAAATATCCGCTGCCATTTTTTGATTGACCGGATACTTTAAAATTTGCAGGTGTAATTTGGCTCATGTTTATTTGGTTATAAAATGGTTTAAGCAGTTGTTGCTAAAATAAAAATAGTTAAACTTTGGGAACCTCCGGCTATTAACTACCAACTGATTAAGACCAGGCAAAGTTTTTTCTGACCGGGCTGTGGAGCTAAAGGCAAATTTAGCGTACAATTTATTTATATAACAAAACGAAAATAATCCAACTTCATATGGCGTTTCTGGTGAATTGCAGCTTTACAAATTAAACCGTTCAGCATTAATAAAAATTTAACCTTATCATCTAATTATTAAATGATATTAGCTTGATTTTTCGCATTGTAAATTAATTTTGCATATTAGATTGATTTTTTAGATTTTATGAAACCGCATTTACTTAATGTATCGACCAATTCTGTAGATTCTTTTAGCGCGAGAAGAGATGTTATGCCCGACGTAAATAACCGTTGGCATTACCATTCTGCTTTGGAATTGATTTACATTAAAAAAGGAAGGGGTACGCAGTTTATCGGCGATAGCATCAAAAATTTTAAGGATGGCGATGTAATTTTGCTGGGGAGCAATCTGCCGCATTACTGGCGTTTTGATCCGGAATTTTTTGATGATAAAGTTTGTGAACCAGTTGATGTTTACGTGATTCATTTTAAAGAAGATTTTTTGGGAAGAGACTTTCTGGAACTACCCGAAAATCAGGAAATCAGAAAGGTTATGCTGCAATCAACACAGGGAATTCAGCTGCAAGGTGTTTCGAAAGAAAAAATTGCCGGTTTAATGCCGCAGATTATTGACGCAAAAGGCACCATGCGGATTATCAAAATACTCGAAGTATTAACAGAAATAGCCAATTGTGAAGAAAGAAACACGTTGGTATCATTGGGTTTTAAACCTAATTTTTTAGATAATGAAAAAGACAGGATCCAATCTATTTATAATTATACCATTAGCAATTACAAGAATAAGATAGAACTAAAAGAAATCGCTGCAGTAGCTAAAATTAGCCCAAATTCGTTCTGTAAATTCTTTAAAACCAAAAGTAGAAAAACCTATACGCAGTTTCTAAATGAGATCAGGGTAGGGCAGGCCTGCAAATTATTGATCGAAAATAACCTGACTGTGAAAGAAATCTGTTATGATTGTGGATTTTACAATTTCACCAGTTTCCACAAATATTTTAGGGAAATAACAGGTAAAACGCCATTGAAATATCAGCAGGCTTTTTCCAGGCAATAATGTATCTTAATGAGTTTTTTAATATCATTTTCCTGTTGGAAATACCGGAAGTTAAAAATATTCGCACAAATATTGTTGATGTCCGGTTAAATCAGGTTCTGTTCTTCGATTGAAAACTGATGCAGCCGAATGTTGAAACTTATTTTTGATAATAATAGGTTTATAACTTAAGTTTGTACTCTAACCGAATATTTTATGAGCAATACCTCTAATCCGAAACCCAAAGAAAAAGGTGATTGGATAGACAATGACCATAATAACCTTAATAACCCTTATACGACTGGCTCCAAACACAAGTTTGAAGGATGGCCGATTTTATGGATTCTCATTGCTATATTTTTAATTGCCGCAGTTTTATGGTATACAGGAGCTGCTCCCTATTTAATTAAATGGCTGGCCGGATAAATAAAATTATTGTTGAGCTATATTGAATGCAGATTTGATGAAAGACATAGATAGGTTTTTCTAAAAGTTGATGTGTAACTTAAGGGAGAGGCTAACTTGGATGACAGAGAAAGGCTAATTAAAATTTTTCATCATCGCTGGGAATCTGTTCAGCGGAAAAATAACAGTACAACATTAATCCAAAAGAAATAAAGTAAAATACCGCAATGACTAAAAGGAATGTGCTCATAAAGTTTGTTATTTGGTTAGTGTAATTATAACGTTAAGTTATCCTTAATATGATATTATTGTGCATTTATTTGACGCAAATTATCAACAAAATTGATTTTTCGTGTTGAAAACTATTAATTTAGTTTTTGTGTAACATGCTTTAGCCTTCAATTAAGTTTTATTTCGGCTGAAATTTATCCCGGTATTGGGATGGTGTCATCCCTACAGATTTTCTAAATACTTTCCTAAATGCTTTTGGGTCATTATACCCCGAATTGTAAATAACCTCTGTCATTTGCTGTGCGGTTTGCTCCAACAGTTTTTTAGCGGCTTCGATCCGGGTTTGTTGAAGATACTCAATAGGGGTAATCCCAATTACCTGCTTAAAGCGGCGTACTATATTTCTTCTGCTGGAAGGAATATCTTTGATCATCTCTTCAATAGTGGCTACATCCTGATAATTATTTTCAATTTTCTGCTGAGCAGAAGCAACAAGTTCGTCATTATGGTGGCGCAACGGTTGGAAGGTGCTAAAATAAGACTGGTTTACGCGGTCCATATCAATGGCAAAAATTTTGGCTACTTTAACGGCCATATCTTTTCCGCAATGAAGCTGTAACAGGTGCAACAACAAATGAAAAGTAGAGGTAGCGCCGCCGCTGGTAAATAATCTGCCGTCTTGTGTTACCGTTTTATCAGCCTTTAAATGCACCAATGGAAATGCAGTAGAAAAAGCAGCACAGGCATCTACATGTGTAGTGGCCGTTTTGCCATTCAGCAATCCAGATGCGGCCAGTAAAAATGCACCGGTGCAAAAGGTGGCGATTTCGGCTCCTTCGGTATATTGTTTAGTTAACCATGGGAGGTATTCACTGTTGGCGTGGATACAATCTTTTATATCAGGGTTGGCAAATGACGGGATTAAAATTAATGCCAGCCGACCTGTATCTTCCAAGGGTAAATGGGGATGTGTGCTAAAGCTATAATGATGATGGCCGAGGGTGATTAAATTAATGTTAAATGGGGCTTCCTGACCATCTTTTGTGTAAAAACCATTTACGGTGTCAAATACATCTAAAATTGCTGCTATGCTTAAGAGTCTGAAATTATGGGGCAGTAAAATACCAACTTGCATCATTTGGTTAAAATTTAGGTATCGTAAATATATATACAATTTGTCTGAAATGCCCCTCAAAATTGACTTTTATGGCAAGGGTGTTCACTTAAATTAACCACTAACTTTATTGCAGGTAAATGATCTGGTTCACAATGCCTGTAGGGTACTATAATTATGCTTACCTCATAAAATAGCATCAATATGTTACGTGCCGATGGAAAGCATATCATTTTAAATGATCGGTTTTTGCAACTACATCAAGCCTATGGAGATATGGTGAATTGCCCAATAGATAACCAGATACGAACTAATTACAGTTGATCGGAAATAATAGTATAAGAAGCCAATGAAATATATTGGCATTTTGAAAAATTTATGAGAAACAATAAGCTTGATCTATTAAATCCATATATCGGCAAATGGAAAACAGAAGGTTTAACAAAATCAGGGGTGGTAATTGCCGGGACAGATACCTATGAGTGGGTTGACGGCGGCTTTTTCCTGAAACATGAGGTTGATGTGAAGTTTGGCAACAAAACTATCCGCTCTTTGGAAATTATGCACTATGATGATATGGAAGATGTGTTTCGGTCGCAATCTTTCGATAATGTAGGCCGTACTTCAATAGCTACCCTTAAAATTTATGCTGATATCATTTTAATATTTGGTGATGCGGAAAGATTTAAAGGAAATTTTAAAACCCATACAATTGAGGGTACATGGGAGCAATTTGATGGTCAAGACTGGGGGTGTTGGATGGATGTAAAGTTGACGAAGATTTCCTTGTAACGTCTTGCTTAACTTCCGACCGGCCGGTGGAAATTAAGCAAGACGCCCTTTGTTCACAAGAATATATATATAGATAGAACCAAATCATAACAACCCACATTAAAGGAATTAAAACAAAAAACAATGGCAACACTTAACACATATTTAAATTTTAATGGCAACACCGAAGAGGCATTCAACTTTTACAAGTCGGTTTTTGGTGGCGAATTTTTGGTTGTACAACGTTATAAAGATGCTCCGGGATGCGGCAGCATGCCAGTAAGCGATCAGGAAAAATTGATGCACATTGCCCTACCTATTGGTGGCAATATGCTAATGGGTACTGATGTCACCAATCCGATGCCGCCGGCAACATTTGGTACGGGCATATCACTCTCTGTTGACGCCACTAGCGAAGAAGAAGCAAAACGTTTGTTTGATGGTCTGTCAGCCGGGGGTACCGTAACCATGGCCTTAGAGAAAACCTTCTGGAATGCACTGTTTGGCATGGCCACTGATAAATTTGGTATTCAATGGATGGTGAATTATGATTATCAGTAGAGTTTTAAATCTCAAGCTCAAAGTGTAAAGCCTGGAGTTTCTGGTCGAATATTGCCGGTAGATTAAAGATCAATTTATCCTTAATCAACGGCTAGTGATTAATTTCAGGATGAATTATTTGACAACAAATAACCAGATCATCAGGCGGTGATGAATGTTAGGGTTTGATTCATTATGCTAAGATATCTGGCCATGAACAAGCAACCTATAACACTAAAACGGCGGCTTGAAATTCTGCACTTATTGTCAATCAGCTAATAACCAACAACCAATGCGCGAATGACTAATGACCAATGAACTGATAACCGGTTGAATCAATAGATTTTATTATTTTTAAAATACAAACTAAAACTTAACCCTTATGAAAATAGCAGTAATTGTTGTACGCGTACTTCTGGCCGCCATGTATCTTTTCGCCTCAGTAAGCTTTTTCTTTAATTTAATGCCTAAAGAGGCTCCTGCGATGTCGGCAGCTCAAACTACATTTATGTCGGGTATTATGGCATCTGTTTATCTAATGCCTTTAATCAAGATAACAGAGCTGATAGGTGGGATACTCTTGCTGATTAACCGTACCGCGCCATTGGCTGCGCTGATCATTTTTCCGGTTACCCTTAACATTTTTCTTTATCATGCATTTTTGGATCCGAAAGATTTACCGATGGCAGGCGTCATGCTTTTATTTAATTTGTTCCTGTTTTATGCCTATCGGGCGAAGTATCTGCCCATAGTTTCCAGATAATTTGCAGTTTTAAAAACTTTCTCATACTTTTTCCCTTTATTTACTGTTTCGATATCAGGCGTAATGATTATCTTTAAAAACTAACTAGAAATAAAAAAAATATGAGAAAGTTTCCATTT
This sequence comes from uncultured Pedobacter sp., assembly GCF_913776295.1. Lineage (GTDB taxonomy): Bacteria > Bacteroidota > Bacteroidia > Sphingobacteriales > Sphingobacteriaceae > Pedobacter. Next base: position 130,035 of record NZ_CAJYOJ010000078.1, read on the forward strand.
TTGATGCTACTCTTTGTAGCCCTGTCATTTTCTGCTTCGGCGCAGAATAAAGATGCAATTATTGGCAAATGGCTTAATCCATCAGGTGAAGGACAAATAGAAATCTATAAAAAAGGTGATAAATTCTATGGAAAACTGGCCTGGATGAAAGAACCAAACCTAAATGGTAAACCTAAACTGGATGCCAAAAACCCTAATGCCAATCTGCAGAAACGCGCTTTGCTAAACCTGGAAATATTAAAAGATTTTGTTTATGAAGATGGCAAGTGGACTGACGGGACAATTTATGATCCAAAGAGTGGTAAAACCTATAGCTGTAACATGACTTTAAAAAGTGCTGATGTACTTAATATCCGCGGATATGTTGGTATCTCGCTTTTAGGAAGATCAGAAACTTTTAAACGGGTAAAATAAGCTATCAATGAGAAAAATGATATGGTGCCTTTTATTGGCACCTTTTTTTTGCGCTGCGCAGTCGTATTCTTTAAAGCCTTTAAATGAACGTGCCAAAACCAGTTTACGTGGGTTAAGTGTGGTATCAGATCAGGTGACCTGGGTAAGCGGAAGTAATGGTACGGTTGGCAAAACCACCGATGGCGGCATCACCTGGAAATGGGTAAACCCGAAAGGTTACGAAAAAATCGATTTCCGGGATATTGAAGCGTTCAATGATAAACAGGCCATTATTGTAGGAATTGCCTCTCCGGCCTTCATTTTAAAAACCATCGATGGAGGTGAAACCTGGACAGAAAATTATAAAAATATAGATTCGGCAATATTTTTGGACGGTTTAGGCTTTTGGGACAAAAATAGAGGAATCATTTTCGGTGATCCCATAAATGATAAAATGCAATTACTTAAAACCACTGATGCAGGTAACAGCTGGCAGGATATTTCTACAAATTTGAAAGTCAGTATGGCTAAAGGTGAAGCTGGTTTCGCCGCTAGCGGAACTACCATTAAAACATTACCCGGAGGTAAAACCTGGGTGGCAACCGGTGGTATGGTATCGAATATTTATTTTTCTCCTGACTATGGAAAAACCTGGCAAGTGTTTAAATGCCCGATTTTACAGGGTGAGGGAAGCACAGGCCCTTTCTCCATTGATTTTTTTAACGAGAAAACAGGTATAACCGTTGGCGGTAACTATTTAAAGGATAAAGAAAATGCCAATAATGTACTGTTCACGAACGACGGAGGCAAATCCTGGCAAAAGTCGGTTACACCGGTTTCAGGTTTTCGGTCGGGTGTAACTTATATTGATGCTAAGACTTTAGTTGCAACGGGTACTTCGGGCACTGATATTTCTGCCGATGGGGGGCTGAACTGGAAACACATTTCCGATAAGAGTTTTAATGCTGTTCAAAAGGCAAAGAAAGGTAAGGCGGTTTTGTTGGCCGGGAATAATGGTGTCATTTATCAGTTAGATGCCGCTCATTAATATTCGGCTCCAGATCTGTAACAATTCTAATAACTGTCGTTCTAACCATAAAACACAATATAACTAGCAGAAATGATAAAATTTTGTTTCTTTGCTTTTAACTAGAAGTTTAATTTAAAACATACACACAATCGCTCCATGGATTTTTTGCACACAATTTTAGGTGATGATATACAAGCTGGATTATTAATTATTTTAAATTTAATTGTAATAGAAAGTTTATTATCCGTTGATAATGCTGCCGTTCTGGCAACTATGGTCATGGACCTGCCGAAATCTCAAAGAGAAAAAGCATTAAAATATGGTATTATCGGTGCTTATGTTTTCAGAGGGATCTGTTTATTTCTGGCAGCATGGTTAGTAAAAATCTGGTGGTTAAAACCACTTGGCGGTTTATACCTTTTATACCTGGCTTTCGATTATTTTAGAAAAAAGAACAGTAAAAAGAATGAGGAAGAGGAGGAAGTAGATAAAAGTAAAAGCTGGATTTATAAATCTACCGTTGGTTTGGTTGGCAATTTTTGGGCTACAGTTGCTTTAGTAGAGGTGATGGATTTAGCTTTTTCCATTGATAATGTTTTTGCTGCGGTAGCTTTTACCGATCATATCTGGTTAATTTACATTGGTGTTTTTATCGGGATTTTAGCTATGCGTTTTGTAGCACAGGCCTTTGTAAAACTAATGGAAAAATTTACCTTTTTAGAAACGGTGGCCTTTATTGTAATTGGTGTTTTGGGTATTAAACTCACCTCCTCCATATTTACGCATTTTTATCCCGAGTCGCCGGTTTCTCATGCCATTGAAGGAGAACAAACAGATCTTTTTGTTTCTATTTTTACGGTAGCCATTTTCCTCATACCGGTATTAACCTCGCTTCTGTTCAATTATCCTAAAAAACACAAAAGTGATGTCATGATCTCTGAACAAGCCGAAGACGTATTGGATAAATCATAATCAAAGGCTTATCTGTCATAAATCTTACAATCAACCGCTTCTAATTGTACAATCAAATTTGTAATATTAGCACTTATTAAACAGATTATGAAATAGAAGGCGATGGCTTTTTACAAACACTACTCATTCGATCTTTGGTTAACGTTAATTAAATCTAATCCAACTTACAAGCAGGAGCGGGTAGCGTATTTTTTCAGAAATTTTAACAGTAAGCATAAAAGCATTGACGAAATTGCCATTACTTTTCGCCAGGTAGATTTGATGGTAAATGCCATTAATGAAAAAGCAGGTAAAAATGTTGATGCGGATGAAATGTATTTAATGATCATCAGTATGATCAATGATCACGATTTTAACTTTAATGATGTCGATCTCGAAGTGCTCGATAAGGATATGGAGCAGATCGTATTTAACCATATGCCGCAACTTTACTGTGATAATTGTTTAGCCGTATTGGCCAAGATTAAAGACTCAGGAAATTGCTCTACCAACATATTGAGTAACACCGGTTTTATTAAAGGTAAAACCTTAAAAAAAGTCATTGAACATTTAGGCATTGGCCAGTATATCGATTTCCAGCTTTATTCTGATGAAGTACGCATGTCTAAACCCAACGCAGGCTTTTTTCAGCTGATGTTGGATCGTATCGACAGAGCCAAACACCCTGAATTATTATTAACGGACGTTATCCATGTTGGAGATAACCCCCATGCCGATATCCGTGGAGCGCAAGCAATAGGGATTAACAGTATGCTCATCAATTCCAATAAATTATCTATTTTAAACCTACTCTATGATACCGTATAACTTCTCTCTTCATAAAATAGACAATACAGTCGACTTCGGTTTTAATGCCGATGATTACAGCCGCTTTAAATTTGGCGACGATCTGGTGGCGCGATCTTTTGGTAAAGACCTTGCCGACGGCTTTATCAGGTATTACCTGGCGGATAATTTAATTACTGACCAGATTGTGGTGATATCCAGTCCTTATAGCTTTATCCCAACGGCAACTTTTGCCATGAAAAACTATTTCGTTTGCCAGCTTAACCGTTGGCTGGTCGAAAACGGTGGTTTAGCCGTACAGGAAACAAAAGTGCATAGAACCATTACCTATAAAGAGGATTACGGCGAATTGAGTGCTGAAGAAAGGCTTTCGCTGATCGGTAATGATTCATTCCATATCGATAAAGAGTTTCTTACCGGCAAAACGCTTTTATTTCTGGATGATATCAGGATTACCGGGAGCCATGAGCGGATGATCTTAAAAATGGCAAAAGAGTATGGTCTAAAAAATGAAATGCACATGCTTTATTTTGCCGAACTGGTGAATAAAAATATCCATCCCAATGTAGAAAACTTCCTTAATTACCATCAGGTCAAATCTATTTTCGATCTGGAAGAGATTATCGATAGTGGCAATTTCAGGTTCAATACCCGTATGGTGAAATACATTTTAAATGCGACATCGAGCAGTTTTACCATCTTTTTAGAGCGCCGGAGCACTGATTTTATCAATGAGCTTTACGATCTTTCACTAGGGAATAATTACCATATGATAGAGGCATATTCGAAAAATTTACATCTCATAAAGGACTATATCAAAAACAACAACTATAAATTAATTTAAATATGGCTATTAATTTGCAAAAGGGGCAACGTGAAAACATCGATGCGCCTAAATTTACAATAGGTTTAGGTTGGGACACCAACAGCTCTTCAACAGGTTCTGCATTCGATTTAGATGCATCAGTTTTTATCTTAAATGATCAGAAGAAATTGATTTCTGACGAGAATTTTGTTTTTTACAATAACCTGGTTTCACCAGATGGAGCAGTAGAACATACCGGCGACAATTTAACCGGCGATGGTGATGGCGATGATGAACAGATCAAAATTGATTTAACCAGGGCCGATTCAAAAGTAAATGAGATGTGTATTGTAGTCACCATCCATGAGGCGGATAGCAGAAGACAGAATTTCGGTCAGGTTAGAAATTCTTTCATCCGTATTTTTGATGCGGTAACCAATGAAGTGATCTTAAAATATGAATTAGAAGAAGATTTCTCTATTGAAACAGCAGTAGAATTCGGCAGGATTTACAAACGCGAAGGCAAATGGAAATTTGAAGCCGTTGGCGTGGGTATGAAAGGTGGTTTACAGGATTATTTAAATAAATATCAATAATATTATGGCAATCAATCTTCAAAAAGGACAGCGCATCAGTCTGGAAAAAAGCAATGGAAGCACACTTCAACAAGCTTGCGTAGGGATAAACTGGGGTGCAATTGAAAAAAAGGGTTTATTTGGCTTTGGATCATCAAAAGAGGCCGTAGATTTAGATGCAAGCTGTGCTTTATATAATGAAAACAAACTGCTTTTAGAAGTCGTTTACTTTGGCAACCTTAAATCCAAAAATGGCTCGGTAAAACACAGCGGTGACGATTTAACCGGCGATATGGGGGGCGATGATGGTTTAGATAACGAAATTATCACCATTGATTTTTCACAACTGGATGCCAGTGTGAGTTATGTTGCCTTTGTATTGAACAGTTTCAGAGGGCATGATTTTGGTACGATCCCGTTTGCTTCTATCCGCATTTATGAAGGCACGACTAAACGGGTGAACGAGGTATTTGCCAAATTCGACATTGCCAACGGAGCCAATTTTAAAGGCCATGTATCCATGGTGATGGGGGTTTTTTATAAGAAAAACGGCGAATGGAAATTTAATGCCATTGGCGAACCAACCAGAGATAGAAAACTGGAAGATACTGTTAAAACTGTAACCCAAAACTATTTGTAAGCTGTAAAGCTGGTAATTGATCAAACTATGGAAACCAACCCAAACGTTACTCAGGCCCTTACTCCGGTTAAGCTGGATAAGGACGGAAATGTTGACCTCGAAAAAATAACAGCTGAAGAAACGGCTAAATACCAGGAAATTGGCAAATCGTTAGAACCATCGGATGTAAATTCGATCCTGAATTATGGAAGCGATGCCCAAAACTCCATGGAAAAATACAGTAACGATTTTCTATCGTCTGTACGTACCTATAACAGTGGTGAGGTTGGCGGTTTAATTAACGAGCTGCTAACCGAACTGAATTACATCGATGTATCTGAACTGGAGCAGAGCGGCTTTAAGAGTTTCATCTCGAAGATTCCGTTCTTAAAAAATTTAGTGGTTGATGTGAAAAAGCTTTTCCAGAAATATGATGTGGTGGTTAATAACATCGATAAGATTACCAACAAAATTAAAGCTGGAAGGTTAAATTCTATTAAGGATAACAGTTCGCTGCAAACCATGTTTGATAGCAATGTTGGGTACATCCACCAAATGGAAGAACTCATTATTGCCGGACAACTAAAATACAACGAACTGAGTATTAAACTGGCCGAAATGGAAGGGCGTCCGGCTGATTATCAGGATTATGAAATTGCCGATTTGAGGGATTTCATCAGCCGGTTGGATAAAAGACTGGCCGATATGAAGATTGTGCGTTTTATCATGTTACAATCTTTGGCACAGATCCGTGTGGTTCAGAACAACAACACTTCCATTGCAGAAAAAGCGCAGTCGATAGTTTCTACCACCATTCCGGTTTGGAAAAATCAACTGACAATTGCAGTTGCGCTACAAAGGCAAAAGGCCAATGTAGAGATGCAGAAGAAAATTTCGGATACCACCAATACCATTTTACAGAAAAATGCAGAGATGCTGAAACAAAACAGTATCGATGTAGCCAAGGAGAATGAAAAAACAGTAGTATCTTTGGAAACCCTGAAACGAACCACTTCATCGCTGATCGAGACACTGAACGAGGTAAAACAGATCCACGAAGCAGGCGCACACAGCAGAAGGGTATTAGATGGCGAACTTAAAACGCTGGAAGCAGAGCTGAAAAAGAACGTAACGAGGGTGAATTAATTAAAGTATGGATGAATTCCGTTTAAATATTCTCAAGAAATCAAGCGCAGAGATCAACCGTTTACAGTTGCTCTCTGTGTTTTTTGATGATGAGGTGATTTATAAAATTTACTTACGGAGCCAGGTTATTCATCAACTTTTTGCCAATAACGAAGAACTGGAGATCGAAAAATTAGATCTCTTCCACCTTCAGTTTACCGATAGCGTAATCGATCTGCTCAGAAAGATTAAAAAGAGCAATGAGAAAAACGTATCGCTTATCTACGATGAAATTGACCTGAATGAAGAACTGATTGACCGGATGACGGGTACGCTTGCTGGTCAGAAAAACTTTCAGCAGGATAAACAAAAGCAGTCGCTTAAAATTAATTTATCGCTGCGGAAGTTATTTAGTGTATTGTCTGAGCTGAGTTCAGATTTTCCTTTTTCTAAGAACATCAACGTTTTTAGTTCCAGGTACGCCAACGATTTTTATTTCGATCTTACCACAGATCAATTTTCAAAATTGATTGATTTTCAAAATAGGCAAGTATATACCAATGTGTATGCAACCATCGAGAAGAAATTAATGGGCAAGCTTTGCAAACATGATTTCAGGACTGAATTTTATATTGGTTTAAAATCAGGCGAACTCGTGATTGAGGTTTATAGATTTTTGGATGAAGATTATTATTATCTGTTTTTCCCCAGTAGAAATCTCTTCCTATTCTGCGATTTAACGATTTTGAAAAACCTGGACACAACAAACAACCTATCTGAGAGGGAGCGGATTATACAGGAACTACAATATAAAAACGATAAGTTGAAAAGCAACGCTGCGGTTTTAAAAACAGCCATTCCGAATGAGGTTGTTCAATTATTGGAAGATAGCTATGCTAAAATATCGGATATCAACTTCCTCAATCACCTCAATAATTTTGATGTTCAATCAAATATTTTAAAGACTATGCTGAAAACGGATTTGTTTTAGATCTAGAACCGCTCATCATTTCAACTGAAACTTACCAATTTTCATTGGTAGCGAAACGTCTGCCTGTACAGGCGGGGAGAAATCTTTGAACTGTATTATCAGCAACTTTAAAAGATTTAGCTTCGCTGAGTCTTCGGGTTCTCGACTGCGTTGCACTCCGCTCGAAATGGCGGGTATGCGAAAGGCATCATTTCGACTGAAGCTCACCGAGCTTACGTCCGCTATGCTTCATTCGAAAGGACGGAATCAATTAAAGAACCCTGGTCGCAAAAGAAGGATTTACCTAGTCAATACCGCCAATTTGTGTTTAAACAAGTCAATCGTTCTGTTCCAGGCGAGTTTTGCTGCGGCCTCGTTATACCTGGTGGGTGAAGTATTGTTATTAAATGCATGATTTACACCGTCATAGATGTAAATCTTGTAATTAATTTTATTGTCTTTTAGAGCCTGCTCGTAAGCTGGAATCCCGGCATTAATCCTTTCATCCAAACCAGCGTAGTGCAACATTAAACTCGCCTTAATTTTAGGAACATCGGCAGCATTGGCCTGCGCACCATAATATGCCACAGCGGCCTGTAGTTTCGGGTCGTTCACCGCTAATTTATTAGCCATGCCACCGCCCCAGCAAAAGCCAACACAACCTACTTTGCCGTTACCATCTTTTCTCTTTCGTAAATAATCAAGTCCCCTTAAATAATTCTCCAGATTTTTTTCAGGATCTAATTTACCGATTAGCTCGCGTCCTTTATCTTCATCTGCTGGCGTTCCACCAAGCGGGGAGAGCGCGTCAACTCCCAAAGCCAGAAAACCTTCACTGGCAACACGTTTGGTAACCTCAATAATATGTGGATTTAAGCCTCTGTTTTCGTGGATCACCAGTACACAGCCCAGATTCCTTTTACCTTTTGGCTTAGCCAAAACTCCCTTCATTTCACCTTCAACACCCTGATAGGTGATATTTTCCACTTCGATATCATCACGGTTAAAATCTGCTGCGGCGGCATAATTATTCTCCAGCATTGGGAGGATCGTCATGGCCAATGCTGTGCTGCCAGCCAGGACGGCCAGCTTTTTCATAAAATCTTTTCGGCTTAGCTGGCTGTGGGTATACTCATCGTAAAGGTTTATTATTTTCTGATCCATCTTATTAATTTTTGAAATTGCTATACAAGATAAAAAAGCCTATCGACATTAAAGCCGGATTGCCTAAAAGTTACAATATGTTTCTTCCCATTTTTTAATCAATGCCACGCGGTGTTTGGTATATCGGGGGGTTAAAAAACCATTTGACCAATCATCGTAATTGTCATAAAAGAACTTTAAAAAGAAAATATGGAAGGTAATACCCAGATAAGGAATGGCATTTAATTCATCATTTGTTAACGGTCTGACTTTTTGATAGGCATTTAAAAAAGTATCGAAATCCTTCTCTGCCTGTTCTTTGGAAATTTGGTTATTCAGCTGGTGGAAGAAATAATGGTTCAGGAACGACATCAAATCGTTAATTAAATAACCTTGTCCCGCAAAATCGAAATCAAAAAAGGTGATTTTCAACTCTTCATCAAAATGGAAATTTTTCGGGAAGAAATCATAATGACAATAACCATAACTGAATGTTGAAGTATCGAATTCTTTAAACTTTTGAACTACTTTTTCTGAAACGTTCTTTAAGTACTCATATTCTTCCTTCATTTCTGAAAAATGAGGTTTGAAGTCTTTTAAAGGCTCAAATAGGGTGGTTTCGAAATTGAATATCGGCCGCGGATTGCTCAGTTTTATCGATGAAGTACTTTGATGTAATTTAGCTATATCATGCCCCAATTGATTGAGGTGCTTATCCTCTAGGTCTAAAACTACTTTCCCCTCTGCAAAAGAAAATAGGATACCATTTCTTAAGCCTTCAATAGCATTAAACTGTTGGATCTGTTTTCCTTCCACATCCCGGATTGGATAAGAAACTGAATTTCCATTTGCGTTTAAAATGTTTAATAATTCTACTTCAGCTTCAATTTCGTTGCGTTTACGGTGCGCACCGCGGTAAATTTTGAAGATATATTTCTGGTTCCGATTTTCCAGGATATAGGTGTCGCTTACATTTCTGATGAGTAACCGGCAGGTTGTAGATGGATCCAGCCCATAAGCTTCAATTAAATAATCTTTTAATACGGCTGCTGATAAAGTGGAATATTGAGCGGGAAAGAAATTCTGCATGGAAATAAAGGTATTGTAACGATAAATATAAATTTTTAAATAGAAATCTTATCCCGGCTCGTTCAGTCAGATTAAAACTAAATGCTGTTAATCCGCTATATCAAGTAATTGTTTAATTATACCTTTATAATTTTTACCGACTGGAACTTCCTGGCCATTCTTAAGTACAATGGTACTTCCTTCCAAATAGTCGACATACTTTTTATTAAGTATAAAAGATTTATGTATCCTGACGAAATCTGTTGATACCTGATCTTCAAAACTGGTCAACGTTCTGGGCGTTAACAGAAAATCACCGTTTTTCCAAACTTTTACAAAATTACCCAGGCTTTCCAGATATTGTATTTCGGCTAATTTGATTAAGATGTGCTTTTTGTCAACCTTAATCGAGATTAGCTCATTGTTTATTTGTACTGGTTTTTCAATTAAAGCAGGCTGAGCTTTTTGCCCTTTAAGTTTGTGCAATTCAAGCGCACGGTTTACCGCTTTGATAAAACGATCAAGCCTGAAGGGCTTTAAAAGATAATCGCAAACGGCCAGATCAAAACCTGCTAAAGCATATTCTTCGTACGCAGAGGTGATGATTACCAAAGGTTTATGTGCTAAAGTCTTTAAAAATTCCAAACCATTTAGTTTCGGCATCCGGATATCCAGGAAAATGAGATCTACTGGTTGTTTACTTAAAAAATCCAATGCTTCTGTAGCACGGTAACAACTGCCTATGATGTTAATAAAAGGAAGATCTTTTGCATACTCCATAATTACACCATGTGCAAGTGGTTCATCATCTACTATCAAACAACGTAAGCTCATGTTAGCTGAAGTTTAAGTTCTGCCTTAAAGATATGATCAGTGGCGGTGATATCCAACGTATGCTTATTAGGATAAAGCAATTCGAGTCTTTTTCTTAAATTATCAATCCCAATCCCTTGATGATGGACATTTTCTTCAGGATCGAAGGAATTTTCGCAGGAGAAATAGAGCGATTTATGGTTAGCAGATAAATATAATTTTAAAGAAGCTTCGTCTTCAGCAGGTTCAATGCCATGTTTAAATGCATTCTCTACAAATACAATCAGCAGAAGAGGAACAATCTCCAGCTGCTCATCGTTAACCTTTTTGTTGAATTCAAAATTTAAGTTTTTCTGCAACCGGATCTGTTGTAATTGAATGTAATCGTTAATATAATCAATTTCCTGCGAAAGTTTGACTGATTTTTCCTGCCCTTTATAAATCGTATAGCGCATCAGTTCTGATAATTGTAAAATGGTTTCAGGTGTTTTATCCGATTTTTGCAAGCTTAAAGCATAAAGGTTGTTCAAAGTATTAAAGAAAAAATGTGGATTGAGTTGCTGTTTCAGTAAATCGAGTTCACGTTGCGAGTTTTCCTTTTCTAAAGAAAGGATTTTATTGTTCTGTTTGCCCCATTGCAGGGCCAAAACTATTGGTAGACTAATGAGCATAATAGCAAGTGCGCCTAATGCATTTTCAAGCTCAAATGGATTAGTTTCGAAAATGCTCCGACCGAAAACTGTGTTAATAGGTAGTGAAATTAATAACTGAGCCAATAGGGGATACAGCAATGCAATTGTGGTAGAAAGTGCTAACAAATAAATTAAAAGTCCTTTTTCTTTGAGGATTTTAGATACCAGTAGGCGGCTATTGACCAAAAAAAGCAGGTATCCGCATAAGTACATGATCAGAAATTGTAAAAAGAAGCTAAAAAATATTCCAATATTAAACCAAAGTGCTTTTAAGTCGAACTCGAAACCTACTAAACGGAAACCGTTTCGTTGGTAAACGGGGTTATTTAAACTCGAAACGGCCATTATGGAAATGGTTGCAGCAAGTAAAACAATAGTGATGAGCACTGCATGCTCCAGGCCAATTTTTTTGATCCATTTAATATGCCTCACTTTTTTCTGATAATAATGATTGGCCTTCAACATCATTTCGAGGGAAATTGCCAGTAGCGCTGTCGAAATCAATACAGTGTACTCAAGCTTCGCAATTTGCAGGTAAAATGCAAAATTCGTAAAAAGCGGAAGCAGGATAAAGAAGAAAATGCACCAGCAGGAAATGTATCGTTTTCGGGTTAGGGCGTTTTTTAGGCTGACTTTAAAAAAAGAAAAGACGAGTACAGGTAGTAGACATAAACCCAGCGCCAAAATGCAGCTGGCATAATTAAGCCAAATTTTGCTGGTTAAGTTGTAAGTATTCAATATGGCTATCCATAACAACAGGCCGATATTTAGGAAAAAATCCTGGTATCTATAATTTAAATTCTTGGTGTTAAACATTTTGGTAACCTATAATAGGAGTAAAATTGTCATCATGAGGAATAATTATGATATAAAAATCAATATGATTAACAGATAAAATTTACTTAGGTAGTATCCATCAGGAAATCGTCATTCTAACTTGATTGGGAATCTTAAAACGTGCATTAAGATTAGCTTCGCTGAGCACTTCGTGCTTCCCTCATGCGTGAGAATGACGACCGAACTAGTGGATTCTGTCAATGTTAGCTTGTCGAAGGATCTTTGCTAAAAGGGTTAAAAATGTGTTTTGATACCTTGTCAAACTAATTTCTAAAGTTATTAAAGTTTTAAGTCATGCTGAAATATAGATGACGAAAGGTTCATTTTTCATGATCAAAGGAATATCAACTTATTTTTTCCTTTCGTCACCATTTATATTTCCTTCGTCACTTAAAATTAATTGACTGATTTTGTTGTTCTAATTTGCGGCCATCTTAATTAGTTAATATGGTACGGCTTAAAATACAGCAGCTTACAAAATCTTACCAAAATGGGGTGAAAGCCCTTGATGATATTACCCTAAATATAGCAAATGGCATGTTTGGTTTACTGGGACCAAATGGAGCAGGCAAATCTTCGCTAATGCGTACGCTGGCTACCTTACAACTGCCAGACGCTGGGACGGTATATTTTGATGAAAACAATGTATTGGAAAATCCGCAGGAGATGCGCAACAAATTAGGTTATCTGCCTCAGGATTTTGGCGTATATCCGAATATATCGGCTATAGATCTACTACATCATCTTGCGATTTTAAAGGGTGTGCAAAATAAAAGTGAACGAGTTGAACAGGTAACTTCATTGCTTCAGCAAACTAACTTATTTGAGGTCAGGAAGAGAGCCGTGAGTACTTTTTCTGGTGGTATGCGACAGCGTTTTGGAATAGCACAGGCTTTACTGGGTAATCCGCAATTAATTATTGTGGATGAGCCTACCGCGGGGCTTGATCCTCAGGAGCGGAACAGATTCCATGATCTTTTAAGTGAAATTGGAGCGAATCGTGTAGTGATTCTTTCCACCCATATTGTAGAAGATGTGAATAACCTCTGCGCTGAAATGGCAGTATTGGCGAATGGAAAATTGATTTTACAGGGCAAGCCGTCCGACCTGACTAAAAAATTAGAAGGAAAAATCTGGAGAAAGGCAATTGATAAGGTGAATCTGGTACAGTATTCATCCATATTTAATGTCATTTCTACCAGGATTATCTCAGGTAAGCTGCATCTGTTTGTACTGGCAGATCAATTACCAGCAGCAGGTTTCGAACCTGTTGATCCAGGATTGGAAGAGGTATATTTTTCTTCCTTATGTGGCGCAGTTAACTTAAATATGGAGGCAAAGTGATGATAACAGATTTATTAAAATTTGAACTGAAATATCATTTCGGGCAACTGTCTTTCAAGGTTGCGACACTTCTGTTTTTAATGCTTGGCTATTTTTGTGCCTTAAAAGGCGGTTTTGGCCCTGTTGAGGTACATAAAAATTCACCCTATGTCATTACCAATATTATCGCCTTGCTATCTTTATTCTCCATTTTTTCGGCTACGCTGTTTAGTGCAAATGTGGTGCTAAGAGATAGTATGTTTAAAATGGAGGCGGTTGTTTTTACCACATCAATTAAAAAGCCGGCATATTTTGGCATCCGATTACTGGGCTTGATCATCGCAGTTTTTAGCTTATTGCTACTGGTAGCCCTTGGGATTTATGTCGGTTCTTTTTTTATCGATAAAGATCGCTTAGGTATCTTTCAACTGAATTATTATCTGCATGCACTGTTGATTTTTGCATTGCCAAACGTGTTGTTTTCTGCCGGAATCTTATTCTGTACCGCCATATTGACCAAAAGTGTACGGGCAATTTATGTGGCTGGCGTGTTGATTTACATTTTATATATGCTGGCTTCGATATTGGGCAATTCACCATTATTGGCCACCTCAACTATGAAGGCCGGCAGTGCTGATATTTTGCCAATACTTTTAGACCCTTTTGCCCTAGCTTCTTTTTTTGGAGAAACTAAAACCTGGACTATCTTTCAACGGAATCACCAATTATTTCCACTTTGCGGCGCCTTTTTACTCAATAGAATCTTATGGACTTGTTTTACAAGCTTAATCATCGTGATAAGCTACCACTTATTTGATTTTAGGTTAACACGCCAAAGGCAGTTGAAGATTAAATCAGACAAAACAGTATATTCAGCTTTGATTTCATATCGTACTCTAAAGGTTTTACCTGGTGGTACCGCTTATCGTTTCAAGGCCCTTATCGCCCAGCTTAAATTAGAACTGATCTTTCTGTTTAAAAATATTCCCATCATGGTGATGCTCTTATTATGGATATTTCTGTTTGGAATAGAATTAAAAGACAGGCTGTTTAGCGGCGTTTACGGCATTCATAGTTATCCGGCCACTGGCATTATCATCGAAGAAATACGCACTATGAAATTTGGACTGATCTTAATCATTTTTTATGCCGCAGAAAGCGTTAGCAGGGAAAAAATGTCCAATACCCATTCCATCATTTACAGCAGTCCTGTGCCAAATTCGGTATTCTGGATGGCAAAAACTTTGAGTCTGTTTGGACTTGTTTTCGTTCTGGTAACCTTAAATATCGGAATTGGTATTTTTTTGCAGCTTACTCATGGTTATTACCTGATTGAGTTACGATCTTATTTGTCGTTATACTATTATAGCGCGTTTCCTTTGCTGCTTTTTGTGGTACTCATTGTTTTTATTCAAAATTTGAGTACGAATAAATACCTCGGAATGTTATTGAACATGATCATGATTTTCCTGATTACGTATGCAGAACGCTTTGGATTCGAACACTATCTTTTTCGTTTCGCCACGACTCCGGATCTAAAACATTCTTATTTCAATGGTTTTGGCTACTATAATGATGCTTTTAACTGGTATATGCTATACTGGTCGGCCTTTACAATGGTTATTGCTGTATTAACCATTGGGGGATGGCAGCGTTTGGCTGAAATAAAGGTTAACACGAGGATGAGGTTTATGCGGGTAGCTCTGATGCAACATCAATTGATTGTTATCCCTGCAGTATTAATTTGGATTTGCTGTGCAGCCTTTATTTATAACCAGACCAATCTTGTTGGAAAATATAAAAATAAACAGGCGTTGTTAAACTGGCGCCTGGCTTACGAGCGAAAATATAAATCGATGGCCAATCTTCCGCAACCTATGATCAAAGCGGTTAAAACCAATGTAGATTTATACCCAAACGAACAAAAATATATGGTTGAAGGAACGTATTTGCTTAAAAATGAAACAAATAAGCCGCTTTATAAAATATGGACATCTATTGATCCGGCTGTTTCCTCATTTTCGATAAACGTTGCCGGAGTTAGAGGAAATGAACGGGATGAAGTATTCAATCAACAGTTTTTGACGCTAAAAAAGCCATTAAACCCCGGTCAAGAGATCTTGATGAATTTTTCTATTGTGGTTATCAGGAATGGATTTACGTCTTTCGACACAGAGAATTCGGTTGTTGCAAACGGTACTTATGTCGAATTAGAGAAATTTATACCACTGCTAGGCTACTCCTACCACTTTGAAAGTGATGATAAACGGGAACGGAAAAAAGCAGGACTCCCTGGAATTGCCATGAAGCCACCATTTAATAAGACCTACCAGCTGGTCGACTTTGAAACAACTATTTCTACCACTATCGATCAGCAGATAGTTACTGTGGGGGAGTTGCAGCGAAGTTGGAGTGCCAATAACCGGCAATACTTCAAATACAAAACTCCCGGTCCAGTTAATTTCATGTTCGCACTGAGCAGTGCAAAATATGCTTTAAAAAAAGAAAAACATAAAGGGATTGAGCTAAGTATTTACTATCAGCAAGGTCAGGAGTATAATTTAAAAAGTATGTTTCGGGCCCTTAAAGCTACTTTAGATTATGGTAACAAGTACTTTGCAAAATACCCCTTCAAACAATTAACTATTGCTGAAATTCCGCAGTATAAAGGTGCTGCTACAGCTTATCTGGGCCTGATCTTCAGTGCGGAAAACATTAGTTTTTTAGGAAATTTTAGTCAAAAAGGCATTATTAATCAGAGTTATGCCATCACCGCACATGAAACTGCACATCAGTGGTGGGCAAACATACTGACGCCTACCGACGGTGCTGGGTATGCCATGCTCACCGAATCGTTAGCTAAATACACTGAAAATATGTTGATTGAAAAGGCTTTTGGAAAGATGTATTTAAGAAAGTATCTCGCTTATGATAACCACCTTTACTTTTTGAATAGGAACTATAATGGGGAAGAATTGCCTCTGGCTAAAACCTTGGATCAGCCTTATGTACATTACCAAAAGGGCGGATTGGCGATGTATGCCATAAAAGAGACAGTGGGGGAGCATCAATTTAATGCCGCACTGCATCAGCTTATTTTAGAGCATCAATACCCTAAACCTAAAGCAACAGCTGAAGATCTGGTAAATGCACTTTTACGCCAGGCGCAGCCTGAAGACAAAACGTTTATCAACGATTGTTTTAATAAGGTAGTTATTTACGATCTTGGTATTCATGTACTCGATTGTAAAAAACTGAATAACGGAAAATATAAAGTTGAACTGGAAATTGCTGCTGAAAGAATAAGTGATGGCAGTAAGCAGCTGCCTGATCTGAAAATAGACCTGGCTTGTTTTGATGCATTGGAAACAGATTGGAAATCTTGTACTAAACCAATTTATTCGCAAAAAGTCCATATTACGCAGCATAAAACCAGGCTTTCATTTATAGTTAATCAGAAACCGAAAACAGTAGCTATCGATCCTTATGGATATATATTGGATGAAAATAGAAGCGATAATGTAAGGGTGGTTGATTAGATTTGAAAATTCGTACTGCTGAACTTATTTTTAGCATTCAGGTAGAAATCATCCCAAACAAGACCCTGAAAAAAGTTGACGACGGTTTTCGCTGGATTTGTTTATGCCACGTATCCGTCCTTTTAGTTCATGTTCGAGGAAATCTTTTTAATATAGTTTAAAGGTATTTCCCCTCGTGCATAGGCAGGCCTGTAGGCGAGGGGACTTCTCTTTGCTTTAGTAAAGGGAGATTTTTTATTGGAACCTGCCAATGATAGGCTGTCTGTGATTCGTTATCTCGAAAGCTATTATTACAACTCACTATATTTTTTAAAATTATCAATGATGGCCTGCCTGCCGTCGCGTTGCATTCTTTGGGATGAATGGATTCGGCCTCAAAAGTTCCGGTAATCCTGGTTTTTTCGCCTGATGAATCAAAAAAAATATTTACTATCCGGCCATCTTCAATGGTATATTCAATTTTTTGATACTCATCAACCGCAGTATAAGTTCCGGCAAAATCAAAACTCGCGCTTCCGTCTTTCGCTGCCATGGTATTCTTAACTTTCCACCGACCTTCAAATCATTTTCAGCATAAGGCAATGCCAACCGGGAGAAGCAAAGTTCCATTTAGTGATATTAATGTATCTCGTTATAAACAAAGGTCACGGTATCTTTAGACATTAAACCGCTCATGTTTCCACCCGTGTAAATCGCTTTATAACTTGATCCCTTTTTTAGATCGTATGCTTTAAGTAAGTCGGCATTTGCCACCAGACTGTCGCCAGGATTTACCTGCGTATAACTGGAGGCTGGAGGTGGCATAACCCTTTTGGCCATAGCACCTATATACTGCGCTTCTTCTCCTTTATCATTGATGATGCTTAAATAACTACTCATTAAAGGTTCGAATGGAGTATGCCAGATACAGAATCTTTTAACACTGTCGGTATTGTTAAGCACTACAAATCTCAATAACAAGGGCTCGCCGTTTACTACATTGCCATTTATTTTTAGTTTGACTTCCATTGAATCACTTTTGTTGGCAGCAGTCTGACTGGCATTTTCGCTTATAATGTTCGATGTGTTTCTTGTGGCTTCGCTACAGGCCGAGAATAGGATTATAAGGGCTGGAATAATTAATCTTATGTGTTTCATGAGCTGTTTTTGTTTTTATAAGCAAATGAGATTTAATATTGTTTGATGGAAATTAATTTAGCTAAAACGATTAAGTGATGCTTTCGTGATTGGATCCTTCGATTCGGTTTGATCGGTCCGGATCTTCGTAATTTTTTAAATTCAAATCTTCAAAATGCAAAGGCATAAGTGTTTATTTTATAAATTTAGCACGGTCTTACAATGATTATTAAAAATCACTTTATGAAAAATTACCTTTTGATAATTGCCTGCCTGTTCTTGTTTAATCAGGTAGTTAATGCAGCAGAAGTGGATACTGCTTTAACCTATAGCAAATCGATGAAAAAAAATATTAAGGCTGTAGTGATAAAACCTGATAACTATAAAACAGGAAAAGCTTTTCCGGTGGTTTACCTGCTGCATGGAGCAGGGGGGAGTTATGCCGAATGGGCTAAGAAAGTGCCGGGCATAAAAAATCTGGCAGACCAATATCAATTTATTGTGGTATGCCCTGATGGAAATGTAACCAGCTGGTACTTCGATAGTCCGGTTGATCCAGCCTGGAGATACGAAACTTATGTGGCCACAGAGCTGGTAAACTATATAGATGAACATTACAAAACCATTGCCGGCAAAAGGGGAAGGGCGATTACAGGTTTAAGCATGGGTGGACATGGGGCATTTTATCTGGCCATTAAACACCAGGACGTATATGGTGCAGTTGGCAGCATGAGCGGGGGCGTAGATATCAAACCTTTCCCGAATGGGTGGGATATTTCGAAAAGATTGGGCAGGCAGGATGAATTTCCGGAACGCTGGAAACAAAATAGTGTAATTGACCTCATTCACCTGATTAAGCCAGGATCTTTGGCAATTGCCTTTGAATGTGGCGTTGACGATTTTTTCTATAAAATGAACGTCCGCTTGCACGATGAGCTATCGTACAATAATGTTGCGCATGATTTTACTACCCGGCCTGGTGTACACAACTGGGATTACTGGGCAAATGCAATTAAATTTCAAAGTGTTTTTTTTAGCAATTATTTTAACCAAAAACCTTAAGTTAGTTTTTGGAAGGCAATTAACAGTCTTCTCTTTTTTGAACGGTTAAGCAGTTTTTTTAAATCGTTTGCGTTGCATATCAGAATGTGGATACTCAAATTTGGGGATTTAAATTGATGCAAGTACTGACTAAAAAATTAACTTTTAAATTACACACAAGCTAAACCGTTACTATATTTTTGGCCTTTCTTGAAATCTTATTTATTAAACAGGAAACGGAGATTTAAAACCAAAATGAAATACTTAGTCAAAGAAATCAGTGAAGGAAACTGCGATATTACTTTATTGCCTGAAAACCTGAATGATAGAAATCTTTTAGCAGAAACTACGAAGGGTTTGCAGAATGATTACCAGGCAACGATCCAATCGCATTATGAACATGCACTGAAAAATGAAGTTCATGGCAATGCCGCCTTTGTTTCGTTAAATAGTGAGCAAAGTAATTATCCAAAAAGGGTGAATGTAAATTACCAGATTGTTTTAAGCTAAAAGCTTTATTTATGGTAAAAAGGGAGTACTAAAAAAGCACTCCCTTTTTTAACATAGGCCGGTTACGTTTGATGGTGTCTCTTTTCAAGGTATCCCTTTTCAAGGTATCCCTTTTCGTGGTATCGCGTTTTTGGGGTTCCTGCCTTTGTTTAGATTTTTTTTTTCAGTTTTTTTCCTGGTGGTGTCCTGGCGGGTTTGTGCAAAAGTGCCGAAACAAAGCACTGATAGCAACAGTTATAAAATGATGTTTTTCATAATGATAGCTTTTTATTAAAAAGCAATACCAGATCAGGTAAAGTTTGGTTAAATAAGTGATTAATCGGATTTTTAAGTCTATTTAATCAAAACCGGTATTTATACTTAGATTAGCGTGGTGGTATGCCTTTTAACAACCGCGTCAACTCATTTATGTGTCGATATTTCTATTTCTACCCCAGTCAGGGCCATGAGACAGACCATTCGTCGAAACCCATTGAACCTTTCTTCTGATCTTCTTTCTTTTTATCTGTTTCTTTTTTGCCGGATTTCTTATAGCCTGCTAAGGGGTCAATCTGCCAGTCGTCATGATGAGGCTCCTCAACTTTTGAACTTTTTACTTCTGATGTACCTTTTTTGCTTTCCATGATATTAGTTCCTGTTTAGGTCAGATATTGTCAATGCGATGTCCATTTAGGCCTCCTTAAAATAATTTTAAGATCGCTATGTTACCGGATATTCATTAACGTTTTAGCTATAGCTGTCCATGATCTGATCCCTTAGCGGTAGATGCGCAGGTATTTTTTTAAACTTTGGCGCGCCTGATAAATATGGGTTTTCACTGTTCCCAGCGGGATGTTGAGTTCAAGGGCGATCTCATCGTAACTGTAGCCCTCAAAATATCGCTGAAAGGCAGCCCTGTAGTCTGTCCGGAGGGTATTCATTGCTTTTTGTATGTCTTCCAGTACCATCTTGGTTTCTGATAGGTTTTTAACAGGATTGTTTATCAGTTGCTGATCGTAAAGGCAATCATCACTTTCCCAAATGGCGGTGCGTCTTTTTTGCTTGCAACAGTTGTTGTAAAAGGTATTTTTCATGATGACGTACAACCAGCCTCTGATGTTGGTCCCTTCAGAGAAGCTACTACAAGATCCGACAGCTTTGATCAGGGTATCCTGTACCAGATCTTTTGCATCATCTTCATCAGCTGTAAGTTTAAGGGCCTGTGCCAGTAATGACTGTTTGTGATATTCTGCTGCCACGCAGAAGTTCTCTTGTTCCATGATCTTTTTTTTAATAACCGGTTCGACAAAATGTTCAGCCAGTGAACGTTTATTACCTAAAGAGAACCACCTTATTTTTTTTTGGTTTTGCACATTAGCCGGCTGTTTTAATAATGGGTATTAATAACAATAAGAGCCCGTATTATACGTATAGCTAAACCGTATAAATGGTTTGGAAAGATAAAGCGTTATTCAAAATCGGGAAGAAATGGCTTTTATAGCTATTATTATCGCCATTACTCTATCGATTGTTACACAGCTGTGGCCAGGAATTTGTACGGGAATAAAAGGTGATACATTGTACAAAAAATGTTGACCAAACATGGGTCATCATATAATTAGCCATAAAATCCTGATCTGTGAAGCGTGTGAAGCAAACTCCGATAAGTTTTGGAGGTGTTAAAACATCCAGTTTCAGAGATAAACTCACTCCATTTGATACATAGGTTTTGGGACAGATGTTTTCCGGCCTTTTTTTACATGATGGCAAAAATAATATCCTAATCTATAGATGATAATGACTTAATAAAGGGCGATTTAATGAAAAACTGATTACACGATGTCACTATTGGGATTTGATATTGAATACGTGGATTGCGTGATCTTGGGGGAAAGACCCTGAAATAAATTATCTTCGGTGAGCTCGATAAAGCGCGGTTCAGGGTGACAATCCCGTTGGAATAAATCGGTTTGGCTTTAAAACGTTTAATATTTTTATAGAACCAAGATTCCTGATAAACTGTGATGCATTTCATTAATTTAAATAACCATTTACCACGGCAAATCGGATCAGTGATGCGGTGTTTTTAGACCCTGTTTTATCAATCAGCATCTGGCGGTGCCCTTCGATTGTACGTTTACTTAAAAATAATTTATCAGCCATTTCCTGGTTGGTGTAACCTTCGGCCACCAGATTTAATACTTCAATTTCCCGCATGGAAAGATCTACCTGGACTTCCTCCTGTTCTGATTGGGCAGACGCTTCATGGATACAACGGTTAAGCATTGTTTCGGTCAACTCTACACAAAGGTATTTCGCTCCGCCGGCTACCGTTTTAAGGGCAAAGAGCATCTCGCTTTCATTTACGTTTTTTAAAATATAGCCATAGCTTCCTTCCATAAATGCCTGCATTACATATTTTTCATGATCCAGCATCGAAAGGATTACCACTTTAATATCAGGATGTGATGATTTAACGGCTTTTATCAGGCTGATACCGTCCATTTCCGGCATATTGATGTCAGCAAGTATAATGTCGGGAATCAATCCGGATGCCATGTGTTCCAATACCCGCGTACCATCATCAGCTTCAGCAATTACTTCAATATCAGCCTGCGATTCAAGTAACATTTTAATCCCGTTTCTTACCAGGTTATGATCCTCCGCAAGGATTATTTTTAATTTGTCCATATTAATTCCGGTTGATGTGACTTAAACTGGTTGATGTGATCGCATAAGAAATATGTATTCTTTCATCATTGTATTTTGCACATCTATACAACTGCCCTTCCAGCTTAAAAGTTTTAAGCTATGACGGGCGGGTAGAGGTGTTGTTTTTTTTAACGTCATATCAAGTATAGGGAAACAATTTTTACAATCAAATAAAAACATCATATACGATCTGGCTGTTGTATCATAAATAATTACATCATTATGGAAGAAGATCATAAAAATAAAAATCTTGCTGATCCGAAAGCAGATCATACCGCAGAGCATTCAAATATGCCCGACAATCAGGTTCCCCGCCACCGGAGCAATGATAGCAGTGAAATAGAAAAAGTGAAAGATGGGGCAGGTATGCTTGGCCGCGAAATGGGCGAGGGAGATTACGGTGCTGAAGAGGCCAGGGCCGATCCGGAAAAGGGTAATCCTGGCGAAGCCGGAAATATGCCAAATTCCACCTCTAAAAGTAAGACTGAAGAGAATAATTGATTTGGATGATTACAAAATGAAAAATTGTTAGCAGGGTTAAGCATGCATTGGTGCTTAACCTTTTTCTTGAAAGTAAAGATTGGTTTGCCGGGAAGGATGCTTACCTGTACCTTTATGGATCAGACCATTAATTTCACCTTATTCTGAAGATAGGATAGCAGATTGACTTAGGGTCAGGTTTAGACTTCTGAAATATGGAACCTGCAACATCAGCAGATGGTTCATAGGAGAAATTAGATTCCAGGTATAACTATACCGATAAATTTAAGTTTCCTACAACTCTGGTTTGTAAAACAGGAATCTCTGTCATTATTTTATTAACTTGTTAGCTAATGCTTTGCCTATGCCTGCAGGAATCTATTATTTAGTATACACCAGTATTGCCTCACACCTCATGAGCGATGAAGATCTTTTATTTCTTTTAGAACAATCGCGGCGTAACAATACGGCGCTTGGGCTCACGGGGATGTTGCTTTACATGGAAGGAAGATTTATTACCAAAACTGAAGGACGATTTATCCAGTTCCTGGAAGGGAAAAAAGAAAAAGTATCGGCTATGTATGACAGTATATGTGCGGATGAACGCAATAAAAGTATACTGCTGCTCGGATCGGGTTTTTGGCATAAAAGAAGTTTTCCGGCATGGTCTATGGGCTTCAGCCCGCTAAATGCCGATCAGCATCATAACATCGCTAATTTTTTTCATCTTGATGACGATACCTCTTTAACCAGACATTTATCAGATGCGAATGACACTGCTGACTTTCTTCGTTCTTTTTATATTATAAATGCTGATGTTATGGAAAAGGATTTGTAAGTGTGGTTTGATGACTGCAAGTTATTATAATCACCTCGATATAAGCAGTGACCGCTTATAGCTCATTTCTAATTTCTTATTTTGATCGCGCTGCGCAATACTTTCTTCACTTTATTAACCAGGACCGTATAGTCAAAAGGTTTAAACATAATGGCATCCGCTTCGCAGGTGATTTTGCCTATCTGCGATTCTAACATGGCCGTAATCAACATCACTGGAATATGACTCGTACTTTGATCTGCCTTGAGATCATTGCAAATATCACGTCCGTCGTGCGCATCCAAGAGAATATCCATTAAAACTAAATCGGGGCAGAATTTGGCTATTGAAGGTTCAAGCTGTATAGAATGGCAAATCCGTTCAACCTCAAAACCTTCATTTTCCAATACCAATTGGATTACCTCAGCATTACTGAAATCATCATCCACTACAAGAATTTTAGTCATAAGCTTTAGATTTAATTCCAATCTAATTTACTGTTATTTTATGTGAGATTGAATTTACAAACAAATTTTGGGGGTTTAACCATTAAAAATCGTTGCAACTACTTATCGGATAAATGACACAGATTGTGCTAAAGATTGTTTTTTTGTTGAAGTATACTATTTATATCAGTATGACGATGTGCAAAGCTTTTTTTTATTATAATGAAGTGGGTATAAGTACGCATTGGGAGATGTAAATACGTGTATTTTGTTCGCAGTAAACAAAACGAAGAAGGGCTTGTCTTGTAGCTAATTAGGTTCAGGTTTTATGGAAAAAAATAAATGAGGTGGCAAGCTGGTTCCGGCTGCCAAACTGGTGGTTGTTGGCGGGCATGAAAATAAGAATGGGAGGCCCGAAACAGAAATGCAGAAGGAAGAAAATAATCCTTTAGAAATGCTTAAGCGGTAGTATCACAGAGTGGTAAATCCTCTCCGGTAATTGAAGTAATTACTACTGCTAGTGGAGCGCATGAGAAGAGCTTTCCTGATTATCTGAAGATTTTTAACCATTGAATGTCAGCATTTAAAAAGACGGCGCAGTATGGGAAATTCCGGCACTCGAGCCCATTTTCATTTAATAGAAGCAAAACTATATTCATTTTCATCATGTTCTTCATTAAAAAAAGTTATGATGACAACGAACGTAGATCCGAACGAGGATGAAAATCAGAAAAATGAACAGCAATCAGATGTAAGTCCAAATGATGAGGAAAAAGCAGATGATAACGATGTACAACGTGGCCTAACCGGCGAAATTGATGATGAGGAAGATGTAAGCGGCGATCTTGCCGGTAATGCTGGTGGAAATACCTAAGCGCATCAAGGGGGTGGCTATTATCGCTATGATTCCGCTTACCAAAAAGGGAAAGCATTGCGTTTAAGCGAGATGGAAAATAAAACTTTTATCTCCTGAAATTATATCCTTAGAAAAATCGTCATTCTCAACTTGATCAGATGGCTAGTGGATGCGGATTTTACGACATGCATTAAGGTTAGCCTTGCTGAGCACATCGTGGTTCCGGCGGGTGCGAGAATGACGATCATTCCATTAGCGTTTATTAATTGTTGCTCCGTGAAGCACGACGACTTTTCTTTTAAGCCTATGAGGTAAATACGTTTAGCGCAGTGCAAACTACCCCTTTTGAATAAAAACGCAACTTTTGGCTTGTTAAGCAGCTTAATATTGGGTAACCCTTTAATTCAATATCATATGAAAAAGTACCTATTTATAGCTGTAATGGCTACAGCAGTTTTAATTTCATGCAATTCAGGCGCCAGATCGGAAGGTGCGGATTCGACCGGCACTGATACCACGATGAGTAATGGTGGCTCCCAGCAGGAAACAGTTGGGCAGGAGGATAGTACAACGAAAGATTCTACAACAACAGATAGCACTTCATCCAGATCCACAACTCCCCAATAATTAACTGTACATTTCAGCAATGGCGCATGCAGGTGAATATAGGTTCATCTGCGTGCGTCTTTTATTTAATATGATTTTTTGAATAGTTAATTGGTATACAGAATCGACGCTATGAAATTTTATCACTATTGCCCGCCGATGATATTGCTATTGGTAATGTTTACCGGCTGTGCAAAGCAAACAGGCGAATACAGGCTGGAACGAAATGATTTTTTGCATCCTTTAGCCGCTGTAATAGCATATCAGCATGCCCTGGATTTGGAAATAGCAAAAGTTCAGGATCAGCTGGAATTTGCATCTTTTCTGGCACAGAGAAGCGACAGTATGGCAAGGTATATTGCCGAACTACAAGCTATATGTCCGCTCCCTGAAGCTGATCTTACAACAGAGGCGAAAACAAAGTTGTTAAATCTACAGAATAGCGAGGGACCTGGTTACGATAAATTGCTTTTGCACTTGGTGATGCAGGCAGATGAAGATTTGATTGGCCTGCATGTTAAAGCTTCCGGATCAGCCGGATTAAAGGATGCGGTATTACGAGGGTGGACTGCAGAAAAACTTCCCATGCTCATCAAACGGCTCAATGCCAGTCAAACCATGTGGCATACGAAATAACAATACTTTCGTGATCCGGTTATGCTGATGGGTAACTTTTAGATCCCAAATCAAACAGAGGTGGGTTACCAGAACTTATTGGTTTGGCAAGCCAGATGTGGATAAAGTATCGCACACCTGACTGCCAAAGATCTTATCTTTTTTTTCGGGTGAAATAACTTAATAGCACGAGACTGACTACACCAGTAACCAGGATTTTTTTGGTCAATGCTGCGCGATTGTATTTCAATTCCGACTTCCATCCGCGTTCGGCAGGTATATTGGGAATAGTGCCGCTTTTAAAGTCATCTAAAATTCCTTCCCAGGCATTTATACGGTCGGCTAAAATCAACGGGATCCAGTGCCGGTAGCGGTCTTCGCTATGTTTAAAGGCATAACGGCGTATCATACCACTCAGGCCTGAAGGAGGCGATGCGTTACCAAATACGGCGCTAATTGCAGGGCGTTCAGTAGATTTAAGTATTTCTACATCAACAGGTTGTTTCGGAGGTTTTTCATACTCCGAACGTTTGTGGTCATCACCGGTGTAATTTTTCATCGGATAGGTGGGTTCATTCCGCTCATCGATATCCATTCCCCAGCCGGGAATATTTTTATAATCAAAATTGTTATTTTCCATGTTTTAAGATTTAGTTGATGGGATAAGTACCACCTTGATACATTCATCAAGCTTGGCTGAGAAGATGTGGTAAGCGTCTGATATTTCTTCCAGTGGGACTTTATGGGTAATAAGTCCTTTAGGATCAAGCCTTCCGGCCTGTACATGTTCAATAAGTTTGGGCAGCAGCCGTTTTACCGATGCCTGGTTAGCCCGAAGGGTAATCCCCTTGTTCAGTATATTGCCAATGGGTACATAATTGAATGGCGGACCATAAACACCTACTACCGAAACAATTCCGCCTTTTTTTACTGAATTGATTGCCCACTGCAGCGCCGTGGCGGCACCGGCCTGCATCAGTGTTATTTTACCGGTAAAAGTTTGAAGGGCATTTCCTTCTGCCTCACAGCCTACGCAGTCTATGCACACATCTGCACCATACCAGTCCGTGATCTTTTTTAGAAACACCACCGGATCTTCCATTGATTTAAAGTTGTAGGCTTCACATTTCGAATAATTTCTGGCAAATTCCAGTCGATAGTCGATGTGGTCGATAACGATTACCCGGGCTGCACCAAAAAACCAGGCACATCTGGCTGCCATAATCCCGATTGGTCCGGCTCCAAAAACAACTACCGTATCTCCCTCTTTAATTCCGCCCATTTCTGCCGCCTGGTACCCGGTAGGTACAACATCGGTCAGCAGAACGGCATCGTCGGGATCCATATCCGGTGGGATTACGGTAGGGCCTACATTGGCATATGGAACACGCACATACTCCGCTTGTCCGCCATTAAAGCCTCCGGCTGTATGCGAGTATCCAAAAATACCGCCAACAGCAGTAGCCATGGAGTTAGATTCATGACAGTTTCCATAAAGCCCCTGTTTACAGAAATTACACCTTCCGCAGGCAATGTTAAATGGCACTAATACCTGATCGCCAATTTTTACATTGGTTACCAGCGGGCCGATTTCTTCTACAACGCCAATAAATTCATGTCCAAAGGTCGAACCCACACGGGTATCAGGTACCATTCCGTGGTAAAGGTGTAGGTCTGATCCGCAAATGCAGGTACGGGTTACCCTTACAATCGCGTCTTCCGGATGCAGAATTTCAGGCATCGGGCGCTGTTCAGTTCTGACCCTATAAGGGCCTCGGTAGTTCATGGCTAGCATATTTTCTGGTTTTGTATAAATGATATTGTAAGTTTATATAAGCATTTTCTGGCGGACGTATCCGAAAAGTTTATTTTTTTGTCTCGCCCTTTTTCGGTTCGCGGCCTGCATCAGGCGATACACCAATCATCTTATGTTTTTCAGGATGCCGGGCTGCGTTTTCTTCAAGCCCCTCCAGCTGATCCTGATTGCCTGCTCCGCTTATGATATTTTCAGCAGGCTTTCTTACCGGTGTTTTACCTGCATTTACGATTTCAGGGCCGTTATCAGTACGTTTTTTTTTCATATTTTTATAATTGATGCTGAAATAAATTGAAGTCTTTTTTTGTTGATTATCAGTATTTTATGCGTGATAGTAAGGTGGTAATGATTACAATTATTTACTTTCCACCCATTATGTTTTGCTCTTTACTTTTTATAAAACCTAAGCGCTTTTATAAAAGTTTAGGTGTTAATTACGTGTTTTTGATGTATTAATACTCGAATTAATAACATGCCTATATCCATTAAACGCCTGGCTTAGACGGGTATATTGCCTAGGGTAAGCTACGTAATACGTTTTTTTTGAGTTTGGGAAACTTTAATCCGGTGGATATGAACTAATGTTCAAAAAATAGAGGCGATGGATAGAAATGCAACATTTTAATGTGATTCATCAATAGATGTCCTTGTAACATCATTGTGAGTAGTTGCGGCTAAACAATCTGAATTCGATTTTGTTTTTCCGGTTGTAACGTTAATGTAACCACACACATCTATCAATGTTTCAATAAATATTGTGGAATTATGGCCGATAAAAAAGAATATGAAGAACCCGGGCAGAGCGCTTGGAAAGAGCGACAGGCATTTTTGTTGCGGTTTAGCGATACCCTTAGGGCCTATAATAATCAGGATGATATAGGTAAAGCCGCAGTGAAAATGCTGGCTAAAGAATTAGAACTTGACCGGTGCTATTGTGCAATGATGGATTTCACTAAAGACAGGGCACAGGTGATGTATCAAAGTGGTAACTCTTTAATTCCAATCACTCCTGATAAACTTTCTTTGGCAAATTTTCCTGAATTGCTTCTTCGGTCGATTGAGTGTTCACTTCTTATTAATGATGTTCTTTTAGACGACAGGTTAAGCGCCAAAGACCGCGCGAACTTCGAGGCAATTTCATTTCGGGCGCTAGCCGCCTGCACCATACGCCGGGGTAAAAAACATCCCGTATGGTCGCTTGTGGCCGTCCAGTCGGCGCCGAGAAATTGGACAGAAGTGGAAACCATGTTACTAGAAGAGGCTGCCGAACGTGTGTATAGCGCCATTGAAAATACCCGCGCATTAGCGGCTTTGGCTGAAAGTGAAAAGAAATACCGAACGCTCTTTACTTCTATCGATGAATGTTTTTGCATTATTCAAATGATATTCGATGAAAACGGAAAGCCTGTGGATTATCTCGTTCTTGAAGCTAACCCGGCATTGTATGCGTTAACCGGACTTACAGACGCTATAGGGAAACGGATGCGCGACATGGCACCTTCTCACGAACAATTTTGGTACGATAAATATGGCGAAATAGTCCTAACTGGTAAGCCTGCGCGTTTTCAGCACCAGGCCGACGCTTTGAACAGGTGGTACGATGTTTACGCATTTCCTATTGATGAGCCACAAGAGCTGAAACTCGCTGTCTTGTTTAAAGATATTACGGAGCGTAAACACTTAGAGGAGCGGCAAACGTTCCTCTTAAAACTAAATGATTCCTTGCGGCCTTTAACCAATCCGCTCAATGTGCAAGATACCGCTATGAAATTGTTAGCTAAAAAGTTGGGGGTGATGTACGCTGGTTATTTCGAGACGGAGGAGGATGGAGATTCTTTTTATGTTGCGGGACGCTTCGAAGATCAGACCATGCCTCTGCCTGAGCGTATGCGCTTATCGGATTTCTCTATGTCGCTGGCAGCAGCTTTCCAGTCCGGCCGCACCGTGGCTGTAGCGGATACGCGTATAAAAAGCGAATGGGTGAAGTCGCCCGAAGCCTATTCCGGGATTGGCGTGGCTGCCTGGGCTGCTGTTCCTCTCTTGAAACATGGAAAGCTGATGGCCTGGATTGGCATAAATTCAAGCAAACCCCGGGCATGGAGTAAGATAGACCTTCAAATCCTGAATGATGTTGCCGAACGTACCTGGGATGCCCTCGAACGTACGCGGGCAGAGCAGGCCCTGCGTGATACCGAATTAAAATATCGCCTTCAACTGGAGAATGAGGTAAAAAAGCGTACCAGAGAATTACAGGAA
Source organism: uncultured Pedobacter sp. (assembly GCF_913776295.1). Classification (GTDB taxonomy): domain Bacteria; phylum Bacteroidota; class Bacteroidia; order Sphingobacteriales; family Sphingobacteriaceae; genus Pedobacter. The sequence goes on from NZ_CAJYOJ010000078.1 coordinate 159,975, forward strand.
AGCCGCGACAGTCTGCAGACTATTTTTGACGAACAGATCAAAGCAGAAGAGGAACATAATAAGGCCTATCTGTTGCTGCAGAAATCGGAGGAAACAGCCTTATTGGGCAGCTGGGAGTTCAATCGTATTAGTGGTCATTTAATCTGGTCTGATGGAATGTACCGGTTGTTTAATCTGAAAAATGGAACGCGGATCACACCAGCTGTTTATTTGAAATACGCAATTGAAAAAAGCCTGGCCAAAGCTAAAAATGTTATTCAATGCATCCAAAACAGTAATGCTGATTTTGAGGAAACATTGGAAATGAATATTTTGGGTAAGATCAAAGTGTTGCGCATTAAAGGAATTCCAGTACGAAGCAATCAAGGTGTTATTGAACACGTGTTAGGAGTAGATCAGGATATTTCAGCGATGCGCGAAGCGGAAGATAAAATCAAAAAAATGGAGCAGGAGCAACAATTGAAGATCTTCCGGACTTCGCTGAGTACTTTGGAGGAGGAACGCCACAGGATATCTGAAAGTTTGCATAACGGGATCGGACAACTTCTTTATGGTATAAAGATCAACATGTCTAGCCTGCGCGCTGGAGCACCAGAAGAAGAATTCAGGCATAATAAAGCCTACATTAATGAACTATTAACCCAGGCCATTGCAGAAACGAGGCGGGTTTCGCATGAGCTTATGCCTACCACGCTTGACCAGTTCGGATTAAAAAGCGCAGTTGATGATATTTGCAGGCAATTGTCAGGAAAAATTGAATTCAATTGCCACATCTCCGTTCAGCATAACCGGTTAGAAAAGTACATGGAACTGGCGGTTTACCGTACCACTCAGGAACTCATGACCAACGTAGTTAAACATGCAAAGGCGACCAGCTGTGAAGTAATGATTATTGTTGGTACCGACCAGGTAAAAATTGTTGTCAGTGATAACGGTCAGGGGATGTCGGAAGGGCCAGAAAAAGTTAACGGCATAGGCCTGGCATCGATCCGCAGTAAGATTGAATTGTTGGATGGGCAGCTTACCATTTCCTCAAATCCAGATAAAGGAACGCATGTAGAAGTAATTATTCCCCATCAGGGGCTAACCGATAAGCCAAGCAGGTAATGATAAAATTAATGATCGTAGAAGATAATGAAGTTGTTAGGCAGGGCCTTTTTAATATGCTTGCGGGACAAGCAAATATTGCCATTGCTACTGATGCTGAAAATGGAGATAATGCACTAAAAAAGCTGGAACATGGTGTATCGATCGATGTGATGTTGATCGATTGGAATATGCCAGGTATATCGGGCTTAGAATTAACTAGATGGGTGAAATTGCAAAGGCCTGAAATTAAAATCATTATACTAACCATGCACAGTAAAGAGGAATACAGGGTACAAGCTTTTAATGCCGGAGCTTCTGCCTATGTGCTTAAAGATCTTGAAATTGAAGACTTGGCCAAAATCATTCACGAGGTTTATGCAAAAGTTTGATTTGGGTTATTTTCCATCAGAATCTTCACTATATCACCGTCTTGTATTCAGCCTTAATCTTGAATGGTCCAAACCAAATCGTTGGTTTGGTAGCCGAGATCCGCTGCTTTTTTTAGGTAATTTGACTTTGTCGCATTAGGAATGCTTTTCGTCCTGGAGAGTATCCAAAGGTAATCCAGGTTATTTCCGGCTATCAGGGCGTACTGGTAGTCTTTATCGATTTCAATTATATTATAGCCTGCGTAAAAAGGACCAAAAAAGGAAACTTTTAGCCTGCCTTCATCATTACCTTTTACAAATTTAGCTTTCCCAATGCTCTGCTTCCATTTGTTGTTAGCCATGTCGTAGCCCTTATTATCAACCTTGATAGATCCGTCGTCATTTTTTGAATAGGTAGCGGTCACATTCTTGAGGTTTTTTTCGAACTTGAAATCCATTCTGGCAATTTCATACCAGGTACCTAAGTATTTATCCTGGCTAAAGGGCTTAACTGCAGTCGCGCCATTGGGTATTGAAACTTTACAACTGGTATAGGTTGCTGCTACGATGGCCAATGTGGCGAACAAAAAAGTATTTCTATATATTTTTTTCATGTTGTAATCTTAATAACTGCAACAAAGGAGAAGTGCAAATGTTTGGATGCTAAAGATGCGCATGATTTATATCGTTTTTGTCAGGCTTTTTGTGCGCCTGCATTTTTGACTGCAATAGATCACCTCATCCCAATGCCTCGCCCACTTGGCGCGCCACATAAACGGACGGTTGCAAACGGGGCATATTTTTTCAGGTAGATGCTGTTTTTTTACCTCTTTCATAGCAGTCTAATTGACGATTTTGTTGATCATGCCATTAAAAATAAAATAATGGAAGGGTAGCACAGCGTACCAATACAATCGTCCTGCTAAGCCAAGCGGTCTAAACGTGGCTGTTTGATAAACGCAGTTGTCTACGATTTTAAACTCCAGCCAGGCTTCACCAGGTAATTTCATTTCAGCATATAACAACAGCCGGCTTTCCTCAGTATTGGAGTAGATTACCCGCCAAAAATCAAGCCGGTCGCCTGTACTGATGGATGTTGGATTTTTTCTTCCGCGGTTAAGGCCGACCCCGCCAAATAATTTATCCAGAAAACCACGAAAGTTCCATAGCCAATCAGCATAGTACCATCCTGAACGCCCGCCAATGGCAAAAATTCTTGCTGCAGCCAGTTTACGATCACTCGTGTGGGCCGATTTTCGATCTACAAATACGCCATTAGTGGGAACAGCGAGCAGCTTTTTAATCATTTCCTTCGAATAGGTTTTTCCCATGGCATCATACCAGCTGGAAAGTACCATATTTTGCTCGATCTTCTGAAAAGCAAGTTCAATAGCTTGCTTGTAAGGGATTAATTTAATATCAAGTTGTTCTGGTAAATCATTCGGTTCTGCCACTACATCTACATGCATGCTGTCTACCAGATTCCGGGCAAGGCTGTAAGAAGTTGAGGTTACAAAATATAACCAATAGGAAGAAAGTCTGGGCGTCATAACCGGCACGATTAAAATGCGCCTTTTCAGCTTCCTAACCGCTGCAAATTGCAACAGCATGTCTTTATAGCTTAATATATCCGGACCATAAATGTCGTAATGTTTACCGAATGTGAATTCTTTTAAGAGTACTTTAAATAGAAACTCGATCACATTGCGGATGGCGATTGGCTGGCATTTGGTATGTAACCATTTAGGTGCGATCATTACAGGCAGTTTTTCCACCAGATCGCGGATAATTTCAAATGACGCACTTCCAGATCCCACAATAATGCCAGCCCTCAATGTGGTAAGCGGTACTTTGCCTTCGCCCAATAACTGCTCTACTTTTTTACGGGAGGCCAGGTGTTTAGAAAGCTCAGTACTATTTACGATTCCGCTTAAAAATATAATTTGCCTGGCTGCGGTTTGCCCAATTGCTTTTGAAAAGTTACGGGCAGATGTTGCCTCACTATCACTAAAATTTTTGTCGCCGCTCATAGAATGAACAAGATAGTAAGCAGCATCAATATCTTTTGGTAGTGACTGTAAACTTTCCGGTTTCATCAGGTCAGCTTTAATCACGTTGATCTTAGCATCAGGGCCAAACTTATTCTGATCGAAACGAACGGCATTTCTAACCAGGCAAAAAACAGTGTGGCCTTGTTCTAGCAGGACGGGAAGCAATCGCTGAGCGATATAACCGGTTGCCCCGGTGAGTAGTATGTTCAAGTTGTAGTTTTAATATAACAACAGCTATCTGCCTATTTATGTTTGCCGGGGGGGAGATAAGTTTAAGGTAAACTTTGATATTATATAAGCATGCATATTTTTGAGATATACATTGCTCTAAGGGGTGGTCTTGATGTTAGTTTTTTGAAGATTCTGCACGTATTTTTTAGGCTTCTTTCCGATATGCTTTTCAAATACCCTGGTAAAGTGTCCAAGGTTCTCAAACCCCATTTCATATCCAGCTTCAGAAACTGAGAGTTTTTCCTCTCGCAGAAGACGTGCTGCCTCCTTCATTCGTAAATGTTGGTAGTAGTCGTACACACCCATGCCGAACACCTGTTTAAATATTTTGCGCAGTTTAAATTCATTCATTCCGGCAATCTGCTTTAATTCTGCTATCGTATTAAAATTACTTAATGAGGATACGATCCTGTCTCTTACATTGTAGACCGCCTGAATTTCTTTTGCGTTCAATTTCAAATTTTCAGCACTTTCCCGTTTCTTTAAACTTTCAAACAGGTAAAATAGTAATTCCATGGCCTTCACTTTATAATAAAAACTTTTTAAGTGGCCTGGCTCTTGTTTTTTAGCAATTTCATTTACAGTCCTCAAAATATCATCCGTCATCAGCTCTTCTATCCAAAAGCTGTTGGCACGATCAAACAAATAAGCAAAGTGCTCCGCCTCTTCCTTTAAAAAATCCTTCAGATATTGCGCACTGATGCTAATGGAAACATGAGATACCTGTGTGTTTTTTTTAAATTGCAAAGTTTGGCTTATTGTATATGGAAAGATGCGCACATACGGTGCTTCCATAGTATGTCGTGCTTTTCGGTTTTCCGGTTCCTTGTTTCCATAGTGTTCAAATATATTATGGAATATAATTCCGATACCATCAACGAGATCAGATTGGCCGGTTACACGGGTAAAATCTTCTTTTACAGCAAATGATCCGAAATGCATGGCCATGTCAGGTAAAAAAGTTAATCCTTTAAAGAAAGTGACCTCAAAATTCTCCAACACATTTTCCAAGACCAGTCCGAGTTTGTTGGTGAACTGCTGCATATCGCTGTCAACATATTCATTTTTTTTATCTTTCATTTTTTCGACTAAAAATGCTAGTTTATTGAATATTTTAATCGTAAAGATACGATTAGTTTTGTGGTAAATAAAATGCATATCAGCAAAAATAAAATGTAAAAGCGATGAAAAAACAAGTATTGATATCAGGTGCAAGCTTTGCGGGACTAACGTTGGCCTATTGGTTAAACAAATTTGGTTATGAAGTTACGGTAGTTGAATTGGGGAATGATCTCAGAACAGGCGGTTCGCCAATAGACGTACGTGGTGCAGCTCTGGATATAGCCAGGGAAATGGGTATTTACGATCAGATTAAAGCCAACGAATTTGTTCATACAGACGAGATCGTTGATGCTAAAGGAAAAACATTGGTACACTTTGCCATTAATACCTTGCCAGAATATCTGGGCGACATAGAGATTCACCGTGGTGATCTGGTAGAGATTATCTACGATGCCATTCCTAAAGATGAAGTTCACATCATTTTTGGCAATAGTATTACTGCATTGATTCAGCACGATGATTACGTGAAAGTATCTTTTGAGAAAGGAGGTGATCAAATTTACGATTTGGTATTTGGCGCTGACGGCACACATTCTATGGTGCGAAGACTCGTTTTTGGTCCGGAAGACGACTATAAAAAGTTTTTGGGGGTTTACTTTGCATTTGCGGCGGCAGACCATATCCAAACTGGCAGGCCAAAATCTACCGGCATGGTATATCGCGAACTGGGAAAACAGGCTGTCATCTTCCAGTTTAAAAATGCTGCAAACGCTATTTTGGTGTTCCGGGCACCGAAATTGAATTGGGATTACCGTGACCGTGACCGGCCGAAGCAAATCCTGAAAGATTACTTCGGTGGGAATGAGAACTGGAAAATTCCGGAAATTATAGAAGCCATGCAGACTGCCGACGACCTTTATTTCGATGAGGCCTGTCAGATCAAAATGCCTTCATGGACAAAAGGCAGGGTAGGGCTAATTGGTGATGCGGCTTATGCCCCAAGCTTTTTTACAGGGATGGGTACCAGTCTGGCCATGCAGGGTGCAACCATGTTGGCAAAAGAATTATCTCACCATCAGGATTACCAGACCGCTTTCGCAAAATATAACCAGCGATTCAAATCATTCGTAGAAAGCGTTCAGGAGAGGGTTGATGCTTCACTCAAAGTTCAGCTACCTGAAACCGAAGAGGAATTACAGGCGTCTTTTTTGGCCTGGAGCAATAATCAGTAATACTTATGGAGAGCAGTCTTCAGGTAAAAAAATAAGCGGACTCCACAATTTATAAAAAAAAGGCCTGCTAAGTGCTAACTTGCAGGCTTGTTATCATTTTTATGATTTGCGTACTCGGGGCGGGAAATCATCAGAACAATTTCATCCCTTCGCTGCTTTAGTCGAAATGAAGTCAAATAGCAACGAATTTGATTGATTATGGCTATTTTGCAAGTTTATACTTACGCTCATGAAATTAACATTATTAGCCTCTTATTCATCTTCATTCTAAATTTATGTACATTTAGTGTGTTGGCGGATGCCTTTATTGTGATTAACAATAACGACAGTGGAACCGGGAGTTTACGCGAAGCGCTAATAAAAGCTAATACAAATCCGGGAAACGATCTGATCTCATTTAATATTGGTAGCGATACAGAAGCTTCTAGAACCATTTCGCTATACACCCAGCTTCCGGTGATTACTGAAGGACTAATAATAGACGGTACTACTCAGCCAGGAAACCCATTTGGAAGGAGTAACGCGAAAATTATCATTCAACCCGCCCCCAACATTGCACCCCAAAATCTCTTCGTGATTAAAAAATGTAGATGGTAGTTTTGTTATCAGTGAGCGTTTACTTTCAGTTAATACCCCTGTTATCACTCCGGTTAAACTGTGTTCGGCAGCAGGGGCTGAAATCATGATTAGTAATTTTGATATTGACGGTGAATACTGTTTGTATAATAATTTGCATGCGGTTGTCCCTGTTCGGGTCATTAAAAATCAAAAATTTATCCAATTTTTAGCGCCGGATAAACCACTTTATATCAGTAAAGAAGAAGATGATGTGAAAGCGAGCGCGTAAAGGTTGAGGTACATTGTGGAATATTGTCTGAGGCAATTCCCAGTGCATTTACCCCTAATGGTGATAACCAAAACGATAAATGGGAAATTAAGGGCATTGAAAATTGTCCGAAAGCTAAGGTGCTGATTTTTAATAGAGCAGGTATCAAAATATTTGAATCTATAGGTTACAAAACTCCATTTGATGGAACCTTTGAAAATACACAGCTTGGTGTTGGTGTGTATTACTATGTGATCAACTTTGGTTCCGAATGTAAACAAATTAATGGAAGTTTAATGCTCATTCGTTGATGTATTTGAAGGGCTAGCACTTGGATAGGTATACCATGCTGTATTTTTCGATCCTTTTTTGCTTGATCCCCGACACTCATTTTTTTGTTCATATCGAAAAAATGTGTTAAACTAAAAAACCTTTCATCTCTGAAAGGTTTTGTTCGATTTTATGAGTACTCGGGGCGGGAATCGAACCCGCATGCCATTGAAAGCATCCCGACTTAAAGTCGGGACGTGTCTATCAGTTCCTTATCCTGAATTAGCCTTCCGATCTATAAACAAAAATGAGTGAAAAGCAAAAAACCTTTCATCTCTGAAAGGTTTTGTCGATTTTTTGATGTACTCGGGGCGGGAATCGAACCCGCACGCCTTTGAAAGCACAGGATTTTAAGTCCTGCGTGTCTACCAGTTCCACCACCCGAGCATTAGCCGCTGCCAATCTCCATCGGCTTGGTAAATTTAAAAATAAATGCCTTCTGGCAGGAAGGCATTTATTGGAGCGAAAGACGAGATTCGAACTCGCGACCCCGACCTTGGCAAGGTCGTGCTCTACCAACTGAGCTACTTTCGCAGAATTAACACGTATATTGTGTTCCTTTGGGGTTGCAAATATAGAAATATAAATATCACTATCAAAAAAATAATTTTATTTTTTTGCTTTAAACAATGTTTTCAGTCGCTTTTTAGTGTGAGATGATCAGGATGCCCTACTTGTTCTTATCCTTAAATTTCAACATTATCAGAGAGTTAAAATCAGATTTATGCATTCAGATGGAGAGATTTAATTCCGTAAAAAAAATGAAAATATTCAACTGCTCATGGTACAATTCATTCTTTTAATCAATATCAAGCTATCAAAAAGCTAATACTGTAAAGTAAAAACAACCTCATCCGCTAAGCGTACGCATCATCAATAGTATTGAAAGTATAGAAATTTAAAGGTCGGATTTGTACAAAATAAAGTCTGATGGAGACAAACCAAAACTTTAAAATTTATCTAATTTCGTTCAATCACGACCATAAAATAGCTTTTCACAGGCGATTACTATGGTTTGTTTAACCAAATATGATAGCTATTTCTTAATTAAACCTGTTATTTCTATATCAGATGAATTTTAAACAAAAAATAAAAATTACTGCAAGTGGACTTATATTGATGTTGCTTGGGAATGCCCTAATCGTAAAAAGCCAGGTGATGGGCGAGGCAGAAAAAAAATCAATGGAGAAAGGCGCACTTTACCCGTCGTTAAAAGGTGGTGGAGAAGGAGTTTCAGGGCCGGGTTCGAACCTTTCGCCAGAAAAGATGAAATGGTGGGAAGATCAGAAATTTGGAATGTTTATCCATTGGGGCTTATATGCCATCCCTGCCAGTGGCGAGTGGACCATGTTTAATGAAAAAATACCGGCAGAAGAATATGCAAAACTTGCTGATCAGTTTAGACCGAAACATTTCAGCGGAGCAGCATGGGCAAAGGTAGCTAAAGAAGCCGGAATGAAATATATGGTAATGGTAGCGAGGCACCACGATGGTTTTGCGCTATGGAATAGCCCTTCGAGTTATAAACATTTTAATAGTTGGGAAACGGCTGCCCATCGTGATTTTGTAAAAGAATATACCGATGCATGCCGTAAGGCCGGCCTTTATGTAGGTTTATATTATTCGCCGCTGGATTGGCGCTTTCCCGGTTATTTTGACCCAAAAGGACTCCCTGAAAATGCTGCTCTGCTTAAGAAACAGACTTATGGACAAGTAGAAGAGCTGATGAAAAATTATGGCAAAATAGATATTTTATGGTACGATGGTGGTTGGCTGGCACATAAGGGCAGCGATGCAGATGCAGCCTGGTTTTGGGAACCGTTAAAGCTTAATGGCATGGTACGCCGTTATCAACCTGATGTGGTGATTAATCCCAGATCCGGAATGGTTGGCGATTTTCAGACCGACGAGGGTGGAGGAGACGTTAAAGGCCCGATTATTCCTTTTCCGTGGGAAAAAAACTTGAATCTTAACGAAACAAGTTGGGGATACAACAAAGTTCAAAATTTGATGCCTCTAAAACGCGTAATAGATATGCTGGTGAATACGGTAGATCGCGGTGGAAATATGTTATTAAATGTTGGTCCAGACCCTGATGGCGTGATTCCGCCTACCCATGTACAGCGGCTTAAAGAGGTAGGTGCATGGCTGGCCAAAAATGGTGAAGGTATTTACGGAACTCGTCCTGGTCCTTTTCAGCCCGTTGATCATTTTTATGGTTCTACGCATAAGGAAAATCGTATTTACATTCATCTCCTAAAAGCACCTGAGGAAGGTAATACAATTAAATTGCCTGCAATTAAACAGACTATTTCAGCATGTTCAATATTACACGGCCAAAAAATTAAATTCCAGCAAGATGCTAACGGTATTACGCTTAATCTGGCTGGGGTACAATTAGACCCGGTGGTAACAACCCTGCTGTTAAAAACCAAAAACGAATAGCAGTTATGAACTTCTGTAATGGTAGAATTAGAGTTTTGCTCATGGTAATGTAATAAGCTGTTGTAATTTGTCATTTTCAAAAAGTATCTGCAAACCAACTGATATCCTTTTAATTGCAGCAGATTTATAGATACGAATGTGAGACACATGAATGCTCATGGTGCAGTGTGCCACAAAGGTATTTACAATCTTTTCGGTGAAGTTAAAAAAGTATAGCATGGCTTTTTCCCAAACAGAACCAGAATATTACCGGGTTACTGCCCTAGTGCGTCTACCGATTTCAAACACTCTAAAAATAGTGGTGTGGTCGTTGGCCGATAAAAGGAATAAAACGGATCTGGAGAAACTTACCTGTTTATGGCTTCCGTATTATATCATTAAAGGTAAAATAACGATTTGTAATCATAACCAGCAGTGATTTAATAGCCATAAGTTTTTATTATCTTGCCCGGACCTACTGATTGGTCTAAATGATAATGTTGTATGCCCGGTTTTAACTGCGCATATCAGGTTTATTATTGAATAACCTCAGATAAACATATTTACCGAATGAAAAAACCAATAATTGCATTCATCATTACAGGGTTATGCTTGCTTTTGGCCTGCCATTCTAAAACAGAGAAGCGGGGCTCTGTAAAGCTAACTGCTGCTCCGAAACAGCCAGTCGCCGGCCAAAAACAAGATCACCATCATGAGCATGTTGACCAGATGGCCTTTGTGGAATATCTTGATGATGGTGATTATTTTCAAATCCTGGCTAGAAAGGGTGATAGTACGTTTTGTTTCATCAACGAAACGGATACGAATAGAAACCTCAACCGTGGTGACCGGATACAGGTGGTTTGGAGAAAAGGTACAGTTACTGTTCCTGGCGACAACGATTCCGAAATGCCGGCCTTGTTATTGCTTTACATAAAAAAAATGGGTAACGGTCCGGTAACTGCATTCAGAAATGCCTATGGCAAAAAATTAAAATACACCTGGTCTACCGATGAGGAATTGACCACATCATATCTCAACAAGGTTTATCAGTTGACCGAATATTATCTCACTCAAACAAAAAATCCTTTATTGCTTGCGGCAATAAAGAAACGGGACGAGCTGACCTATTCTATCGAGTCGGCAGAAAGAAACGGTCAGCACTACCGGTTAATTGGTATTGCGCCCGTAGGACAAAACGGCAGTAATATTGTTCAGTGGCTTTATATTGGAGAAGAGAATGGCCGGATTTACGAATATAACCTTCCGGAGGATAAACTGGTTGCATTTGATTAAATTACCTGTTAAAGCGATTGACAGAAGTGATGACTAAATTTATTTTAAAATACTGGATGATCGATTTGCTGGTAGGTATTGTTCTATATATAGCCTATGTGATGGCTATTATGGGTTCATCGGCGTCAGGTAATGGCTTTGGCGCGACTATTCGTTATATTGCAGATCTCGTTTTAAACATAGGTTTTTCACTGTTATACCTTGTTGCAGCGATCATTTGCTCTTTTACTATTTTTTTAAATTTCATTCGTGAAATCAGGTTTAGTCCCTTTTTTTCCTGGCTTAGCTTTTCTGGTGCACCGATTTTGCTGATCGGGATGTTTATTGCCAGTTTATCACTAGATGGTTATCACTATAGCGGAAATGTAATGACCAAACTTTGGATCTTTGTGATACTTTACCCGTGTATCACAACGATTTTATATTTACAGTTCAGAAAGCAATATAGAAAACTGAACAAAGGCATTGGCAAAGCCACAATATACACCAGCAACAATAAGCAAGTATGAACAGCAGGATTTAACCAAAAAATGATTACAAACGAAAAAACCTTTCATTTCTGAAAGGTTTTCGTCCGATCTATTTGATGTACTCGGGGCGGGAATCGAACCCGCACGCCTTTGAAAGCACAGGATTTTAAGTCCTGCGTGTCTACCAGTTCCACCACCCGAGCATTAGCCGCTGCCGATCTCCATCGGCCTGGTTAATTTTAAAATAAATGCCTCCTGGTAGGAAGGCATTTTGGAGCGAAAGACGAGATTCGAACTCGCGACCCCGACCTTGGCAAGGTCGTGCTCTACCAACTGAGCTACTTTCGCATTTACAAAACTGATGTTGTTGTTTCGTTTTGGTGATGCAAATATAGGCAGATTTATATTTCTGTCAAGAGATTTTTTATTAAAAAATTAATATTTAATTTAAATTGCTGGCTTTCAGTACCACTAAAATTAAATCAGTTTCAAATCCTTTTGTCTGAAGGTAGCTCATCAGCTTATTTTTCCTTTTAAACGGATCATTTTCACCCAAGCTTTGCGCTTTTTTCGATGCTAATTTTTCTATTGTCTGTAAATAATCATCCTCATCAATACTGTAAATTGCCTTTTGTAAAATTTTATCAGGAACCCCTTTCAATTTTAGTCCCTGTTTAATTTTAATCCGACCCCAATGTTTGATGTTAAATTTACCCGATGCATAATGTTTGGCAAACCTTTCTTCATTTAAAAAATTGTTTACAATCAGTTCTGTAATAATTTCTTCCAGTTCATCTCCACGCATACCCCATTCCAACAACTTGTACCGCACCTCTTTTTGCGAGCGTTCCTGGTAAACGCAAAAACTTTCGGCTTTGGCCAAAGCTTGCTTTTTATCCAATAATACTGCTTCTTGTTTACTGCTTTTCATAATTAATTACTGAAATTCGTAAAAATAAAAGCGATTACCGTATTTTTCTGAATATAACAGCATGCAAAATCCAATATATACCGTTTCCAAAATAGCTGAAATTTTAAGTGCCAATAGCAAAATAATTGATGGAGAGGTGATTATCCGGTACCTGGTGGTGGATAGCCGTTCGGTTTTGGTGCCTGAAAGCTCCCTGTTTTTTGCCCTGTCTTCGCACCGCAATGGACACGAATTTATCAAAGATGCCTATGCGAAAGAAATCAGGAATTTTGTGGTTACCGAAGCAAAATACATTCAGAAATATCCTGACTGCAATTTTTTACTGGTACAAGATGCCTTGGCAGCACTACAAAAGCTAGGTGTTTATCATCGAAATCAATTCCATTTAAAAACAATAGGCATTACCGGAAGCAATGGGAAAACCATTGTCAAAGAATGGCTATATCAGCTTTTGGCAACCGATTTTAATATGGTTAGGAGTCCGAAAAGTTATAATTCACAAATAGGGGTGCCGCTTTCGGTATGGCAGATTGAGGCCGACCATAGCCTTGGCATTTTTGAGGCTGGTATTTCTGCAGTTGATGAGATGGAACGTTTGGCCGAGATCATCAGACCTGAAATCGGAATTTTAACCAATATCGGGGAGGCACATGCGGAAGGATTCAGTTCCAAAAAGGAAAAACTTACCGAAAAACTAAAACTTTTTGCCGCATCCGAACTATTGATTTACTCGCCTGAATATGTAAGCGAATTGGATACGAAAGATCTGCCCGGTAAAAAAAAGTTTAGCTGGAGCAGTAAACAGAAGGCAGATCTTCAGATCATTACTGTTGAACCGATAGAAGGGAAATGCTATTTAAGGGCCATTTATCAAAACAGGGAAATTGAATGCATGCTGCCTTTTAAAGATAAAGCATCCATTGAAAATGGCATGATCTGCTGGGCAGCTTTACTAGCGTTAGGTTATACACCAGAGCAGGCCGATCTTCGTTTAGAGAAACTAAGTCCCGTAAGCATGCGTTTGGAACTGAAAAACGGCATCAACCAATGTTCCGTTATTGATGACTCGTACAGTGCCGACATTTCTTCTTTAGCCATTGCGCTCGATTTTTTAAATCAACAGAATCAGCATCCTCAGAAAACTGTCATCCTTTCTGAATTATTCGAAACCGGAAAAAACGATTTTGATTTGTATACGGAGATAGCGGGGTTGCTTTCGCAAAAAAAGATAAACCGATTGATCGGCATTGGTACAAACATAGCCCGTTATGCCCATCTGTTTAAGTTCGAAACACAGTTTTTTGAGGATACCAACGCTTTCGTAGAGGCTTTTCCAGGTTTACACTTTAACCACGAAACCATATTGGTAAAAGGGGCCAGGCGTTTTGAATTTGGCCGCATCAGCAAATTACTTACCCAAAAAATCCATGATACAGTTTTAGAGATCGACCTGAATGCTATGGTGGGCAACTTGCAGTTTTACCGGTCAAAAATTAAGCCTGGGGTTAAAATAATGGCCATGGTTAAGGCCTTTTCATATGGGAGCGGAAGTTTCGAAATTGCGAATTTATTGCAGTTTCATAAGGTAGATTATTTAGCTGTAGCTTATGCGGATGAAGGTATTGCGCTACGTAAAGCCGGAATTACATTGCCGATTATGGTGATGAGTCCGGAGGAATCTGCATTCGAAGCGATTATCAAACACCGTCTCGAACCCGAAATTTATAGTGTGGAGATTCTGAATAGTTTTTTGAATGCGCTATCAGATTATGACTTCGATTACCCCATCCACCTTAAGATAGATAGCGGTATGCATCGCCTGGGCTTTGATCATGCCGAAATAAATGCCTTATCTATCTTGTTAAAAGATTCGGCCAGGCTAAAAGTACAAAGTATTTTTTCTCACCTGGTAGCCAGTGATGCCGCAGAGCATGATGGATTTACACAGCAACAGATCGATAAATTTACGATCATCGCCAATCAATTGGTTAACTTATTAGGTTATAAGCCGTTATTGCATATTGCTAATACTTCTGGTATTTCACGCTGGCCAGATGCGCAAATGGATATGGTACGTTTGGGCATAGGTCTGTATGGTTTTGATTCTGCTTTAGCCCAAAATAGTGGTTTGCAGACGGTAATGGTACTTAAAACTACCGTTACTCAGGTGAAAACACTTGCTCCCGGAGAAACCGTAGGCTATAGCAGGAGAGGGGTAATGCCAAACGGTGGTAAGATAGCAACCGTAAAAATTGGGTATGCGGATGGATACACCAGATATTTTGGTAATGGCGTTGGTAAAATGCTTATCAACGGCCATTTAGTGCCTACAATTGGCTCAATCTGTATGGATATGACTATGCTGGATGTTACCGCGATTGAGGTGAAACCTGGAGATGAAGCCATCGTTTTCAATCAAAAGCACACCATTATGCAGTTGGCTAAAGATATTGGTACAATCCCTTACGAAATCCTCACCAACATTTCGCAGCGGGTAAAAAGGGTTTATTTCTATGAGTAAGTTCAATGGTCAATGGTTAATTGGTCATTAGTATAGCGGATTGCCTATTTGTTGCTGGTTAAAGGTTCGTAGTGTGCGCTAACGGCCAATTGCAAAGCTATGCACCTTGCATAAGTGAACCAGAGACTAACGACCAATAAACCCTCGTTCAAAAGAAATGAACTTGTGGCTAATGACCAAATGAACTAAAAAAACACTAATTTTGCGACATGAATAAAGTTGGGAAAGCCATTTTAAACTATCTGATTAAAGGTTTATTAATTGTGGTACCCATTGCCGTGAGTATTTTCATTGTGGTTTGGGCAGTTACAACGGTTGATAGCTGGTTGAATGTAAAGAATGTATTTGGTGTCAATCCACTTACAGGCGAAAGTAGAAATATCCCGGGCCTGGGGTTGCTTACCGTGGTTACCATTATTTTACTCGCCGGTATTTTTGTAACTAATTTGGTTACCGAACCGATGTACAATTGGTTCCAGCGGATGATGCAGCGTTTGCCGCTCCTGAACTTTATCTATTCATCTATCAAAGATTTAACAGAGGCTTTTGTAGGTGATGAGAAGAAATTTAACCACCCGGTGCTGGTTGAAGTAGAGGGTGGCTTAAAAAAGATTGGTTTTTTAACGCAGAACGATCTGCATAAACTTCAGCTTCCGGATGAGGTTGCTGTATATTTTCCACTTTCCTACTCATTTGCCGGTCAGCTTTGCATTGTAAGAAGAGATAAGGTAATTGATTTGAATATGACAGCAGCTGATGCCATGAAACTGGTGGTTAGTGGTGGGGTAAGCGGACTTTAAACATTTTTAAAATGATTACGATCTACCATAATAACAGCTGTACCAAAAGCCGGTCTGCCTTATCAGCGATAGAAAACAGTGGAAAGGCTTTTAACGTGGTTTATTATCTGGAAACGCCACCCAATAGAACTGAGCTGGAAGAAATAATCAGTAAGATGATAATCAAGCCATTAGAGTTGATTCGCAAAGGTGAAAAGGTTTTTATTGAAAATTATAAAGGAAAAAACTTAACTGATGAAGAATGGATTGATGCCCTGGTTGCGCATCCCATTTTAATTGAAAGACCGATTATTATTTTTGAAAACAAAGCGGTAATCGCAAGGCCAACAGAAAAGATTAAGGAGATATTGGGCTAATCCAATCTTCATTTCGAGAGGAGCGCAGCGCAGTCGATAAATCTAGCTAGGGAGTGCTTTTTTGGGCATAGATCTCGCCATTCCGCTTCACTTCAGTCGAGCTGACGCATCTTTTTATCGCTAAAAAATGCTTTTTAAAGTAAGCATGCAAAGTGTAAAAATAATCAGGCCAAAAATCAATCTAACTCTTGTCGTAGCTTCCCGCTACGATATGGAATAGTGCCGTAATTTAAGTTTGGTACTTTTTAATGTCTTAGCGAGACACTAGGAACAGGTTAGACAAAAAGATTCTTCGCTTTGCTACCATTGACGTTATTTTGTAATTATTTGATAGTTAAATACTTATGAAATATACATTTCCATCCAAAAAGGCCTTCGCACTGTGTCTCCGTTCTACTTAGTCGTTCCTTAAAAAGTCATTGAACAAAGATTGTATCATATTTTGGTTGTTTGATGAATGTTTTTACGAGCTGAACAAAGCTTAAAAAAAGCGCCCAAAGATGATCTTTCCAGATATTCATGATC